>NZ_VMOA01000002.1 GCF_020662345.1 Methylobacterium sp. W2 | reverse complement strand
ACCAGGGGCCGGTCGTTGGCGATGAACTCGGCGAACAGGCTCAAGCTGAACAGCCCGACGAAGATCGTAAAGGACCAGAAGCCGAGGCGGTTGCGCCGGAAATTCGAGAGCCGCCGCCGGTTCAGCGGCGACAGCCCCCGCGCCACCGGCGCGAGGGGAGGCGGGGCGGCGACGGGGACGGCTTCCGCGGGGCGGGCGATCTCGTTCATGAGACCGCCCCTATTGGATTGTGCGTCAGCCGTCGAGACGGACGGCCGTTCCCTCGATCTCGTTGGGGCGAAGACCGCCGGTCTTCTCGAGGTGGCGGCGCAGCAGCCGGACGTTGCGGCGATTGGCCTTGAACGCCGCGTCGAAGATGTCGCCGGCCAGCGGCACGGCACCGATCACCCCGTCGAAGGCCACGTTCATGGCCATCCGGGCCAGCAGCCATCGCGGCGCCCCGAGGCGGCGCGCTTCGTAGACGATGTAGGAGGCGAGCAGCATGCCCGCGGCATCGCCGATGATCGGAACGAGGCCGATGACGGCATCGAGCCCCACCCGCCGGTTGATGCCGGGGATCACGAACGCCGTGTCCATGAGATGCGCGAACTGCTCCAGCCGCAGGAGCGTCGCCTCCCGGCTGTCGGGCTCGACGCGGAACGGCGTCGCCGTGGAATCGCGACGGCCGAAGCTGCCGTTGGGCAATTCTCGGGCGGAGAAGACGGCGTCGTTGAAGGCCATGGCGGGGCTCCGGGGGATGCGCGTCGTGGTCATGATGCAGGATGTGGCCCTGCCCGGTGGCTCCTGCAAGCGGCGCGACTCCGAGACCTCCCGGCCTCACGCGGCCCGCCCCCGCATCAGGCCGGAGAGCCGCTCCAGGGCGGCGTCGAGGGTCGCGTCCTGCTTGGCGAAGCACAGCCGCACGAGGTTGCGCACCGCCCCTCGCGCATAGAAGGCGCTGATCGGGATCGCGGCGACGCCGTGCTCGCGCACCAGGGCCTGACAGAAGGCGACGTCGTCCGCATGCCCCAGGCGCGGCCCCAGCTCGCCGATGTCGATGGTGAGGAAGTAGGTCGCCTGCGACGGCAGCACCGAGAAGCCGAGCCCGGAGAGACCGGCGCTCAGCCGGTCGCGCGAGCGGGCGAAGCGCGCCCGCATGGCGAGGAAATAGGCCTCGTCCTTGGCCAGGCCGTAGGCCACCGCCTCCTGGAGGTTGGGCGGCGTGGTGAAGGTGAGGAACTGGTGCGCCTTCGAGACCACCTTGAGCAGGGGCGGGGACGCCATGACGAAGCCGACCTTCCAGCCGGTCAGGCTGAAGATCTTGCCGGCCGAGCCGATCTTCACGGTCCGCTCCCGCATGCCCTCGAACCCGATCAGCGGGCGGTGGGGGCGCCCGTCGAAGGTCACGTGCTCCCACACCTCGTCGCAGACAGCGGTGACATCGAACCGCGGGCAGAACCGCGCCAGCAGGGCGAGGTCCTCGTCGCGGAACATGGTCGCGGTGGGGTTCAGCGGGTTGTTGAGCACGACGACGCGGGTACGCTCGGAGAAGGCCTCCGCCAGCGCGTCCTCGTCGAGGCGGAAATGCGGGGGGCGCAGGGTGACGAAGCGCGGGATGCCGCCGGCCTGCCGGACGATCGGCAGGTAGGCGTCGTACATCGGCTCGAACAGCACCACCTCGTCGCCGGGCGAGACCAGAGCGAGCAGGCTCGCGGCCAGGGCCTCGGTGGCGCCCGATGTCACCATCACCTCGGTCTCGGGATTGAGGGCGAGACCCTGGTGGCGAGCGTAATGGGCGGCGATGGCGCGGCGTAAGGTCGGCATCCCCATCATCGGCGGGTATTGATTGTAGCCGTCGCGCAGGGCGTCGGCGGCCCTCTCGCGCACGTCGGCCGGGCCGGGATCGTCGGGGAAGCCCTGGCCGAGATTGATCGCGCCGAGGTCGCGCGCCAGCACCGACATCACGTCGAACACCGTATTGGGGAGGTCGGCGAAGACAGGGTTCATCCGCAAAAACGCTCGTGGCTGGCGGGACTTCGATCAGGCTTCGCCCGTGGGCGTAGGGGGTGTCCCGCCATCGGTAGCACGGGCGTTTCGGGGCGGGAAACGCCCGCGCCGAAATGTGCGCGGTCGCACGCTCCTTGGACCCAAGCCCCGGATCGGTCCTGACGATTGTTGACATTCATCAGGCGTAACGTAGGTTCTGGTCATGGCCGGAGCGGGCGCCGCTCAACGGAAACACCGCCCCCTCGTTTCTGTTGGGCGACGTACCGCTCCGGTCCTTTTTCTGAAGCTGATCCTCCCCGAGAAGACAGTCGTCACGCCCCCTCGGCGTGGCGGCTTTCTCGCGTTCCGCTTGTGCTTCGATGGTCCTCCGGGGTAGCGACCTCGTATCGGATCACGAGGACGTCCCCGTTGAGCACCCGCGCCTGCTGCGCCCTCGCCCTTCTCATCGCTCTCGCGGGAGTGGGATTACGCCTCGCCATGCCGGTGACGCCGCCGGACGCGGCCTACCATGCGGTGGTCGAGGCTTACCCGTCGAAACCGCTGCCCTGACGGCTTAGCGTGGGGCGCCGGAAGAACCTCGGAAACAGGCCGGAAACCTCCGCGCCGCACTGGCGTCGCAATAGTCCGGCATGTCCGGCGGCGATGCTGAGCGAACGATCGACGGGCAAGGCCCACCGGCAAACCCCCGCGGCCCCTTGCGCGACCTCCTGCGTGGCCCTCGATCGTCGCCCCGCTGCGTGGTGGTCGCGCCCCCTGTTCCGTCGGGACTCCCGTCGCCATTTCGGTCACACTGCGTGGTGCCGGTCGGAAACGAGCGGCCGGATTGTCGAGGCATGAACGAACAATCGCCCATCCGGACCGAGACGGCCCGGGAAATCGGACCTGAGATATCGGCGCCCACGCGCCGGCGGAGCCGTGCCGGGACGTGGCTCATCCTGCTCCTCCTCCTCGCGGGGGGCGGCGCGGCCGGCTACCGGTTCTATCTCGCGCCCAAACCTGCGACGGAGACCGCCGCCGACGGCGCGCCCGCCCGCGGCAAGGGCGCCCGTGGCCGTCCCGGCGACATGGCCCAGGCGGTGGGCGTCGCCACGGTCACGACCGGCGAGATCCCGGTGGTGCTGTCGGGCCTCGGCACGGTGACGCCGCTCGCCACCGTGACGATCCAGTCGCAGATCAGCGGCTACCTCATGGAGATCGGCTTTCGCGAGGGCCAGACCGTGAAAAAGGGCGATTTCCTCGCCCAGATCGACCCACGCATCTACGAGGCCCAGCTCGCCCAGTACCAGGGCCAGCTCGCCCGCGATCAGGCCCTGCTGCAGAATTCCAAGCTCGACCTCGCCCGCTTTCAGCGCCTCAGCCTGCAGGATTCGATCTCCAAGCAGAACGTGGACACGCAAGCGGCCCTGGTGAAGCAGAACGAGGGCACGGTCGCCATCGACCAGGCCCAGGTCGACCAGCAGAAGCTCAACATCGCCTATACCCGCATCGTCTCCCCCGTGGAGGGCCGCGTCGGCCTGCGCCAGATCGACCAGGGCAATTACGTCACCGCCGCCTCCACCAACATCGTGGTGGTGACGCAGCTGCATCCGATCTCGGTGGTGTTCACCCTGCCGGAGGACGACGTGGCGCGGGTGATGCGGCGCCTGCGCGCGGGCGCGAAGCTCACCGTCAGCGCCTACGACCGGGGCGACGCCAACGTGCTCGCCACCGGCACCCTCGACACGGTGGACAACCAGATCGACACCACCACCGGCACGGTGAAGCTGCGCGCGCTGTTCGAGAACAAGGACGAGAGCCTGTTCCCGAACCAGTTCGTCAACGCCAAGCTCACCGTGGACATCGTGCGGGACACGCCCATCATCCCCACCGCCGCGATCCTGCGCGGCACGCCGGGCGCCTACGTCTACCTCCTCGACGGCGACGACAAGGTCGTGGTCCGCCCGATCACCGTGGGCGAGGCCGAGGGCGCCCGCACCGCCGTCACCAAGGGGCTGGCGGTCGGCGACCGGGTCGTGGTCGACGGGACCGACCGCCTGCGCGACGGCGCCAAGGTCCGCGTCACCGAGGGCGGCAAGGGCCAGGCGCCGCCCCCCGGTGAACCCGCAGTGACCGGCCAAGTCGCACCCGGCCAAGCGGCGCCCGGCCAAGCGGCGCCCGGCCAGCCGGCGGCACCCGCAACGGACGCCACGGCCACGACATCGACGCCCGCCGCCGGGACACCGCCCGAAAACCCGTCCCAGAAGCGCGAGCGCCGCAGAGAGCGGCCGGCGGCGCAATGAGCGCCTTGTCGCCTATGACTAGCGCGCTGTTCGACGCATCCATGGGCGCACCTGAGGTCACAGTGATCCGTTTCCTGGCGAAGGCTTGGCCGGATCGCACGGCTGGCGCGGGTTCCCTCTCCTGGAAGGAGGGGGACAGGGTGAGGTGTGTGACCTTTCCGGAGATCGACGACACCTCACCCCAACCCTCTCCTTCCAGGAGAGGGAGCACCTGGCGCTTCACGCCGACGGATGGGCAGGTCCGAGATCAAGTGGGGGGAGGGCTCGCCCCATGAACCCGTCCCGCATCTTCATCCTGCGCCCCGTCGCCACCACGCTGTTCATGCTGGCGATCCTGCTGGTCGGCATGGTGTCGTACCTGAATCTGCCGGTCTCGGCCCTGCCGTCGGTGGATTACCCGACGATCCAGGTCCAGACGTTCTATCCCGGCGCCAGCCCCGAGGTGATGACCTCGGCGGTGACGGCGCCCCTGGAGCGGCAGTTCGGCCAGCTCGCCAACCTCAACCAGATGACCTCGCAGAGTTCGGCGGGCGCCTCGGTCATCACCCTGCAATTCAGCCTCGATCTCGGCCTCGACATCGCCGAGCAGCAGGTCCAGGCGGCGATCAACGCGGCGGGCAACCTCTTGCCCTCCGACCTGCCGGCGCCGCCGGTCTACGCCAAGGTCAACCCGGCCGACGCGCCGATCCTGACGCTGGCCCTGACCTCGACGACGATGCCGCTCACCGAGGTGCGCGATCTCGCCGAGACGCGCCTCGCCCAGAAGATCAGCCAGGTCTCCGGCGTCGGCCTCGTCAGCATGGGCGGCGGCCAGCGCCCCGCCGTGCGCGTGCGCTTCAATGCGCGGGCGCTGGCCGCCTACGGTCTCAACATCGACGACCTGCGCACCACCATCACCAACCTCAACGTCAATACGCCCAAGGGCACGATCGACGGGCCGACCCAATCCTACGCCATCAACGCCAACGACCAGATCCGCGACCCGAAGGCCTACGAGCAGGCGATCATCGCCTACAAGAACGGCTCGGCGGTGCGGCTCTCGGATGTCGCCGACGTGGTCAACGGCCCGGAGAACACCAAGCTCGGCGCCTGGATGGACGAGACGCCCGCCGTCATCCTCAACATCCAGCGCCAGCCCGGCGCCAACGTCATCGCCACGGTGGACAAGATCAAGGCGCTGCTGCCCCAGCTGCAGGGGACGCTGCCCGCCGCCGTCACGGTGACGCCGCTCACCGACCGCACCACCACCATCCGCGCCTCGGTGCACGACGTGCAGGTGGAACTGGCGCTGGCCATCGGCCTCGTGGTGCTGGTGATCTTCCTCTTCCTGCGCAGCCTGTCCGCGACCCTGATCCCGAGCCTGTCGGTGCCGCTCTCGCTGATCGGCGCGCTCTCGATCATGGACCTCTACGGCTTCTCCCTCGACAACCTGTCGCTGATGGCGCTTACCATCGCAACCGGCTTCGTGGTCGACGATGCCATCGTGGTCATCGAGAACATCGCCCGCCACGTGGAGGAGGGCGATTCGCCGATGGAGGCGGCCCTGAAGGGCAGCCGCGAGATCGGCTTCACCATCATCTCGCTCACGGTCTCGCTCATCGCGGTGCTGATCCCGCTCCTGTTCATGGGCGACGTGGTCGGGCGCCTGTTCCACGAATTCGCGATCACGCTCGCCGCCACCATCGTGATCTCGGCGGTGGTGTCGCTGACCCTCGTGCCGATGCTGTGCGCCCGCCTGCTCAAGCACGCGCCGGAGGCCAAGCGCCGCGAAGGATTCATCGCGCGGGCTGGCCGGCGGGCCATGGACGGGGTGATCTCCGGCTACGGGCGGATGCTGCGCATCGTCCTCAACCACCAGGGCCTGACCCTCGTCGTCACCCTCGCCACCATCGCGCTCACTGCCTACCTGTTCGTGGTCATCCCCAAAGGGTTCTTCCCGGTCCAGGACACCGGCGTGATCCAGGGCGTGACCCAGGCCGACCAGACCGTGTCCTATGCGGAGATGGCGGACCGCCAGCAGCAGCTCGCACGGATCGTCCTGCAGGACCCGGATGTGGCGAGCCTGTCCTCGTTCATCGGCGTCGACGGGCAGAACGTGACGCTGAATTCCGGCCGCTTCCTCATCAATCTGAAGCCGCATGAGGGCCGCACCAGCGATGCCGGCGCGATCATCCGCCGCCTCAAGGAGGCGACGCGCGGGGTCGCCGGCATCCGGCTCTACATGCAGCCGGTGCAGGACCTCACCATCGATACGGCGGTGAGCGCGACGCAGTACCAAGTGATCCTGGAGAACCCGAACCTCGCCGAGTTCGAGACCTGGGTGCCGCGTTTCGTCCAGGCGCTGCAGCGCTCGCCCCTGCTGTCGGACGTGGCCAGCGACCTGCAGGGCAACGGGCTGGCGGCCTACGTCACCATCGACCGGCCCACCGCCGGCCGCTACGGCATCACCCCCGCCACCGTGGACAACGCCCTCTACGACGCCTTCGGCCAGCGCATCGTCTCGACGATCTTCACCCAGTCGAACCAGTACCGGGTCATCCTCGAAGCCGACCCGGACCTGCACAAGACCCTCGACAGCCTCAACGGCATCTTCCTGCCTTCCTCCACGGCGGCTTCGGGGCAGGTGCCGCTCTCGGCCGTGGCGCGGATCAGCGAGCGCCGGGCGCCGCTCCTCATCAGCCATCTCGGCCAGTTCCCGGCCACCACCGTCTCGTTCAACCTCGCCGAGGGGGTCGCGCTGGGCGAAGCCGTCACCGCGGTCGAGGCGGCGCGCAAGGAGATCGACCTGCCGCCGAGCTTCCGCGTGGTGCCGCAGGGCTCGGTCTTCGCCTTCCAATCGGCGCTCTCGAACCAGCTCTTCCTGGTGATCGCGGCCATCGTCACCGTCTATATCGTGCTCGGCGTGCTCTACGAGAGCTTCGTCCACCCGATCACGATCCTCTCGACCCTGCCCTCGGCGGGGATCGGCGCGCTGGTCGGGCTGATGCTCTACGGGCTGCCGCTCGACATCATCGGTGTCATCGGCATCGTGCTCCTCATCGGCATCGTGAAGAAGAACGCGATCATGATGATCGACTTCGCGCTCCAGGCCGAGCGCGAGGACGGGATGGCCCCGCGCGACGCGATCTACGAGGCCTGCCTCCTGCGCTTCCGCCCGATCCTGATGACCACGCTCGCCGCCCTGTTCGCGGCGGTGCCGCTCATCCTCGGCACCGGCGTCGGCTCGGAACTGCGCCAGCCGCTGGGCATCGTCATCGCCGGCGGCCTCATCGTCTCCCAGGTCCTGACCCTGTTCACCACCCCGGTGATCTACCTCGCCTTCGACCGCCTGGAGCGGCGGTTCAAGCGCGGCGGCGGTGCCAAGGCCGCCGGGGTGACGCCGTGAGCCGGGAGATTGCCGCCTCAGGGGAGTTGCCCGGTCCTGAGCGGCATCGCTATCTCTCCTGGAAGGCTACTGGATTCACACATCTGCTCGACGGCTGTTCCCTCTATCCAAGAGGGTTCGATACGAGGCGCGACGGGCTCCCTCTCCTGGAAGGAGAGGGTTGGGGTGAGGTGCGTGGACTCTCCGAAGAGGTCGCACACCTCACCCTGTCCCTCTCCTTTCAGGAGAGGGGACTCGCGCTACCCGCGAGTGGTGTGAACAGCTTAATCGTAGCTTTTCGGGAGAGAGCTGGTGTGAGGTATGAGACGCGTCCGGCAAGCTCATGCCTGGCCCGTGGGAGAGGGACAAAGTGCCGACGGTCCCTCGTCGCAAATGTTGATCGCCGCCAGGATGCTCTCCAGGACACCATCGAGATTCTCCCGGATATCGACATTCCCGAACCGGATGACCTGAAAGCCTGCCATTTCAATGATGCGTGTCCGTGCTGCGTCGTGACGCAGCACGGCGGGACTGCCATGCGTCGCGCCATCGACCTCCACCACCAGCTTGGCCTTCAGGCAGATGAAATCGACGACGAAGCGATCGATGGGATGCTGGCGGCGGAACTTGAAGCCGTTCAGCTGAGCCCCGCGCAGCGCCCGCCACAGCTTGGCTTCCGCGCTTGTCTGCGTTCGTCGCAAAGCGGTGGCACGGCTCACGGGGTTCTCCTGCGGCCATCACGGTTCGAGGCGTCGCGCCGGCGAGGTCGGACGGGCACGGTCTCTGCGCGCAGCATAGCTCAGACCCGGCAGAACGGAGCGCTGGCGACCTTTCCGGAGGTTTCACGCACCTCACCCTGTCCCTCTCCTTCCAGGAGAGGGGACCCGCGCCCGGTGCGGCGGCGGTGCCAAGGCCGCCGGGGTGATGCCGTGAGGGTCGTGCGCATCCTCTCTCCCCGCCCGGCGGGGAGAGAGAGCATGCGCACACACCCGGCCTCCCGCCCATGAACGTCTCCGAGCCGTTCATCCGCCGCCCGGTCGCCACGACGCTGCTCACCATCGGGGTGTTGCTGGCGGGGATCTTCGCGTTCTTCAAGCTGCCGGTGGCGCCGCTGCCCCAGGTGGATTTTCCCGTCATCCTGGTCCAGGCGCAGATGGCCGGGGCTTCGCCCGAGACCATGGCGACGACGGTGGCGGCGCCGCTGGAGCGGCGGCTCGGCATCATCGCCGATGTGAGCGAGATGACCTCCACCAGTTCCGTCGGGACGGTGCGGATCGTCCTGATGTTCAACCTCGACCGCGACATCGACGGGGCCGCCCGCGACGTCCAGGCGGCGATCAACGCCGCGCGGGCCGACCTGCCCACGGCCCTGCGCTCGAACCCCACCTACCGCAAGTTCAACCCGGCCGACGCGCCGATCCTGATCCTCGGGCTGACCTCGAACACCCTGTCGCCGGGCCAGCTCTACGATTCCGCCGCCACGGTGGTGCAGCAGAAGATGTCCCAGCTCCCCGGCGTGGGGAATGTCGATATCGGCGGCTCGTCGCTGCCGGCGGTGCGGGTCGAGCTCGATCCCACCGCCCTCTATCATTACGGGATCGGCCTCGAAGGGGTGCGCGCGGCCCTGGCCTCGGCCAATGCCAATTCGCCCAAGGGCGCGATCGAGACCGACACCCGCCACTACCAGCTCTACGCCAACGACCAGGGCCGGGTGGCGGCGGATTACCGCGACATCATCGTGGCCTACCGCAACGGAGCGGGGGTGCGCCTCACCGATGTGGGCAAGGTCGAGGATTCGGTGGAGGACAAGCGCAACCTCGGCCTCGTCAACGGCCGGCCGGGCGTGATCTTGTTCATCTACAAGCAGCCCGGCTCCAACGTGGTCGAGACGATCAAGGCGGTGGAGGCGGCGCTGCCGCAGGTGAAGGCGGCGCTGCCCGGCGACATCGACCTCACCGTCACCGGCGACCGCAGCGCCACCATCCGCGCCTCCCTCGCCGAGACCGAGGAGACCCTGGTCATCGCCGTCATCCTCGTCATCGGGGTGGTGTTCGCCTTCCTGCGCTCGGGGCGGGCGACCCTGATCCCGGCGGTGGCCGTGCCGATCTCGATCATCGGCACCTTCTCGGCCATGTACCTCCTCGATTACAGCCTCGACATCCTGTCGCTGATGGCCCTCATCATCGCCACCGGCTTCGTGGTCGACGACGCCATCGTCGTCCTGGAGAACATCCAGCGCCATGTGGAGCTCGGCAAGCCGCGGCTGGAGGCCGCCCTCATCGGGGCGAAGGAGGTCGGCTTCACCGTCATCTCCATGAGCCTGTCGCTGATCGCGGTGTTCATCCCGATCCTGCTGATGGGGGGGATCGTCGGGCGGCTGTTCGAGGAATTCGCCGTCACCCTGTCCCTGGCGATCCTGATCTCCCTGGTGCTCTCGCTCACCACCACGCCGATGATGTGCGCCCTGCTGCTCAAGCGCGAGGGCGGGCACGGACATGTCGGGGAGACGCGCCCGAACCTCCTCATCCGCGCCCTGGAGGGCGGCTTTGCCGGGACGCTCCGCGCCTACGAACGCACGCTGAGGGTGGCGCTGAACCATCGCCGCCTCGTCCTCGCCACGCTGTTCGCGACGATCGGGCTCAACGTCTACCTCTACATCATCGTCCCCAAGGGCTTCTTCCCCGAGCAGGATACGGGTCAGATGATGGGCGGCATCCAGGCCGACCAGCGCATCTCGTTCCAGGCGATGAAACAGAAGCTGGAACAGGCCACCGCCATCGTGCAGGCCGACCCGGCGGTGGACAGCGTCGTCGGCTTCACCGGCGGGCGCGCCACCAACTCGGCCAACGTCTTCGTCGGCCTGAAGCCACGGGGCGAGCGCGCCTCGATCACCGAGGTGATGACCCGCCTGCGCCCCAAACTGGCGCAGGTGGCCGGCGCCCGGCTGTTCCTGTTCCCGCGCCAGGACCTGCGCATGGGCGGGCGCCAGAGCTTCGCCCAGTACCAGTACACCCTGCAGGGCGATACGGCCGAAGAACTCTACGCGGCGGCACCCCGGCTCGTGGAGGCGCTGCAGAAGAACCCGGTCTTCTCCGACGTGACCTCCGACCAGCAGGAGGGCGGGCTCGAGAGCCGCCTCGTCATCGACCGGGCCACGGCCTACCGCTACGGCATCACGCCCGACAAGATCGACAACACCCTCTACGACGCCTTCGGCCAGCGGCAGGTCTCGACGATCTACAACCCGCTCAACCAGTACCACGTCGTGATGGAGATCGCGCCGCGCTACCTGCAGAACCCGGAGACCCTGAAGACCGTCTTCGTCTCGACCTCCGGCGGCAAGGCGCGGGGCTCGGCCATCACCAACGCGGTGGCCGGGACCGTGGCCGGGGCGGCGGCGACGGGAACCACGGCCTCCACCATCGCGGCGGATTCCGCCCGCAACGCCGCCTCCAACGCCATCGCCGGCGGGGCGGGCGCCTCGTCCAGCGCGCCCGTGTCGAGCGCCAAGGAGACGATGATCCCGCTCTCGGCCTTCGCCCGGGTGGAGACCGGCAACGCGCCCGTGCAGGTGAGCCACCAGGGCCTGTTCGTGGCGACCACGCTCTCGTTCAACCTGGCGCCGGGCAAGAGCCTGTCGGATGCCACCGCCGCCATCGAGGAGGCCGAGGCGCAATTGCGCCTGCCGGCGACGATCCACGGCGAATTCGCGGGCGCCGCCAAGACCTTCCAGGCCTCGTCCTCGCGCCAGCCGCTGCTGATCCTGGCGGCTTTGGTGGCCGTCTACACCATCCTGGGGATCCTCTACGAGAGCTTCGTCCACCCGGTGACGATCCTCTCGACCCTGCCCTCGGCCGGCATCGGCGCGCTGCTGGCGCTCCTCGTCTCGGGCACGGAATTCACCATCATCGCGCTCATCGCGGTGTTCCTGCTCATCGGCATCGTCAAGAAGAACGCGATCATGATGATCGACGTGGCGCTGGACGCCGAGCGCACGCGCGGGGCCACCCCGAAGGACGCGATCTTCGAGGCCTGCCTCTTGCGCTTCCGGCCGATCATGATGACAACGCTGGCGGCCCTGCTCGGCGCCCTGCCTCTCATCCTCGCCGGGGGCGAAGGCTCGGAAATGCGCCGCCCCCTGGGCATCGCCATCGCCGGCGGCCTGATCGTGAGCCAGATCCTGACCCTCTACACCACGCCCGTCGTCTATCTCTATCTCGACCGCCTCCGCCGGCGCCGCCCTGTCTTGGGCGTGGTTCCGGGCGCGGCCGAATGAGCGTGGGCGGTTTGACGGACGGTCGCATGAGCGGGCTCGTCGCTTCCCTTTCGAGCGGGAGCGCACCGCTTTCAGATGACGGCGCAGGTTCCCTCTCCTGGAAGGAGAGGGACAGGGTGAGGTGTGTGGACGTTTCGGAGGTGTCACACACCTCACCCCAACCCTCTCCTTCCAGGAGAGGGAGTCCGTCGCGCTCGCTCGGTACCCTCCTCGCCCTCGCAACAACCCTCTCCGGCTGCATGGTCGGGCCCGATTACTCGCGCCCGTCGGTGGAGACGCCGCTCGCGTTCAAGCAGGGCGGGATGCGCGAGGACAGCGTGGCCCATGTCGCCACGCGGAAGGGGTGGCGCGCGGCGCAGCCCAATGACGGGGCCGAGCGCGGCGATTGGTGGCGCGTGTTCCGCGATCCCGCCCTCGACCGGCTGATCCGCCTCGTCGATGTGGACAACCAGAACCTGCGCGTCTCCCTCGCCTCCTACGACCAGGCGCGCGGCCTCGTAGCGCAGGCGCGCTCGGCGCTCTACCCCACGGTGATCGGCGCGCCGACGATCACGCGCTCGCGGACCCTCGGCACCGAGCGCACCTCGGTCTCGCTCCAGGCCCAGGCCTCGTGGGAACTCGACCTGTTCGGCCGCATCCGGCGCAACATCGAGAGCGAGGTGGCCAACGCCCAGGCGAGCGCGGCGGATCTGGCCGCTGTGCGCCTCGCGATCCAGTCCGAGGTCGCCACGAACTATTACAGCCTGCGCTACCAGGATTCCCTGCAGCGCCTGCTCGACGAGACGGTGGTGGCCTACAAGAAGAGCCTCGCCATCACCGAGAACCAGTACAATGCCGGCGTGGCGGCCCGGTCCGACGTGATCACGGCGCAGACGCAGGTGCAGTCGACCCAGGCCCAGGCCATCGCGGTGGGGCTGCAGCGCGCGACCTTCGAACACGCCATCGCGACGCTGATCGGGCGCCCGCCCTCGGAATTGTCCCTGCCGAAGGGGAGCCTGCCGAAGACGCCGCCGGCGGTTCCGGTGGGCATCCCCTCCGCCCTGCTGGAGCGGCGCCCGGACATCGCGCAGGCCGAGCGCAGCGTCCAGTCCCAGAGCGAGCAGATCGGCGTCGCCGTGGCGGCCTTCTACCCGACCCTCGTCCTGTCGGGGTCGGGCGGCGTCTCGGGCCTGACCAGCAACGGCGTCTTCTCGGCGGCCAACCAGGTCTGGTCGGTGGCCGCGGCCGGCAGCGAGACCCTCCTCGACGGCGGCGCCCGCACCGCCGCCGTGCAGATCGCGAGAGCCGCCTACGACGCCACGGTGGCGACCTACCGCCAGACCGTGCTCACCGCCTTCGCCGAAGTGGAGAACGGGCTCGCCGGCGTGCGCATCCTCGCCCGCCAGCAGGCGGCGCAGGAGGAGGCCGTGGCCTCCGCCCGCCGGGCGGTGGAGATCACCCTCAACGAGTACCGCGCCGGCACGCAGAACTTCACCACGGTCATCACCGCCCAGGCGCTGGAACTCAACAACGAGGTGACCGCCCTGCAGGTGCGCCTCAACCGCTTCACCACGGCGGTGACCCTCATCCGGGCGCTCGGCGGCGGCTGGGACGTGCGCAGCCTGCCGACCCCGGACGAATTGAAGGGCGACCGCCTGCCGATCGACCGGGGCCAAGCCGTCCGCACGGACGAATAAGGCCGTCCGCACGGACGAGTGATCGCTGCCTTGCACCATCCGTCGGAACGGCGCAGGGCATCGGCGGTTTGACCGGCGTCGCCGACGATGCCCGGAGTGTCCCGTCCCATGACCCTTCCCCGTACCAATCCCGATGCCCCGGCGAATGGCGACAGGCAGCCCCGCGCCAACGACGAGGTCAGGACGGCGCCGGCATGCACCCTCGTCATCTTCGGGGCCGCCGGCGACCTGACGAAGCGCCTGCTGATGCCGGCCCTCTACAACCTCGCCTCGGACGGCCTGCTCGCGGAGGGGCTCCGGATCGTCGGCATCGACCATAACGACCGCACGACCGAGCAGTGGCGCGACGACCTCTCGCAGACCATGCAGTCCTTCACCCAGGACCACACCTCCGAATTCCACCCGGACTCCATCGATCCCGACCATTGGGGCTTCATCCGTGAGCGCCTGACCTTCACCCAGGGGGATTTCGGAGCGGCCGAGACCTATCGGCGGCTCGCCCGGGACATCGGCGGCAACGCGATCTTCTATCTCGCCGTCTCCGCCCGCTTCTTCGGCCCGGTGGTGGACCATCTCGGCGCCGCCGGGCTGCTGACAGAGGGGGAGGGCGCCTTCCGCCGCGTGGTCATCGAGAAGCCGTTCGGCACCGATCTCGCCTCGGCGCGGGCCCTCAACGCCCGCATCCTGAATCAGGCCGAAGAGGGCCAGGTGTTCCGCATCGATCACTTCCTCGGCAAGGAGACGGTGCAGAGCATTCTGGCGCTGCGCTTCGCCAATGCCATGCTGGAGCCGATCTGGAACGCCCGCCACATCGACCACGTGCAGATCACCGCCGCCGAGACGATCGGCGTGGAGCAGCGCGGCGGCTTCTACGAGCCCACCGGCGCGCTCCGCGACATGGTGCCGAACCACCTGTTCCAGCTCCTGTCCATGGTGGCGATGGAGCCGCCCGGCAGTTTCGATGCGGAGGACATCCGCAACGAGAAGGCGCGGGTCCTGGAGGCCGTGCGGCCGGCGACCCCGGACCGGGCGGTGCGCGGCCAGTACGCGCCCGGCGCGGAGCAGGGCCATGCCGTGCGGGGCTACCGCGAGGAGGCCGACGTCTCGGCCGAGTCCCGCACCGAGACCTACGCGGCCCTGACGCTCACCGTCGACAACCCGCGCTGGGACGGCGTGCCGTTCTACCTGCGCACGGGCAAGCGCCTGGCGGGGCGCCTCACCGAGATCGCTGTGCATTTCAAGCCGCCGAGCCACGGCCTGTTCGCCGGCACCGCTCTCGCGCCGAACGTCATGCACCTCCACATCGACCCGGACCAGGGGCTGAGCACCCAGTGGAACGCCAAGCGGCCGGGGCCGGACATGCGCCTCGGCGCGGTCACCTCCTCCGTGCGGTTCGGCGATTTCTTCGCCGAGGCGCCGAGCGTCGGCTACGAGACCCTGATCTACGATTGCATGGTCGGCGACCCGACCCTGTTCCAGCGGGCCGACGCCATCGAGGCGGGCTGGGCCGCCGTCGATCCCCTCATCCAGGCCTGGACGGATGCTCCGGTGGAGACCTATGCGGCGGGCGCGGACGGACCGGCGGGGGCGGATGCCCTGCTCGCCCGCGACGGGCGGGCCTGGCTTCCCCTCGTGGAGGGGATCCTGGATCCACCCATCCGCTCGACGGCTGCTCCCTCCATCCAAGAAGGTTCGCCATGAGGCAGCACGGGTCCCCTCTCCTGAAAGGAGAGGGGACCCGTGCTGCCCGCGAGATGTGAGAACATCGTAGCGCGGAGGGGGGAGGCTCGCGCGTCAGGCGGGCTCGGCGTCGAGGCGCCGGGATCTGCGGATGGGCGCGAGCGTGCGCAGGGCATCGTGGTGGAGGAGAAGGACGCCGGTGGCGCCCGACAGCCTGCGCGCGGCGGGGGTGAAGCCGGCATTGGAGACGACGGCCGCCATATCCGCCTGCCAATAGCGTGCCGCCGCCGAGGCCTCCTGCACCGCCGCGTTGCCCACGGGCTTGGTGTAGCGCTTGCACTGGAGGACGAGGCGGATGCCTGAGCGCTCGGCGACCACGTCGGCGCCCTGGTCGCCGCTGGCCTTCGTCGGGCGCGCCGACCAGCCCGCCTCGCGCAGGGCCTCGGCGCAGAAGCGCTCGTAGGCGATGCCGTCCTTCGGCGCCTCGTCCTCGTCCGGCAGATCGACGGACAGGGCGACATCCTCGATGATGTCGAGGACGACGGGCCAACGGGTATCGGCGAGGTCGGTGAAGCCCCTGGCGTCGAGTTGCGGCAGGATCGTCCGCTCGGCGAAGTAATCCCGCTCGCGCAGCCAGCCGTCGTCGATCCGGTTGCCGTAGGCGTCCTCGAAACATTCCTGGCGGCGGCGCAGGGCGAGGGTCCCGGCATGGGCCCGGGCCAGACGGCGTACCGTCCGCCTGAAGCGGCGGGGCCTGTCGAGGCGATGCAGCAGGATCAGGCAGAGGCAGAGGCCGGTGGCGGCCAAGGCGGGGAGCCCGAACCAGAAGGCGAAGCCGCCGCCGACGATCGTGGTCCAGAACAGGCGCGCGACGAGGCTCGATCGACCGGACATGCGCATCCCTTCCTGCCTTCGAGGCGTCCGCACCGGCCGCCTCTTGTCCCAGAATGCAGGGAGGGCCTTGCGGCCGGCCTAACGGCGCGGCGGCGAGAGGCTGCCGGATGGGTCGTCATCGTCTCGCGGCATGACCAGGGACGGGGCGGCCTCAGTCTTTCGCAAGACCATCCGGTGTGATCCGCGGTCCGATCGCAGGATGATCGCGTCGTCACGCCAGCGTTTGACGGACCTCCTGTCCCGAGCCCAGCATCGCTCCGTAAGTCTGCCGGGTAGGACCAGGATTCATTAAAATGTGCCGAAAAGAATAGGTTCAGTTATTCCGATAAACGGAACAACGGCCGAGTTATTGGTGGTTGACGTGCCGAATTGCACAGTCACCAGCCCTGCAACTCTCCTGTGGATAGTTTTGCGGCTGGGAGCTGTTTCGCCCCGAAGGTGCTCCGGGCACCCCCGTTCGATGCTTGTCCAAGACGGTCTCGATCGTCGCCAGACAAGTCGCGCTCTCGCGGCTCGATGGTCGAGGGAGAATGGGTCATCCCCTCCTCTCGTGACACGCTCTGCTTTGCCTTCACCGGGTCTGGACGACGTGTCGAGAGGCCGAAACGTGTCCTGGCGGGGTCTGTTGTGGCCGCAGCTTTGTAACGCGAAGACTTGTAACTCAAAGTCTTGTAGCGTGAAGGTTTGCAACTCGGGGTGACGCGGCGCCTCGGCGAGGCGGGCCTCACACCCTTCAGGCTTGAGAGGTTCCGGGGGCTGTGCGGGGGCGACGGCCGCGCGGTGCGGGTGTCGCCGGCGCCTCGGCGACGGCTGCCTTCAGGCGGGACTTCCTGCGTTGCTGGCCAAGACCCATGTTCTTTGCCAGTTCGGAGCGTGCGGCCGCATAGTTCGGTGCGACCATCGGATAGTCGCTCGGAAGGTTCCACTTCGCTCGATACTCTTCGGGCGTCATGGAATAGCGAGTCCGAAGGTGACGCTTCAGCGATTTGAATTTCTTGCCGTCTTCGAGGCAGATGACGAAATCCGGCGTGATCGAGCGTTTGATCGACACGGCCGGGGTCAACGGCTCGGCCTTCTCCGGCGTCTTCGCCGCCGTCAGGCTGCCCAGGGTCGCATGAATCGATGCGATGAGAGCCGGGATATCCGAAACGGGCACGGAATTGTTGCTTACGAACGCCGAGACGATATCCGCCGTAAGCTCAATGTAGTCCGCCGCGAAGTCGTTTTCGATTTCCACGCTCACCCCCGTAAGTAGGACAGCCTTAGACCACAGCGCGATGCCGATCGGGTCTGGCCGAAAGGTCTTGTCATCAGTTTTGATTGTCTAGGCAGTTAGTATGATAGCCATTAACAAAGCGCAAGAGGCTTTGGCAAGACCAGGGCGACCGCAACAATTTGAAGGAAGCTTCCGGTGTGTTGCAGGAGCTTTCGGCATCTGAAAAATGGCCGGCGGTCCTGGTATGAGACGGAATTTTCTAGCTCATTAGGCCTGGAAAAAATCAACGCCTGAACATAAAATTCAAAAGTTATTTGCTCAGTCGGAACCTTTGTGCTGGTCGGTGAACTCTTTTAGTCCAGGCTCGCAACTTCAAATGTGCGCTGCGGTAAAAAATTACACGCGGTGTCAGCTTGCCCATGCGGCGCGCGACGAGGCCCCTGGCGCGGCCGAACGGTCGTGCCGGGGACCCGATTTTTGTCCACAGACCCGCTAGCGGGAGGCCGCTCACGGTTGCCGAGGGCGCGTGCCGAGCCGCCTCTACGTATTCGTCGCGGCCCGAGCCCCTCGGGGCGACGGGGCGATCCTAAGGCGCGTCGGCCCGGCTCCGTGGCCCGTAGTTTTCGAATCGCTTGATCGTTCGCGCGATCTCGGCGTCGGACAGTATGGCCGGCTTCCCCACCTGGAGGGCGACGGCGTATTGGCGGCACAGGGCCTCCATCTCTACCGCCAGCCACAAGGCCTTGCCGAGATTACTGCCGATTGCGATCATGCCGTGGTTGGCCAGGAGGCAGCCGAGGCGGTCGTCGAGTGCGGCGACCGCCGCGACCGACAGGTCCTCCGTTCCATAGGGAGCATAGGGCGCGCAGCGTATCGTCGGGCCGCCGGCGGCCGCGATCATGTAATGGACGGCGGGGATCTCGGCTCCGCACATGGCGAAGGCGGTGCAATAGGTCGGGTGGGCGTGCACGACCGCGCCGATCTCGGGCCGCTGCCGCAGGATGTCGCGATGGAAGCGCCATTCGGAGGAGGGGGCGAGGGCATGGCCGTGATGTCCCTCCATGCTCATCGGCACGATGTCCTCCGGGCGCAGCGCGTCGGCCGGGATGCCGGAGGGTGTCATGAGAAAGCCGTCGCGGTGGCGTACCGAGACGTTTCCGGCGGTGCCCTGGCTCAGGCCCAGGGTGATGAGGGAGCGCATCGCCTCGACGATCGTGCAGGAAATCTCGTAAGCTGTGGGTTCTGACATGTGGTTCCCCCGGTCGAGAGTGATCCGCGCCCTATACCTTGCCGTTCCGCGCGATGTCGCACGCCGTCGCGCCGGTCTGATCGAAGGTCACGCCAGTTCATGAGCACCTATCGCTTCGAGGCGTTGCTCGCGCCGCGGGCGATCGCGGTCGTCGGCCTCGGCCGGGGCGCGCTCGGCCAGGCCGTGGTCGGCAATCTGGGGAAAGCCGGGTTCGCCGGCTCCGTCCATCTCGTCGGCGAAGGGGGCCTTGCCACCCTCGACGACCTGCCCGAGACGCCGGATCTCGTGGTGATCGTGGCGGAGCCCGCGTCGGTGGAAGGCTGGGTGGAGAAGGCGGGGCTGCGGGGTGCCGCCGTGGCCGTCATCCTCACATCCGATCTGCCGGACGATCTCTGCGAGGCGGTGCGCAACCGGGCCCGGCAATGGGGCATGCGCCTCCTCGGCCCCAACAGCATGGGGCTGACCGTGCCGCGCGCGCGGCTCGACGCCAGCCTGTTCGCGGCGGCGCCCAAGGCGGGCGATCTCGCCCTGATCTCGCAATCGGGCACCGTGGCGGCGGGCATCGTCGCCTGGGCCGCGCATCGCGATGTGGGGTTCTCGGCCATCCTGTCCCTCGGCACCGCCTGTGACATCGATATCGCCGATTGCCTCGACCATTTCGCCGCCGACATCCACACGCGCGCGATCCTGCTGTCGCTGAACGTGATTCCCAACGCGCGCAAGTTCATGTCGGCAGCGCGCGCCGCGGCCCGCGCCAAGCCCGTCCTGGTGCTGCGCACGGGGCGCCACGAGGCTCCCTTGCGCCACACCGTCACCCATACCGGTGCCCTCGCCCGGCCGGATGCCGTCTACGAGGCGGCGTTCCGGCGGGCGGGATTGCTGAGCGTCGACGGGCTCGACGCGATGTTCTCGGCGGTGGAGACGCTGGGCCGGCAGCGCCCCTTCCCCGGCCAGCGCCTCGCCATCCTGGGGAACGGCGAGGGCATCGGCGCGCTTGCCGCCGACAGGCTCGCGGACCGGGGCGGCACGCTGGCCGCGGCGGGGACCGGCGGCAATCCCGCCGATCTCGGCGTCGAGGCCGATGCGACAGCCTATGCCGACGCCCTCGGGCCCCTCCTCGCCGATCCCGCCAACGACGCCGTGCTGGCCATCCACGTGCCCACCGCCCGCTCCGACAGCGCCGGCGTCGCCGCGGCCATCGCCGACACGGTGAGCGCGGCCCGCCGCCGGGGCGGACGGCGTAAGCCCGTCTTCGCGGTGACGGTGGGCGATGACGGGGAGGCCGGGGCGGTGCTCGCCGCCGCCGGCATCCCGCGCTTCGCCACGGATGCCGACGCGGTCGAGGGCTTCATGCACCTCGTCCGCTACCGCGAGGCGCAGGACGATCTGATGCGCACGCCGGATTCGCTGCCGCGGGAATTCTCCCCCGACGTGGAGACCGCCCGCGCCATCGTAGCGGCCGCCCTCGAGGCGGGGGAGACCTGGCTCGATCCCCTCGCCGTGGCGGGCCTCCTGGCCGCCTACCGCATCGACAGCGTGCCGCTGACGCTGGCCCCCGACATCGATGCCGCCGCGGCGGCCGCCTGGCCCATCATCGCCGAGGGCGGCGCCGTGGCACTGAAGGTGGTCTCACCGGACATCGTCCACAAATCGGATGTCGGCGGAGTGCGCCTGGACCTCACCAGCGAGGCCGATGTGCGGGCCGCCGCCGCCGACATCCTCACCCGTGCCCGGCGCCAGCGGCCGGATGCCCGGATCATGGGGTTCGCGGTCCAGCCCATGGTGCGCAAGGGCAAGCGCCGCGAACTCATCGCCGGCCTCGCCGAGGATCCCGTCTTCGGTCCCGTGGTGGTGTTCGGACGGGGCGGCGTCGCCGTGGAGGTCATCGACGACCGGGCGCTCAGCCTGCCTCCCCTCGACCTCCGGCTCGCCAGCGAACTCATCGACCGCACCCGCGTGGCGCGGCGGTTGGCGGCCTATCGCGACGTCCCGGCGGTGGACCGGCGGGCGCTCGGCCTCGTCCTCGTCAAGCTCGCGCAGCTCTCCGCCGACCTGCCGGAGGTGCGCGAGCTCGACATCAACCCCCTGCTCGCCGATGCCAACGGCGTGCTGGCTCTGGACGCCCGCGTGATGGTCGGCCCCGCCCCGGAGCGGCGCGGCGGCACCCGCAATCCGCGCTTCGCCATCCGTCCCTACCCGGTGGAATGGGAGCGCAATCTCGTCCTGAAGCGCGAGAAGGTCACCGTGCGCCCGGTGCGGCCGGAGGACGAGGGGCTGTTCAAGAGCTTCTTCGAGCAGGTGAGCGCCGAGGATCTGCGTCTGCGCTTCTTCATGCCGGTCCGCGATTTCAACCACGCCTTCCTGGCACGGCTGACGCAGCTCGATTACGCCCGCGCCATCGCCTTCGTCGCCATCGATGCGGAGACGGCGTCGATGCTCGGCGCGGTTCGCCTGCATGCCGATGCCAACCACGAGAGCGGCGAATATGCCATCCTCATCCGTAGCGACCGCAAGGGCACCGGCCTCGGCTTCGCCCTGATGCAGCTGATGATCGACTGGGCGAGGGCGGAGGGGCTCCAGCGCATCGAGGGCACGGTGCTCCGGGAGAACCGCCCCATGCTGGCCGTGTGCCGCAGCCTCGGCTTCTCGGTCCATCCGGACAAGGAGGACGGCGCAGTGATGAAGGTCGGGCTGACGCTCGGCGAGCCGTAGGTGGGGCCGGGCGAGGCTCGGAGTCTCTCATGAAACTCCCGCTGCGCCTTCGCGCGGAGCGAGGACTGGCGCTGACCGGGAGTTTTGTAGGCGCTCTCAGTCCTTGGCCTTGTTGTTGTACAGTAGGATCCCGACGAAGATCGTGCCGATACACCATTTGGTGAGATAGATCCCATCGAAGCTGGCATGCGGATAGTTCGGGTAGAATCCCAGTCGGAAAAGCTCGATGACATGCGAGAGCGGATTCCAGGAATAGATCGTTCGCATGGGCTCCGGGGATAGGTCGACGGTCTTGAAGGCGCCGCTGAACATCATCATCGGTCTGCTCAAGAATGCGTAGATTTTGCCCCAACCAGGAAAATACGATTGAATGCTCGAGTTGATCAGCGCCATCCCCAGGGATAGGCAAGTGATAGCGAAGAGACTGATGAGGCACATATCCGGAGACCAGGGGGCGGCCTCTCGAATTCCGTAGATGTAAAGTCCAAGAAAGAAGATGGTCATCAAAACAAGGTTTTGTATGACTTGAATCAGAAAACGAGACAGAAGAAAATCGAAGGGTTTGACAAAGTAATACTCTGCCGCTCGCGACTTCAGGCTGCGAACGCCGCGAGCGCAACGCCGGAAGACATAAAACGGGAATACACCAGTCCCCATAAAGAGAAGTACCGATGGTCCAAAAGGCGGTTCCTTTCCAAATAGAAAGATTCGCAATCCTGCCACGGTCGCGATGACGACGATCGGCTCGATGAAGAGCAGGACGGCAATGGCCGGATGGAAGTTACGAAAGCGAACTCCGAAATCACGGACGATCAACGCCGTCATGATCGTCAGCCACGGTCGTGCGCTCTGCTTCGAGGAAGCGGCCGGAAGGACGATCGAGGAGTTTGCCATCGTTCAGTCGCGATCCAAGGATGCCGGGTGACGCGGAGTGGCGGGTTACGGGACCGGCACCTTGTGCCGGATGTTGCGTCGTCACAGGGCCTGAATTTTATTCGAGGCCGCGCCTGCGGTCATGACGACCGAAGGCCGACCCCGCTCAGGCACGACTGTTCATGATCGAGCGCACGGCGAGCAGGCCGATGAACCAGATCGCTGCCAGGATGAAGGCTCCGAGCACCATCGACAGGAAGACGCGCGGGCCGCCCGCGCTTTCGGGCAGGGCCGGCCGAACGTAGGGCGTGAGATAGAGATGCTGGGCGGCCGCGCTGGCCCGTGCGCGGTCGAGGGATTGCAGGGAGGTGAGCAGGATCGCCTGCGCATATTGCCGGTCCATGTCGAGGGCTTCGAACCGGGCGACGACGCCGGCCAGGACGTTGCGGCCGGAGCGGCTGCCCGAGACCTCGCGCTCGACGGAGGCCAGCTGCTCGCGCGCGGCCTGGACACGGGACCTGAGGGCCAGGACCGACGGCGCCGACTCGCTGAGGTTCTGCCTCCGGATCGTGTCGTAATCGGCCTCCAGCTGCGACACCGATCCGCGCAAGGTGCCGATGAGCTGGGTGTTGCCCGTCACCACGCTGGGCATCGGATCGATCACCCCTTCCTTCTCACGGAACTCGGCCATGGCGGCGCGGGCCTTGTCGAGGCTGGCCTTGGCCCGGACGACCTCCTGCTCGGCGAACTTGACGGCATCCTCCTCGGCGCGCTTGGCGATCTTGTTGACGAGGTTTTCCGACAGCGTGACGAGCTGGTTGGCGATGGTCAGGGCATCGTCGGGCCGGAACGCCTTGACCTCGACGGAGGCGAGCCCGGTGAGCGGATCGTAATTCGCCCAGATCATCTTGTTCCAGTAGCGCACCAGATGCTCCGTCGACCGGCTCCTGTCGAACCGGTTCGGCCAATCGATCTCGGGACGGCTGTAGATCTCGCGGACATCGACGCTTTGAGATAGCTCGTCGATCACCTGACGGCTCTTGAGATAATCGATCACGACAAAGTTCTGCGCGGTGCCGCCGCCCGCCGCTGCGCTGTGGCCGCCCATGGCGCTGGCGACCGCCGCCGCGGTCGAGCCTCCGCTGCCGCCTCCGCCGAGGGGGCCGGCGGACGGGGTCACCTCGGTCACGGAGAACCGGAACTCGGCGAAATATTGCGGCGTGGCGAGGAACAGGAAATACAGGCCGAGCAGGCACAGCGGCAGGATCACTGCGATGCCGAAGCTGAGCAGCGTGCGGCTCCAGCTATGATCGGGCTGCGGCAGGGGGACGAGGGCGAACGTCTCGTCTTCCGCGGCATCGAGGGCCAGCTCCCGCCTCGCCTCGTCGTCCCGCCGGGGAACCATCTCGCGGTCATCGTTCACCGCCAGTTCGTTGGCCCGGGCCCGCTCTTCCTTGGCCAGGGCCTCCTTGGGCTCGAGCGCGGTGGCCCTCGCGGTCGGCAGGCGCGTGATATTGTTGGGCGCTGAGCTCATGCGTCGCGGGGCCTGTCACCGAAATTCCGTCGCCCGCGACAGTAGGAGATTTCCCGGCCCTTTTATGGCAACGCAGCGAGGATGTGGCGGGTGTGTCTTTCCAGTCGCCGACTGAAGCCCCGTCAATGATCGTCGTGAAGGCGGAGTACCTGCGATAGTCGTCCGCAATGGTTCACCAGAAGAACCGGGTCTCGCCTCCGCTCTCTCCAGTCCGATGTCCTGGCGCCATTCGCCGCAAGGCACGGTCACACTTTCGTGAGGGGGCTGAGGTCCTCAATTCTGCCCCACGACATCGATCCGGGAGAGGTCGCGTGCTTCGTCGGAGGCGGCGATCCTGAGCGAATGCTCGCGCCTACGGGTAGCCGTAGCGCGATTTAGCAGCGGCGAGCAGGCCGACGGCCTCACGCTCCCGCCCGGCGCCGCAGGCCTCGGAGGCGCGCGCGAGGTCGGCCGAGAATCGTGCGCCCACCGGCGCGTTGAGGTTGCCGGTCGCCACATCGCTGTCCACCACGGCCTGGGTGCGGGCGATGCTCGGACCGCAGCCGGAGCCCGCCGGCAACGGAGCCAAGGCGGGGGCGGCAACGATTGGGGCGGCAGCCGGCGCCACCGCCGTCTTCGGAGAGGGGCCGGAGGCGGTGCAGGCTCCGAGCCCTGCGGCGAGGCAAGGGACCAGCATCAGGCTGGCGCGGTGCAACGACACGACGTTCCTGGTCACGCAGCTCTCCTTCACGCTCCGGCGCGACGGCCGGCACGGCATCGACGCCGCGCCGGGTTCTTGCCTTCAGGCGAGGGGCGGGTCAATCACCGGCAACGGGCCTCCGGCGACGATCCCGGGCCCCGTGTCAGCGCTTCACTTCAACGCCTTACGTGAGCGCTTTACTTGGCCTTCTCGGCGATGGCCGCGAGACCGGATTCGTAGATCCCGGTAATAGCGTCGGTCGCCACCGTATCCGGGACGCCCTTGGCCTTGAAGGTCCCCGTCCATGTCACCGTCGATCCGGAGCCTTTCGGGGTCACCGCGAGGGTGGAGGAATAGTCGGAGACCGGCAGCGGGCTCTCGACGATGGCGTAGGTGTAGCTCATCGCCGTGTCGTCGCGCGCCGTCTGCGATTCGACGATGGTGCCGCCGCCCTTGAGGCTGAGCGTACGCAGCATCGTGCCGCCCTTGGTGGCGGGCTCGCATTTGGCGACGACCGGGTGCCAGGTTCCGATGCCGCAGAAATCGCCGATCGTCGACCAGACTTTCGCCGGGGAGGCGGCGATATCGATGGTCTTGGTGAGGTCGATGGCCAAGCCTGGGGCGGTGCCGGCAAGCAGAACGAGGCCGGGCAGAACGATACGACGCATGAAAGTGTGCGACATGGACGGGTGTTTCCTTCCGATATTGTTATGTCGGCGCGGTACGAGGCGCGCGCCGTGCCCTTGAACGGACGAACGTCAAGTTAGAGCGCTCCTCGCCGAAGTGGATGCCGGTTCGGCGAAAAAGAGCGCGGCTCTCATCGCGAGCCGGCACGCGACAAGGGCCGGAATTTTGGACCACGCAGATGTGTCTTGGCCCACGCCGATGTGAGGGACGACGGCGCGCCGAGGGCGATCCTTGTCAAGGCGCGCGTCGAGGGGTACGAAGCCGCACGGTCGCATCGTTCGCGCGCCCGCTACGCCATTCGGGAGAGACGAGCCTTGGCCAGCGCCGGCTCCACGCAGGGAACCGCCGACATCGCCTTCACGGCGGTGCGCGGTCATGCGCGTCCCCGAGCGCTCCTCGTCGGCCTTCTCCTGCTTATCCGCCCCTGAGGGCCGTCCGGGCGCGTGCGCCTGGGCTCTCAGGGGATCGTTTCGCGACCGGGGCCCTCGAGGGCCTCGTCGAGCCGATCGATGGATCAAGGCGCCGCGTCCTTCAGCGACCGCGCCTCCGACAGGACGACACGCCATGACCGACATCACCACCCAGCCCAACGCCTCCCCGAAGGACCGGGTCCTCATCTTCGACACCACCCTGCGCGACGGCGAGCAATGCCCCGGCGCCACGATGACCCTCGACGAGAAGCTGGCGGTGGCCGAACTCCTCGACACGATGGGCGTCGACATCATCGAGGCGGGTTTCCCGATCGCCTCGATCGGTGATTTCGAAGCCGTCTCCGAGATCGCCCGCCGCTCGAAGCGCGCCACCATCGCCGGCCTCGCCCGTGCCATCCCCGCCGATATCGCGCGGGCCGGCGAGGCGGTGCGCCTCGCCCGGCGCGGCCGGATCCATACGTTCGTCTCGACCTCGCCGATCCACCTCGCCCATCAGATGCGCAAGTCCCAGGACGAGGTGGTCGAGATCATCCTCAAGACCGTGGCCCAGGCCCGCGACCTCGTGGAGGACGTGGAATGGTCGGCCATGGACGCGACGCGCACGCCGATCGATTACCTGTGCCGTTGCGTCGAGGCCGCGATCCGCTCCGGCGCGACGACGATCAACCTGCCCGACACGGTGGGCTACGCCACGCCCGACGAATACCGCACCATGTT
This sequence comes from Methylobacterium sp. W2, assembly GCF_020662345.1. Lineage (GTDB taxonomy): Bacteria > Pseudomonadota > Alphaproteobacteria > Rhizobiales > Beijerinckiaceae > Methylobacterium. The sequence continues at coordinate 183,471 of NZ_VMOA01000002.1, read as the reverse complement.
CCGCCAGGTGCGCGAGCGGGTGCCGAATTCCGACAAGGCGATCTTCTCGGTGCATTGCCACGACGATCTCGGCCTCGCCATCGCCAACTCCCTGGCTGGTGTGGAAGGTGGCGCCCGGCAGGTGGAGTGCACGGTGAACGGCATCGGCGAGCGCGCCGGCAACGCGGCCCTGGAGGAGATCGTCATGGCGATCCGCACCCGCGGCGACGTGATGCCCTACGAGACCGGCATCGAGACCACGATGCTCACCCGCGCCTCGAAGCTCGTCTCCCACGCGACGAACTTCCCCGTGCAGTACAACAAGGCCATCGTCGGCCGGAACGCCTTCGCGCATGAGAGCGGCATCCATCAGGACGGGATGCTCAAGCATACCGAGACCTACGAGATCATGACGCCCGCCTCCGTCGGCGTCGCCAAGACCTCCCTGGTGATGGGCAAGCATTCGGGCCGCGCGGCCTTCCGCTCGAAGCTGGAGGAACTCGGCCTGCACTTGGCCGACAACCAGATGCAGGACGCCTTCGAGCGCTTCAAGGCGCTCGCTGACCGCAAGAAGCACGTCTACGACGAGGATATCGAGGCTCTGGTCGACGATAACCTCGCCACGGCGCACGACCGCATCCGCCTCGTCTCGCTCTCGGTCATCGCCGGCACGCGCGGGCCGCAGCGCGCCACGATGAAGCTCGCCATCGACGACCGCATCGTCACCGAGGAGGCCGACGGCAACGGCCCGGTGGACGCCGTGTTCAACGCGATCCAGGCCCTGGTCCCGCACGAGGCGCAGCTCGAACTCTACAAGGTCGATGCCGTGACGCAGGGCACCGACGCCCAGGCCGAGGTCTCCGTCCGATTGAAGGCCGGCGACCGCAGCGTGACGGCGCGGGGCGCCGATCCCGACACGCTGGTGGCCTCGGCCCGCGCCTATCTCTCCGCCCTGAACAAGCTCTCGGCCACGGCGGTGCGCCTGCACGCCCAGCACGCCGCATCGGTTTAGCCGGGAAAATGAAGCCCCGGGGGTGGACAGCCTCCGGGGCCTTTGCTATCAGCCCCCTCGTCGCAGCGGGTTTGGTGGCTGCCGCGACTGCCGCAAGGCAATGGGTGCATAGCTCAGTTGGTAGAGCAGCTGACTCTTAATCAGCGGGTCCAAGGTTCGAACCCTTGTGCACCCACCAAACATTTCCGATCGTTCAGAGAGTTACAGCCAAGGCCTTCGATCCGTTGTGGAGGCGTTGGAATTCCGTTGGAGCCGGGTGTTTACGCCCCGTTCGCGGTGCGGCTGATCACCCGCAAGTGTGGCACCTTCCTCGACTTAAGACAGTGCGTCGCGGCGCGTCGGCGTGATGTCGGTGTGCCTGGCGGCTTCGCGCAGGTAGTCGAGGTCGGAGCCTTTGGGGATCCCACCAGCTCGCGCATTCGTGCTCCAGGCATTGTCCGGCACGCCTGCCCGCGCGAGATCTCACGGACGTGTCGCGCCCGGCAGGGCCGCGTGCCCGTCCCCGGATCGAGGCTTCAGTCGCGGTGCCGTGGCGGGGTCTGCCTCACCGATCCCGTCGTGTCCGCACGCCCCAGGTCGATCCGGGCGCGTACGGGGCGGGAGAAGCGGCTGTCGTACGCGCGGATGTTCCGGGCGGCGGCCTGTCCGTCGAGACCGCCGGGGGCGGTCGCGGCCGGGATGCCGGCCGGTGCGGTGTAGCTTTGCGCGACGGCGGCGCTGGACAGGGTGAGACCGAGGGCGGCTCCCAGAACGAAGCGTGGGGTCATGGCGGTAGTCCCAGGTTCGGGCCGGACTGCCTTAGGAGAAGCGGCAGCCCCGGCCAACAACCTAGAATTTGTGCACGGCCGCCTCGCAAAGCAACACGGAATGACCAAGGCGCGTGCATCATGTTCATGCACCGACCACGCTGGCCCTCTCCTCCGCTTCGGGAGCAACGGGAATAAGTCGTTTTATGTCATGGCCTTCGTGCGGGTTGCGACATTATTTGCCAGAAACGAGCGGCCTGGCATGCTTCTTTCGCCGCCCGTGCGGCATGGCCTGCTGGAAGCGCTTTCCGGGCTCGCGGCGACGACGCGGGATCGGGGCGGGCATGCGGCCCTGTGCCCGTGGCCACGGCCCTGCGGAACACCGTTCACCGCGCGGCAATCCCCCCTGCGTTCCCAAGGACGGGAAGCGTGCGGCTCAGCCTCGCCCGATCGTCGCCTCGATCTGACCGTGGGGCTCGTCGGTGGGCAGGAACACGGTGTTGGGGTTCTCCAGGCCGAACGGCGTCAGGTTGATCGGGATGTAGTGCTTGTTCGGCATGGCGAACCCGATTTCGGCGATCTCGGGAACGGCCGCCAGGACCGCCTCGCCCATGCGATACATGCTGTCCTGCACACTGGCGCTGTAGGTCGTGCCGAAGACCTCGATCAGGATGTCGAGCACCCGGGCATTGGTCGTGGTGTAGTCGGCGGGCGCGCTGGCCCAGGTCCAGGTCGCGTCCATGGCGGTCGCGGCGATGCGGTCGGTGGCGTCGGCCAGGGTGCGGTACGCGTCATCGACGAAATCGGCCCAGCCCGATTGCGTGGTCTTCATGAAGGTGAAGCCCCGCAGCCCCGACTGCATCACGGCGCCGTCGCGGCTCGCCACCAGCTTCACATAGCCCGTCCCGTTGCCGTCGAGGGTGAAGACGTGGCCATGCGGCCGGCCGCCGATGGCTTGGCGCAGCCAGCGCGTCTCCTTGCCCTCGATCCGGATCTCCTCGACCTGCGGATACGTGTCGAGGAAGGTCGTGGCGACGGCCTCGGCGAAGGCTTCCTTGTCGAGGGACAGGTTTTTGGCCGCGACCACGTTGACGATGTTCTTCACGCTGTCGGTGGCGACGCAGGCCCGGTTGTCGCCGTCGGTCCAGGCGGCATCGAAGGCGCCCTTCATCAGGACCGCGAGGGACAGTTCGCGCGGGGTGTGGTCGTCGCCGTCGCGGGTGAGGCGCATCACCCGCACGCGGCCCTTGCCGTATCTGGAGGCGATCAGGGGCATGCTTGTCTCCCAGGAGGGGCGGTGAAGGAAGACGGCCGTCCTCAATGCTCGGAGGACGCCGCCTGATGTTTCGCGGCGGCGCGCGCGGCCTCGCTGCCGGTCAGGCCGTTGAAGAACAGGTTCAGGCCCACCGCCGAGATCGCGCAGAGGAGGATTCCGGATTCGAGGAGCGGGTGCAGCGCGTGCGGCATCTGCTTGAAGAAGGCCGGGGCGACGAGGGGGATCATGCCGAAACCGACGGAGACCGCAACGACGAACAGGTTGTTGCGATTGCGGGCGAAGTCCACGGCGCCGAGGATGCGCACGCCCGTCGCGCCCACCATCCCGAACATCACCAGCCCGGCCCCGCCGAGCACGCATTGCGGCACCGCCTCGACGAGGGCCGCGAGCTTTGGAATGAGGCCGAGCCCGAGCATGATGAACCCGCCGACCACCGCCACATACCGGGTGCGTACCCCGGTGACGCCGACGAGCCCGATATTCTGCGAGAACGAGGTGTAGGGGAAGGTGTTGAAGATTCCGCCGATGAGGGTGCCGAGGCCGTCGCCGCGCAGGCCCCTGGTCAGGCGCTTCTCGTCGACGGGGTCGGCGCAGATCTCGGCCAGCGCCAGGAACATGCCGGTGGATTCGATCATCACCACGATCATCACGATGCAGAGGGTGACGATGGAGACGGGATCGAAGGTCGGGGCGCCGAAGGCGAAGGGCCGCACCACGTCGAACCAGGACGCGGTGGTCACATGGCCGAGATCGACCAGCCCGAAGGCGGCGGCCACCAGCATCCCGGCGACGATGCCGATGAGCACCGAGGCCGAGTTGACGAAGCCGGTGCCGTAGCGGGTGATCGCCAGGATCACGCCCAGCACGAAGGCGGCGATGGCGAGATGGAGCGGCGCCCCGTAATTCGGGTTGCCGATTCCTCCGGCGGCCCAGTTCACGCCCACCTTCATCAGCGACACGCCGATGACCAGGATGATCGTGCCGGTCACCACGGGGGGGAACAGCGGCAGCAGCCGTCCGATGAGGGGGGCCACGAGAAACGCGAAGAGGCCGGCCGCGATCACGGCGCCGTAGATGCCGGTCAGCCCGATCTCGGGATTGGTCCCCATGGCGACCATGGGCGTGACGGCGGCGAAGGTGACGCCCATCATCACCGGCATGCGCACGCCGATCCCCGGCAGGCCCCAGCTCTGCAGCAGCGTCGCGAGACCGCATGCGAACAGGTCGGCGCTCACCAGCATCGCCACCTGATCCGGCGGGAGCTTCAGGGCACGTCCCACGATCAGCGGCACCGCGACGGCGCCGGCATACATCACCAGAACGTGCTGCAGCCCGAGCAGCCCGAGGGCGACGGGAGGCATTTTCGCCACGGGCGGCGCTGACGCCACGGGAGGGGTAGCCGGCCCGGCGGTGTCGGGATGGACGGCACTGGTCGTGGCACTGGTCATGGGGTCGACGCCTCCGCCGCTCCGAGCCGATTCCTCACCGGGGACGCGGTGGCGGAGGGCGCAAAGCACGTGCCACCGGGCCGGCCCGGCGACGGCGCGCATGGCCCGTTGCCTGCAGCGGCCGGGCCTGCGATGGGTCGTCATCGCCTGCTTGCAACGGGGACCCGGCCGCCATGGCGTCGACACTCGCAGCTCTGAACGAGGCCTCGGACGCGGATGTCGTGGGGGCGCTCGGTGCCGTGTTCGAACACGCGCCCTGGGTGGCCGAGGCGGCCCTGTCGCAGCGGCCCTTCGCCACCGTGGAGGCGCTGTTTTCCGCCATGCGCGATGCGGTCCACGAGGCGCTGGAGGCCCGGCGCCTCGCCCTGCTCACCGGCCATCCCGAACTCGCCGGGCGCGCCGCCCGCTCCGGGGCCATCGCCCCCGATTCCATCGCGGAGCAGGCCGCCGCCGGCCTCGATCGGATGTCAGACGGGGAATACGCCCGGTTCGAGGCGCTCAACGCGGCCTACCGCGAAAAATTCGGGATCCCCTTCATCCTGTGCGTCAAGCGGCACGGCCGTGCCTCGCTGCTCAGGACCTTCGAGGCGCGGCTGGCATCCGCTCCCGATGTCGAGCGGCGCACGGCCGAGGCCGAGGTGATGCGGATCGCCGCGATCCGCCTGAACGCCCTGGTCAGCGGCCCCGGTCCGCTCGCCACGACGGGCCGGATCTCCACCCATGTCCTCGACACCGTTCGGGGGAAGCCGGCCGCCGGGGTGGCCGTCGACCTCGTCGAGTTCGTCTCGGCGACGGAGACGGTGCTGGTGGCCCGTGCGGTGACCAATGCGGACGGCCGCACCGACATGCCCCTGATCCACGGGCGCCCCGTGCCGATCGCCACCTACGAATTGCGCTTCGGGCTCGGCGACCACTTCCGGCGGGTCGGGGCGGGTCCCGGCCCCGCCCTCCCCGAACCGCCCTTCCTCGATATCGTGCCCCTGCGCTTCGGGGTCGGCGACCCGGAGGGGCACTATCACGTGCCGCTGGTGGCGACCCCCTGGAGCTACCAGACCTATCGCGGGAGCTGACGCGGAACCTCCCTGGCCCGGCTTCGATTTTCTTCAAGCGGCCAAAGACTTGCTTCTCATTTTACGGTTCTCCTGCTCTTTGCCTGTCTTGAAAGGTCATCGACCATGCGTATGACGATGTCGGCCCTCGCTGTGTACGGGCTCTTCGGGTTGACCGGCGCGGCCCTGGCCCAAGGGACCGGGGCGCCCGCCGGCCGCGACCCGGCGACGGCTCCCGGCGGGACCGAGGGCATCGCCGGCCCGCAGAACGAGCGCGAGGCGATCCGGAGCGGCGATGCCATCGCCGCGCCGCGCGGAGTCGGTGTGCCGGCGCCCCCGCCCTCCGACGAGCCGAAGGCCGACCGGCCGGCACGCCACCACAACCACTGATCGCAGTGACGCTCCCGTGAACGAAGAAGCCCCGCCGGGACGCTCCGGCGGAGCTTCTTCGTTCGAGAGAGATAGGAAGGGGTTATTGCGTCAGCTTGTCGTCGATCCCCTTCACGTACCAGTTCATGCCGAGGATCATCGGGTCCGGCGCGGTCTCGCCCGCCTTCACGGCGACGCTTCCGTCCTGCTTCAGCACCGGCCCGGCGAAGGGATGGATCTTGCCGTCCGCGATGGCCTGCTTGGTCTCCTCGGCCATGGCCTTCACGGCGTCGGGCATGTTGGTGAAGGGGGCCAGCACGACCATGCCGTCCTTGATCCCGCCCCAGGTGTCGTGGCTCTTCCAGGTGCCGTCGAGGACGGCCTTGGCCTCCGCGATCACGTAGCCGTTCCAATCGTCGGTGATGGAGGTGAGCTGGGCCTTGGGGGCGAAGCGGTACTGGTCGGAAGACTGGCCGAAGGCGAGCTTGCCCTGCTTCTCGGCCTCCTGGAGGGGAGCGGCCGAGTCGGTGTGCTGGGTCAGGATGTCGGCGCCCTGCGCGAGGAGCGCCTTGGCCGCCTCCGCCTCCTTGCCCGGATCGAACCAGGTGTTCACCCAGACCACCTTGATCTTGATGTTCGGGTTGACCGCCTGCGCTCCGAGCATGAAGGCGTTGATGCCGCTGACGACTTCCGGGATCGGGAAGGACGCGATGTAGCCTACCGTGCCGGATTTTGAGAGCGTACCGGCGATCTTCCCGCAGACGTAGCGGCCTTCGTAGAAGCGGGCGGAATAGGTCGAGACGTTGTCGGAGCGCTTGTAGCCGGTGGCGTGCTCGAACTTCACCTTGGGAAACTTCCGCGCCACCTTCAGGGTCGGCTCCATGAAGCCGAAGGAGGTGGTGAAGATCAGGCCGGCGCCGGAGCGGGCGAGTTTCTCGATGGAGCGCTCGCTGTCGGCCTCGGGCACGTTCTCGAGGAAGGTGGTCTCGACCTTGTCGGGCAAGGCCTCCGCCAGGGCCTTGCGGCTGAGGTCGTGCTGGTAGGAATACCCGAAATCGGCGACCGGCCCGACATAGACGAAGCCGACCTTCAGCTTGTCGGCCGCGAGCGCCGGCCCGGCGGCGAGCATCGCGCACAGAACCGCACCGCCGAGCCTCATCGACCTACCCCGCCTCATGGACCTGCCCCGCATCGTGTCGTCCCTCTTGATCCAGTGCCGCACGGTCGTCGGAATCGCTCGCGTGTCACCGGCTCGGCGTGAAGACCCGCCCGAGCGAGGCGGGCGCCAGCGAGCCGCCGTGGCGCTGCCCGAGAGAGAGCAAGACCAGGGCCAGGATGGTGGCGAGATAGGGCAGGGCGGACAGGAGCTGGCCCGGCAGGCCGAGTCCGGCGGCCTGGGCGTGGAGCTGCAGCACCGTCGCCCCGCCGAACAGCAGGGCCCCCGCCGCGACCCGCAGGGGCCGCCACGAGGCGAAGACCACCAGGGCGAGGGCGATCCAGCCGCGGCCCGCCGTCATTCCCGGCGACCAGAACGGCGTGTAGGCGAGCGCGAGATAGGCCCCGCCGAGCCCGGCGCAGGCGCCTCCGAACAGCACGGAGAGGAAGCGGACCTTGCGCACCTTCAGCCCGAGGGCATGGGTCGCCACGTGGTCGTCGCCGATGGCGCGCAGGGTCAGGCCCGCCCGCGTCCGCCACAGGAACCACGATACGGCGGCGACGAGGGCCACCGCCGTATAGACGAAGGCGTCCTGGCCGAAGACGAGCCGGCCGAGTCCGGGCAGGTCCGTGAGGCCGGGGAGGGACAGGTGCGGCGCCGGATCGCGCTTCATCCCGACGTAGCTCGCGCCCACCAGCCCCGACAGGCCGAGCCCCAGGATGGTCAGCGAGAGGCCGGAGGCGACCTGGTTCGCCGCGAGCCCGACGGTGAGGATGCCGAACAGGGCGGCCAGCAGCAGGCCGGCGCCGGCGCCTCCCAGCGCCCCGAGGAAGGTCGAGCCGGTCTGTACCGCCACGGCGAAACTGACGGCGGCGCCGAAGATCATCATCCCCTCCACGCCGAGGTTGAGCACGCCGGAGCGCTCGGCCACGAGTTCGCCGATGCCGGCGAGGATCAGGGGTGTCGCGGCCGCCAGGACCGTGACGAGGACCATCTGGACGATGTCGAGGGTCATGATCGGCTCCGATATCCCTCGAAATGACTTTACGAGACCGGGCGGCCGGTCGGGCCGCCCGGTACGAGCCGCACGTGATAGCCGGCGAACACGTCGGCCCCGAGGACGAGGCCGAGGAGCAGACCCTGGAAGGCGCGGGTCAGGTCGAGGGGCAGTTTTAGATCGATCTGCGCGCCCTCGCCGCCGATGGTGGTCAGCGCGATGACGATGGCGGCGATCAGGATGCCCGGCGGCGAGAGCCGCCCGAGGAAGGCGACGATGATCGCGGTGAAGCCGTAGCCCGGCGAAATTTCCGGCTGGAGCTGCCCGATCTTTCCCGCCACCTCGACGATTCCGGCAAGGCCCGCCGCGCCGCCGGAAATGGCGAAGACGGCCAGCGTCAGGCGGGCATCGGAGAAGCCGGCAAAACGCGCCGCCCTCGGGCTCGCGCCGACGACCCGCACTTCGAACCCGAACAGGGTGCGGGCCAGCACGACGGTCGCCAGTACCACGGCGAGAAAGGCGACGACCACGCCCGCATGCAGTGTCTCGCCCTCCATGAGGTAGGGCAGCCGCGCCGCGGGATCGAAGCCGACGCTCTGGGGGAAGTTGTAGCCCGCCGGATCGCGCAGGGGGCCGCGGACCATGTAGTCGAGGAGGAGTTGGGCGACGTAGACGAGCATCAGGCTCGTGAGGATCTCGGAGACGCCGAGGCGGACCTTCAGGACGGCCGGGATCATCGCGTAGGCGGTGCCCGCGAGCGTCCCGGCGATCAGCATCGCGGGCAGGATCCAGAGCGTGAACCCGCCCATGCCGTGCGTGGCGACACCGACCCAGCCGCCGGCCAGGCCGCCGATGACGAACTGGCCCTCGGCGCCGATGTTCCAGAGGTTGGCGCGGTAGCAGAACGCGAGACCGGTGGCGATGAGAGCCAGGGGCGCGGCCTTCAGGGCGATCTCCTGGAGCGACCAGACCTCGCTCAGGGGAGTAACGAAATAGGTCACGAAGGCGTCGCCCGGCGAGACGCCCAGGGCGGCCACGGCAACGCCGCCGATCAGCACCGCCGCCACGAAGGCCAGCGCCGGAGAGAGGATGTCGAGTACCGGAGAGCGGCGGGTGCGGGGAACGAGGTCAAGACGCATGATGCGCTCCGCATGTCGTCGGACCCGGCGCGCGATCCCTTGCCCGTTCGCGGGGGAGCGCTTGGCGATGGCTTCCGAGGAAGGCGCCGGTCCCCTCTCCCCGCGCGCCTACGATGTTCACCCAACTCGCGGGAACCGCTGGTCCCCTCTCCTGGAAGGAGAGGGACAGGGTGAGGTGTGTGACTTCACCGGAAATGGACCACACCTCACCCCAGCCCTCTCCTTCCAGGAGAGGGAGTCCGGCGCGCCTCCTGTCGATGCGTTCGGCTAGAAGGAATCGCCGTCGAGCAGAGGAGTGAATCCGGTAGCCCCGTGTGCGGGGAGGGGGGATGCGCGCGCATCCGTCAGTGAGCATGGGTTACCGCCCTCGAAGCGTTCTGAGATTCGGCCGACGGGTCTCCCGACCCGCCCATGAGCAGGCCGATGGCCTCGCGGGTCGTCTCGCCCGAGGGCACCGCTGTCGAGAGCGTGCCGTCGTGCAGCACGGCGATGGAGCCGGCGATCTCGAACAGCTCGTCGAGGTCCTGGCTGATGACGAGGATCGCGGTACCGCGCGCGGACAGATCGATCACCGCCTGGCGGATATGCGCCGCTGCCGCCGCATCGACGCCCCAGGTCGGCTGGTTGATGACGAGCACGCCGGGCTCCGCCAGGATCTCACGGCCGACCACGAATTTTTGGAGGTTGCCGCCCGACAGGGTGCCGGCGGCGGGGTCTGGCCCCGCCTTGCGCACGTCGAAGGCCTCGATCACCCGCTTCGCGAGATCGCGCGCGGCCCCGAGACGGATGAGGCCGAAGCGGGTCAGCGGCGCGGTGGGGTAGCGTGAGAGCAGGGCGTTCTCGGACAGGCTCATGAGAGGCGCCGCCGCGTGGCCGTTGCGCTCCTCCGGCACGAACGCCGCGCCGAGGCGCCGGCGCGCGTTGATGCCGAGCGCCCCCACGGGCGCGCCGTCGATGCGCACGGAATCGGGATCCGGCGCACGGGTCTCGCCCGACAGGGCGGCGAAGAGTTCGGCCTGGCCGTTGCCGGCGATGCCGGCGATGCCGAGGATCTCGCCGCCGGAGACTCTAAGGGAGACGTCGCGGAGCGAGGTGGCGTGCAGGCCCGGAGCGGGGAGGGTGAGGCGATCGAGGCGCAGGCGTTCCGTTCCCACCGTCCCGGCCGCGCGCCCCGTGACCTCGCGGACCGCGCTGCCCACCATCATGGCGGCAAGCGAGCGGGCCGTCTCCTCCTGGGGGTTGCAGGCCCCCACCACCTTGCCGCCGCGCAGGATGGTGGCGCGCACGCAGAGGCGCCGCACCTCGTCGAGGCGGTGGGAGATGTAAAGCAGCGCCCGGCCCTCCGCGCGCAGGCGCTCCAGCACGGAAAACAGCACCTCCGCCTCGCCGGGGGTGAGCACCGAGGTGGGTTCGTCGAGGATGACGAGGCTCGGGTCCTGGAGCAGGCAGCGGACGATCTCGATGCGCTGGCGCTCGCCCGCCGAGAGCGACCAGACCGGGCGATCCGGTTCGAGATGCAGGCCGTAATCGATGCCGAGCTTGGCGATGCGGTCGGCCAGCGCCCGGCCGGACAGGTCTTTCGGCATGACGAGGGCGATGTTCTCGGCCACCGTCAGGTTCTCGCAGAGGGAGAAGTGCTGGAAGACCATGCCGATCCCGAGCCGGCGGGCGGCTTCCGGATTGGGCAGCTGGACGATGTCGCCCTTGTGCGTGACGACGCCCTCCGTCGGCTCCAGCAGGCCGTAGAGGATCTTCATCAGGGTCGATTTGCCGGCGCCGTTCTCTCCCAGGAGGGCGTGGATCTCGCCGGCGCGGATCTCGAGATCGACGCCGTCATTCGCCGTGAAGCTGCCGAAGCGCTTGACGATGCCGTAGGCGCCGAAGAGCGGTGTCGGTCCCTGCCTCGGGCCGGGCGGCGGGGCGGAGGGCGCGGTCGCCATCGTCAAACCGTTCCGAACAGGTGTCGGGCCAGGCGCGAGTGCTCCTCGCGAAGCCGGTGGGTGTCGAGCCCGACCGGGTGTCCGTCGATCACCCGCCATTGCCCGGCGACCATCACCCGGTCGGCCCGGTGCGCCCCGCACAGGACCAGCGCGGCGAGTGGATCGTGGCTGCCGGAGAAACGCAGTTCGTCGAGGGTGAACAGGGCGAGGTCGGCCTCGCGGCCCTCCTCGATCCGTCCGATGTCGCTGCGCCCGAGGCAGGCGGCGGAGCCCTCGGTGGCCCAGCGGAGGGCGTCGAGATGGGTGACCTTCTCCGCGCCGTAGGTGAGGCGGTTGAGCATCAGGGCGTGCCGCACGCCCTCCATCAGGTTCGAATTGTCGTTCGAGGCCGAGCCGTCGACGCCGAGGCCGACGGGGCTGCCCGCCGCTTCGAGGTCGCAGGTGCGGCAGCAGCCGGAGGCCAGGGTCATGTTCGAGGTCGGGCAGTGGCAGATTCCGACCCCCGCCTTGCCGAGACGGGCGATCTCCGCGTCGTTGAAATGGATGCCGTGGGCGAGCCACGCGCGCGGGCTCATCCAGCCGACCTCCTCCAGGTAATCGACCGGGCGCAGCCCGAAGGTCGACAGGCAATAGGCCTCCTCGTCGAGGGTTTCCCCGAGATGGGTGTGCAGGCGGCAATCGTGGCGTTCGGCCAGCGCCGCGCTCTCCTGCATCAGCCGCTTCGTCACGGCGAACGGCGAGCACGGCGCCAGCCCGATCTGCACCATGGCGCCGGGCCCGGTGTCGTGGAACAGGGAGAGCACCCGTTCGCTGTCGGACAGGATGGTGTCGTCGTCCTGAACCAGGGTGTCCGGCGGCAGGCCGCCGTCCCGCACCGACACGCTCATCGAGCCACGGGTGACGACGGCGCGGATGCCGAGGCTGCGTGCCTCGTCGACCTGGATGTCGACGGACGCCTCGAGCCCCTTGGGGAACAGGTAGTGGTGGTCGCCCGCCGTGGTGCAGCCCGACAGCAGGAGTTCGGTATAGGCCAGCCGGGTCGCGAGGCGGAACGCATCCGGGGTGAGCTTGTCCCAGACCGTGTAGAGCGCCTTCAGCCAGGGAAACAGCGGCTTGTTGATCGCCAGGGGATGAGCGCGCGTCAGCGTCTGGAAGAAATGGTGATGCGTGTTGACGAGGCCGGGAATGACCACGTGGCGCGAGGCGTCGACGGTTTCGTGCACAGCCGCCGCCGGTGTCCCGCCCGACCGCACGCACTCCACGATGCGCGACCCCTCGACGACGATGCCGCCGGCGGACTCCGCCGCGAGGATCGCCAGCGGGTTCCTGATCCAGAGGCGGTGGGCTCCGGCGTCTCGTTCGCTCATCCTGGCTCCCGATGTCGTGCGCCCCTGAGCGGAGCACATTTCAGGCCGTTCGGGTATCCGTTCGTTCAGAAGATGTGGAAGGCGATGCCGGCGAGGAAGCTCTTCTCTTCGTTGCCCTTGAAGTTCGCGCGATCGACGTTGCCGAACTTGTTCAGCCAGTACTGGAACCCGATGAAGGCATCGAGCTTGTTGGGCTGGTTCCAGATCATCTTGCCGACATCGAGGACGAGGTTCGTCCGCGACAGGAACTCGACGCCTGTCCCCGGATAATAGCCGCCCGGATAGTTGAACGGGTCGCGGATGCCCTTGCCCTTCGGCGTCACGATGTTGTTGAAGCCGGCGATGCTCAGCGGAAGGTTCGGGATGAAGGTCAGCGGGAAATTGTAGACGATCTCGAACTCGGGAACGGTGTCGAAGCTGACGTCACGATCGGGCTGAAAGTTGAAGCCGTTGTGGTTCCATTCCTTGTAGGCATGGGCGCTGATATTGAGGAAGCCCGCCGGCACGTCGACCGAGAATGTCAGGCCCCCGACGACGTCACGCTTCTTCGGGCCGAAGGCGGTGTTCTTCGCGTTGGCATCGAAACCGAAGGAGAGCGAGACGTCCTTGACGATGCCCGGAATGGCGAAGGCCTTGGTCCCGGTGAGGGCGTTGAGGCTCAGGGTGCCGCGGTAGAGGCCGTAGGCTTCCGTGGCGCCGTGATCGTATTGCGCGAAGCCGCCCGGGACGTTGGTGGTTCCCGCCGGATCCTGAGATGTCGATTGCAGGATGTCGATGGAGAAGAAGTTCGTGCCGTAGGCCCAGGCGTTGGCGTGGGAAATATTGGTGATGTATTTCGGAATGTCGCGATTGCGGAAGCTGCCATCCGCCTTCTGGATCTGCACGCCCGGCTCCGCGGCCGGGAACTGGTAGCGAAAGCTGACCTGCGTATCGGAGAACAGGAAGAAGGACGGCGCCTTCACCGGCGCCGGCTCCGCGACCGTTTTCTCCGGATCGAGATCGGCCGCCATGCTGCATCCGATCATGCCGAGCGACAGAGCCGCGGCCGTAAGCCCCCGTGCGACCATCGTTCTTCTCCTCATTCGCAACATGTGAGGAGACGGCCGCAACCGATGTGCCAAGATGGGTCATCGGCCCGACGCCGATGGGCACCGTCATATAATTGCAACAAATCCCGGCTGCGCGCAGCCGTGTCGCCATCGCGTTGCCGCAGGCGGGAGACTCGTCGTACTCATGGCGCGCGCAGGCTGCCCCTGCACCGATCGCGTGTCGGGAACCGAGACCACAGTGCCTGCGTCCCCCACCCGCTCCGAAAGCCTGTCCGACAGAATCGCCGACGCCATCCTGTCGGGTGAATTCCCGCCGGGCGCCCGGCTGGACGAACAGGTTCTGGCCACGCGCTTCGGCGTCTCGCGCACACCGGTGCGCGACGCTCTGCGGCTCCTCAACGGCACCGGCCTGATCGACCTGCGCCCCCGCTTCGGCGCCACCGTGCGGACGATCACGCCGGATCAGCTCGACATGCTGTTCATCGCCATGGGCGAGATCGAGGCGACCTGCGCCCGCCTCTCGACCCTGAGCATGACGCCGACGGAGCGCGCCCAGCTTCGGCTGCTGCATGAGCGCATGGGCGTCCTCGCCGAGGCCGGGGACCACGACAGCTACGTCGTCGCCAACCAGGACTTCCACGGGCTCCTCTACGAGGGCGCCCACAATACGGTGGTGGACGAGATCGCCCGCAATCTGCGGCGGCGGCTGACGCCGTACCGCCGCATCCAGTTCCAGGCGCCGGGGCGGCTCGCCCGCTCGCATGCGGAGCACGGCCTCGTCGTCCGCGCTATCCTCGCGCGGGACGCCGCCGCCGCGAATTCCGCGATGCTCGTCCACATGAGCGTCGTCGAGGACGCCTTCGAGACCCTCGACGCCAAGAGTGCCGCCGCGCGCGAAGCGGCCGGCGAACGGGCGCGGGACCGCCTGGAACGGACGGCCGCACCGGTCCGCGCGGGCAAGGCGCGCCTGCAGCGCTGACGGCGTCGATCCCCTTGGAACGTGCATAGAAGCTCGCCAGGACGAGGCAAATCTTCGGGCATCGAAGTGTATGGTTTGGGCAGGGTTTCCCCCGTCTTTGCATACATGATGAAGCGCAGTCGGTCCGATTCGCGATTGCGCGAGGCCTCTCATGCCCAACCTCCTCGACGCCCAGCCGTCCCCGCTCCCCTTCGATGCGTCGAGCACGGCCCTTCTCATCATCGACATGCAGCGCGACTTCCTCGAGCCCGGCGGCTTCGGGGAAAGCCTCGGCAACGACGTCTCGCTTCTCGCCTCCGCGGTGCCGCCGACGAGAGCCCTCCTCGACACGGCCCGCGCGTCGGGACTTCTCGTCGTGCATACACGAGAGGGTCACCGGCCGGACCTCTCCGATGCGCCGCCGGCCAAGCTGGAGCGCGGCGAGCCCACGGCTCGGATCGGTCAGCCCGGACCGATGGGCCGCATCCTGATCCGGGGCGAACCCGGTCACGACATCATTCCCGCGCTGGCGCCGCAGGACGGCGAGCCGGTGATCGACAAGCCCGGCAAGGGCGCCTTCTACGCCACTGAACTCGCCGACGTACTCGCGGCCCTCAACATCGCGACCCTTCTCGTCTGCGGCGTGACCACCGAGGTCTGCGTGCACACGACGGTGCGCGAGGCCAACGACCGCGGCTATCGCTGCGTCGTCGTCGCCGATGCCTGCGCTTCGTACATCCCCGAGTTCCACGCCGCCGGCCTCGCGATGATCAAGGCGCAGGGCGGCATCTTCGGCTGGGTCTCGGATTCGGACAGCGTCATCGCTGCCCTCGGCCGGCACGGCTGAACCCCTTTTCCCGGCGCGGCACCTCGCCCCGCCTCGGTATGATGGAGGGCACCATGGTGAGCGGCATGACGAACACGGCCGGCGCATTCCGCCGCCCGGCCCTGTGGGTGCCCGGCGACTGGAACGCGTTCTTCGGCTTCGGCACCAACATCCTCGTCAACATGCTGGTGCTCACCGGCCTGCTGCGCTTCGTCCTCGGCATGCCCGACGCGATCACCTTCGGGCGCATCCTGCCCGCGGTCGGCCTGATGCTCTTCCTCTCCACCGCCTATTACGGCTGGCTCGGCTACCGGCTCGCCAAGGCCACCGGCCGCGACGACGTCTGCGCGCTGCCCTCCGGCATCAGCGTGCCGCATATGTTCATCGTGGTCTTCGTGATCATGCTGCCGATCAAGCTCTCCACCGGCGATCCGGTGAGGGCCTGGGAGGCGGGGCTCGCCTGGGTGTTCATCCAGAGCTTCATGCTGATGATCGGCGGGTTCATCGCCCCCGTCATCCGGCGCATCACGCCGCGCGCGGCGCTCCTCGGGACCCTCGCCGGCGTCTCCGTGACCTTCATCGCCATGCGCCCGGCGCTGGAGCTGATCCAGACCCCGGTGATCGGTGTCGTCGCCTTCGCCATCATCCTGCTCGCGTGGTTCGGCGGCGTGCGCTATCCGGGCCGCCTTCCGGCCGGCCTCGTGGCCATCCTGTTCGGCATGGCCGTGGCCTGGGGCGCCAAGCTCGTCGGGATCGACATCGGCGGGGTGAGCGGGCCCGGCCTGACGAGCGCGCTCTCCGGCATCGGCTTCTCGGTGCCGCTGCCGGCCATCGGCCACGTCTTCGGCGGATTCGAGTTCATCGGGATCATCCTGGTGACGGCGATCCCCTTCGGCATCTACGACCTCGTGGAGGCCATGGACAATGTCGAGAGCGCGGAAGTGGCGGGCGACGCCTACCCGACCACGCGGGTGCTCACCGCCGACGGGATCGTCAGCCTGATCGGCTGCCTCATGGGCAACCCGTTCATCAACGCCGTCTATATCGGCCATCCCGGCTGGAAGGCGATGGGCGGGCGGATCGGCTATTCCCTCGCCACCGGCATCGTCGTGCTGATCCTGGCCTGGCTGAACCTGATCTCGCTGATCTCCAGCGTGGTGCCGATCGTCGCGATCTCGCCGATCCTGCTCTATATCGGCATGCTGATCGGGGCGCAGGCCTTCCAGGAGACGCCGCATTCGCACGCGCCCGCCATCGTGCTGGCCTTCGCGCCGCATCTCGCGGCCTGGGCCAAGACGCTGATCGACGGGGCGCTGGGGGCGGCCGGCACCAGCGCCGCTGCGGTGGGCATGGACAAGCTCGGACAGGTCGGCGTGCTCTATCACGGGCTCGCCGTGCTCGGCGAAGGCGCGATCCTCGGCGGGCTCATCCTCGGCGCCATCGCGACCTTCATCATCGAGCGCGACTTCTTGCGGGCCTCGGCCTTCGCGGCGGCCGGGGGCGTCTTGACCTTCTTCGGCTTCATGCACGGGCCTGCCGTCGGCTTTGCGGTGACCCCGACCCTGGCGCTCGCCTACACGCTCGTCGCCGGCCTGCTCTTCGTGGCGGCCCGGGGCGCGGTCCCGGTGCCGGCGATGGCGCCGACCGCGCACGCGCCGGCTGAATAGGGCTTCCGCCCGCCGTCCTCCGTCCGAGGGCAACGATGTTCATACATCTCGCGGGCATCACCGGTCCCCTCTCCTGGAAGGAGAGGGAGCACGTCGCGCCTCATGTCGAACCCTCTTGGATAGAGCGAACAGCCTTCGGTTCGGCAAGTAATTGCTGTCCCGGCGCACGCGCCTCCTGTCCAATGCCCTCCAGTCCGATGGACCCTGGAATGGACAGCGACGTGATCCCGATCCCCGCCTCTCCGCCGATCGATCCCGAGGCCATCCCGGAGGAGGCCGCTCTTGCGCGCGACAAGCGCAGCTTGCGTCTCACGTGGCACGACGGCACCCAGGCCGTGCTCTCGGCGGCGACCCTGCGCCTGCGCTGCCGTTGCGGCTGGTGCACCCGCGACCGCCTGCAGGACCGCTTTCCGGCGGTGGAGCAGGACATCGCCCTCACGCGCATCGAGCCGATGGGCGGCTTTGCGGTTCACCTCGCCTTTTCGGACGGGCATGCGCGCGGGATCTACCCGTGGGTCTACCTGCGCGAGCTCGCGCGCGAGGCCGCCGAGCCCGCCCGCGCGGCCTGATCCGCGCCGCTCCCCCCTCACCTCATCGCACCGTCTGCACGAGCGCGCGCCTTGCGGCCGCGCTCGGGAACCGAGAGATCGCCATGGCCGCGAGCGCCCACAGAATCGAGATCATCGAGACGGACATCCTCGTCATCGGCGGCGGCACCGGCGGTCCGATGGCGGCGATCAAGGCGAAGGAGGCCGATCCGTCCCTGCGCGTCATGGTGATGGAGAAGGCCAACGTGAAGCGTTCGGGCGCCATCAGCATGGGCATGGACGGGCTGAACAACGCCGTCGTGCCCGGCTACGCCACGCCCGAGCAGTATGTGAAGGAGATCACCGTCGCCAATGACGGCATCGTCAACCAGGCGGCGGTGATGGCCTATGCGCGGGGCTCGTTCCCGATGATCCAGTATCTCGACAAGCTCGGGGTCAAGTTCGAGAAGGACGGGTCCGGCGAATACAACATGCGCAAGGTCCACCATCTCGGGACCTACGTGCTGCCGATGCCGGAGGGGCACAACGTCAAGAAGGTGCTCTACCGGCAGCTGCGCCGGCTCCAGGTGGCGGTGACCAACCGCTACATGGCGACGCGGCTGCTCAAGGGGCCGGACGGGCGCATCGCCGGCGCGATCGGCGTCAACACCCGCACCTCCGAGTTCCTCGTGGTGAAGGCGAAATCCGTGGTTCTGGCCTGCGGCGCGGCCGGACGCCTCGGCCTGCCGGCCTCGGGCTACCTGTTCGGCACCTACGAGAACCCGGCCAATTGCGGCGACGGCTACGCCATGGCCTATCACGCCGGCGCGCAGCTCGCGAACCTCGAATGCTACCAGATCAACCCCCTCATCAAGGATTACAACGGCCCGTCCTGCGCCTATGTCACCGGCCCGTTCGGCGGATACACCGCCAACAATCGCGGCGAGCGCTTCATCGAGTGCGATTACTGGTCGGGCCAGATGATGCTCGAATTCTGGCGCGAGCTTCAGAGCGGCAACGGCCCGGTCTTCCTCAAGATGGATCACTTGCGCGAGGAGACGATCGCCGAGATCGAGACGATCCTCCATACCAACGAGCGGCCCTCGCGCGGGCGCTTCCACGACCGGCGCGGCACCGATTACCGTCACCGCCCCGTGGAGATGCACATCTCGGAGATCGGGTTCTGCTCGGGCCATTCGGCCTCCGGGGTCTGGGTCGACGAGCACGCCCGCACCACGGTTCCCGGCCTCTACGCCGTGGGCGACATGGCGGGCGTGCCGCACAACTACATGCTCGGCGCCTTCGTCAACGGCGGCATCGCCGGCGCGGATGCCGCGGCCTACTGCGCCTCGAACCCGCTCGCGTCCTACGACCAGGGCGACATCGACGCCGAGACGGCGCGCGTCCTGGCACCGACCCTGCGCACGGACGGCCTCACCCCTCACGAGATGGAGTTCAAGACCCGCCGCCTCGTCAACGATTACCTCGACCCGCCCAAGGTGACGGCCAAGATGAAACTCGGCCAGCGGCGCTTTGCCGAGATCCGCGAAGATCTCGACCTCCTCGTCGCCCGCGATCCGCACGAACTGCACCGGGCGCTGGAGATGCAGTCGATCCTCGACTGCGCCGACATGGCGGCCGCCGCCTCGCTCTACCGCACCGAGAGCCGCTGGGGCTTCTATCACCTGCGCGTCGATCACCCCGAGACCGACGACGTCAACTGGAACTGCCACACCGTGCTGTTCAAGGACGATCGGGGCCGCATGGCGCATGCCAAGCGCGAGGTCGATCCGTACATCGTCCCCGTCGCGGCCGAGGACATGTCCGCCTACCACCAGCTCCGCATCAAGACGCCGGAAGCGGCCGAGTGACTTTTACGCGATCCCGGAGAAGACCATGCCGATCATCACCCAATCCTCCAGCGCCGCCGTCGTCATCGACGATGCCAAGTGCATCGCCGAAAAAGGCTGCCGTGTCTGCGTCGACGTCTGTCCGCTCGACATCCTCGCCATCGACGAGGTTCGCCAGAAAGCTTACATGAAGTACGACGAATGCTGGTATTGCATGCCCTGCGAGGTCGATTGCCCGACCAATGCGGTGAAGGTCAACATCCCCTACCTTCTGCGCTGAGGCCATCGACCATGTTCGATCCGTTCGACGACGATCTCGACGATGTGGCGCTGCGTTGCGCCGATGCCGATCCCGGCATCAGGCGCGTGGCGATGATGGAGCTGGCCGAAGCCGTGGGCGCGCGCGCCGCTGTGCTGCTGCTCGACGGGCTCGGCGATGCCGACCCCGTCGTTCGCGCCGCCGCCGCCAAGGCGCTGGACGAGCACGATGGACCGGCCGTCGTCGAAGGTCTCGTGCGCTCCCTGGAGGATGGCGATCCGGACGTGCGCCGCATGGCGGCCGACACGCTCGCCGCAAAGAAGGAGCCGTCCTGCGGGCCCCTCCTCATCGAGCGGGCCGAGCATCCCGACCCCTTCGTGCAGGCCGCCGCCCTCAGGGCCCTGCGCGAACTCGTCCTGCCCGATGCCTTGTCCGCCGCCCTCCGTGCGCTTCGGAGCCCGGCACCGGAGGTCCGTCGCGAGGGGATCGGCGTCATCGGCTATCTCAAGGCGGACAATGCCCTGCCGGCCCTGATGGCCACCGCCGCCGATCCCGACGAGACCGTGCGGCGCGCCACCATGGCGGCCCTGGTCTTCGTCCGCAGCGCCGGCCCCGGCGTCGCGATCCTCCTCGGCGGCTTAGCCGACACCAACTGGCAGGTCCGCGAGGAGGCCGTGGTCTCCATCGGCAAGATCCGCCTGCCGGAGGCCGTCGATCCCCTCATCGCCACAATGGCGGATCCGTTCTGGCAGGTGCGGAGCAAGGCGGCCAACGCCCTCGGTCGCATTAAGGCGACGGGGGCCATCCCGGTCCTCGGCGCCGCCCTCGGCTCCGATGTCAGCAACCTGCGAAAGGAGGCGGCCGCCGCCCTCGGCGAGATCGCCGATCCCCGTGCGCTGAGCCTCCTCGAAGCCTCCGCCGACGATCCCGATCCGGACGTGCGCAAGCTGATCCGCTGGGCGATCGGACGTTGCCGGGCGAGTGCCTGATCCGGCGTCTCCTCCGGCACCGACGCGCGGTTGCCGGCGGAGGCGATATCCTTCGGCCGGGCCTCACGATCGACGACGAAAAAAGGGGTTGCCTCATCGGCAACCCCTTCGCATTCCGGCCCGAAGCGTCGGACTATTCCGCGGTGCCCCACTCGTCCTTGGCCTGGGCGGAGGTCCGGTTCAGCCGGACCTTGCCGTCCTCCACAGCATCGATCGAGTCGATGTGGATGAAGTGATGCCGGCCCTGTGCCTCGGGATCGGTCCGGGTAAGCTTGATGCGCTGCCCGTCGAGGTGGTCGACCGTGCCCACATGGCCGTCATCCGAACCGACGACCGGCATGTGCTCCTGGATCTTGCTGGTATCGACCATGGTTCGAACTCCCTACTTGGTCTTGGCCTTCGACTCGGTTTTGCCGCTCTTCTTCCGCGGAGCTGCCTCCTCCTCCGTCTCGGCCTCGTCCTGTGTCGCGGCCTTGTCGTCGGTCCCGGCCTCGTCGGAGCCTTCGACGTTGAGGCTCAACGCGATCTGCGTGAGGAGTTCGTCGGTCTTCTTCTCCTCCTGAAGGGTCTCGTCGAGGAGCTTGGCGGCATCCTCGTAGCCGAGCTGGCTCGCCCAGGTCTTGAGGGTGCCGTAGCGGGCGATTTCGTAATGCTCGACGGCCTGCGCGCAGCCGATCAGGACCGCATCCGCTGCGGGGCTGTCGCCGAAATCCTCGAGATCCTCTTCCATCTCGGCGGTCAGACCCTGCATGGCCTCGCAGGTCTTGGCCCGCGCCGACTTGCCGATGATCTCGAACACCCGCTGGAGGCGCTCGACCTGGACGGCGCTCTCCTCGGCATGGGTCTCGAACGCCTGACGCAACTCGTCGTGCTCGGCGGATTTGGCCGACTTCTTCAACGCGCGGACCGATTGCTTCTCCGCATAATAGACGTCCTTGAGGGTCTCGTAGAAAGCATCATTCAAGGTTTTCTGCTTGGCGGCCATAGACATCATCCCACTTGAACGAGTGTATTGTTTCGTACCGACGCGGCATGGCGCTGGCAGTCCTTCAAGGAACGCTCGCTTTGCCTTGCGGCTCCCAAAAAATAGAGATCAATATTTGGGGGAAAACTATGGGGATTGCCCTCTGCCGTGGAACCTTTCGCTTCCCGGTCGCTCTCTGCCGCGCCCACCGGTCGTGCCGACGTCAGGACGCGGCGGGAGGATGGAGCCGCAGGCGTCCGGCCTCGCCGCAGGCCGTGAACCAGTCTCGTTCGGCGTCCCAGGGATGGCCCGACCAGCCGGCAAAGCCGAACCCGTAGACGTCGATCGGGGGCAGTGACGGTCTCCGCCCCTCGATGATGGCGAGGGCCACGAGGAAGCCCGTGCTCGGGTTCGGGGTGCCGGAGACACGAGGGGCCAGCAGGCCGCGGGCACGGTCATGCAGGGCAGATGGCAGGACATGGACCGGGCGGTGGGCGAGCTTGTCCCTCAGGGGAGCCGTCCAGCAGACGCGCTCATGGGCTCCCTCCTCGTCCGGCGAGAGTTCGGGGAAGGCCAGCAGGTAGCTGCGGGCCCGCCGGATCACGGGGCGATCGAGGAACCCGTCATCCTCCACCCAGGCGCGGGCCTGGCCCCCGCGATTGACGAGGGCGAGGAGGCTCACGCGCGATCCCGCCGGGCCGCCGAAACCCGCGGCGTTGTTGAAGCGCACCACGCAGGAGGCCCCGTCGATGGCCCGGCCGTGATCGCCGATCTCCGGCGCATTGCCGACGAGGGCGAGGTGGGGATCGTCGAGGTCCGGCCATGACGACATAAGCTGGGTTCCTTGGGCGGGCCACCGGTGCGGGGACTCGCGGATGGGGCGTTGTGTCCTATGGCGGTCCGTCAGACCGGGGCAGGGATGATCCGGGTGCCGTCCGCTCCATGGCGTTGAGGACGTCCGCGAGGGCATGGGCTGCCTCCCGGCCCAGCCCGACCTGCCGGACGCCCTTCACCCGCGCCGGCTCCAGCGTCTTGGTGTCGTAGACCGTCCACCCTCCGAGTTCGGGAGCGATGGCGTAGACGGCATGCTCGTTGTCGTTCATGGCGCGCCTCGCAGTCGAGGAGAGAGGATAGGGCGCGAAGGCCCGACTCCCAGCCTCGCGCGTCGGCTCCCTGCGCCCGCGCCGCGTCTTCCCGCCCCGTCAGCCGCCGGAATCAGGGCGCGAGGGGTTGGCCAATACGGAAAAGCCCGCCTCGGCCGAAGCCGGGCGGGTGAAGTTTTGCTCATAGGAAGGCTCCTCTCGAGGAGCGTCCGCATCTTGGTCTCTCTGGTATACCAGCGTCAAGCCCGGAACGTCACCGGATCACCGGAAACCGCAATCCCGTCGGTTTGGCTCACACCATGAGGATCCTCGCGTTATCCCCGCGCCGAGATCCTTGGAAAGATCCTTGGAAAAAGAGCGGGGAGCCGCCGGCCCCCCGCTCTTCGTGTGGTCGTCGCCGGCGTGTCGCGCCATCCGGGGCCGGAGGGCGATCGACCGTCGGTGGAGCCGCGTCAGACGATGAACGACCCGCTGTCGAGGACATGCTGGCCCTGGAGCAGGACGGCGAAGTCGGTCGCTCCATCGCCGTTGGTATCACCCTGCAGGAGGGTGTTGCCGCCGCCGAACTTCATCCGCAGTTCGCCGGCCTCGCCCGAGAACGCCTGGGTTCCGACGAACTGGAAGCCCTGGTCACCGGCGAGCCCGAAATTCGCATCGATCGCGCTCAGGTCGATGCGGTCGCCTTGAGCGAAATCGAAGTCCTTGATGATGTCGCGTCCGCCGACGGCGACGTCGCTGTCGGTGGCGTCCTTGAACACGAACGTGTCCGCACCGGCGCGGCCGTAGAGAAGGTCACGGCCGTCGCCGCCGTAGATCTCGTTATTGCCGGCATTGCCGTAGATCTGGTTGTTGGTGGCATTGCCGTTGGCGGTGAGATCCTCGGTTCCGTACAGCACCATCCTTTCGATGTTGGCTTCCATCGTATGGCTGACCGTCGACCGGATCGTGTCGGTGCCTTCACGAGACTGTTCGACTGCAACGTCGCCAGCGTCGTCGACGACATACGTGTCATTGCCGCGCCCGCCGATCATGGTGTCGGCTCCGGTGCCGCCGATGAGCGTATCGTCCCCGCCGTTGCCGACGATCCTGTCGGCGCCCGCTCCGCCGTCGAGGCGGTTGTCGCCATCGTTGCCGACGAGGCTGTTGTCGAGGGCGTTGCCGCCGCCGTTGATGTTCGCACCCCCGGTCAGGACAAGGGACTCGACATTGTCGCTGAGGATGTGGTTGACCGAAGAACGGACGGTATCCGTGCCCTGGCCGGCAAGCTCGATGACCTTATCGCCCGTGGCATCGACCACGTAGATGTCGTCGCCGAGCCCGCCATAAAGGGTGTCGGAGCCGGTTCCGCCGTCGAGGACGTCATTCCCGCCGTTGCCGTACAGGATGTCGCTCCCGCCCCCGCCACTCAAGGTATTGTCTCCGCCGGTTCCGAAGATGGCGTTGTTCAAGGCATTGCCGGTTCCGTCGAGATCTCCGGCGCCGCTCAGGACGAGGCGCTCGACATTGTCACCGAGGGTGTAGTCGATCGAGGAGCGCACGGTATCGGTGCCCTCGCCGGGCAACTCGATCACCCGATCGCCTGCATCGTCGACCACGTAGGTGTCGTTTCCGGTGCCCCCGCGCATCGTATCCGCACCGGTACCGCCGATGAGGGTGTCGTTGCCGCCTCGTCCGGCGAGCGTGTCGTTTCCGGCGCCGCCGTCGAGACGATTGTCGGCTCCATTGCCCACGAGGCTGTTGTCGCCCTCGTTGCCGGTGGCGTTGATGGCGTCGGTTCCGATGAGGATGACGTTCTCGACATTGGCGCCGAGGCTGTAGGTCACCGACGAACGGACGGTGTCGTTGCCCTCGTCGGCGGCCTCGATGACCTCATCGCCCGTGGAATCCACGACGTAGACGTCATCGCCGGCGCCGCCGCGCAGGGTGTCGTCGCCGGCGCCGCCGATGAGGACATCGTCGCCGCCGCGTGCGGTGAGCCGGTCGTTGCCGGCCCCGCCGTCGAGGCGGTTGTCACCGTCATTGCCGACGATGCTGTTGTCGAGGGCGTTGCCGGTGCCGTCGATGTCGCCGGTGCCGAGGAGGATCAGGTTCTCGACGTTGTCGGGGAGGGTGTAGGTCACCGACGAGCGGACGGTGTCGTCGCCCTGGCCGGGGGCCTCCACGACGGTGTCGCCGGGTGAATCGACGATGTAGGTATCGTCGCCGCGGCCGCCGATCATGGTGTCGTTGCCGGCGCCGCCGTCGAGGGTATCGCCGCCGATGCCGCCGCGCAGGGTGTCGTCGCCATCGCCGCCGGTCTGGGTGCCGCCGGCATCGATGACGATGTCGATGAGATCGGGCGTGGCATCGAGATTGAGCCCGACCAGGGAGACCG
Source organism: Methylobacterium sp. W2 (assembly GCF_020662345.1). Classification (GTDB taxonomy): domain Bacteria; phylum Pseudomonadota; class Alphaproteobacteria; order Rhizobiales; family Beijerinckiaceae; genus Methylobacterium. Next base: position 158,427 of record NZ_VMOA01000002.1, on the reverse strand, counting down.
TGTCATCGAGGGTTCCGAGAAGGATGTCCACGGTGCCGCCGACGAGATCCGTCACGAGGGTTCCGACGCTCCCGAGAATGCCGGCACTCGTTTCCGTTCCGAGGTTCACCGGCTGGAACGGCAGGTCGAGCGTCGCCAGGACGGTGTTGCCGAGCTTGACCTCGACCCCGTCATACCCGCCCGACGCCGAGACCGTTCCGGTCACCAGGCCGGTCGAGGCCTCGATCTCCCAATTGCCGCTGTAGTTGTAGGTGAGGCCGTTCGCCTCGATCGTCAGAACCTCGAACGTATCGGTTCGGGTGCCGTCGAGAAGGAGGTCCCCGACGCTGTCGACGAGCCCTGTGAATGTGAGGTCGGCACCACCCAGGTTGGGAACAAAGAAGTCGCGAACGTCGAAGCCAGCATTGGTAAGGATCGAGACAGTGGCCATTGTTTTCTCCAAACCCACAAATCGAGAACGACGGGATAAATTGAAGATCATGCCGGCTTACATGGCATGGGGGCGTTTGATGCCCGAGCTTCAAAGGCCTTGCATGCTCAAACGGTTCCGGAGCACTGCCGCAGTTCCCGCCATATTGAGGGTTGGGTACGATTCAATACTTAATGATCGTTTTCGTATGCTTCGGAATCTGTATTCGTTTTGCTGCAGTGAGTTATCGTTTTGTGCTCTGCAGCATTCGATGGCAGGAAGAGGCTAAAGCCTTCGACGTCAAGCCATTTCGGATCGTAGTTCAGGGCCGCCCCGCGACGGCGGCCGTCCGACGGGCTTTGGACGGACCACGCATCCCAGCGGGAGGCGCGTCACGTCGGGCTCTCTATCGATCCCGGTTGCCGGGGTGCGAATGTCGGACGTCGGCGTACAGCGCCTCGCACGCGTTCAACCAGACGTCGTGCGTGAAGTGGCGGCGGACGCGGTCATGCGGGGTCCGTCGCGGGATGGCCAATGCCTGCCCGATCGCGTCGGCGAGGGCGGCGGCGTCTCCGGGCGGGGCGAAGGCGCCCGCTTCGCCGATGACCTCGCGGGCCGCTCCCCTGTCGATGCTGGCCACGGGCAGGCCGCAGGCCATGGCCTCGATGGCGACGAGGCCGAACGGCTCGTCCCAGCAGGGGGTGAACAGGAAGACCGAGGCCCGTCCGACTTCCGCCGCGAGGGAGGCCCCGTCGAGATGGCCGCCATAGCGGATCGCCCCGCCGAGGAGCGGCCTGACCGCCTCTTCCCAGTATTCGGCATCCTCCGTCGAGCCGAAGAGGGTGAGGGCGATGCCCGCCCTGCGGGCCGCCTCGATGGCGAGGTGCGTCCCCTTGTAGGGCGTGATCCGGCCGCACCAGACGGCACTGCCGTCGCCCTGGTCGCGGTAGGGCCAATCGGCCGGGTCGATGCCGTTATGGAGCACCGAGACTTCGGGCGGCGCCCCGTCCGGGAACCAGGCCCGCAGCTGCCCTTGCGACGTCACCGTGATCCGGTGAGAGGGGGCGACACCGTCGTGAACGAACCAGCGCAGGGCATCGTAGGGCGGCACGTGGAGGGAGGTGACGGTGGGCACCGCCTCCGTTCGCCCGCGCGCCAGGGGCAGGCGGCTGAGGCTGTTGTTGTGGACCACGTCGAAGCCGCCGGCGGCGATCCCGTCGCAGGCGGCGGCGTAGCCGGCATCGAGATGGGCGATCAGCGCCGGGTTGCCGGTATGCTCCTGGCCGGGGAACGTCCGCTCCTGATGCTCGGGCAGGACCGGGTCGAGGGTGAAGCGCGGGTCGCTGTCGCCGGAGGCGAACAGCACGACCTCGTGGCCGCGGGCCTGCAGCCCCCGGGCGAGGTGCCAGCTATGGGCCTCCATGCCGCCCTTGAACGGCTGGGCGATGGGCTGGCGCACATGGGCGAGGAGCGCGATCCTCATCGGATGGCTTTCATGCCGGCTCGGGCTCCGCCGCGAGGATTCCAGCCCGCTCGGTGAGGGCGGCGGCGTTGCGCGCATCGAGGATGCGGATGACCGAAGCGGTGTTCGAATAGGGCTGGTGGCTCTGCTGGCCGGTGAGCGCCAGGTCGTCGGCATCCGGGCGGCGCAGGATGCGGATCGGCCGCCCGGGCGTGTCGTCGATCAGGCCCATGAGGCGGAACGCATGGAGCCAGTGGCCCATGGTCCGGTAGCCCCATTTCGCCTCGAACAGTTCGGCGTTGCGCACCACGCTATCGAGATGATGGATCGGCGGCATGTGGTGCGGGTGGTACTGATGATAGACGCGCGCGCCTTCGAGCCAGGCGATGGCGATGCCGCGCCCGTCGAGGAGCTTGCCGAAATCGGTGTCCTCGCCGCCATAGCCCGCATAGCGCTCGTCGAAACCGCCGACGCCGAGGAAGGTCGCTTTCCGCATGGCGAAGTTCAGGGACCAGAAGCAGCGATAATCGTTGCAGATCTCGATCCCCTCGGCCGGCGGGCCGCGCCGGTCCGAATGCCGGACGGCGACATCCGCGAAGCCGTCGCAGCTCCACGCGCCGGCAGTGGCGCCGCCGGGGAGGTAGAGTACCTCGCCCATCAGCAATCCGTCGCATTCCTCGAGGCGGCGCGCGTAATCCGCCACGAGGGTGGGCGCGGGGATGCAGTCCACGTCGAGGAAGACCACCGCCTCCCCGGACGCGGCCGCCACGGCGCGGTTGCGCGCGGCGGCCAGCGGCAGCGGGTCGCCCGCCACCGGGATCTGACGGATCGGGAACGGCGCCTCCGGCAGGTCGTAGGGCTCGTCCTGCATGCGGGCGACGACGAGTTCGGCGGGCGCTTGCGTCTGACGCATCAGGCCGAGGACGAGGTTGGTGAGATGCGTAGGCCGTCCCTTGGCCAGCGTCACGACGGAAACGGTCGACATTCTCGAGGTCCGATTTTGGGGAGCGGAAGGGTTCAAGCGGCGGGCGCGCCGGCCCAGAGTTCGTCGGTGAGGGTTTCGAGCCAGCCGGCGGCGCGGGCGGCGGCCTCCGGGGCATGGAGCGGGCGCAGGGTCTCGCCGTCGAGCCGGCGCGCCCGGTCGAGGAGATCGCGCCAGCCCTGGAGGTCGCCGGGCCAGTGCGGAGCCTGCACGGCGACGCCGAGGCGCACCAGGGCCTCGGCCTTGCGCGTCTGCTCGCCGAAATAGCGCCATTCGGGCATCACCACGAGGCGCCCGCCCACCCGCGCGACCTCGTGGACCGTGTTGTCGCCGGCGGACGCGATGACGATGTCGGCGGCGGCGATATAGTCGGTCACGGACGGCACCCAGCCGAGTTCGCGCAGGTTGCCGAAATCGGTCTCGTGGCCTTCGCGGTGGGTCGGCCCGAGGGTCAGCCAGAGGGCGTCGGGCACGGCGCGTGCCGCGACGGTGAGGGGCGCGTAGGGCGTGCCGCTGCCCCCGCCGCCGGTCACGGCGACGACGATCTCCCGGTCGGGATCGAGCCGCAAGCGGGCGCGGGCCTCGGCGCGCGAGAGCACCGGATCGACGCTGGTGCACAGGCCGCCGCTGTAGAAGGTCCTGGCGCGGAGATAATCCGGGTAATCGTCCTGCTCCAGCCGCTCGTCGAAGGGGGCGAGCATGCCGATGCAGGCCTCGTAGGCGCCCACATGGCCGATGTCGGAGCGGTCTCCGTGCATGCGGATCTGCACCGCCGGCACGCTCGCCGCGCGCGCCAGCAGGGCGATCTCGGCCGAGACGTCCACCACGAACAGGCCGACCTCCCGGTCGTCGAGATGATCGAGGATGGTGCGCATGGTCCGGCGCGTCTCCCTCACGCCCAGCGGCACGCAATGCATCACGCGGGGCGTCGGCTCGGCGAACAGGCGCGCGGTGGGCACCCTGGCGCCGATCATGTTGGGCAGGGCGACGATCTCGATATCGCGGGAGAACCCGTCGAACAGGCTCGGATCGGCGGTGAGGACGGAGACCGGCCGCGTGGCGGCGAACTCGGCCACCACGGCGCGGGTGCGGTTGGCGTGTCCGCGCCCCTGGTGATGGACGAAGAAGGCGATGGGTTTCGTCATGGGGCTCAGGATGGGTTCAGGAGAACAGGCGCGTGCCGGGCTGCCGGGCGGCGGCGATCTCGGCGGGGTCGGGAGCGCGCAGGCGCCGGATGGCGGTGGCCTGCGCGTCCCAGGCGATGAGGCCGGCCTCGCGGAACTGGCCGAGCCAGTATTCCATGCACCAGGTGCCGTGCCGGGCATGGAAGCGGCTGGCGTTGCGCAGGATCGAGTCGAAATGCGGCAGGGGCGGCACGTGGACCGGGTGATGCTGGTGGTAGGCCCGCGCCCCCCCGATCCAGAAGGTCGGCAGGCCGGAGGCCGCGAGGCGCACGGCGAAATCGGTTTCCTCGCCGCCATAGCCCGAGAAGCCCTCGTCCATGCCGCCGACGCTGCGGTAGGCGGAGGCCGGAAGGGCGAAGGACAGGCCCCAGAGCTCCCGCGCCTCCGGCTCCGGGCGCAGGCCGGTCTCCGGGATCGGGGGCTTGGCCGGATGCACCCGCCCGGCACGGTCGAGGGCTTCGCAATCGAGGTGAGGCCCCACGGCGCCCTCGGGCAGGTAGAGCACCTCGCCGAGCAGCAGCGCCTCGGCTTCGGCTCCGGCATAGGCCGCGACCAGCCCCGGCCCGGGGATGCAATCCACGTCGAGGAAGATCAGGCGCTCGCCCTCCGCCGCCTCGGCGGCGCGGTTGCGGGCGGCGGCCAGCGGCATCGGCTCCCCCGGCACGTGCAGGTGGCGGACGGGACAGCCGGGATCCGGCAAGTCTGGGGCCGTCTCCGGCTGCATCCAGGCGATCACGAGTTCCAGGGGCGCCACCGTCTGCCGGGCGAGCCCGCGCATCAGGTTGCGCAGATGCTCCTCGCGGTGGCGGACCAGGGTGAGAACGCTCGCCGAGGCCGTGCTAGCCGGCATGGACGGGCGTCTTCCGGAAATGCGCGACGCCCTCGATGACGCCGCGCGCATGCGAGGCGCGGGCGACGTAGGAATGGCCGAGCGCCGCATGGGTGGCGAGGTCGTCGGAGAAGTTGGCGACGATGATCGCCTGTCGCCGCACCCGCAGCATCTCCACGTCGTTGCCGGAATCGCCCGCTACGAACACGTTGCCTTCGGCGAGGCCGTACAGCGCGCGGACGTGATCGACCGCCGTCCCCTTCGAGGCCGCGGGCGGCAGCACGTCGAGGTAGCGGCCGTGGCTGTGGATGATCGAGGCGGCGAGGCCCGAGGCGTCGAGCCTGCCCCGCACGCGCCGGGCGGTGGCGGCGTCGCCAAAATAGCTGAGCTTGTGCGGGCGCTGTTCCAGGGGGCCTTGCGGAACGAGGTCGGGAACCTGCCCGAGCACGGCCCGCACCTCCTCCCGGCTCCAGCCACGGGACACCACGTCCCGCCACGCCCGGTCGGCGGTGTAGCTCACCCCGTTGGCGTCGAGATGATAGATCTCCGAGCCCACCGACGTGATCATCACCTGGGGGCGCGGGCTCGCCTGCTGCTCCAGGATCGCCATGGCGCTGTGGAACGACCGCCCGGTGGCGACGCCGAAGGCGAGGCCCTCCTGCTCGCTGCGCCAGAGCCGGAACGCGGTGAGGCCGGCGTCGCATCCGACCAGGGTGTTGTCGATGTCGCAGATCAGGAGCTGGCGCGGATGGCTCGACGGCCCCTCGGCCGCCTCGAGGGCGCGCAGCAGGGCGTGGTAGCGCACGGCATGCCGGTCCCAATCGTAGGCCGCCGCCGCCCGCTCGCCGCCGGCGACGTAGCGTTCGCGCAGGCCGGGCTCGGTGAGGATGCGCAGGCAGGCCCGCGCGATCTCGGCCGGATCACGCGGATCGACGAGGAGGCCGTTGCCGCAGGTCTCGACGATGTCGTTGGGACCGCCGCTATCGGTGGCGACCAGGGGCAGGCCGGCGGCGGAGGCCTCGAGCAGGGTCAGGCCGAAGGGCTCGTTGAGGGCCGGGTTGACGAACACCCCGCCGCGCTCGCGGGCATAGGCGTAGAGGGCCGGCACGTCGTCGGGGCGGTGGGTCTTCGGATAGGCCACCCGCCCGTAGAGATCGTGGCGGTCGATGAGCACGAGGAGGTCGCGCATGGTCTCGGCCATGCCGCCGTCGAGGTCGTCGAGGTCGTCGCGGGTTCCGGCCACGAGGACGAGGTTGGCGCGCGCCTGGAGCTCTGGGCTCTCGCCATAGGCGGTGACCAGGGCGGCGAGGTTCTTTCTCGCCACGGGCCGGGCGAGAGCGAGCAGCGCGGGCTTGCCGGGCTCGCGCAGGAAACGGTCGATGGAGGCGTCGACCCTCGGGCAGGTACGCGCCGCGTGGAAGCGCGCCAGGTCGCTGCCCGGCGGCAGGACGCGGATGCGGCCGGGATCGTAGGCGGCATAGGTCGCGTATTGCACCTCGGCCTCGTCGCGGGAGGAGGCGATGACCAGGGCGGCGCGGGCCAGGGCCGTCTCCTCGGCCGCGATCCGGTGCGCCAGGGACGGGGTATCCGTCGGCGGCCGGCCCATGGCGCGGGCCTTCACCCGCCCGAGGGAATGCGCGGTGAACACGAAGGGGATGCCGAGCCGATCCTCCACCAGGGCGGCGACGGCGGCAGCATCGGCGTAATGCGCGTGGATCATGGCGGGGCGCACGGGCTGCGCGGCAATCCAGGTGACGAGGGCTTCGGAGAAGCTCGCCACCTCCCCGTGCAGCGCTTCCTTGGGCAGGTAATCCGGCGACGCGCTGGCGAGTCGCACGATCGTCACCTTGTCCGATACGGCTTCCTCGGGCACGGCATAGTCGGCCCCGAGCGCACTCTCGAACAGGCGGGTGGCGATGACGATCCGGTCTGCGGCCGCGTCCTGGGCACAGGCCCGGACGAGATCGAGCAAGTAGCGGATATGGCCGCCCGTATCGGCGGTCAGGCCGTAGGCGACGTCGTCACCGCGAAGACATCCTTGAAGCGCGATGTGAAGAACGAACATCAGCGGCGGGGTGCCGTCACATGGAATACGGATAAAGTGTCAAATGTTATTTCTAAAACACAAGAACAACCTGTGATCCGTATTGCGCAGGTTGCACCCAACATCTTTCCGACCCCTCCGACGCATCATGGCGGGACGGAGCGCGTCATCCATGATCTGAGCATAGCACTGCGGAACTTAGGGGTGGAAATAATCCTCTTCGCCCCGGCGGACAGTGTGACAGATATACCAAGGGTCGGGGATCACCTCAGTCTCGCCGCCCTGGAGGCCCGTGAGGGCCGGGTGGCTCCGGGGGTGCCCGCCGCCCTAGAAGCCCTGCAGATGGAGGCGCTTGCCCGCCGCCTCGACGATTTCGACATCGTCCATTGCCACGGCGAGTTCGCGCATGCCCCCGTGCTCGGCGCGCGGCGATGCCGCAGCCTGACGACGGTGCATTGGCGCGTGGACGAGCGCGACCGGGCGCTGTTCTTCGCCGGCTTCCCCGACCTGCCCGTGGCGGCGATCTCGGCGGCGCAGGAAGCCGGCATCCCGGCGGCGAACCGCGCCGGTATCGTCCATCACGGCATCGCTCGCAACCGTTACGCCCTGCGGACGGAGCCGGAGGGCCATCTCGCCTTCATCGGCCGGATGACCGACCAGAAGCGGCCCGACGTCGCCATCCGCGTCGCCCGCGCGGCGGGCCTGCCGATCCGCCTCGCCGGGACGGTGGATGTGGGAAACCCGGACTATTTCGACCGGGCAGTCCGCCCGCTGCTCGGTGACGACGCCGTCTATGTCGGCCCGGTGGATGACGGCGCCAAGGGCCGGCTCCTCGGCGGCGCCCGCGCCCTGCTGTTCCCTATCGACTGGCCCGAACCCTTCGGCCTCGTGATGATCGAGGCCATGGCCTGCGGCACCCCGGTGATCGCCTGGAATCGCGGCTCCGTGCCGGAGATCGTCGAGGACGGGGTCACGGGCTTCGTCGTCTCCTCCGAGGCCGAGGCGGTGGCGGCCCTGGCGCGGGTGGGCGAGCTCAACCGGGCGCAGGTGCGCCGCCGCTTCGAGGCGCGCTTCACCGCCGAGCGCATGGCCGCCGACTACCTCGCGATCTACCGGCGTCTGCTCGGCCGGTGAGCGGGTGCATGCGCACGGCGCTCCTCGCCTGGGACTATCCCCCCGCCCCGAGCGGGCTCTCCACCGCCGCGCGCGAGATCGCCGAGAGCCTGAGCGCGCTCGGCATCACTGTCACGGTGTTCACCCTCGACCGTACCGGGTCCGGCGACCATGCGGGCGTCGGGGTCGAGGGGATCGGCCTCCCGCCGGCCTCCTCCCTCGCGCGGCTGCGCCTGTGGGGATCGGCCGGGCACCTCGCCGCGCCCATCGCCTTCCGCCGGGCGGTGCTGCGGGCGCATGCCCGGAATCCCTTCGATTGCATCGAGGCCACGAACTGGTACGGGCCGGCCGCCCTCCTCGGAGGCGGTGATGCCCCGCCCCTGGTGACCCGCAATTCGACGCCCGCCGCCTTCTCGCGCGAACCGGCCGCCTCCCTGCGCGACCGCCTCGACGGTCTCGCCGCCGACCGGCTCGAACGTCGGCAGGCCCGGGCGAGCGCCGGCCTGATCTCGAACACCGGCGAGCACGCCATGCGGATGACGGCGCTCTATGGTCTCCGCCCCGGCCGGCCCCACGCCGTGATCGGCCTGAGCCTGCCCCCGGAGATGCTGGAACGCGCTCGCGCCGCGCCCTACCCGGAGGCCACGGACGGCCCGGTCCGCCTGCTGTTCGTCGGCCGGGCCGAGCCGCGCAAGGGGTTCGATCTGCTGCTGGCGGCCGCCGCGATCCTCGGTGCCGAAGGCGAGACCGGAACGCTTCCCGCCTTCGAGATCGCCCTCGTCGGCGTCTCCGAAGCCGACCTCCCGGCGGATTGTCCCGCCGTCGCGCGACGGCGCCTGCGCGCCCTCGGCCGGATCGACGCCGTGGCCCTGGAGACCGCCTATGGGCGAGCGCATGCGGTGCTCGCCCCCTCGCGCTACGAGAGTTTCGGCCTCGTCTATCAGGAAGCCCTGGCCCATGGCCGCCCGGTGGTGGCCTGCGCCGAGGATGCCAGTGCCCGCGCCTTCATCGGTGGGCCGGGCGCAGGCATTCTCGCGCAGGAGGCGACCGGGGCGGCCCTGGCCGACGCCATCCGGCCGCTGCTCCTGGATTCCGTCCTGCGCCTGCGCCTGCGGGACCGCGCCCTGGCGGCGAGCGGTGCCTTCGACCGGGCGCGGCTCGGAGCCGAGACCCTGGCGCTCTACGAACGCGCCATCGCGGGAGCGCGTCAGGGCCGATAGGGGCGCAGCAGTGCCGTTTCCTCCTCCGGCCGCCCCCGGCCGGGATCCATCGCCTCGTAGCGCCGGGACCGCGCCTCCACATGGGCGCGCGAGAGCCGGTGCTCGATGGCGCCGTAGAGGGCGATGAAGCCCCGCCGCCACGCACCGCCGAGATCGGGCCGCTCGTGAACACGCCCCCCGAAGCGGACATCCGCGCGATTCAGGCGGTACTGAACGTCCGGATAGACATCCGACAGGATCCCGTCGACGCGGTTGCGCCGGGGCAGGCCGATGGAGAGGACGTCCCCCTCCTCGGCCAGGGCGGCCAGGGCCGGAAGCAGCTCACCCACGGCGGGTGCCAACTCCTCGTCGGCGTCGAGCTGGAGCATCCAGGCACGGCGCGACAGGTCCTGCAGCGCGTTGCGCTGGGCCGCGAAGTCGCCGGCGAGGGGCCGGGCGGCGATCCGCACGGCGCCGGGGGGATAGCCGGCGATGGCGGCGGAAACCTGCGGGCTGTCGGGAGCGTCGAGGAGGATCGCCACGTCGCTGGTCCAGGCCGCATGGGCGGGGAGGCGGGCCAGCACGGCGTCCAGATCCTGCGGCCGGCAGAGGAGGCCGAGCGAGACCGTTGCCGGCAGCGCGGCGTCGAGATCGAACAGGTCTCCGGCGGCGGCCCGTTCGGAATGCGGATGGAGCAGTGCCGCCCGGTCGGCCTCGCACGCCGCCCGCACGCCACGGCGCAGCCGGGTCGCGGCAAGGCGCAGGGTGTAGATGTCGAGACCGTAGGGCGCTTGCGGGTCGAGGCGGAACGCGCGTCCGGCCAAGCCTCGCGCGAGATCGGCCCAGCATGCGGCGGACTCCGCCCCGGCCTCGATCAGCACGCCGCACGAGGCACAGGCGAAGGGAAACGCCCGCCGTCGCCCATCCTCATGGACGATGTGCCGGTCCGTCGGCTCGAGGCTATCGGCCTCACAGACGAAACAGCGTCGCATGGATCTCATTCCTCGCGCCCTGCCTCATCGCGCCACGGGCGTACCCGGCTCCGGCAAGGCGGCGTCTCGCCGGCCACGTTCGAGGTGGGTCTCGATGAGGTACGTCACGTTTGCTCCGGACGAGTTCACCGCCACGCTGGCGTGTCGCGGCGAGGGCGTGACCGACACCTCGGTCCCACACCCGTTAACCGGGATTCCCAGCTCGGGATATCGCGAAGGGGATGTCGACGCAGTGTCTTCGTGATCGGGAACGCAGCGGATTCGTCACGCGTCCCGTGGACCCGACCAGCCCTTCGAGTCGGGAGTCTCGATGGGCGGATCTGGGCCGCGCACTGTTCGGCCCATGGGACGTGCCGGCCGAATGGGCTGAGGTCGAACACCGAAGCGTCCGCGAGGCAAGGCAAGGCTACGCTTCGACGGTGACGCATCAAGCGGTCGCCACACCTTGGCTTGACATTGGTTGCCCGTTGCCGGTCCTCGCCCTCGTCAAGGACGGTATCGGGCCGCCGGCTCCGAGTTGCTGAACCCCTTCGCCAAGGCGAACCGCGCCTCTTCGAACGCGTCCCACGCCGCCGCCTCGGGAACCGGCGGGATCGTCACCATCTCTTTGCGGTCGAACCCGACCAACGCCGCATCGACGAGATCGTCGACCTCCATGACGTTCGGCACCGCGTCGATGGTGCCGCCGGCACGTTCGTAGATCTCGGTGCGCGTGGCGGCCGGCAAGACCGCCTGCACGTAAACGCCGTGCGGGGAGACTTCGGCCGCCAGGCTCTGCGAGAGCGTCAACAGGTAGGATTTCGTGGCCGCGTAGATGCCGGGCGAGTATTCGGGCAGCAACGCCAGGACGGACGCGATGTTGACGATGGAGCCGGTGCCTCGTTCGACCATGCCGCCGATGACGGCGGAGGCGAGCAACGTCGGGACCACGACGTTCAGGGTCAGAAGCGTCTGCATCGCTTCGGCCTCGGCCTCGACGAAGCCTCCCATCAACCCCGCGCCGGCATTGTTGACCAGGAGGTCGATGGCCGGGGTCGAGCGCAGACGCGCCAGCACCGGTTCGCGCTGCGCCGGGTCGACGAGGTCAGCGGTGATGACCTCGACGGCGACGCCGTACGCGGCCCGCAATTCATCGGCGAGGGTGTTCAGTCGGTCGGTCGCCCGGGCGACGAGGACGAGATCGTGCCCCCGGGCGGCCAGGCGACGTGCGTAGACGGTGCCGATGCCGCTCGATGCACCGGTGACGAGCGAGGTTGTCATGGACGTATCCCTTTGAAGCCTGGACCGCCGGAACCGGCTTTCGCCACGATGGCGTGCGGGCGGTCGTTCGGTGGAGGTGTCAGCCCCGCGCCTTGAGGTGCAGCATCGGATGGTGCTCGTAATGGCCGGCACCGTTCCGCACGATGGGGTCCTGCGAGGTGAGCGCCGCGATGTCCTGGTCGTCGGCGATCCGGTAGAGCGAGACCCCGTATGGACCAGTCGGGTCCATGACCGGACCATGCGCGACGATGGTGCCCTGTTCGAGCAGGTCGTCGAGGAAGGCGCCATGCCGACCCATCCAGTCCTTCTCGTCGGCGCTCATCGTCGCCAGAAAGTCGGAGCGCGGCGGGATGTACTTGCAGAGATAGTATTTCATGGCTGGACCGAATTCCTGTTGCTCGATCATGACTTGGGCGAGGATGGTTCGTGTCAGACGACGCCCATCTGCTTGCGGAAGCTCTTGTCGAAGGCTTTTTCGGGAACGTAGCGCCGCATGAACCGGAGCCGGCCGGCCGTCTTGCCCGGCGTGTAGCGGATGCTCGGCTGCTGATCGGTGGCGGCTGCGACGACCTTTTCGGCGACGGCCTCTACCGGATCTCCGGAGGCGATGCCGTTTTGCCAGGTCGCGATCATCGCCTGGCGACCTGTGTCGTAGACGCTGAGGGTCCGGTCCGGCTTGTCCGCGTTGGTCTCCAACTCGGTCCGGGTGAAGGCGGGTGCGACGAGGGAGACGCGGATGCCGAAGCTACGAAGCTCGTGGTCGAGAGACTCCGAATAGCCTTCGACGGCGTGCTTGGTCGCGCTGTAGAGCGCCGTGTACGGCCCCGGCAGGAAGCCCGCCACCGAACTGACGTTGACGATCCGGCCGCTACCCTGCGTGCGCATGATCGGCAGGACGGCATTGGTGGTCCGGACGATGCCGAAGAGGTTGATGTCGAACAGGCCTTGAGCCTGGCCGAGGGAGGATTCCTCGGCGGCGCCGATGAGGCTGCGGCCCGCATTGTTCACGAGGACGTCGATCCGGCCGGCAAGCCGGATGACCTCCGCCACCGCCTGCGTCACGGATGCGTCGTCGGTGACGTCGCAGCGCAGCATGGCGATGCCTTGATGCACCTCGCCGGGGGACGCTTTCCGGCTCGTACCGAAGACGCGGAAGCCCCTCCGGCTCAAGGCGACGGCGGCCGCGAGGCCGATGCCGCCTGCGGCACCCGTGACAAGGGCAACCTTTTCGGTGGCTGCTTTCCGCTCGACGTTGCTCATGGCTGCTCGCTCCAATGATTATGTTCGTCATCAATAGCTATTGATGATGACCGTCATTGTCAAGCGGGTCTTTGGAACCAAGGCGGCTGACAAACCGACGGGGGTGCCTTATATGTCGATCATCATCATTGACGGGGTCCGACGTGAAGGTCAGCAGGGAGCAGGTCGAGCAGAACCGACATAAGGTGCTCGATACCGCCGCGACGCTCTTCCGCGAGCGCGGCATCGCGGGCATCGGCATCGCCGACCTCATGAAGGCCGCCGGCCTGACGCACGGCGGTTTCTACCGTCAGTTCAGGTCGAAGGACGACTTCGTGGTCGAGGCCGTACGCCGTGCCTATGAGATGTCCAGCCAAGACATTCGGGAACGGATCAGCGCGGAGACCGGAGACGCCTTCGCGGCGCTCGTTCGTTACTACGTCTCCGAGCAACACCGGGACAATCCGGGAGTTGGATGCAGTCTCGCGACCTTGGCGATCGATGCGGCGCGGAGTGACGACCCGAATCTGCGCTCGTTCTTCGGGACGATCGTCAGCGGCTATCTCGACCTTCTCGTCGCCATCATGCCGGGTGCGGATGCCACGGACAAAAGGTCAGCGGCGGTCGCGGCCCTGTCCGAAATGGTGGGCGCCGTCATCCTGTCCCGCGTCGTCCCCGATCCCGCGCTTTCCAGGGAGATCCTTGGCCGCGTTGCGGATGATCTCCTCGCCGCCGCATGTCACGAACCGGACTGAACCGACCACGACCTCAGTGAATCAAACGTCCGATCACGGAACGGACTTCTGCTCGTGTCATCGGCTCCAGATCCACCGACCGATGGATCGACAGGCCTTCGATCAAGGCGTCCAGCACCTTGGCGGTGTCGGGCGCGAAATGCCGCCGCAACGCCGCGCGGCTTTTCTCCATCCAGTCCTGCATGACCTGACGCACCGGGGGATTGCGGGCCGCGAAGGCATACAGCTCGTAGCTCAGCAGCATGGTGCGGGGCGTGGCCCAACTCTCATCGACAATGAGATCGACCACGGCCTCGCACGCCTCGTCGAGGTTCGTTGCCGTGGCAAGGCGCTCCGTGAACCGCGTCGACACCCTGTCCGCGAGAAGCCTGAACGCCTCGACCAGCACCTCGTCCATATTGGTGAAGTGGTAGGTCATCGAACCGAGTGGCACGTCGGCGGCTGCTGCAACCCTGCGGTGCGTCGTGCCGGCGACGCCATGCGAGGCGACGACGTCGAGTGCGGCGCTGATGATACGGAGACGACGCTCGGGATCGTGACGGCGCTGGGCTCCGGTCAAGGCAATCTCCAAAATGACGGGCCGACGAACCCGTCCGGCCGCGGTTGGCATCCTCCACCGATGCGTACATATGTACACGTGGGCGGCTGAGGACAGGCCGTCGACGTCCAAACGCGCGGGGATCGACCGATCATGAGAACCGAAAAGCAGAAGATGCTGGCGGGCGAGGCCTACCTGCCGGGCGACCCCGAACTCAAGGCGGATGCTCAGCGTGCCCGGGAGTGGATGGCCCGATACAACACGACCCTCGCGTCATCGCCCGCCGAGCGGAGAGTGCTGTTGCGCCAATTGTTCGCTCACGTTGGCGAGGGCGCAGTGGTGCGCCCACCCTTCCACTGCGATTACGGTCAGCACATCTCCCTCGGCGAGGGCGTGTTCCTGAACTTCAACTGCGTGATCCTCGACGTCGCTCCCGTTTCCATCGGCGACCTGACGCAGGTGGGGCCCGGCGTGCAGTTCCTGACCGCCGATCATCCTCGCGATCCCGCGCTCCGGCGTGAGGGGGTCGAAAGCGGGCTGCCGATCCTCATCGGGGCGAATGTGTGGATTGGAGGAGGCGCGCTGATCCTTCCAGGGGTCACCGTGGGGGACGATGCCATCATCGGTGCGGGGGCGGTCGTCACCCGCGACGTGCCTGCGGGAGTGACCGTGATGGGCAATCCCGCCCGGCCGCGCTGAGCGGCATGACAGGAGCGATATTGCGACCGGCATGGTGCAGGCAGGCGCGGCGTGCCGCGGACCCGACGCGGTCATCGCCCGCGTCCCATCCCCCGTCGTGCCACCGTCGGATGTCAGCAATCACGGGGCGGTAGCCATCCAGGCTCGGGTCTCGGAGAGGATCTCGTCCGAGAGCGTCGGTTCGTCGACCGCACGCGCCAGGATCAGGGCGCCAAGCATGGCCGCGTAGGTGCCGATGGCCTCGCGGCGTCTATCCGCGGTGACGTCGTCGGGCAGCGCTCGAGCCAAGCCGTCGATCTGGCTGCGGATGCCTACACTCATCGCCGACCGCGTTGCGGGAGGTCGGTGTCGGACGTCTGCGGCCAGGGCTGCCATCGGGCACCCGTCCGCGACGTTGTCGCGATGTGCGGGTGACAGGTACTTCGCCACAAGGGTCTGCGGATCGTCGCACCGTCCTGACACCTCGGTCGTGGCTTGGGCGATGGCGTGCGCCATCAGCTCCTCCTTCGACGCGAAGTGACCATAGAAGCCGCCATGGGTGAGGCCCGCGGCCTTCATCACCTCGGCGATCCCGACCGCGTCGAAACCCTTCTCACGGAACAGGCGGCTGGCCTCCGAAAGGATGCGGTGGCGGTTCTCGCGCATCTGCTCCTGGGTCACGCGCATCTCGAGGAATCTCCGGTGGGACCGTTGACACAAATATGACCGCGATCATATTAAACTTCAATTATGACGGCGATCATAATTACTGCTTCGTCAGACCAGGGATCCTGCCATGTCGGTCAAAGCCCGCGTTTCAGTCACGGACGAGCACGGACAGGGCGGGGCGAAACCTGCCCAGGACCCCCACAGCGTGTCAGGAGCGGATCGCGCCTCGTGGCCTCCGATGATGGAGGCGGACGAGATTGACGATGCTGCGCCTGCGGGTTTCGAAACCCGCGAGCCCCTGACGGTCCCGGCGCGTCACGATGCAGGGGGATGGGACGCCGTCCAGGCGGCGCAACGGGCGATTGTCCCAAGCCTCGCCTGGTGCATGGCGCACCGCACGACGTGGCCGCCTCGCAAGTCGTTCAAGCATTCGATTCCGGAGACCGTAACCTCGTGAAGGCGTTCATTCTCGACCGATACAGGAAAAAGCAGCCGCTTCGGCTGGGCGATATGCCGGAACCCACCATTGGGACGGGCGACGTTCTGATCGAGATTCGTGCGGCCGGGCTGAACGTTCTGGACGCCAAGATCCGCAACGGCGAGTTCAAGTTGCTCCTTCCCTACACACCGCCCTTCGTCCTGGGCCACGATCTCGCCGGGAGCGTCATCCGGGTCGGATCGGAGGTGCGCGGCTTCCAGGTGGGTGACGAAGTCTATGCACGGCCGCGGGATGGCCGCATCGGAACCCTCGCCGAGCGCATCGCGGTCGACCCGGCGGATCTCGCGCTCAAGCCCAAGAACCTCTCCATGGCCGAGGCGGCGTCCATACCCCTCGTCGGCCTGACCGCGTGGCAGGTCCTGGTCGAGCGCGCCAAGGTCAAGCCAGGCGACAAGGTCCTGATCCACGCCGGCTCCGGCGGTGTCGGCACCTTCGCCATCCAGCTCGCCAAGCACCTCGGCGCCAC
Source organism: Methylobacterium sp. W2 (assembly GCF_020662345.1). GTDB lineage: Bacteria > Pseudomonadota > Alphaproteobacteria > Rhizobiales > Beijerinckiaceae > Methylobacterium. The sequence goes on along the minus strand of NZ_VMOA01000002.1, from coordinate 142,109 downwards.
GGTCGCGACCACGACGAGCGCGGCGAATGCCGATCTGGTCAAGAGCCTCGGCGCCGACGTCGTGGTCGACTACACGCGCCAGGATTTCGACACGGTCCTGTCCGGCTACGACATCGTCCTCAGCAGCCTGGACGGCGACATCTTTCGCAAGTCCCTCACGGTTCTCAAGCCGGGCGGAAGATTGATATCGATCTCCGGCCCACCGGACCCAGGTTTTGCCAAGGCGCAGGGGCTCAACTGGTTCCTCACGCAGGTCATGCGCCTGCTGAGTCTCGGTATCCGGCGTCAAGCCAGGGCTCGCGGCGTCGACTATTCGTTCCTGTTCATGCGGGCGAACGGGGCGCAACTCGCGCAGATCGCGGCACTGGTCGAGGCGGGGACCATTCGCCCGGTCATGGACCGGGTGGTCCCCTTCGAGGCGGCCAGCGATGCCCTGACCGAGCTCGAGGCCGGAAGATCCAAGGGCAAGGTCGTGGTCGAGATCCGATGAAGGGGACATCGGGCATGTCTCTGATGCCTGAATGCACGGTCGCCGTGACGGAATTGTCCGGACAATCAGGACGGAGCGTGGCCTGACGACGGTCGTCGCCTGCGATGAAACGCGTCATCCCGACCTCCCCGGATCGGGAGTTGCCCTATCGGATCAGGGCGTTCTCACACGGCCGGACCCGAAACGGTCTCGTCAGGTCTACAGGGTCTTGAAGCCCGTTCGATCTGCATCCGTAATGGGCCGGATCACCCGCGCGGGAATACCTCCGGCGATCACCTTGGATGGCAGGCTCTTGGTGACGACCGAACCAGCGCCCACGATGGTGCCATCACCGATGGTCACGCCACCCATGATGTGAACCCCGCCCCCGATCCAGCAGCGATCGCCGATGGTCACGGGCTTGGCAAAGCATCCCCCTGCGGCCCTCTCCTGCGGATCGATGGCGTGGTTCGCCGTGTAGGTTCCCACGCGAGGTCCAAAGAGGACGTAGTCGCCGATCGTCACCTCGGCTCCATCGAGGATGATGCAATCGAAGTTGGCGAAGAAGTTGCGGCCGATGGTGATGTTCTCGCCAAATTCCACCCGCAGCACCGGCTCGAACATGGAGCCGGATCCGACGCTCCGCAGGAGGGATCGCAGGGCTTCGTCCCTCGCTTCCTGCGGCTGCCCCCAGGTGGCATTGAACACGTTCGACAGGCGGACCGCCTCGGCACGCGCCTCGACCAACTCGGGTGAGAGATCGTCGTACATCGCCCCCGACAGCATCAGGGCCTTGGTCTCGGCGGGAATTCGCATGCGCGCTCTCGATCTGGCTTCGGGGGGAACCCTTACCCCGTCCTGATCCTCCACGCGACGGATCCTCGAACGGCCTTCGTCTGGTCGGGTTCGAGGGGCCGGGGGACCGGGGTCAATCCGCTCCCCCGTTCAGCACGAGACGCAGGGAGCGTGCGAGCTCGTCTCGGCGATACGGCTTGTTCAGCACGGTGAGCTCCCCCTTGCCGATGACCTGGCCCTCGTCGAGGTTGGCGACATAGCCCGAGGTCAGCAGCACCTTCAGCCCCGGACGGAGGCGCTGGGCCTCGACGGCCAACTGCGACCCGTTCATCCCGCCGGGCATCACCACGTCCGAGAACAGGATGTCGATTCGCTCGACACCCCTGAGGTACTCCAGCGCCTCCCTCGCGTTGCGTGCGACCATGACCCGGTAGCGCAACTCCTCCAGGCTCTCGACCGCCATGCCGAGCACTCCCTCGTCGTCCTCGACCAGAAGCACGGTATCGCCTTCCCCGGCCCGCCGGAGCGGAAGCGCGGTGCCGGAGCCGCTCCCCGCTTCCTCGCTGGCAGGGTCCGAGGACCGCGGAATGAGAAGCCGAAACGTCGTGCCGCCACCGACCTCCGATTCGATGGCGACGTAGCCGCCGGCGCTGCGGGTGAAGCCGTAGACCTGGGACAGGCCGAGGCCGGTGCCCTTGCCGACCTCCTTGGTGGTGAAGAACGGCTCGAACACCCGCGCCAGGGTCTCGGGTGGGATGCCGCTGCCGGTATCGGCGACCGAAATCTCGACGTATTCGCCCGGCGGCACGCCTTTGTCGGAGACGGCGGCGGTGTCGAGACGGACATTGCCGCTGCGCAGCGTGATGCGCGCGGCGTGGTCCGTGTCCTCCATGGCATCGCGGGCGTTCACCACGAGGTTGAGAACCGCGGCCTCGAACTGGGAGGGGTCGATGCGGATGGGGTCGAGGGCCGGGTCGAGGTCGAAGACCATCTGGACGGCGCCGCCCGCGGCCCTCTCGACCAGCGGGCGAAAATCCAGGAGCAGGCGGTTCGGGTTGAGGGTCTGCGGACGCAGCATCTGCCTGCGCGAGAAGGCCAGCAGTTGCTGGGTGAGTTGCTCGCCGCGACGGGCGGCGCCCATGGCGGCTTCGGCCAGGCGTACGACCCGCTCGGTGTTCTCCGGCTTGCGGATCATCATGTCGAGGCCGCCGACGATGACGGTCAGCAGGTTGTTGAAGTCGTGCGCCACCCCCCCCGTCAGCTGCCCGATGGCCTCCATCTTCTGGGCCTGGCGCAAGGCCTCCTCGGTCGCGCGTTGGTCGGTCCGATCCAAGACGATGCCAGCCATGCGGACAGGTCGCCCGTCGGAGCGATACTCTGCCCGGCCCTTGGCGGCGATCCAGCGGATCGCGCCGTCCGGGCGCTTGATGCGGCATTCGATGTCGAGGATGCCGGTCTCGATGGCGCGGTCGAAGGCCGCCGCGACGAGCGGCCGATCCTCCGCAACGGCATGGCCGAGGAAATCCGCCTTCCCCCAGGAGATGGCGGGCCGGTCGTACCCGAACACAGCGTCATGCCGCCCGGACCATCGCGCGGTGTCATGCACCAGGTCGAGGTCCCAGGAGCCCATGCCCGCGGAATCGAGTGCAAAGGCAAGGGTCTCGCGCGCAGCCTCCACCTCCCGGGTGCGCTCCGCGACCCGGCGTTCGAGGGTCTCGTTGGCGTCCCGAAGCCGCATCTGGGCCTCTTCCCGCTCCAGCATGTGCCCGCGGGCTTGATACTGGCGCCGCCGGACCCGCAACGCCGATGCGACCGCGCTGGCAAGGGTCTCGGCATTGATGGGCCGCTCCAGCAGCACGACGTTGCCGAGGCGTTCGATGAGGGTGGCCGCCCGGGCCGGCCGGCGTCCGGCCTGACGGGTCGCCAGCATGATGAACGGAAAGTCCGACCAGGGTTGCTGAGCGCCGACCCAGGCGTCGAGGGCGGTCGTGTCTTCGTCGACCAGGGCCTCCTCCGTGACGATGGTCGCGGCGGCTCCGTTCCTCAGTTCGGCGACCCACGAGGGGACGTCCGGGCAGATGACGGTCGACGTGCCCGACTTGTCCAGCAACTGGCGGATGACGGCTGCATCCCGCCCGCGCGGCGCCAGGACGAGGACCCGGTTCTCGGCCTCCGGAGTGAATGTCACGCGGCGGGTCCGGACGTATCGGCATCGCCGTCCAGCATCGCGACCCTGCCCGCGTAGGTCGGAAGTCCGGTGAGCACGCCCTGGAAGTCGGTGAGCGTCTCGCCGACCTGCAGGCCTGTCGGCGAGATCCGGAGCTCGCGGATGGTGCGCTCGTGCCCGTTCACCCGGCTCTTCACCACGGAAATGGCCGTCCGGACCGACCCTTGTGCCTCGAAGTACCGGAACAGCACGATGGCGTCGCTGAGGTAGCTCAGGTCCAGATCGGACCGGACCTCGCCGATGATCCCGTGCTGACCCAGCACCAGCACGGTCGTGACGCCCTTTTGGTTGAGGTAGTTCAGGAGTTCGTGCATCTGCAGGATGAGGTACTGCTCGCCCGGCATCGCATGGATGTAGGCATTGAGGCTGTCGATGGCGACGAAGGTCGAGCCATGCTCCTCGACCGCTTCGCGGACCCGGCAAGCGAACTCACCCGGCGAGATCTCGGCCGGATCGATCTGCATGAGGCTCAGCATCCCGGTCTCGAGATACGGATGCAGGTCCATGCCGAGTTGGGCGCAGCGTACGACCAGGGTCGCCTTTCCCTCGTCGAACAGGAAGTAGGTGGCGCGTGCGCCCCGTTCGAGCGCGGCGAGGAGGCAGCGTACGGCGGTGGTCGTCTTGCCCGCGCCGGACGGTCCCATCAACAGCGTATTCGTCCCCGCGACCAGCCCGCCGCCGAGCAGGAGGTCGAGCTCGGCCAAGCCCGTCGAGGTGGTGGCGATATCGAACTCCGACCCGTGCTCGGACGCGACGAGGCGCGGAAAGAGCCTGAGACCGCCCGTGTCGAGAGCAACATCATGGAAGCCGCCGCGATACTTGACGCCCCGCATCTTGAGGACGCGGACCCGTCGACGCTCCGAGCCGAAATCACGCTCCGTCCGTTCCAGGACGAGGGCCCCATGGGCGATGCTGTGGAGCTGGATGTCGGCGGTGTTGTCGTCGAGCAGCAGCACCGTGCAGTGGCGCGATGCGAAGAACTGCTTCAGGGCGAGGATCTGACGCCGGTAGCGCAGCGGGTTCTGGGCCAGCAGACGGAGTTCCGAGAGACTGTCGAACACGACCCGGGCCGGTTTGAGGCCGTCGACGCGCTCCATGACCTCGCGCACGGTCTCGCCGAGCTCGACATCGGACGGGTGCAGAATCGACTGCTCGCTGTCGGGATCGAGCCCGAGTTCGTTGACGAGTTCGTGGATCTCGATGCCGTCCAGGGACCAGCCGTGGGAGGCTGCGCCGGCCAACAGCTCGTCCGCGCTCTCGGACAGGGTGACGTAGAGACCCTTCTCGCCGCGTGCGACACCGTCGAGCAGGAATTGGAGCGACAGCGTGGTCTTGCCGGTTCCGGGGCTACCCTCGACCAGGTAGAGCCGCCCCTGTGTCAGACCTCCGGCAAGGACGTCGTCCAGGCCGGCGATGCCCGTCGAGACGGTCTTCCGCGTGGCGGCCGCGGTGGGGTGCTGAATGTCTTGGGGCATGGTCACCAGGATGCGGAAACGGCCTACCCGCAACCCGCTCACGCGTGAGCGACCCATGGGCCTCTCGGGATTTCGTCATGCCTTAACGCGGTATGTCGCGATAGGTCCCCGAGGGTCTACGAGTTGGTTGATCGTCCTGGGCCCGCGGTCGAAGCGCCCTGGCCCTTGAAGACCTGATCCTCAAAAGATACGCGATCGACCGAGGGCCGTATGGCTCAAGACTGCCCCGTCCTCGCCGTGACCCTGACCCAGCCCGCACCGTGCCTCGCCCTGCATTGGTGTTGCCACCCGGCTGGCTTCGACTGGGCTGGGCGCTTGGCTGCCTGAAACGGTGCCTTCGAAATCGGCGATGGTCATGCTTCTCATCGAACGCGCGAACCCGGACGTGAGGACGCTGGTATGCGTTGCCAAATGAGAACGGTCGCAAATAGGTTCGGCGAAATTCATAATGCTCGGATGAACAATGGGAACGATGTCTTGGTGACATTTGATGGTCTGAGTCCGGACGATAAAATCGTTGTCCACGACGTTGGCAACCTAAGTCCCCGAGATTTTGGGTTCATTGCATAACCCATCTCACGAAACGACTATAGCCCGGTCCGCCGTCATGGTGGGCCAGGCTTGATCGCGTTCGGCTGGGCGAGGGACTCTGTCAGCGCCCGCGCGATCATCTGTGCTATCTCCACCGCCTCAGCCTTCGTGACCCGCTTGGTGCTCTGCCGCCGGATCGGTTCGTCCTCGAAATACGTGTAGCTGACGTGCGACCCGACCGCGTCCAGCACGGCGATGGCCTCGCCCACGGTCGTGATGGTGAGCGGGAAGCGAAGCTTCGGCATGTCAGAAGCTCCCGCTCAGTGGCTCCGGCGGGGCATTGTCGGCCTCCTCATGCGGTTGGCTGCCCTTCAGCATGTCGTCCAGCCGGGATAGGAGATCACGCAGTTCAAGCCTGCCGTCGTTCAACACGTCGGCCTCGTTCACACGGCGCCGAACCGCCTCTCTGACGTCGGCCAGTGCCTCGATGTATCCCTCGGCGCGTTCGGTGCTCATGATCGGGTTCCTGGCGGCGACCGCGAGGACATAGGGCAGGCTTTCCCATCGCCTACCGCTTGCCCGACCGGATCGGCACGGTCCCCTTCGGCTTGCCGGGCACGGTCCGAAAGGACCGCGTCCCCTCGAACCGGATGAACGCTGCCTCGACCTTCGATACGGGATCACCGCTCTCGGGTTCGATCAGGAAGGCTGGGGAGGCTGACATGAGGCCCGATGGCCGCGATGGGCCGGACGGGACAGGGGAGGCGGCGCAGGATCGCTATGCCCGGAGCGTCACAGGCAATGGTCCAGCGGCCTTACCCAATAAGCCCGAACATGAACCCGAGCACGACGGCCACCGCCATGGCGATCGCAATCGCGACACCTAGACCCGGATCGGGACCGAGATCCTTGAACCGCATGCTCTGTTCTCTTCACACTCGCGAGCCGCCAGACGCATCACGTGGAATGCGCGGGGCAGGTTTTCCAACCGCAAATGCTGGGCTGATGTCCCGGGTTTCTGTTGGGATAACTGTCGGGGCAGCTATCAGAAACCGAGCTAACGATTGGTCGGAGTGGCAGGATTTGAACCTGCGACCCCCACGTCCCGAACGTGGTGCGCTACCAGACTGCGCTACACTCCGACGGCCGGCGTCTCCACCAGCGAGCGGACGTATAGCGAGGCCGGCGCGGAGCCGCAAGCGCCATCATGGCCCTTGTTGCGATATGGCGGAAAGACCGGCGGCCCAATCGGGCGGGAGGGTGCGGCGGACGCAGTCGACATTCGCCGCCATGATGGCGAGGGCGGCGGCATAGCCCGGTGCCGTGGGGAGGGCGTGCAGGCTCCACGCATTCGTCCCGTCCGGCATCGCCAGCAACTCCGCCCTCTCCGGCGTTACCGAGACGACAAAGCTGTCGAGGGGCAGGGAGAGACCCTGGCCGGTGGCCTTCGCCACGGCCTCCTTGCGCGTCCAGCAGGCGAAGAACGCCGCCGTGAGGTCGCGTGGCGACAGGGCTTCGAGGGCAGCGATTTCCTCCCGCGCGAAATGCGCCCGCGCGATGCGCAGCAGGTCGGGCATCGGGCGCACCTCTTCCACGTCGATGCCGATCTCCGCGGAAGAGGAAAGCCCGATCAGGGCGCGGCTGCCGGAATGGGACAGGCTGAACCGGCATGCCCCGGAGAGCTTACCCGCGAGATACGGTTTGCCGGAGGGCGTCGCACCGAAGGCGAGGTCGCGCGGGTCCAAGCCGAGCCGATCTCCGAGCACGAGGCGCAGGGCCGCGTGGCTCGCCTCGAACCGCCAGCGATCCACGTCGCGGGCGAATCGGGAGGCACGTGCGGTCTCGTCATCGGAGAGGAGGTCCCGGCACTTCGCCCGGTGGTCGAGGGCCTGGGTGAGATCGACGTCCCAGACCGTGACGTAAGAAGCCGTACTCGTGCGACCCGGCGTCTCGGTGCCCATCGGCTAGCTCGGAAAAGCGGCGGTCACGCGTCAGATCAACCGGCCGGATGCACCGTCCCGCTCTTGAACAACGACGAGGCCGAGATAAGCGATCTGGCAGAGGGCAACCAAACCATAGAACGTGCCGACGGCCGCCAGCCATGAGAAATCGTGCTTGACGGCCACGGCAGCGGCGATCGCCATGCTCGCCGCAAGGATCACCGCGAGCGCCATCAGCGGCCTGCGGGTCGCACCAGTCATGTCATCGACATTCCGCACCAGGCACCTCGACGACATGGACGTCCGTCATCCCACCAATGGGATGTTGAAGCGTCAATGTGCCGGGGCCGGGCTCAGGCGGCAAGCACCGTCCGATCAGACGTACACGTTGCCGGCGGTCTGTGGAAAACGCTCGGCCAGGGCACGGCGCAGCTTTTCCAGGGCGCGGTTCTCGATCTGCCGAACCCGCTCCTTCGAGATACCGAGGCGGCGGCCGAGCGCTTCGAGAGTCGCCTGGTCCTCCGTGAGTCTCCGCTCGCGCAGGATCCGCAATTCGCGCTCGGAGAGCACGGTGAGCGCCTCGTTGAGCCAGGTGAGCCGGCGCTCGCCATCCACCGAAGCCGAGACCGTCTCGTCGGGCAGGTCGGACCCATCCACGAGGAAATCCATCCGTTCGGAGGAGGCCTCGCTCTCCTCGCCCACGGGGGCGTTGAGGGACATGTCTGGTCCGGAGAGGCGCGCGTCCATCAGGGCCACGTCCTCGCGGGAGACGCCGATGGCGGTGGCGATGCGGCGATGGATCTCGTCGCCCACATGCTCCTCGGTGGATTGCATCAGCTTGGCGCGAAGGCGGCGCAGGTTGAAGAACAGCGCCTTCTGGGCCGAACTCGTGCCGCCGCGGACGATGGACCAATTGCGCAGGATGTAATCCTGGATCGAGGCCCTGATCCACCAGGTGGCATAGGTGGAGAAACGGACTTCCCGTTCCGGCTCGAACCGGGCCGCCGCTTCCATCAGGCCCACATGCCCCTCCTGGACGAGGTCGGCCATGGGCAGGCCGTAATGCCGGAAGCGTCCCGCAATGGCGATGACGAGGCGCATATGGGCGGAGATCAGGCGGTGGAGCGCGTGTTCGTCGCGCTCGTCCTTCCAGCGGACGGCGAGGCCACGTTCCTCGTCTCGCGCCAGGAAGGGCGCCTCCATGGCCGTACGAATGAACTGTCGCCGTATCCCCGCGATGTCCGCCATTCCCGCCTCCGCCTTTCGTCCGTTGCGTGCGCGCACCGCGAGGGGCTCTTCGGGTCGAGCGACCCGAATGGTCCGAAGAGCGTGGGCACTGGCCCGGGGGCATGGCCCAGGCACCCGACAACGGGGCCGTTGCACCGATAGTTCCGCTGGCCTGGACGGGGAGGGGACGCGACGCTGCGGCACAGGGGGCCACCCAAGCGGCGCCTATCGGGGAGGCCGGCACGGCAAAAGGCCCGGCGCTGGTGCGCCGGGCCCTTTGGTCGAACGAATAAGACTTGGGACGTGAGGCCGATCAGGCGGCCTCTTCCCGGATCTCGTCGCCGTCGCCTTCCGCCTCGGCATCGCCCTCGGCTTCCGCCTCGCCCTTGGCACGGCGGGGCGACTTGGCGAGGCTCTGCTCGATGAGCTTGAGCGCCTCCGTCTCGGTGATCTTGTTCACCGAGGAGATCTCGCGCAGCACGCGGTCGAGGGCGGCCTCGTAGAGCTGGCGCTCGCTGTAGGATTGCTCGGGCTGGGCCTCCGAACGGTAGAGGTCGCGGACCACCTCGGTCACCGACAGCAGGTCGCCGGAATTGATCTTGGCCTCGTATTCCTGGGCGCGGCGCGACCACATGGTGCGCTTGATCCGGGCGCGGCCGGTGAGCACGTCGAGGGCCTTCTTGACGAGCTCGGGCTCGGCGAGCTTCCGCATGCCGACGCTGTTGGCCTTGGCGGTGGGCACGCGCAGGACCATCTTGTCCTTCTCGAACGAGACGACGAACAGCTCGAGCTTGTAGCCGGCGATTTCCTGCTCCTCGATCGCAGTGATGCGGCCGACGCCATGAGCTGGGTACACCACCGCTTCGCCGGTCTTGAAGCCTTGGCGGCCTGCCGTCGTCTTCTTGGCTGTGGTCATGCGAGAAGCGCCTCCAGAACATCGCGCGGGTCGAGTCGCGCTGAACCTTCATTCCCGGGGTGGGTGACCCGGCTTGAGCCCCTTGTCCGCCGGCCATCGATGCGTCATGCATCGGCCGAGCGGGTCCCAGGCTAGCCGATCATTCACACCATGCGATCAGGGCCGCGGAAGGCGTATGCGCCTCCAGCGGTCGATCACATGCCGCCTCGTCTCGCCGAGGTAGCGTCCCACGAAGATGGGAAGCCGACTCTGTCGAAAAGTTTGGAAACCACCGATGCGGTAGCCAAAGGCAGCACGTCAGGCACGAACGACGGCAGGTGGTCTACATACCACAAACCGGGCGCCGAATCAAAGGATTGCCGACGCAGGGCATGCGTGCGCGACCGGTCGGGCCGGGCTTCGCACGGTGCCCGATACACGCGGGAAGGGAATCCCCGGGGAGGAAACCTCCGGAGCGTTGACGGGTCGACGCGTCCACCGGCCGGCCCGCCATTCGCGGCGTCATGAAGCGCCCGCGTCCGCCGCCCGACCGGGAATCCCGGGCTGCCGCTCTAGGAGCGGGGCTAGTCGCCGGTGCCGGGGGAGGCCGAGAAATGCGCCTCGAGCTTGCCGCCGACGCCGTCCCAGTCCTTGGCGTCGGACGGGGCGTCCTTCTTCTGCGTGATGTTGGGCCAGCTCCGCGCGTAATCGGCGTTGAGCTTCAGCCAGGTCTCCAGGCTCGGCTCGGTATCGGGCTTGATCGCCTCGGCGGGGCATTCCGGCTCGCAGACGCCGCAATCGATGCATTCGTCGGGGTGGATGACGAGCATGTTCTCGCCCTCGTAGAAGCAATCCACGGGGCAGACTTCCACGCAGTCCATGTACTTGCACTTGATGCAATTGTCGGTGACGACGTAGGTCATGTGCCCTTCAGCCTTATCCGTGGTGGGGTGGATCGCGAGACCCGAGCCCGCTTTGGCCCCGATCCTAGACCGGCCTCCCGCACGGCTCCGTTAACGCGTCCGTGTGTCACGCGCCTTGCGGACAGCGCGTCAACCGCCCCGCCCGTCATTTCCGCACGGCTCTATCCCCTGCCAGAGTGGCTGACAAGCAGCGGTGGCTCATGCCGGCTGCGTCCGGTGCGTCCGTGCCACACCCCAGGAGGAGGGACGGATCACGCCGTGCCGTCGTCGGATTCCGGGGACGGGCCGCCCGACAGGATGTCGTAGAGGCCCCGCGCCTCGGGGGCGGGGCCGCGCCGCTCGCCGAGATCCACCACCCGCACCACTGCCGTCACATGGGCGGCGGCGACGGTGACCACGTCACCGATGCCGATCCCCTTGGCGGGATTGTCGGTGCGCGTCCCGTTAACGCGGACGAAGCCGTCCTCCACCAGGGAGGCGGCAAGGGAGCGGCTCCGCGCGAAGCGGGTGAACCAGAGCCACTTGTCGAGACGCTGCCGCCCCGGCTTCATCCAGATCTAAGCAGGTTCAGCAAAAGTGGTCACCGGTTTTGCGTCCTGAAACCTGCGACACCTCAAAGGCCTAAGCGAGGTGAAGCGTTGGCGAGCCAGCGCGAACCTGCTTAGCGCTTGCCGCCATCGCCGGCTTCGAGTTGAGCCTTGAGCGCCGCGAGTTTGGCGAAGGGCGAATCCGGGTCCGGAGCCCGCTCGCGGCGCTGCGGACGCTGCTCTTGCTGCGCGGCGGGCCGGCCTTCGTCGCGGCGCTCGGGACGAACCCGGCCGGGCTCGAACCGCTCGCGGCGGGGGGGACGTCCACCCTCGGGCCGACCGCCATCGCGGCGGCCTCCCTCGGGCCTGTCGCCCTGGCCGCTGCGGTTGCGCTCGGCCCCCTCGGGACCGCCCGCACGGGGAGCGCCGGCATGAGCGGGGCGCCGATCCTGACGGCCTTCGCCGGGAGCGCGGTTGCCCGCCGGCGCGCCGTCACGGCCACCCCGTGGGCGGTTCTGCCGCGGGGCGGAACTGCGCTGATGCCGCTGGAGACGCCAAATTTCGACCAGAACCGGCTCGGCCGCGACGGATTCCGTGGCGGTTTCGGGCTGGGTCTCGTCACCGGAGGCCGTCTCGACCGTCTCCGGTTCGATACCGGCGAGGGTCGCGGATTCCGCCACGGGGACGGGGGCCGCCTCGGGTTCCTCGGCGGAATCCACCGACGTTTCGGCGGCCCGTGCCTGCTCGTTCTCGGCGGAGACGGCCTCGGAAGGGCCGGTCTCGACAAGGGCTGTCTCGGAAGGCGCGGCCTCCTCGGACACCGCCTCGGGATCGGGCACACCTTCCGCCACGGGCTCGGCCGTGTCGGGCGAGGTCTCGCCTTCGGAATTCGTCTCGTTCTCGGAGGTGGCCTCAGCTTCCGGCTTGGTCTCGCCTTCGGACGTGACTTCGCCTTCTGGCTTCGCCTCGTCCTCGGTCGCGGGTGCGGCCTCGTCGGACACCGTCACCGCCTCGTCGGTGGAGGCGGTCGCCGGGGCGATGGGCTGGGTCGCGGCGGCGGGGCGCAGCGGCACGGTGATGGCCGGGCCGGGGCGGCTCTCGGCGACGTAGCCGAGGGATTTCAGGATCGATCCGAAATCCTCGCCCGAACAGCCGACCAGGGAGGTCATGCCCACGGTGGCGACGAAGGCATCGCCATCGGCGGTGCCGGCCGGGGCCTCGCCGGGGGTGGTGCCCGGCACATAGGTCACCGCCGGGCGGATCAGGTCGGCGAGGCGCTCCAGGATGTCGACGCGCACGGCGCGCTCGCCGCAGACGCGGAAGCCGGCGGCGCGGTAGAGGCCCTTGGCGATCTCGGGATCGACCTTGATCGAGGTGCGTCCGGAGCCGGCCAGATGCGCGATCTCGTCGAGGCCGCGCTGGTCGAGGCCGCCGTTCTTGAGCGCCCAGAGCTGGGCGGCGAGGGTGCGGGGCGCCGGCTTGAGCAGGGCCGGCAGGAAGATGTGATAGGCGCCGAAGCGGACCCCGTGGCGGCGCAGCGCCCCGCGCCCTTCCTGATCGAGGGTGCGCATCTCGTGCATCACCTTCGAGCGTTCCAGGACGCCGAGCGATTCGACCACCTGGTACCCGATGCCCTTCGAGAGGCCGACGAGATCGGCCGCCGTCTCGATCTCGATCAGCGGGCCGAGGAGGCGGACCACATAGGCCTTGAGCCAGGCCACCAGCCGGGCCTCGACCTTGTCGCGGGCCGGGCCCGTGAGCTGCTCGTCGGCGAGCAGCCGCACATGCGGCTCGAACAGCTTGTCGCCCGGCGTCAGCTTGGCGACCGGGTCTCCGGTCCAGCGGACAATGCCGTCATGGGACAGGACCAGGGACGAATCCGCCGCGGCCGAGAAGCGCTCGGCGCGCGCCTCGATCTCGCCGCCGAGCGCCTTTTCGGCAGCACTGCGCAGGGTCTTGGCCTCGTGGCCTTCCGCGCCCGGGTCGGCAACGAACTGGAACCCGTGCAGATGGCCGACATGCTGGCCCTCGACGGTAACGTCCCCGCCGGCGGTGATCTCAGCTTCCAACATCGTATTCTCTCTCAGGCGCCGCATCAGGACGCTGGTGCGCCGATCGACGAAACGGCTCGCAAGGCGCTCGTGCAGGGCGTCAGACAGTCTGTCCTCTACCCGACGTGTCTCGCCCTGCCAATGGACGGGATCAATCAGCCAATCCGGCCGGTTGGCGACGAAGGTCCAGGTTCGCCCCTGCGCGATGCGCTGGGACAGGGCGTCGATGTCGCCGTCGGTGCGGTCGATCATCGCCACGTGCTTGGCGAACCAGTCGTTGGGAATGCGCCCGGCCATGCCCCGCATGAGGAAGCGGAACAGCTGGGCGACGAGATCCGCATGGGTCTGGGGATGGACCTTGCGGTAATCGGGCACGCCGCAGGTGTCCCACAGGCGGCGCACCACCGTCGGATTGGTGGCGATGTCGCGGATGTCGTCCTCGCGCATCAGGATCTCGAGGGCCGACTGGTCCTCGCCCATGGGCGCGCGGGTCAGCCCCTTCTCGTTGGGATGCGCGTCCAGGCTCTCCTGAAGGGCCTTCAGCGAGGAGAAGTCGAGGTCGGGGTTGCGCCATTGCAGCACCCGGAGGGGCTCGAAATCGTGGTTCTCCAGGGCCTCGATCATTTCGGGCTCGAACGGGGCGCAGCGCCCCGTCGACCCGAAGGTGCCGTCCGAGAGGTGGCGTCCGGCCCGGCCCGCGATCTGCCCCATCTCGGGGGGCGTCAGCCGGCGGAAGCGCGTGCCGTCGTATTTCCAGTTGGCCGCGAAGGCGACGTGGTCGACATCGAGGTTGAGGCCCATCCCCACCGCGTCGGTGGCGATGAGATAATCGACGTCGCCCGATTGGTAGAGCTCCACCTGGGCGTTGCGGGTGCGCGGGGACAGCGCACCGAGCACCACGGCGGCCCCGCCGCGCTGGCGCCGGATCAGCTCGGCGATGGCGTAGACCTCCTCCGCCGAGAAGGCGACGATGGCCGTGCGCCGGGGCAGGCGCCCGAGCTTCTTCTCGCCGGCATAGGTGAGTTTCGAGAGGCGGGGGCGGGTGGTGGTGTGCACGCCGGGAATCAGCGACTGCACCAGGGGCAGCATGGTGGAGGAGCCGATGAGCAGCGTCTCCTCGCGCCCGCGCTGGTGCAGCAGGCGGTCGGTGAAGACGTAGCCCCGGTCCATGTCGGCGGCGAGCTGGATCTCGTCGATGGCGACGTACGCCACGTCGAGGTCGCGCGGCATCGCCTCGATGGTGGAGATCCAGTAGCGCGGCCGGTCCGGCTTGATCTTCTCCTCGCCGGTGACGAGAGCGACGTGCTCGACCCCCACCCGCGCCACCACGCGCAGGTAGACCTCCCGCGCCAGCAGGCGCAGGGGCAGCCCGATCATCCCCGTCGGATGCGCGAGCATCCGCTCGATGGCGAGATGGGTCTTGCCGGTATTGGTCGGCCCGAGCACCGCCGTGACGCCGCGCGAGCGGGCCTGCGGGGGGAGGGAGCGGCGCGTCATGTGCGAGGGGCTGGTCCCTTCGGCCGAGGAAGCCGGCGGCAGGTTTTTATGGCGGCCCGTCGAATAAGGCCGCCCGATATCATACCAGACGATGATGAGGAGACCTCATCGTCGTCTGCCCGCGCGACTGCGCGGCGGCGGGCGTCCGCCGAACGCGCTGATCCCGGCCATCGGTCGGGATCAGTGCCGCATGGTACTCAGTCATCGCTGCGCAGGGGCCGTCCGGGCGGCCGGGTCCCACGCTGCGTCTCCCCGCCATATGGGGCGCCACCGCCCCGATAGCCACCGCCCCGGTATCCATAAGGATCGACGTAGATCTCCACCGGGTCCGCCGGCCGCTGCGGCGCGAGATCGGCGCAGAGCGTGTCGGGCATGGCGATAAGGGGCCCGCGCCGGGGCGGCTTGCCCTCGATCACCTCGGCGGAGGAATAGGCGTCGCCCCCGCAGGGCGAGATGTCCGTGCTCAGCCCGCCGGCACGGACCAGGCCGGGCCATCCCGACGCGCCGATCAGGATCGCGGCGAGCGCGAGGAGGCCACGCAGAGGAGAGGAGCCGCGCTTCATCGGGTCGTTCCGGTTCCGGGGGGAATGCGCCAGGCCGCCGCACCGGACAGGGCCTCGCCAAGGGCCGCGAACCCGCCCTCCAGGTCGTTGCCGGACAGGGCGTAGCCATGAGCCCCGAGGCCGGTGAAGCGCGCGCTCGCCCTGCGCCGGGGGAGGATCGGCAAGGCGGCCGACCGCTCCGGGTCGACGCGCAGCACGAAGAAGCGCTGGCGGCTGAGCATGACCGGCCGCAGGTCCTCGATCGCGTCCCACGGGATCCAGTCCGTCGACAGGCGCCGGTCGAAGATGCCCCGGCGCCCGACGGAGACCAGCGTGCCCGAGCGGAACATCCGGGGCGCGCCGACGAGGCTGGCCGCGCCGAAGAAGATCAGGCCGAGCCACAACATGAAGTCGGTGTAGCCGCCGGGCGCCATCTCATGCCCCCGCATCCCGGGACGCACATAGAGCATCCATGCGGCGGCGACGGTGAACCCCACGGCGATGAGGAACAGCCCCGCCGAGCGAAGGCGCGAGACCGCGATGTCGACTTGCTCGTCCACAGCCTGCCCGTCCACGATCTGCCCGTCCATGATTCAGACGATTCCCGCCCGGCCGGCCGGAGCCGCGTCTATTGGTCGACCAGGGTCGCCTGCGCCACCTGCCCCGAGGCCTGCCCGTCGGCTTGAGCGGTCACGGTCTGGGGGCCGCTGCGGTTCCAGCGGGTGGCCTCGATGATGTTGGTGCCGAGCGTCGTGCGCACGGCGATGCGCACCGGCAGCAGCACGCGGGTGCCCTCGACGGGGGCGAGCCACACCGACATGTCGCGGTTGTCCTCCATGAACTTCACCCCCGGCCGGTCGGGACGGTGTCCGGCAATGGCCTGATAGCGGGCGTTGCAGACGAGGACGGGGCCGGCATAGCCCGGCTTCTCGACATGGCGCGTCTCGCCGTAGCTCAGCACCACGTTGAAGCGCGTCGCGCCGTCGAAGACCGGGATGGTGCGGTTGCAATTGGCCTGGTCGGTGAGCTCGCCCCGGCTCACCGCCGGCATCATCAGGGCGCTCGCCGGATCGACGATGCCGCGCTTGTTGGCCGGGGTCACCGGCACCCGGTCACCCATATCGACGAGGGGCGGCGTCACCTCCGATTGGGTGACGTTGCCGCGCGCCAGCGCCATCCGCACGGCGATGCCGGAATTCGAGGTCTTGGTGGAGATGGCAAAGGCGCTCGGCTGCGGCCCCTCGGCGATGAGGCCGCTGGCGCGGGCCGAGCCCATGCCCCCGGTTACCGCACCGACGAGGCCGGTGAGCCGGGCCGAGACGTCCATGCGGTAGCGTGCGCTCTCGAACTGGCCCGAGACCTGCGCGGTGCCGATGGGGATGCCGGCGAGCGCGATGCCGTAATCGACGGTGACCGTCGCCGGGGCGGCGGAGCGGGCGGAAGTGGCCTTGGGCCGCGCGAATCCCTCGGAGGCGGGAATCACCCCGAGGGCGGCGAGGAGGCTGGCGCGGAGGAAGCGCGTGGCGCACATGGCGTGAGGCTCTGAAGTTCCAGGGCTTGGAGCCATGCGGCGCAAGGGACCGGACGGCATTGTTCCGCCATCGTCCCCGTTCGTGGTTAACACATCGTATGGATGCCACGGCGCGAGGCTTCGTGAAGGCCGCTGCGCCGGCCTCGGAGCGCGGCTTTTCCCATGGGCAAAACGCAGCTCCGCCCTTGACGGATACCCTGCCGCTCCCCTATAGGCTCGCGCCTTCAATGAGACGCCGCTCGATCGGTTCTGGCGTGCGTGAGGCCCGTGGCGCATTGCGACCGGCCTTCCGCCATCGCCCGGTCTGACGCGGAACGAGACGGGAATTAGAACAATGTCGCGCCGTTGCGAACTCACGGGCAAAGCCGTGCAGACCGGCCACCTCGTGAGCCACTCGAACCGTAAGACCAAGTGCCGGTTCCTGCCGAACCTGTGCCAGGTCACGCTGCAGTCGGACGCCCTGAAGCGTCGCGTGCGCTTGCGCGTCACGGCCCATGCCCTGCGCTCGGTGGAGCACCGTGGCGGCCTCGATGCCTTCCTCATCAAGGCCCGCGAGATCGAGCTGTCGCAGACGGCCCGTCTGATCAAGCGCGAGCTCCACAAGAAGCTCGCCGAAGTCGAGACCCCGGCCGCCGCCTGAGGGCCGTGACGGTCGAGGCCTCCGCTTCGATCACGCCGACGTCTCATGGTTGATTTCGAACGGCCGCCGCATGCATCGCGCATGCGGCGGCCGTTCGCGTTGATTCCGACCTCCCTGCTCTCCGGCTCTCCCCGATGACCGTGCTGTCGCTCATCGCCCCGATCTTCGGGCTGATCCTCATCGGCTGGGTCGCGGCGCTCGCCGGGTTCCTGTCGGAGAAGGTCAGCGACGGCCTCTCCGAATACGTCTTCGCCATCGCGGTGCCGGCGCTCATCATCGCGACGCTGACGCGGCCGGGTCTCACCGGCGAAGTCACCTGGTCGTACTGGTTCAGCTATTTCGGCGGTGCCGGCCTGTCCTGGCTCGTCGGCTCGCTGATCGGCCTGCGCCGCGAGGGCGTCGGGCGGACGGGGGCGATCCTGCACGGATTCGCGGCGAGCCAGTCGAACACCATCTTCATCGGCGTGCCGATGATCCTCCAGGCCTATGGCGACGCGGGCGCGTTCCCGCTCTTCATGCTGCTGGCCGTCCACCTGCCGCTGATGATGGGCTGCGCCACCTTCCTCATCGAATCGGACGGGCAGAAATCGGTCTTCCAACGGGTGAAGGGGCTCGGCCTCGTCCTCTTCCGCAACCCGATCTTCCTGTCGCTGATGATCGGTCTCGGCCTGAAAAGCTTCGGCCTCGCGCCTGCCGGGATGGTCAAGTCGCTGCTGGACGCGCTGGCCGGCACCGCCTCCACCTGCGCGCTGATCGCGCTCGGCGCCGGCCTCGTGCGCTACCGGGTATTGCACGACCTGCCCGGCGCCATGGTGGTGACGACCCTGAAACTCGTCCTGCATCCCCTGGCAGTCTGGGTCCTGGCCTTCCACGTCTTCACCATGCCGCCCGCCTATGCCGGGGTCGCCACCCTGTTCGCGGCGATGCCCGTCGGCATCAACTCCTACCTGCTCGCCGTCCGCTACAAGGCCGAGACCGGGCTGATCGCTGCCGCCGTCATGCTCTCGACCCTGCTCGCGGCCGCCACCACATTGGCTTGGCTCGCGATCCTCGGACACAGCTGAACGGTTCGGTGCCTTGACCAGCGCGGCTGCTGTTTGTACCGATCGGTACAGACGATCATAGGAGCCCGAGCCCATGTCCGAATCCCGCCCGCCGCTGCCCCCCTTCACCCGCGAGACCGCGATCCAGAAGGTCCGCGCCGCCGAGAACGGCTGGAACGGCTGCAACCCCGAAAAAGTCTCGCTGGCCTACACGGCGGACAGCCGCTGGCGGAACCGCTCGGAGTTCTTCTCGGGCCGTCCCGCCATCGTCGATTTCCTCACCCGCAAATGGGCGAAGGAACACGAATACCGGCTCATCAAGGAGATCTGGGCCTTCACCGAGGACCGCATCGCCGTGCGATTCGCCTACGAGTTCCACGATGCGGCCGGCGACTGGTTCCGCGCCTATGGCAACGAGAACTGGGAGTTCGACGCCCTCGGCCTGATGCGCCTGCGTCACGCCAGCATCAACGACCTCGCGATCTCCGAATCAGAGCGCAAGTTCCACTGGGACCGCAGCGCGCCGCGCCCCGACGACCATCCCGGCCTCACCGATCTCGGGCTCTGACCGGAATATGGCGAAGAAGCCGGGGGCGCGGGAGGACGCTCTGCCCGCCATCGCCGAGGTGTTTCGCGAATACGGCTACGAGGGCGCGAGCCTCGCCCTCATCGGAGCCCGCACCGGTCTCGGCAAGGGCAGCCTCTACCACGCCTTCCCCGGCGGCAAGGCCGAGATGGCTGAGGCCGTGCTCGACGCCATCGGCGCATGGTTCGAGGACAAGGTCTACGCGCCGCTGCGCGACGATCCCGATCCAAGGGCGGCGATCCGGCTCATGCTGTCGGAGACGGACGCCTATTTCCGCTCCGGCCGGAGAATCTGCCTCGTGGGCGCCTTCGCGCTTACCGAGGGGCGAGACGGGTTCGCGGACCGGATCGGCGGCTACTTTCGGGATTGGCGCGAGGCCCTGGCTCAGGCCCTCCTCCGCGCCGGACGCCCGGAGGCCGAGGCGGAGTCCCTCGCCGAGGATACAATCCTGGCGATCCAGGGCGGCCTCGTCCTCGCCCGCGCCCTCGACGATCCGGCCGTGTTCGGTCGGATGCTGGGGCGGTTGGAGGAGCGATTGGTATCGTAAGTGGGTGAAATCCGGCGGATGCTATCCATCCTCGACGTTTATGATGGGTGGAAAGCGGATGGGTTATGAAATGGGTTCACATATGGTCAGTGGATTCACGCTTCTCGACGATGCGCTGCGAATGCCAGCACCAGCCACGCCCTTGTGGAGCATCGTGGATGTTCGGTGCGCTCATCTGCAGGACTGGCCATTGCAAGTAACGCTAGAGCGTGAGGCAGCCGGTTGCTTCTGACGTTCCACAATGTAATAAGTTTTTGCGCGCACGACCATACGACGATTACCAATTACTGGATCGTGCGTTCCGAAGAGAAAGTTGCTGTCGGGTCAATCTATCAGATCGGCACAAGCACCTATCTGGACGAATTTTCTCAAAGCACTCCGGCTCTTTTTGGGCTGCAGATCATTCACTACCTGATCGCAGGCTATGACCTTTGCGTTGAGGTGTTGGCAATCCGCCCGCCGGAGATCGTGGTGAACGTCCCTCGTTAGGCTACCTGCTGTTCTCGAGTTGTCGGCTGACCAACCATCCGGTTTCCGGCCAGGCCAAACATCTAGGTCAACGACGTCGATTTATCCAGGCTGGGTAAAAACGCCATCAGTGCCAATTGCTGTACCTCGTTCATCTTCAAGGTCGGAGGGGGCGGCCAATGCGAGTCGATTTCCCGTCCAGCGTCCGCAGTAAGAGGGTCGCCCAACCACCCCCACCTCCAACTCCTCCCCACAAGGGGGAGGAGGGTGCCGCGCAGCCCGCGAAATGTGTCAATGCCGTAGCTTGGAAGGAGAGGAAGTCTGGCGCGTCCACCTGACCCGACGTGATGAACCGGAGCCTGCATGACACAGACCCCGACCGTCGGAGCCTAACGCCTAACGCCGCCCGCCCGCGGCCCTGCGCCTCGGCGCGGCGCCACCGCCCGCATCCTCCTCGAACAGCTCCGCCAGCTTCTCCGTCATCGCCCCGCCGAGTTCCTCGGCGTCGATGATGGTGACGGCGCGGCGGTAGTAGCGGGTCACGTCGTGGCCGATGCCGATGGCCAGGAGTTCCACCGGCGAGCGGGTCTCGATGTCCTCGATCATCCAGCGCAGGTGGCGTTCGAGATAGTTGCCCGGATTGACCGAGAGGGTCGAATCGTCGACCGGCGCGCCGTCCGAGATCACCATCAGGATCTTGCGCTGTTCGGGCCGGGCGAGCAGGCGCTTGTGCGCCCAGTCCAGGGCCTCGCCGTCGATATTCTCCTTGAGCAGCCCCTCGCGCATCATCAGCCCGAGGTTTTTTCGCGCCCGGCGCCACGGCGCATCCGCCGACTTGTAGACGATGTGGCGCAGGTCGTTGAGGCGGCCCGGCGCGTTGGGCTTGCCCGCCGCCAGCCACGCCTCGCGCGATTGGCCGCCCTTCCAGGCGCGGGTGGTGAAGCCCAGGATCTCCACCTTCACGCCGCAGCGCTCCAGGGTCCGCGCCAGGATGTCGGCGCAGGTGGCCGCCACCGTGATCGGCCGGCCGCGCATGGAGCCCGAATTGTCGAGCAGCAGCGTGACGACGGTGTCGCGAAAATTGGTGTCCTTCTCGCGCTTGAACGAGAGCGGCTGGAACGGGTCGGTCATCACCCGCACGAGGCGGGCGGGATCGAGCTGGCCCTCTTCGAGATCGAATTCCCAGGCCCGGTTCTGCTGGGCGAGGAGCCGGCGCTGGAGGCGGTTGGCGAGGCGGCCGACGACGCCCTGGAGATGGGCCAGCTGCTTGTCGAGATAGGTGCGCAGGCGCGCGAGCTCGTCGGCGTCGCAGAGGTCCTCGGCGTCGATCATCTCGTCGAAGCGCGGGTTGAACACCTTGTATTCGGGGCCGCGCGGCTCGTTGGGCCGGGTGTTGGGCGGGCGCTTGGCCTCGGACGCCTCCTCGGATTCCGCGTTCTCGGACTCGTCCGGCAACTCGCCCGAGGGCGCGTCGGCGGCTTCCGTCGCGCCGTCCTGCAGCTCGTCGGAGGCCTCCTCGGAGGTCTCCATCTCGGACTTGTCGCCCTGGGACTGCTCCTCGGCCTCGCCCTCGCTCGGGGTCTGCTCGTCGTCCTGCCCCTCGTTCTCGTCCTCGTTGTCGTCGTCCTCGGGGTCGAGCGGCGTCTCGTCCGCCATATCGAGGGAGGACAGCAACTCGCGCACCGAGCGGGCGAAGGAGCGCTGGTTCTCGAGATTGCCGATGAGGCCGTCCAAGCTGGGGCCGGCCTTCTCTTCGATATGCGAGCGCCACAGCTCGACGATCTTGCGCGCGGCCTTGGGCGGAGCCTCCCCGGTCAGGCGCTCGCGCACCATCAGGGCGACGGCATCCTCCATGGGGGCGTCGGCCCGGTCGGTGATGTCCTCGTACTTGCCGCCGCGATGGTAGCGGTCCTCGAGCATCGCCGAGAGGTTCGAGGCGACACCGGCCATGCGGCGCGAGCCGATGGCCTCCACGCGGGCCTGCTCCACGGCATCGAACACGGCGCGCGCGCCGGCATTCTCGGGGGCGAGGCGGCGATGGACCGCCACATCGTGGCAGCCGAGGCGCAACGCCATCGAATCGGCGTTGCCGCGCAGGATCGCCACGTCCTCCGGCGTCAGCTTGCGCGGCGGCTCGGGCAGGCGCGCCTTGTCGCCGGTGAGCGCCGGGCGGTCGCTGGCATAGACCACCTCGATCTCGGAGCGCTTGGCGATGGCGCGCAGGCATCCGGCCACCGAGCGCTTCAGCGGTTCGGCGATGGGCTCCCGGCGTTCGCCGGCTTTGCGGTTCGAGTTGGCCACGATCGCTACTTCTTCACCGAGTCGAAATCGAAGGGACGGCGCAGGATGTCGTCCCAGGAATAGGGGCACGTATCGGGGAATTCGTCTGCCGGCAGATGCGTCTCGTCGGCTGCCCAGTTGCGGGCGATGGGATAGATGTCGTCCCGGATCTCATCGAGGGACGATTTCAATCCGGGATTCTTGCTGAGCAGACGTTCGTAGCGCCGACGCTGTTCCACGATCGAATAGATCCAGCTCGGCGTCCGCATTTCCGGCTGCTGGTCCCACTTGAGCATATGCATCAGCAACACGCGGAGCACGCTCTCCAGACGATGGTATTGCGCCGCGCCCACATCGCTCAACTCCTCGGCGATGTTTTGGAGATCGAGCGAATCGACGGCCCCGGCGCGCAGGAGCGAAACCTGCTCCTCGACCCAGCCATAGAGGTCGTCCTCGTAGCGCACGCGGTTGGGCGCATGCGCCTTGGATGACGTCTCGGTGGATGTCCTTTCACCCTTCAAGGCCGGTTCGGCCATCGCGTCCTCCGCGTCGATCCTCAGCTCAGCGCCACGTTCATCGCGCTCTCGGGCAGTTCCTTGCCGAAGGCGCGCTGGTAGAATTCCGCCACCAGGGTGCGCTCCAGCTCGTCGCACTTGTTGAGGAAGGTCACCCGGAAGGCGAAGCCGATATCCTGGAAGATGTCGGCGTTCTCGGCCCAGGTGATCACCGTGCGCGGGCTCATGACGGTGGAGAGGTCACCGTTCATGAAGGCGTTGCGGGTCAGGTCGGCGACCCGGACCATGCGGTTGACGATGTCGCGGCCGCCGTCGCGCTGGTAATGCGCCGCCTTCGACAGGACGATGTCCACCTCGCGGTCATGGGCGAGGTAGTTCAGCGTGGTGACGATGGACCAGCGGTCCATCTGGCCCTGGTTGATCTGCTGGGTGCCGTGATAGAGGCCGGACGTGTCGCCGAGCCCCACCGTGTTGGCGGTGGCGAACAGCCGGAACGCCGGATGGGGCCGGATCACCCGCTTCTGGTCGAGGAGCGTCAGGCGGCCCGAGACTTCGAGCACGCGCTGGATCACGAACATCACGTCCGGGCGGCCGGCATCGTACTCGTCGAAGACCAGGGCGACGTTGTTCTGCAGCGCCCAGGGCAGGATGCCGTCCTGGAAGGCGGTGATCTGCTTGCCGTCCTTCAGCACGATCGCGTCCTTGCCGACGAGATCGATGCGGGAGACGTGGCTGTCGAGGTTGATCCGGATGCAGGGCCAGTTCAGGCGGGCGGCGACCTGCTCGATATGGGTCGATTTGCCGGTGCCGTGATAGCCGGTGACCATGACGCGGCGGTTGCGGGCAAAGCCCGCCAGGATCGCCAGTGTGGTCTCGCGGTCGAAGATGTAATCCGGGTCGAGATCGGGAACGTGTTCTGCGCTCGCCGAGAAGGCCGGCACCTTGAGGTCGAGATCGATGCCGAAGGCCTCGCGGACGGAGACCGTCCGGTCGGGCAGCGAGGCGGGGGTGTCGTCAGAGAGCATACGGGACCTCGTCGGGGCGGGCTCCGGCATGGGCCGGGCTCGCGGGATCTATCACGGTGGGCATTGCCGGTTCCCGCGCGGGGCAGGACGTGGAATGCCACCTTGTAAGGGGCTGCGTCGGCGGACGCCAAGGGGTGCGAAGACTCGATATAGGGCCTCCCGCGCGGATTGCCGCCTCACGCCGCACGAGATTTCGAAAAACGCTGCATCGATCGTGCCGCGTTCCGGAATCCGGCTCAGCACAGGCCGGCGGCGCGCAGGGTGTCGTGGGCGCGGATGATGTCGCGCAGGCGCTCCTCGAACGAGCGGTCGCCGCCATTGGCGTCGGGGTGGAAGCGCTTCACCAGCACCTTGTACTGCGCCTTGATGGCGGCGGTGTCCGCGTTCTCGTCGAGGCCGAGCACGTCGAGGGCCTTGAGGGCGGCCACCGTGAGGCGCGGCCGGCTCGGCTCGGGCTTGGCCCGGCGCGAGGTCTCGCCGACGCCTTCGCTGCGCAGGATGTCGAGGGGATCGACATAGGCCCAGTCGCGTTTCGGCTCGCCCGGTTTCGCCCCGGCCGCCCGCGTCGCCGGGTTCACGCCCATGGCCCAGGTCGGGCGGTGCCCGATCACGGCGTCCTTCTGGTAGGCCTGGACGGCGGCGTCGTTCATGCCGTCGAAGTAGTTGTAGGTGGCGTTGTAGGCGCGCACGTGGTCGATGCAGAAGCGCCAGTACTGGCCTTCCGCCTTGCGGCCCTTGGGAGCGCGGTAGAGCCCGGCATTCGTGCAGCCGGGGGTCTCGCAGCCCGTCTGGGACGCAGCCTTGGGCTCGTCGCAGCTGGGCCTGCGCTTGATACGGATGCTGTCGAACAGGCGCGAGTTGAGATCCATGGTGGGGCGATTATGAGAGGGCGTGTCCGAGACACAAGGGCGGCGGGCCTGATGACGCATGCGGAGATCGGGGGTTGACGACCCCGAAGCCTCCAGGCGCCTACGGGACGGGAACGAAGCGACGGAAACGCGAGGACACGATGACCGGCACGCTCAAGGATTGGATCACCGGAGCGCTCGACGCGCAACTGGCGCCGCAGGCTCTGGCGGTGGTGGACGAATCCCACCTCCATGCGGGCCATTCGGGCGCGCGGCCCGAGGGCGAGACGCATTTCCGGGTGGAGATCGTCTCGGCCGCCTTCGAGGGTAAGAGCCGGGTCGAGCGCCACCGCATCGTGAACGGCGTTCTCGACGAGGCGTTCAAGCGCGGGCTCCACGCCCTCGCGGTGAAGGCGAAGGCGCCGTCCGAGGCCGCCTGAACGGTCCCGTCAGACGAGGAACATGGTGGCGATGGCCCTGCAATGCACCCCGCATCTCGCCATCGACGAGGCGGAACTCGAAGAGACCTTCGTGCGCGCCTCGGGGCCGGGGGGGCAGAACGTCAACAAGCTGTCCACGGCGGTGCAGCTCCGCTTCGATGCGCGGCGCTCGCAATCCCTGCCCGACGCCGTGGCGGTGCGCCTGATGCGCCTCGCCGGGCGGCGGCTGACGCTGGACGGCGTCATCGTCATCATGGCTCAGCAGTTCCGCACGCAGGACCGCAACCGGGCCGATGCGCGCGAACGCCTCGCCGCCCTCGTCGCCGAGGCGGCGGTGCCGCCGACGCCGCGCCGGGCCACGCGGCCCACCCTCGCCTCGAAGAAGCGCCGCCTCGACGAGAAATCCCGCCGCGGCGCCACCAAGCGCCTGCGCAGCGACGGCGGGGGCGATTGAGTTACTTCACCGGTCCCCTTGCGTCCGGCGGATGGTACTCCTCGGCGCCGGTGACATAGGCGCTGCCGGGCTTCAGGACGGTGAGCGCGATGGCGACGAGGGCGAGGAGCGCCGCCAGGGCTGCCGGGAACAGGAAGGCATCCTCGCCGTAATGGGTCTGGAGGAAGCCGCCGATCACCGCGCCGGTGCTCAGGGCGCCCCAGAGGGGGGCCTGGATCCAGAACGAGGGTGCGACCTTGCCCAGCAGGAGATTGGCGAGCCCGGTCCCGAAGCGCACCACCGCGCCCGTGACGTAGGTGAGGGCGAGGCTGCGCCCGGCCTCGTCCTGCAGCGTGGCGTTCTGGAGGCCGAGCGCGACGACGATGGGATAGACGTGCAGCGGCCAGGAGAAGCTGCCGTAGGGCATGACGAGGCCGACGGCGAGGAGCACCGCCTGGAGCAGCAGCATCACCGACAGCCGCCAGCGCCCGACCCAGGCCGCGATCAGCGTGCCCGCGAAGGCGCCGAAGCAGAACATGACGATGACCGAGCTGACCCGCGCCGTGCTCTCCCAATCGAACTTGCTCACCGAGACGCCGAAGCGGGTGGTGTTGCCGCTCATGAACGACATGAAGAGCTGTGAGAATTCGAGGAAGCCGATGGAATCGGCGCAGCCGGCCAAGGCCGAGAGGGCGAGGGCGAAGGGGATGCGCGTCGTCGGGCTCGCCGGAAACGACTTGTCGGTCTTGTCGGCCATGCGTCTGCACAGGCTCCTTCGGAAGAACGGATCGGATGGATTGAGGCCCGACCTTACCGATCGGGCGCCGCGGAGGAACCGCTGGCGTCCGCCCGATGGACCGGGCTGGGGGAGTGCCGTGCCGTGCAACACATGACGAGGGGGTTCGGTTCAACCCAATCGTGCACAATCGGGATTACGGATCGCAGGACCCGGTCTTGCGCAGCACCACCACCCGTCCCGGAACGTCGATCCCGCGCTCGCGGCGGATCGCTGCCGGATCGAGGCTCAGAAGGTCGAGACTGGCCGCATCCGCCACCTGCCGGAGGTAGCGGTCGCCATGGGCGTAGCGGGCGTCCATCCCGAGGACGAGGCCGCCCTCGGGGTGCCATTGCACCGTGAAGGCGACGAGGCCCGAGGGCCGCAGGATGCGCGCCGCTTGCGCCATTACTCCTGTGAGGCCGCCCACATAGATGAACACGTCCGCCGCCACGACGAGGTCGGCGCTGTCCGCGGGCTCGTCCGCGAGAAGGCGGGTGAGATCCCCCTCCACCAGACGGTCGTAGCGTTTGCGTCGGGCGGCCTCCGCGAGCATGCCGGGAGAGACGTCGATCCCCGTGAGGGTCCGGGTCCGGCCGGCCAGCGCCTCGCCCATCAGGCCGGTGCCGCAGCCGAGGTCGAGCACGTCGCCGAAGCGCTCCGGCGCCGTGGCTAGGGCATCGAGGGCCGCCACCAGGAGTTCCGGCCCGCGATAATGCAGGTCGTCCACGAGGTGGCGCTCGAAGCGGGGGGCGTAGCCGTCGAACAGGGCGCGGATATAGGCCGGCGAGATCGAGCCGAGGGCGTCGCCCTGGCCGATCTGGACGAGGCGCAGCCGCGCCCCGAGTTCGTCGTGCGGATCGAGATCGAGGGCGTTGCCGTAGGCCCTGAGGGCGGCGTGGTGGTCGCCGGGGTCCGCCGTGGCGAGGTGGCGCGCCTCCCGTGCCCTCCCGAGGAGGAACCAGGCGGCGGCGTAGCGCGGCGCGATCTCCAGGGCCTGCTCCGCCATCTCGGCCGCGCCCTGCGCGTCGCCCTCCACGAGGCAGGCCTCGGCATAGGCGTAGCGCCGGTCGGCGAGGAGGTCGCCGGAGCTATTCTGGAGGGAGGTGTGCGCTCGCGGGTTCATCTCGGCAGGGTCCGCAAAAGGGGTCACCGGTTGTGCGTCGACGACCCGCGGCACAAAAGACCGAGGCCGGTTCGCGTTGGCGAGCCGACGCGAACCGGCCCGGGCGCCCTATATCACGTCGCATGAGCTGCCATCCCGATCTTCGGCCCCGCGCATGAGCCTTCGCGCCGGCGACCTCCTGACCCAGACCCGCGAGGGCCTGTACTGTCCGCTCGGCGGATTCCATGTGGACCCAACCTGGCCGGTGCCGCGTGCGCTGATCACCCACGGCCATGCCGACCATGCCCGGGCCGGCCACGGCAAGGTGCTGGCCACCGGCCAGACCCTGCGGATCATGGCCGTGCGCTACGGCGAGGATTTCTGCGAGGCGCGCCAGGAGGCGGTGCTCGGCGAGGAGATCCGCATCGGCGACGTCACCGTGCGCTTCGCGCCCGCCGGCCACGTCCTCGGCTCGGCCCAGATCGCGATTCAAGCGCAGGGCGTCCGGGTGGTGGTGTCGGGCGATTACAAGCGCGCCTACGACCCGACCTGCCTGCCCTTCGAGGTCGTGCCCTGCGACGTCTTCATCACCGAGGCGACCTTCGGCCTGCCGGTCTTCCGGATGCCCGACACGAAGGACGAGGTGAAGAAGCTCCTCGATTCCGTCGCCCTGTTCCCCGAGCGCGCCCACATCGTCGGCGCCTACGCGCTCGGCAAGGCGCAGCGGGTGATGGCCCTCCTGCGGGAGGCGGGCTACGACCAGCCGATCTATCTCCACGGCGCCATGGAGAAGCTGACGGAGTTGTACAAGCAGGAGGGAATTCCCCTGGGAGATACGCCGAAGGTCGTCGCGACGGAGCGCGGGAAACTCCACGGCGCCATCGTGCTCTGTCCGCCCTCGGCGATACAGGACGTGTGGTCGCGCAAATTTCCCGATCCCGTCACCTCTTTCGCCTCGGGCTGGATGCGGGTGCGGGCGCGTGCCCGGCAGAAGGGCGCCGAACTCCCCCTCGTCATCTCCGACCATTCCGACTGGCCCGACCTCTGCCGCACCATCCGCGAGACCGGGGCCGGCGAGGTCTGGGTCACGCACGGGCAGGAGGACGCCCTGGTGCATTGGTGCGGGACACAAGGGATCGCGGCGAAACCGTTGCACATGCTGGGCTATGGCGACGACGGCGAGGCAGAGCCTGCGGCAGTGGAGGAGCCTCCGGTGGTGTCGGACGAGGCCGCGGCATGAACGACTTCGCCCATCTCCTCGACCGCCTCGCCTACGAGCCGCGCCGCAATGCCAAGCTGCGCCTGCTGCAGGATTACTTCGCCCATGCCCCCGACCCGGAGCGGGGCTGGGCGCTCGCCGCCATGACCGGCAACCTCAGCTTCCGCGAGGCCAAGCCGGCGATGATCCGTGGGCTGGTGGAGGCGCGGGTCGATCCGGTGCTGTTCGCGCTCTCGCACAATTATGTCGGCGATCTCGCCGAGACCACCGCGCTGATCTGGCCGGTCTCCGCTGCTCCCCCTCTCCCCGCCGGGCGGGGAGAGGGCCGCGACGACCTCGGCGTCGGCGCGGCAAGCCCGCAGGGCGAGGGTGAGGGGGTGTCACCGGACGAGGCTCCTCCGGCTTCGCCCCCTCACCCCCGACTGCCACAATCTCGCGGGCAGCGCGGGTCCCCTCTCCTGGAAGGAGAGGGACAGGGTGAGGTGCGTGACCTCTCCGGAGATGGACCACACCTCACCCCAGCCCTCTCCTTCCAGGAGAGGGAGCCCGTCGCGCCTCGTGCCGGACTGTCGGGCGATCCTTCGATAGGACTCGGCCACAACAACCCACCGCCTCACATCCCCACCCTCGCCGAGGTGGTGGACACGCTGCGCACCACGAAGAAATCCGACCTTCCCTTCCATATCGCCGATTGGCTCGATGCCCTCGACGAGACCGGGCGCTGGGCACTTCTAAAGCTCATCACCGGGGCGCTGCGCGTGGGCGTCTCGGCGCGCCTCGCCAAGACCGCCGTGGGGGCGCTCGGCGGCCACGAGGCCGATGCGGTGGAGGAGGTCTGGCACGGGCTCGAGCCGCCGTATCTCGGCCTGTTCGCCTGGGTCGAGGGGAGGGGGGAGCGCCCCACCACCCTCAATCCGGCGCTGTTCCGACCGCCGATGCTGTCCCACCCCATCGACGAGGAGACCGACTTCGATAAGCTCGACCCGGCCGCCTTCTCGGGCGAGTGGAAATGGGACGGCATCCGGGTCCAGCTCTCGGGCGGCCGTGACGAGGCCGGCGAGCAGGTGGCGCGGGTCTATTCGCGCACCGGCGAGGACATCACGGGCGCTTTCCCCGATCTCGCCGAGGCGATCACCTTCACCGGCACCATCGACGGCGAATTGCTGATCCTGCGGGAGAGCCGCGTGCAGAGCTTCAACGTGCTGCAGCAGCGCCTCAACCGGAAGGCCGTCACTCCGAAGCTGCTGGAAGAATTCCCCGCCCATGTCCGGGCCTACGACCTCCTCACGGCGGAGGGCGAGGACCTGCGCCCGCTGCCCTTCGCCGAGCGCCGCGCCCGGCTGGAGGGGTTCGTCGCCGCCCTGGATCACGCCCGCATCGACCTCTCGCCGCTCGTGAGCTTCGCCACCTGGGACGATCTCGCCGAGGCCCGCGCCGACCCGGCCTCGGTGGGAGCCGGCGAGGATGCCGACGCCATCGAGGGGGTGATGCTGAAGCTGCGCGACAGCCCCTATCTCCCCGGCCGCCCCAAGGGGCCGTGGTGGAAGTGGAAGCGCGAGCCGCATCTCGTCGACGCGGTGATGATGTATGCCCAGCGCGGCCACGGCAAGCGCTCGTCCTTCTATTCGGACTACACGTTCGGGGTCTGGCGCGAGCGGCCGGAGGGCGGCCGGGAACTGGTGCCGGTGGGCAAGGCCTATCACGGCTTCACCGATGCGGAGCTGGCCAAGCTCGACCGCTATGTCCGCAACAACACGACGAAGCGCTTCGGCCCGGTGCGCGAGGTGGCCTGCGGCCTCGACGAGGGGCTGGTGCTGGAGATCGCCTTCGAGGGGGTCCAGCGCTCCACCCGGCACAAATCCGGCGTCGCCATGCGCTTCCCCCGGGTCCATCGCATCCGCTGGGACAAGCCGGCGGCCGAGGCCGACCGGATCGAGGCTCTGGAGACCATCCTGGCCCGCGGCGAGCGCGAGATCGCGCCGGGCGCCGTCATCGAGGGAGAGACATCATGAGAGGTTCGGGTCGGATCGGCGGGATCGAAGGCTTTCAGGAGGGAGAGATCCGGCGCCAGGCGAGCGCCCGACTCACCGTCTCGACGCCGGGGCAGGGATTCACGGATATCACCGCGTCCGTGGCCGACTTCCTGCGGCGCAGCGGCATCGGGCAGGGCCTGCTCGCCCTGTTCTGCCGGCACACCTCGGCCTCCCTGACGATCCAGGAAAATGCCGACCCGGATGTGCAGAGCGACCTGATGACGGCGCTGGACGGGCTCGCCCCGCGCCTCCCCGGTGGCGGGTACATCCATTCGGCGGAAGGCCCCGACGACATGCCGGCGCATATCCGCACCCTCCTGACGGATTCAGGGCTGACGATCCCCGTCCTCGACGGGCGGCTCGTCCTCGGCACGTGGCAGGGCATCTATCTGATCGAGCATCGCGACCGGCCGCATCGGCGCGACATCGTCCTGCACGTCGCCGGGGCCTAGAGCGCTCTCGGCCGACGTGGATGCCGGTTCGGCGAAGACGAGCGCGGCACGACGAGGCTCCAGAGATGTGCCCCGACCCGACGTGGTCGGCGCAGCTCCGGGCGGCGCGCCATCACCGGGCGCGCCGCCGGTTCTCAGCTCACGCGGCCCGCCCGTTGCGCCGGGCGCCGACCTTCGGCGTTCCGTGTTTCGAGACCCAGACCGCGGCCTGCGTCCGGTTGCTGACGTTGATCTTTCTCAGCACGTTCTTCACGTGGATCTTCACGGTCGCCTCGGAGATCCGCAATTCCCGGGCGATGGACTTGTTCGAATGCCCGGTGGCCAGGCAGGCCAGAACCTCAATCTCGCGATTGGAGAGATCCGAAACCGTCGCCGGGGACGCGTCGGCGGTCTTCGGGAGCGTCATGAGGGACGGTTTCGGGAAGCCGTTCGCCGCGCCGGCCAGGTGAGACGCGGCATCGATGGAGATCACGATGTTGCCGCCCATCACCACGTTCAGCGACCGGATCAGCGCGATCGGCTGCGCGCTCCGGTTCAGGCAGGCGTGGATGCCCATCTGAAGCAGATACCGGGGCACCGCCGGATCGGTCTCGGCCGTCAAGGCGACGATCCGGGCCAGGGGAAACTGAGCTTGCACCACGGGAACCAGCGCCGCCTCGAGCTGCTCCTGGCCGAACTCGGTCAGGATGATCAGGGCCGGCAGCTGTCCGGGGCTCATGTCGGAGATGTCATCGATGGAATCGAGGATCGAATATCCGTTCTGATTTAAAATTCCGACGAGCCCGTCCCGCTCCAGGCCCCGCGGCCCGATAATGATGGCGGGGATGCTTGCATGGGAAGTCATTCGACCGTCCGGTCTGCCGATGATGCTGGGAATGAAATCGGATTTGGGAGGCTCTGAGGCGGCTGTGACACTGATTGGCATCGGACTTACTCCAATCTGGATTCGGAAATCGATGGCATTGGCAAATGTCTGCTGACCTTGACGGATCGGGCCGCCGCGTCGTGGCAGGATCGTCCACTTGGCGAAGGGGCAAAGCCCATTCACAGTTGGGCAAGTCGCCAATCATCGCTCATATCGGGCGAAGCGACTTCGAATACTTATGTTATTATTCTATGTTAAAGAATCCAACGATCCCTCGGCGTCCCTTTCGGATGTTTAATTCAATTACGCTCAACTAACACGACAATATCGAACGTAACAAGCAAAAATGGGAACTCTAATTCATGGCATTCGCACCATCGAAATGGATGTATCCCGATGTCGCCAGCGTGGGTTGAAGCAACCGTTTCTGGTAGATTCGCCTCTTGCGGCGCTCTTACTCGCAGGCGGGGAGCCCTGGTGAGCCTTGGTGCATGCGCGCCGGCAACGCGGTCCCCCGCACCCTGAATCAGCGAGACCTTGCCAGGATCTATGCCGTGGTATGACTACTTAGATCGATCCTCGTCGACGATTGTTCATGATCGAAGCGCGGCGCCAACGATCGACGACCGGGATGCACCTTCAATTGCAGAATCGTCGATCTTCTACGTAAAGCTGCGCCCGAGGGGCGAGCGGAAGATCATGCTGGCGCCGATGCCGAAACCGAAGACGCACCAGAACCAGATGCCCAGCATCGGCCCTTCGAGCGCCACGTCGAAGGAGGCATCCACCACGATGCCGAGTCCGTAGCAGGCGATCCAGATGAACAGCTTGGCCCAGTGCTCCTCCCCGCGTCGGCGGGCCCAGAGCAGGCTGTGGAACAGCATCGTGAACCAGGTCACCAGGACGCCGAGCCAGAGGGCGAGGCCGGGAACACCCGATCGCGCCAGATAGGTCATGTTCACGTTGTGCGGGCTTCGCAGCACCGAATCGGCCGTCACCCATTGCTTGTAGCCGTCCTCCAGGGCGATGTTCACGCCGAAACCCTTGCCCGTCCAGAAATACGGCCCGCGCAGCGTGTAGTCCTGAATCGTCGCCCACCAGCGCAGGCGGAACTCCTTGGTCGCCTCGAAATTCGAGGTCTCACTGGCGCCGACGACGCTCTTCAGGCCCTCCACGAGCTGTTTGGGACCGGTCGCCCGCTCGTTGCCGGGAAGCTGGATGCTGAGGTCGAAGACCGTCGCGATGATCGCCGCGGCGAGGAAGACCAGGACGATGGGCAGGAATTGCCGCAGCCGGCGCCCGGCGACGGCCGCGACCACCACCGGCACGAGACAGGTCAGCATGGCGCCACGGCTCGACGTGACGACGATCATGCTCGCCATCAGCACGGCGATCCAGAGCCGCGAGAATCGGCCGAGCCCCAGCATGACGAAGACGGCGATGCCCGCGAGGTGGCTGGCGGCCTCCCCGGCCCGGACATTGGGGATCTGGATCTCGGTGCCGGGGATCTTCAGCAAGGCCGAGCTCAGGCCGAACACGATGCCGCCGGCGAGGGCATAGAACCGCGCGAACCGGCCATAGGCGTCGACGGCCCGCGTGAATCGGCCGGGCTCCTCCAGCAGCAGGGCGACGACGATCAGGGCGAACAGGCCGTAGAGGGCCAGCACGCTGTCGCGCGGGGCGTCCATCCCGTAGGGGCCCACATACGGCACGGTGCGGATGAGGACCCAGCCCATCAGGACGATGAGCATCCGGCTCGCCGGCGTCGCCAGGATGGCGAGCCAGCATCCGGACCGCAACAGGGCGATGAGGCCTCCGGCCAGGGCCATCTCGCCCACGAAGAGCGGCGGGATTCCCACATAGGCGAAGCTCTTCCCGATCACCGCATAGCCCACGAGCACGAAGACGAGGGCGCGGCAGTAGCGCGTGTTGAAGTCATCGGCGGACCGGCCGAGGGGAAGGGCGGTGTCGAGACGGGACTGGATCACGCGGGCGACCTCATTCGACGGGGCCGGGACGATGCTGGGAGTGCCACTCACGGAACTCCCCCTGCTCTGCCGTGCTCGGAGCGAGAACCGACAGTGGCCGGGCGTTGTGCAAGCACTCTGAAAGCCGTCTGATTGGATTTTTCAGCGTATTCTCATGCCAAAGCAGATCGTCCCAGGAGACCATCTCACCCTGAAGTGCCCTTTGCTTAAGTAAATGGCCTCGAAGGAGCGCTCCAGACACCAGAGCGATCCCTGGAAGCCTCCTTCGAGGCCGCGCCGCGGCCCATCAGGATGAGGTAAAGCTTTGGACCGACAACCCAAACAGGCGCCTAGACCGCGATCTGCATCGTCCGGTGCGATCCCATCGCCTCGGCGTAGATCTGCAGGAGCTGGTTCGTCGTGACGGTTTCGCTCCAGCACGATTCGTATTGCGACCGCGCCGCCCGGCTCATGCGCTCGGATGCGGCGCGATCGGTCAGGATCCGCGTCATGGCGCGGGCGAGGTCGGCGGCGTCGCCCGGGGCGGCATGCAGGCCGGTCACCTCGTCCGAGACGATCTCGGCCAGCGAGCCGATCCGCGACGCGATCACCGGTAGGCCCATGGCGAAGGCTTCGACCACCACCATCGGCAATCCCTCGTACCAGAGCGAGGGGACGATCAGGGCCCTGGCCTCGCTCATCGCCGCGCGGACCTGCGCGGGAGTGACCTGGCCCCGATAGTCGAGATCGGGCGAGGCGGCGACCTGATCCGCCAGCGGCCCCGTGCCGACCACCGTGACCCTGCGGCCGGCGAGCTTGGCGGCGGCGATCAAGGTCTCGATGCCCTTCTCGCTGGTGAGACGCCCCACGAACAGCAATCCCTCCCGTTCGCCGGGCCGGACCGGGCCGGGATCGGCGAGCCCGTTCGCCTTCACGGCGATGCGGCCGCCGGGCAGCCCGGCCGCGATGAACCGGCCACGCTCGAATTCGGTGAGCGCGATGAAGCGATCCACATCGTTCGCCCATGTGCCGATCTGCTTGTGATGCTGGATCGATCGCGCCACCGCCAGCGATCCGAGCCGGGAATCCCGGTAGCACCGGTGCAGCACCGCATTGTAGGCGGAGCCGCCGACGCAGACCTCGCAGGGCGCGCCGTTCCGCGTCAGCATCGCATTTGCGCAGATGATCCGGTAATTGTGCAGCGTCTGGATCGTCGGTGTTCCCGTCTTGCGGACGGCCACATGCACCATCGGCGAGATCAGCGGGAAGTAATTGTGCACGTGGACCACGTCAGGCCGGAAGACAGCGATCTCCTTCAGGACGAGGCCGATGTTCTTCGGCGAATTCACCGACTGGAACGCCGCGCGCAGGCGATCGATCGGCGTGACGATGGACTTGTTGCTCAAGGTGAAGAGCCGGACCTCGCATCCGGCCCGTTCGAGGGCGCCGATCTCCTGGGCGACGACGGAATCCTCGCCGCCATGGAACTGGTACTCGTTGTGGACGATCAATACGCGCTTCGACATCCTGATCGCCTCACGGTCGGTGCTGTGACTGTTGCTGCGGTGTCGTCCCGTGGCGGCGCGAGGCCGCAGCCGCATCCATAAAGGGGAAGCGGATGCGGCGACGGGCACGGGGGCAGGCGTCTCGTCCGAGACGCCGTCGGGCGCGGCGTTACTCGGCCGCGACGGAATGCCGGACCGGATGGGCCTGGGCGATCTCTTCCTCGATCCAGCGGTAGGTCGGCACGAGTCCCTCGCGGATCATGATCGTGGGTTCCCAATTGAGGACCTTGCGGATCAGGCCGTTGTCGCTGTTGCGCCCACGCACGCCCTGGGGCTTCGTCACGTCATGGCGCTTGGTGATCGTCTTGCCCGCGATCTCCGCCGCGATGTCGACGAGGTCGTTGATGCTGATCATCTCGTCGGTGCCAAGATTGATCGGCGCGGAGTAATCGGCGCCCATCAGCCGGTACAGGCCCTCGACGCAATCGTCGATATACATGAACGAGCGGGTCTGGAGACCGTCGCCCCAGACCTCGATCTCGCCGCCGTCGGGACAGAACACCACCTTGCGCGAGATCGCGGCTGGCGCCTTCTCCCGTCCGCCGTCATAGGTGCCGAGCGGACCGTAGACGTTGTGGAACCGCACCGACCGGGTCGGGATCTTCCAATCCTCGGTCATGTATTGGCACAGCTTCTCCATGTAGATCTTCTCGAGCCCGTAGCCTTCCTCGGGCTGGGCCGGCCAGGCGACGTCCTCGGCGAGCGGGGTGACGTCGGGCGAGAGCTGGAGGTGCTGGGGATAGACGCAGGCCGAGGAGGAGAAGAGGAACTTCTCCAGGCCGCTGTAGCGCACGGCCTCGACCATATGCGCGCTGATCAGGGTGTTGTTGAGGGTGATCTCGGCATGCGAGCCGCTGATGAAGCCGATGCCGCCCATATCGGCCGCGAGGTGGTAGACCTCGTCCATGTCCTTGACGGCGATGGCGCAATTGTCACGCATGCGAAGATCGACCTGCAGGAAGTCGTGCGCGGCCGAGGCTTCGTATTGCGGAAGCTTGATGTCGGCCCCGCGGACCCAATAGCCCTTGCTGACGAGGCTTTTTACGAGATGGTGTCCGATGAACCCACCGGCCCCGGTCACAAGTATCTTTTTCATGACAGACAGCCCTTATTCAATGCGTGCCGCCAGAAGGACTGCATGATCGTCGACTGTATTGGTAGGAACCTTGTGAGTTAGATCGAAAGCGCTCAACCTGCCGCCATAGTACCCTTGCGCCGCACGGGGCGACATTGCGGGGGCGATGCCGACATCGCGGTCACAGGTGCCGGGCAAATGTGAGCCCACGGCCTCCGCCATCCTCCGGATGCTCATGCCGAAGCAGATCATCCAAGCAGACGACCTCATCCTGAGGTGCCGGAGCGTAGCGGAGGCCTCGAAGGAAGTTTCCAGAGACCACTGCGATCCCTGGAGGGCTCCTTCGAGGCCGCTGCGCGGCACCTCAGGATAAGGTCGTGCCTTGGAACAGCAACTCGACGAGGCCCTGAATCTCGTCCCGCGCGGATCCTGTCAGGCCACCGAATTGGGATGACGAAATGTCGGATCGACTGTTCGACGCGAAGAAGTAGCGTCGTTCGGGTAGATTTCGGACTATTTTATGCCCACTCGGAAGAGATGTTCTCCAGAACAGGATGATATTTTAAGGTTGCCGCTTGCGGCGGTTGCTGTTCGACACGAGCAACCGCCTTTGCTGATCTGAACGATCCATGGAGGCTGGAATGCGGGTGGCGGTCATCGGCGTCGGATATGTCGGGCTCGTATCCGGGGCGTGCTTTGCCCAGTTCGGGCACCATGTGCATTGCGTGGACAAGGACCCTCAGCGGATCGCCGCCCTGTGCGCCGGCCGGATGCCGATCTACGAGCCGCATCTCGATGCCCTCGTCGCCGACAACGTCGCGGCCGGACGCCTGACCTTCGGCACCGACCTCGCGGCGGCGGTCCGCGACGCGGAGGTGGTGTTCATCGCCGTCGGCACGCCCGCCCGGCGCGGTGACGGCCATGCCGACCTCGCCCACGTCTTCGCCTGTTCCCGCGACATCGCCCGGGCGATTCAGGGCTATACCGTGGTGGTGACGAAATCGACGGTCCCGGTGGGTACGGGGGACCGGGTCGAGCACATCATGCGCTCGGTCCAGCCGCAGGGGGCCTTCGCCGTCGTCTCGAACCCCGAATTCCTGCGCGAAGGCGCGGCCATCGCGGATTTCCAGCATCCCGACCGGATCGTCATCGGCACCCAGGACGAGCGGGCGCGGGCGATCATGACCAACCTGTACCGGCCCCTGGCGGAGGCCGCCGTACCCCTGTTCTTCACCACCCGGCGCACCGCCGAGCTGGTGAAGTACGCCGCCAACGCCTTCCTCGCCATGAAGATCGGGTTCGTCAACGAGATGGCCGATCTGTGCGAGCGGGCGGACGCCGATGTGGCGGGCGTCGCCTACGGGATCGGCCTCGACCGGCGGATCGGCGCGCAGTTCCTCCAGCCCGGCCCCGGCTTTGGCGGATCGTGCTTTCCCAAGGATATTCAGGCGCTGATCAAGTCGGCGCAGGATTACGGCGTCCCCTCCCGCATCATCGAGACGGTGGCGGCCGCCAACGAGCAGAGAAAGCGATTGATGGCGCGGCGCCTGATCAAGGCCTGCGGCGGCTCCGTCCGGGGGCTGACCATCGCGGTGCTCGGTCTGACCTTCAAGGCGGATACCGACGACGTCCGCGAGGCGCCGGCCACCTCGATCATCACCGCCCTGCAGGACGAGGGCGCCGAGGTGCGGGCGTACGATCCGCAAGGGATGGATCAGGCCAGGTCGCTCATGCCGGACCTCGCCTACGCCACCGATCC
Organism: Methylobacterium sp. W2; assembly: GCF_020662345.1. Classification (GTDB taxonomy): domain Bacteria; phylum Pseudomonadota; class Alphaproteobacteria; order Rhizobiales; family Beijerinckiaceae; genus Methylobacterium. The sequence goes on along the minus strand of NZ_VMOA01000002.1, from coordinate 103,839 downwards.
CTATAGCTGCGTGGCGGGCGCCCATGCCGTGGCGATCGTCACGGAATGGAGCGTGTTCCGTACCCTCGACCTCGCCCGTCTCCGGGCGCGCATGGCCGGCCCGGTCCTCGTCGATTACCGCAACATCATCCCGGCGGCGGAAGCCGCGGAGGCGGGCTTCCGCCATGTGGGCATCGGCCGGCGCAGCGTCACGGCGGAGCGCCCGGCGCCACGGATCGACCTGACCCAGCCGCAGGGCGCCGTCCTGCCGGAACTCGCGGTCGCCGCGGGGTAGTCCCGCGGTTCCGGCCATCAGTCGAACGATAGCCGCCCCGCTAAGACGGGGCGGCTATCGTGCATCGGATCGACTTGAAAAATCTGGCATCGTCGCAAGACGACGGACCATCGCATCCGACCACCTCATCCTGAGGTGCCATTTGCGCCAGCAAAGGGCCTCGAAGGAGAGCTCCAGACACCATGGCGGTTACTGGAGCCCTCCTTCGAGGCCGCTCCGCGGCGCCTCAGGATGAGGTAAACATCTGGGATGACAGAGGAAAGTGGCGCTCGGCAGAGGCGATGCGGGAGCGAGGCTCCCGTCATCGTCCCTCTATTTACCGTCCGGTCGCGGTCCGCAGGGCGGGCTTCGGCCAGAACGCGGCGGCCTGGGCGAGCACGGTCTCGATCACCTCGTCCTGCTCGTCGATGCGCAGATCCGGGAAGAGCGGCAGCGAGAGCGTGCCCTCGCCCCATTCCCGGGCGACGGGGAGGAACGGCGCTTCCGGCACGTCGCGGTAGAGGGTCAGGGTTGGCACGCTGCGGTAATTCACCGTCGTGCCGATGCGGGCCTCGCCCAGCGCCCGGAGCATGTCGTCGCGGCGCCCGTCGGGCACGTGGATCGGGAACAGGTGCCGGGCCGAGACCACGCCCGGCTCCATGGCCGGCCAGGTGAACGGGGTGCCGGCGAGCGCGCTCTCGTAGCGCCGGCTCAAGGCCTCGCGCCGGGCGCACTGGACCTCGACCTGGTCGATCTGGGGCGCGAGCAGGACCGCCAGCAGGTCCGGCAGGTTGGCCTTGGTGCCGAGGCGGTTGATGTCCCAATGGTTGTAGGTGCCGCCCTGGAAGCGCTGGGCCGCGCCGGCGGACATCCCGTGCAGGACCGTCTGGACCAGAGTCTGGGCCAGGACCGGATCGCGGGTGATCACGGCGCCGCCCTCGCCGCAGGTGACGTTCTTGGTGGCGTAGAAGGAGAAGATCGCCGCATCGCCGTCCTGCCCCGGCCGGCGGCCGTTGCGGCTGCCCTCGAAGCAATGGGCCGCGTCTTCGATGATCCGGATCGCGGACGGGATTGCCGCCCGCAAGGCCGGGATGTCCACCATCTGGCCGTAGAGATGGACGGGGATGATCGCCCGGGTCCGTTCCGTCACCGCCGCCGCCGCCAGGCCGAGATCGATCAGGAGCGTGTTCGGATTGCTGTCCACGAAGACCGGCGTCGCGCCGACGAGGCGCACCACGTTGGCCGTCGCCGCGAAGGTCATGGCGGGCACGATGACCTCGTCGCCGGGGCCGATCCCCAAGGCGAGGAGGGTCGCCACCGCCCCTTGCGTCCAGCTCGAGGTGAGCTTGGCATGCGGCACGGCGAAGAAGTCCCGCAGCAAATCCTCGACGCGCGCGCCCTCGGGGCCGGTCGTCAGGAACGCGCTCCCCAGGACCGAGGCCACCCGCACGGCGTAGTCCGGCGAGAGCGCATGCCTATAGAACGGGACTGCCATCCGTTGTCTCCATGGGTTGGCTGAGGGCCGGCGATGCCGGTGTGGTCCGGTAGAGGGCCTGCAGGCGTGCCGCGACCGCGGTCCAGTCGGCCGAGCACCCCATCCGGTGGGCGCCGCGGGACATCGCCTGCCACTCGCCGGAATCGAGGGCGGCCGCCCGGACGAAGGACCGGGCCACGGCCTCGGCCGTCAGGTCCTCGATGAGGAGGCCGGCGCCGTGGCGTGCCATCGCCTCGCTCATCCCCGCCTCGGCGGTGATGAGGAGCGGCACGCCGAGGATCTGCGCTTCCAGCGCGGCCGTCGGCCAGCGGTCGAGGCGCGAGGGGAAGGCGAAGAAGTCCCAGGCCCGGACGACCGCGTCCCGGTCGGCTCCGTAGCGCGGCCCCTCGAAGGTCACGGCGGACGCGACCCCGAGGCGACCGGCCATCGCCGCCAGCTCCTCGCGCTCGTCGCCGGGGCCCATGACGACGAGGCGGCCCGCGCCGCCCTGCCGCCGGTAGAGGGCGAACCCTTCGATCAGCAGGTCGAGGCCCTTGTGGAACGTCGCGAGCCGGCCGCAGAAGCCGAAGACCGGCGAGCCTTCGGCCGGGCCGGGCCTGTCGACGAATCCCGGACGCCCGCCGAGGGCGCTCGAATAGACCCCGTGGGGCACGAGGACCGACCGGGCCTTCGGCGCCAGGCGGCGGAGTTCGGCCTGTTCCAGCGCCGTGATGACGTGGACGAAGCGCGCGCCTTCGAGAACGCTGCGCTCCAGCAGCCGGACGTAGAGCGCCGTCGACGGTTTCACCAGCCGGCCGGCCCGGTCGTAGAAATGCGAGAAGCAGGCGTGGAGGCTGATGACATAGGGGATGCCGCGCCGCCGCAGCATCCGTGTCAGCAAGACCAGGAGCGGCTGGCGCGCGCCGTGGAAATGAAAGATCGTTCGCGTGTCGGCTCCGTCGAGGAAAGCCTCGCGGGAGCGGCGCGACAGGCTGACCGTGCGGCCGAGGATCCTGCGCCCGTCCAGCGGGATATGATCCAGCCGGATGCCCGCCGGCACCGTCATCCCGTACGGATCCCGCGACAGGAACAGGATGCGGGACGCCTCGCCCGACAGGGTCTGCTCGGTGACGAGGGAGCGCGTATTCTGATGAATACCATTGGCGAAGGAGGGATATCCCTCCTTGTTCTCGATGATGACATGACGGACGGAGAGCGGGGAGCCGCCATCCGGCCGTCGGACCGGGGACGAGGAAGACACGTCGTGGGCTCGCATGGCTGTCCTCCTAAGCAGGTTTCGCAGAAGTGGCCCCCGGTTCTGCGATCGAAAACCTGCGACACAGCGAAGAGCTAAGAGTGCCTCACAAAACTCCCGATCACGGTCGGTTCTCGCTCCAAGCACGACAGCGCAGCGGGAGTTTTGTAAGGCACTCTTAGGCCGGTCGATGGGAGGCGCGGGTCCGGATCCGCGCGGGTGCGTCCTGTCTCAGGCGCGCGCCACGTCCGCGGCGTTCTCGAATTGCGGACGGGGGAAGACGTTGGGGCTCGCGGCGACGGTCTCTTCGGCCGCGAGGGGGAGGCTCAACCCCTGGAGCGGATCGGCGAGCAGCATCTTGTACCACTTGACCGTGTTGCAGGCCGGCGTGTTGCGCAGGATCTTGGCTTCGATCGCGTTCTGGATCTCGATGACGGCGTCTTCGATCCGGTGCTTGGCGCTGAAGCCGAAGTCTTCGCGCGCCTTGGCGAAGCTCACATGGTAGTCGCGCCGGTCGAGTCCGCCGGGCATGAACTCGATCTCGATCGGCTTCGAGACGGTGTTCTTCACCGCGAGCGCGATGTCGACGATCTGGCGATTGTCCCAGCCGATGTTGAAGGCCTCCCCGGCGACGGCTCCGGAGGGCGCGCGCAGGGCGCCGAGGAACGCGGCGGCGACGTCCCGCACATGGACCACGGGGCGCCATTGCGAGCCATCGCCCCCGACCGTGATGCGGCCGCGATCCAGGGCGTCGAAGGTCATCTGGTTGACGACGAGGTCGAACCGCATGCGCGGCGACAGGCCGAAGACGGTGGCGTTCCGGAGGGCGGTGGCGGTGAAATGGCCGGTATTCAAGGCGAGCACCGCCTCCTCGGCCCTGGCGCAGGTCTGCGCGTAGATGGTGAGCGGGCGTAGCGGCGTGTCCTCGGCGAGGAACATGTCCTGGCCGGCGCCGTAGACCGCGCAGGAGCTGGCGAACAGGTAACGGCGGACGCCGGCGCGCTTGGCGGCCATCGCGGCCCTGACACGGCCCTTCTCGTTGATGGACCGTGTCAGTTCCGGGTCGAGGTCGCCCGACGGATCGTTCGATAAGGCGGCCAGATCGATGGCATAATCGCAGTCGTGATAGGCGCGGTGGTCGATGGTCCTGATGTCCTGCTTGACGATCTCGAGCTTCGGGTGGCCGTCATACTTCGAAAGGCACGGCGTTCCGAAGTAGAACGCATCAATGGCCTTGACCCTGTACCCATTGCGAAGCAGTTCTCCGACCATGACGGATCCAATATATCCGCCAGCTCCCGTGACAGCAATTTTTGCGTTCATGGCTCTCTTCCATCACGTCATGAAAACGATCTACATCAGTCTTGATATTCAATTTAATGTGATGATTTTGGTAAATCAAAAGAACAATCGGACTAATAACTATGGAACCCTGATGTCTTCGATCGTGCCAAATCAAGCCGAGCCGGTGCGCGAAGGGGTTAGTCGAGATGATTTCCGGCACGACAGGCTTCGTCCGCTCCGATCGACTGGAGATGAACGCTGGTGCCCGGTGCTGGCGAGGCGCAGCCGTCGCGGGAAGGGGCATGCCCGGCACCGAGTTCGCTTCGGGCTGGCGGTCTTCTGGCCGCCGTCACGTCATCCGACGGGCCATGCGACGCGACGGCGTACAATGGGACGTATCGGCATTGGCCGAGGCATCGCGATAGCGCGTGCAAGGGCTCGCTTCGGCCTCACAGGGCATCGGTCGGACCAAGAGTTATTAAAGTGTATTCAAAGTGTCTCTGGCGAGACTCGCCGCCGCGCTGTCGTGCTCCGAGCGAAAACCGATCGTGAGCTGATGTTGCGTCAGTATTCTGTTTGATCGGAGGCCCATGCCAAAGCGATCATCCCAGCAGACATCCTCATCCTGAGGTGCCCTTCGCCTCGGCGAAGGGCTTTGAGGGAGCTCTCCAGACACCAAAGCGATCCCTGGAAGTCTCCTTCGAGGCCGCTGCGCGGCACCTCAGGATGAGGTGAAGCCTTGGACAAGCACCCCATCTGTTTGATCGGTTTTCTCGGCGGTTGCTCATGCCAAAGCCGATCATCCAATCAGACCACCTCATCCTGAGGTGCCCTTTGCGGCAGCAAAGGGCTTTGAGGGAGCCCTCCAGACACCAAAGCGATAACTGGAAGGCTCTCTCAAAGTCGCTACGCGGCACCCCAGGATGAGGGAACGCCTTGAACAAACGCCTCAATGGTAACCTTAGACGGTCGCCATCTCTTCGAGCACGTCGTTCAGGGATGCCACACCCGGATGATGCGCGACCAGACTGCTCCGGTCCCCGGCGTTGCAGTATTTGATACCCCAGAGCGCGGCCTGTGTTCTGTTTCGGACATTGATCTTTCGGAGGATCGCTTTGACGTTACCTTTCACGCGTCCCTCGGCAATGGATAGGCGCTCGGCGATCGTGCGGTTCGAATCGCCCTTGATCAGGCAGGCGATGATGCTGAGTTCCCGCTCCGAGAGCTGGAACGTCTGATCGTCCGAGGGAGGCCGATCCTCGCTGATGGGTGCCGGTGCCTGATCCGCCTCCTCGCACGGCTCGGTCTTCACATGCGCGCGAATCGACAGGTGCGGCACGACGCAGTGATCGAGCAGGATCAGTTCCAGGGCCTGCACCAGCGTATCCGAACCGGCGCTGGACAGAAGGATGGCCGCCGCGCCGCATTCCAGCATCGGTGCCACATGCTCGGCTTCGCAGGTCGCGCAGATGCAGATGATGAAGCTCTTCGGAAAACGAAGACGAGCGTTGATGATCTCTTCGGTCGGCGCGTCCACCGTCGGGTGGATACTTATGATAACAATCAAATTAGAATCAAATGTTTCAGTAAAATCCTGGACCTGATCGAGGCTTCCCGTCGTGGAAATCACGTCGAAGCCGCTCTTTATCAAGATGTAGCGTAAGCCTTCTCTGTAGAGCGCCGTTCCGCCGCTGATGACGGTTGCCGGACGTTTTGCAGGTGCAACATTGAGTCGTGGAAAGGCAGTTCCGGATACATGAATCATCGCTGGACCCCCACCGATTCGCATCGAATAAATCGACTGCTCCGTCTTCAAGTAATGTACAAATCGATACATTAAATTGAGAGTCTGGTATGAATTGGAACAATCTGATCGTCAATGAAAAATGGGTTAGATAATCCTTATTTGGTCATCCCATTTGATCGATCGCGGTCTCTGACTTCGCCCGGCCATCCGAAAGCTCTATGCGGATGTTAATTTATGGTGGTTCTAGGTGCGAACATTGAGAGGCGCACTCGCGGATTCCTGCATCATCTCAAATTCAGCGACTGTATAGATTCCGCTCGGATCGTTCGGGTTCGGTCATACGCCGAGATCGTCCGTTCGGAGTAGGTCTCTATCGATCTCCGATGACTGACAGCGCGAGGTACAATCGGCGGCATACAGTTGCAGTGATGTGAGATTCGATATGTTGGGCAGGTGGTTGCACCCTCATAACAGCTTTGCCGGCTCAAAAAGATCGATCGGCGCCTGCGATCCGGCGCAGGTCGATTCGGTTCGCGCGCCGCTCCCCGCAGGTGGGGGGTGGGCCGAGTCGTTCCGACACGACCATGCCGACCTCGTCGCCCCGAATCGGCCGGGGCGCCGGTTTTCGGGCAGCCTCTATTGGCTGCTGGCCACGACCTCCATTCTCAGTGCGATCGTGTTCGGCCTCGTGGTCGAGACGACCCGGTCCGTGGGAGCGCGCGAGGCGCGCCAGACCCAGGACGGGTATCGGGCCGCCCTGCAGCAGGCCGAGGACCGAATCACGACCCTCGCCCTGGAGCTTCGCTCGGAGAAGGACGCGGCCGAGATCGCCCGTTCCCTTCTGGGCCGGCAGGTCGATGACGGGCGCCAAGCGCTTGAGGCCGTGGAGGCCGACCTGAAGCGGACACGCTACGATCGCCAGCTTCTGTCCGCCCGCGCGGATGACCGCGAGCAGGCGCTCCAGCGCCTCGAAGGGCAGTTCGAGGCCAGCCGCAGGGAGGTCTCGACCCTCCGGTCCGAGGCTGCGGATCTCCAGGCCCGCGCCGATGCGGCGATCCGGGCGCAGACGTTGGCGGATGAGGCACGCCGGGTGGCCGAGACCGCCCTGGCGGAGATCGGGCTCGCCCGCGATGGCGATGCCCCGGCGCGGATGGAGCTGGCGTCGGTCGATGCCGATGCGACACTCGACGTCGCAAAAACCGGTGCGGCGAAGACCGACGCCGCGGAGGGCGGATCCGAAGCGGCGCGGGCCGCTGCGTCCAAGATCCCGGAGGTCGCGCCGGTGGACGGCGCGCCCGCGAGCGACCTGCGCCCGAGATGGCTGACGCTCGGCGGCGCCACCTTCGCCTCCCTCGACGCCCTGACCTATGCGAGGGGCATCGCCCCATCGAAGCCGAAAGCGGTGCCGGCGCCCCCAATCCTCCGCCGCGCGTCTCCGCGCCCGAATCACGGGCGGCCCCAGGCGAACGCCGCCGCGCCGGCATCGGCGGAGTCCTCCCCCGCCGCGAAGGCGCTGTCCGATGACGGAGGCGCCGGCCCGAACGGCGAGGCCCACGAATCGGTCCGGGCCTCGCGCCTCCCGGTTTCGTCACTCACGCAGCCACCCCTGGCCCGGGCGGCGGCGCAGGTGAAATCCGCCCGCGGCAATGGGGCGCCCTCGGGGAAAAAGCTCAGTAATCCGAAGTAGCGCTTCTCATGCGCGGATTAACGCAGCATTCTTTATTTGCAAGGTCGAGAAAACGAGTTCGGTTCGTCATGCGGATCTGGGTTCGTCTCAATCATCCCTTTCGGTGAAGACCTCGGGCACCGGTTCCGTCCGGATCGCTGTCCCATAGCCGATCTTCATTCAACAATATTCTTGGAATTGATGTCGTTGTTTGTGGGAAACAAGCCTTTTGCCTGATTTGTAAAATTTGAAATCTCGTTTTTTGTTTCAAATTATCGATTCCCATGACGTACAGCGGTACCGGAGCCTGTCGAGATGGAATTCATCGGGAACCGTCCTCGGGACGATACGGTCGCCCATCATGCTGAGGACGATGCGAGACCCACCGCCTGTTTCATCGGCGATGGGACATTGCTGATCCGATGCGCGGAGCTCTTCCTGGCCGCGGGACATGCGATCTCCGCCGTTGTGACGCGAGATTCCCGGGCCGCCGACTGGGCGCGCCGCGCGGGTCTCACCCTCATCGAGAAGGACGCGTTCCTGAAAGCGGGCCAGGGCCAGGCACCGGTCGATTTCCTGTTCAGCGTCGGCAATCTCGATGTGATCCCGCCCGCCATCCTCGCCCGGGTCCGGCGCCGGGCGATCAACTTTCACGACGGCCCCCTGCCGAGGCATGCCGGCCTCCATGCCACGACCTGGGCGATCCTCGCCGGGGAGACCTCCCATGCGGTGACCTGGCACCAGATCGACGAGACCATCGATACCGGCGCCATCCTGGCCCAGGAGCATTTCGACATCCTGCCCGGTGACACCGTCTTCAGCCTCAACGGCCGCTGCTACGAGGCCGGCGCCTCGAGCTTTGCCGCCCTCCTCGATGGGCTCGTCTCGGGCCGCGCGGAGGCGAGGCCGCAGCGGGGCGAGCGCAGCTATCACGGCCGGTTGAAGCGCCCGGATCGCGCCGCGACCCTGGATTTCCACCAGCCCGCCGGGAGGATCGCGGCCCTCGTCCGCGCCCTCGATTTCGGCCCGGTGCCCAACCCGCTGGCGCGGCCGAAGATCCTGATCGGGCAGGATCTCGTTCTCGTCCGGGGCGCGGAGATCGGTGCCGCCTCGGGTCACCTCCGTCCCGGCACGATCACGCGGGTGGGGCCCGACCTCGTGTCCGTCGCGACGGCGGATCGCGAGATCGTCCTTACCGGTCTCACGACCCTGCGGGGCGAGCCGGCCGGGGCGATGTTCGTCGTCGGCACGGTCCTGCCCGAGATCGAAGGGCCGCGCGCCGAGGCGATCACGGCGGCCCAGCGCCTCGCCGCCGCCCACGAGGCGTTCTGGATCGAGCGCTTGGCCGATGTCGCCGCGCCGACGCTGCCCTATCCCCGTCGCGGGGCCGGCGGGTCCGACGCCGCGCCGTATTCCATCTCGGTCCCGCTTGCCCGGACGGCGAACCCGGACGACGCGGCGGCGGCCTTCGTCGCCTGGATCGGCCTCGTCTGCGATGCTCCGCGGGTCACGCTGGGGCTCAGCGAAGCCGCCGCCGATTCCGTATGCGAGACTTCGCCGTGGTTCCTGCCGGACCGTCCCCTGACCCTGGCCGTCGACCGGGACGGCACCGTCGCGGAGCTGCGGGCCGCCTACGGACAAACGCGCGCGGACCTCGCCGACAGGGGGATTCTGGCCGCCGATCTACCGCCACGCGTCGCATCGTCGGACTTGCGCGAAAAGGCCGTCGGATGGCGCAAGATCGGCATGGTCCATGGCGGTGCAAAGCCGGGTCTCCTGGCGCGTTCCGGCTCCGAACTTGTGCTGGTTCTGAGCGACAGCGGGGACCGGGCTGAGCTCCTCATTTGCGGCCGGACCTTCGAGGTCGCGGTCGCGCAAGCCATGGCCGGGCAGTTCGCGGCCTTCCTCCGCGCGTTCCTGGCCGATCCCGACATCCGCCTCGGCGCGCTCCCCCTGGTGCCGGAGGAAGAGGCGGCGATCGTGGCGGCGATCAATGCCACCACCGCGCCCTTCGCGGAGGATCGCAGCATCCACGACGAGATCGCCGCCTGGGCCGCAGCGTCACCGCAGCGGGACGCCGTGGTCGCCGGCAAAGCCCGCCTCACCTACGGCGACCTCGACCGCGCCGCCGGGGAACTTGCCGGCCGCCTCGTCGCGGCCGGAATCGGGCCGGGGACCATCGTCGGCATCTGCCACGAGCGGGTGCCCGACCTCGTCGTCGCCGTCCTCGCGACCCTGAAGGCCGGTGCGGCCTACCTGCCCCTCGATGCCGAGTATCCGCGCGAACGCCTCGCCTACATGCTCGAGGATTCGGGCGCCGAGGTCCTGCTGACGAGCCGCTCCCTCCAAGAGCGCCTGGCCTTCGCCTCGACCACGGTGCTCTACACCGCGGACGCCCAGGGCGAGGTCGCGCCGCCGCCCGGCCGCGCCGGCGGGGGAGATCTCGCCTACGTCATCTACACCTCGGGTTCCACCGGCCGGCCCAAGGGCGTCGCGATCACCCATCGCAACCTGATGAATTTCTGCGCCGGCATGGATGCCCGGATCCCGCACGACCCCCCCGGCATCTGGCTCGCGGCGACGAGCCTGTCCTTCGACATTTCGGTGCTCGAAATCCTCTGGACCCTGGCGCGCGGCTTCACAGTGGTACTGCACGGCCAGCGCTCCGAGCCGAGTTCCGGCCCCGGCTTCAGCCTGTTCTACTTCTCGAACGACGACGCGGCGGACCCGCAGGACAAGTACCGCCTGCTGCTGGAGGGTGCGCGCTTTGCCGACCGCAACGGCTTCGAGGCGGTGTGGACGCCCGAACGGCATTTCCACGCTTTCGGCGGCCTCTACCCCAATGCGGCGCTGAGCGCCGCCGCCCTCGCCGCCTGCACCGAGCGCGTCAAGATCCGCGCCGGCAGCTGCGTCCTGCCGCTCCACCATCCCCTGCGCGTCGCCGAAGACTGGGCGATGATCGACAACCTCTCGAAGGGCCGGGCCGGCATTGCCTTCGCGTCGGGTTGGCAGCCGAACGACTTCGTCCTGGCGCCCGAGCGCTTCGCCGAGCGCAAGGAGAGAATGGCGGGGCAGGTCGACGACATCCGCCGCCTCTGGCGCGGCGAGCGCCTGCCGTTCCCCAACCCGCTGGGCAAGATCGTGGAGATCGGCACGATGCCCCGGCCGATCCAGCCCGAACTGCCGATGTGGCTCACGGCGGCCGGCAATCCCGACACCTTCGTCCAGGCCGGGCGTCTGGGATGCGGTGTCCTCACCCATCTCCTCGGCCAGACCCTCGAGCAACTGGCGGACAAGATCCGGCAATACCGCATGGCGTGGCGGGAGGCCGGCCATGCCGGCGAGGGGCACGTCACCCTCATGCTCCACACCTTCGTGGGCGAGGACGAGGATTTGGTCCGCGAGACCGTCCGCGAGCCGATGAAGCGCTATCTCGGCAGCGCGATGGACTTGGTCAGGCAGGCCGCCTGGACCTTCCCCACCTTCGTCCAGCGCGCGGCCTCCGACGGCCGCACGCCGGCCGACATCCTCGATGCCGGGGACCTGTCGGCCGCCGATCGCGACGCGCTGCTGGATCACGCCTTCGAGCGCTATCACCGCACCGGCGGCCTGTTTGGCACCCCGGAATCCTGCCTTGGCATGGTGGAGGCGGTGCGGCGCATCGGGACCGACGAGATCGCCTGCCTCGTCGATTTCGGGGTGCCGACCGATCTCGCCCTCGACCATCTCGAACACCTGAAACGCCTGATGGTTCTGGCCGGAACCCTCACCGCGACCGTGCCGGCCTCGGTGCCCGAGGACATCGTCCGGCACCGGGTCACCCACTTCCAGTGCACGCCCTCCATGGCCCGGATGCTGGTGGCCGATGCGGCGGGCCGCCACGCCCTGGGGCAACTCGGAACCATGATGGTGGGCGGCGAGGCCCTGAGCGCGGATCTCGCCGGCCGGCTGCGCGACCTCCTGCCCGGCACGCTCCTCGGCATGTACGGGCCGACGGAGACGACGATCTGGTCGGCGGTGGTCGAGATCGACGGCTTGGAACGCGGCGTGACCCTCGGCGAACCCATCGCCAACACGGCGCTGCACGTGCTCGACGCGCACCGGCGCCCGTGCCCGGCCTATGTGGCGGGCGAACTCCATATCGGCGGGGAGGGCCTCGCCCGTGGCTATCTCGGCCGCGAGGAGCTCACGGCGGAGCGGTTCGTCCCCAATCCCTTCGGCCCGGGACGGCTCTACAGGACGGGCGACCTCGTCCGCCGGGATGCCTCTGGAGCGCTGATCTTCCTCGGGCGGCTCGATCACCAGGTCAAGGTCCGGGGGCACCGCATCGAGCTGGGCGAGATCGAGGCCGCATTGGCGCGCCAACCCGGCATCGCTGCCGCCGTCGTGGTGGCGCGCGAGGATAGCGACGGCGACCAGCGCCTGGTGGGCTACGTCACCGCCAGGGACGGCGCGATCCCGCGGCCGGAGGCCCTGCGCGAGGCCGTCGCCTCGACGCTGCCCGCCTTCATGGTCCCGGCAGCGATCGTGGTCCTGCCCGCCTTCCCGATGACCCTGAACGGCAAGGTCGATCGTGGCGCGCTGCCGGCGCCGCATCAGTCATCGGAGACGCAATCGGCATCGCCCGAGGCGCCGATGAGTTCGGTGGAGGCGCTGATCGCCGGCATCTGGGGCGAAGCGCTCGGTCGCTCGGTCGTCGCCACGAACGAGAACTTCTTCGACCTCGGCGGTCACTCCCTCCTCGTGGTGCAGGTCCAGCGCCGTCTCGGCGAGGAACTCCGCCGCGAGATCGCGATCACCGACCTGTTCCGCTTCCCCACGATCCGCACCCTCTCCCTGCATCTCGGAGGATTCGCCACCGGTCCCTCGGCGGCGGACCGGGGACACGACCGGGCCAAGGCGCGGCAGGCGCTCCGACGCCGCCAGGAGATGCCGGCGACGGTCGCCTGAGCCCTCGGTCACCAGAGAATACGTGAGGTACGCCATGTTTTCGCCGATCCCCGACACAGCAGGTGATGCACCCGGCCGGATCGCCATCATCGGCATGGCGGGGCGTTTCCCGGACGCCGCCACGACCGGCGAGCTCTGGGATCTGCTGAAGGCGGGACGCGAGGCGACGCATTGGTTCAGCGACGAGGAGCTGCTGGCCTCCGGCGTCTCCGCCACGCAATTGCGCGACCCGCGCTACGTCAAGGCCGGCATGGCCCTGCCCGACATGGAGGCGTTCGACGCGGGCTTCTTCGGCCTGAGCCCACGGGAAGCGGCCATCCTCGATCCCCAGCACCGGCATTTCCTCGAATGCGCCTGGGAAGCGCTGGAGGATGCGGGTCATCGTCCCGAGGCGTTTCCGGGCCCGATCGGCGTTTTCGCCGGCTGCGGGATGCAGGCCTATTTCGCCAACAACCTGCTGACGAATGCCGAGCTCGTCGATCAGGTGGGACTCTTCCTCCTGCGCCACACGGGCAACGACAAGGATTTCCTCGCCACGCGGGCCTCCTACCTCCTCGACCTGCAGGGGCCGAGCATCTCGGTGCAGACCGCCTGCTCGACATCCCTGGTGGCAGTTCATTTCGCGGTCCAGAGCCTTCTGTCCGGCGAATGCGACATGGCGCTGGCCGGCGGCGTGACCATCGAGGTGCCGCACCGGCAGGGCTATCGCGCCGCCGAGGGCGAGATCCTGTCGCCGGACGGGCATTGCCGCGCCTTCGACGACGAGGCCAACGGCACCCTGTTCGGCAGCGGGGTCGGCATCGTGGCCCTGCGCCGGCTGGAAGACGCGGTCGCCGCCGGGGATCACATCTACGCGGTCATTTGCGGCTCGGCGGTCAACAATGACGGCTCGACCAAGGCCGGCTATCTCGCGCCCAGCGTCGAGGGACAGGCGCGCGCGGCGGCCGAGGCCCTTGCCGTCGCCGGGATCGACCCCGGCAGCGTCAGCTACATCGAGGCGCACGGGACCGGCACGCCGGTGGGAGACCCCATCGAGCTCGCGGCCCTGAGCGAGGCCTATTCCGTCCCCGGCCGGCGCCAGTTCTGCGGCATCGGTTCGCTCAAGACCAATATCGGGCATCTCGACACGGCGGCCGGGGTGGCGGGCCTCATCAAGGTCGCCCTGGCGATGCATCACGAGGAACTGCCCGCGAGCCTCAACTGCGCCCGGCCCAACGGCCGGTTCGATTTTTCCGCGAGCCCGTTCTCGGTGGTCACGACGGCCAGACCCTGGCCACGGACCGGGACGCCCCGGCGTGCCGCGGTGAACTCCCTCGGGGTCGGCGGCACCAACGCCCACGTCATCCTGGAGGAGGCCCCGGCCGTGCCTGTGCCGGGTCCCGCGCGGGACTGGCAGATCCTTGCCCTGTCGGCACGAACCGCCGAGGCCCTCGACGGGGCGAAACGCAAATGGCGCGAGAGGCTGGCCGACCCTGCATCGGGGCTGACACTGGCGAACGCGGCCTTCACCACCCAGGCCGGCCGCCGCGCCTTCCCGCATCGCTGCGCCGTCATCGCCCGTGATCATGCGGGGGTGTGCGAGATCCTGGCCAGCCACACCCACCGCCGAATGGGCCTGGGCAGCGCCGGTGCCGGGACCGTCGGCGCGGTTTTCATGTTCCCCGGCGGCGGGGCGCAATATCCGGGCATGGGCCGCGATCTCTACCGGGACGTCCCGGCCTTCCGCGAGGCGCTGGAGGCATGCTTGGCGCTGCTGCCGCCCGATGCACCGGACGGCCTGCGGGCGCTGCTCCTCGACAGCGAACCGGGCGACGCCGCCGCCGCCGCCCTCCTCGCGCGGCCGCGCTACACCATCCCGGCCCTGTTCATCGTCGAATACGCCACGGCGCGCATGATGCTCGCCTGGAACATCCGCCCCGCTGCCGTGATCGGGCACAGCATGGGCGAGTATGCCGCCGCCTGCATCGCCGGCGTGATGTCCCTCGCCGATGCCCTTTCCGTCGTCGTCCTGCGCGGGCAGATCTTCGAGGCCGCGCCCGCGGGCGCCATGCTGGCGGTGTCGCTGCCCTCGGCGGAGTTGCGCGAGCGGATCGGTGACGCCCTCGACATCGCGGCGGAGAACGCCGCGACGCTGACCGTCGCGACCGGCTCCGTCCACGAGATCGCTGCCCTCGAACGGCGGCTGGCGGAGGACGGGATCGAGTTTCGCCGGCTGCGGATCGACGTCGCCGCCCATTCGCGCATGCTCGACCCCTTCCTCGATCGGTTCCGCGCGCGCCTGGACTCGATCGCCCTGCGCGACCCGACGATCCCCTTCGTCTCGAATCTCAGCGGCGCCTTCGTCGGGCCGGGCGAACTCACGCGGCCGGACTACTGGGTGTCGCATCTCCGGCAGACCGTTCGCTTCGGCGCCGGCGTCTCGGCGATCCTGGCCGAGCCCGACCGCGCGCTCCTGGAGATCGGGCCGGGCCACAGCCTCGGCGCCCTCGCGCGCCTCGCGGAAGGCGGGAGCTTCGCCCCACTGGTCATTGCTCCCACCATGGGCCAGCCCGGCGATACGGAACCGGATGTCTGCGTCGCCCTGACCGCAATCGGCAAGCTCTGGGCCTGCGGCTATGCCGTCGACTGGGCGGTGATCCGCGGGGGCGACGACGCGCGCCGGGTTCCCGTGCCGACTTATGCCTTCGAGAAGCACCGGCACTGGATCGCGCCGGTGCGGGCGGGGACGATGCCGGTGGCCGTCGAGGCCGGTGCGGACGGGCTCCAGCGTCTCGATTCCATGGAGAACTGGTTCTCGGTGCCGCAATGGATGCTGGTGCCGGTCGCGGCCCGCGCGGCCGCGCCGGACCGGACATGGCTGGTCTTCGCCGACGCCTCGCGCCTGAGCACCGCGATCCTGGCTGCCCTAGAGAACCGGGGCGCGCGCGTGACCGTCGTGCGTCCCGGCGAGGCCTTCACCGTCCGCAACCGCCTGTATCAGATGCGGCCCGACCAGCCGACCCAGTACCGGGATCTTGTCGCGGCTCTCGACCGGGATGGAATGGCGCCGGATCACATCCTCCATCTTTGGTCGATGAGCGCGCCGGACCCGTCCCCGGAGCGCCCCTGCGCCGAACAGGCACTGGGCTTCGACAGCCTTCTCGCCCTCTGCCAGGCGATGCAATATTGCGACGTCGCGGTGCCGAAACGCCTGAGCATCGTGACGCGGGAGAGCCAGTCGCCCCCGGACCATGCGGCCCGGCATCCGGAGCGCGCGACCCTGCTCGGCCTGTGTCGCGTCCTGCCCCGCGAGATGCCGGGCCTGGCGACGCAGGTCATCGATCTCGGCGGCGAGGATGGCCCCAGCCGCGACGAGGATCCGGTGGCCGAAGCCGCCCTCGTCCTGGCGGAATGCGACGCGGAGCACGGCGTCGACCTCGTGGCCCATCGCGGGGGTGCGCGATGGGTTCAGCGGATGGTGCCCACGCGCATCGAAGGGCCGGCGGGGCTTCCCCATCGGCTGCGCCGGAACGGCGTCTATCTCGTCACCGGCGGGTTCGGCGGCCTGGGCCTCGCCCTCGCCGGCTGGCTGGCGCGCGATGTGACCGCGCGGCTCGTGCTGGTGGGGCGCGATGCCTCCGCCCATGTTGCGGCGATCCGCGATCTGGAAGCCGAGGGGGCGGAGATCCTCGCGGTGAGCGCCGATGTGACCGACCGCGCGGCCATGGAGCGGGTCATCGTCGCCGCGCGGCAACGCTTCGGTGCGCTCCACGGCGTGTTCCATGCGGCGGGTTCCATCGACGATGGCCCGATCATGGAGAAGACCGTCGAATCCAGCCGCCGGGTGATGGCGCCGAAGCTGGCCGGGGGCCTGGTTCTCGACGCGCTGCTGCCGGAGGGAAGCCTCGACCTGTTCGTGGTGTTCTCCTCCACCAGCGCCCAGATCGGCCCGCCCGGCCAGGTCGATTACGCCGCCGCCAACACCGCCCTGGACGCGCTGGCCGCCCGGCGCGGCGACGGCCTCTCGGTGGCGTGGGGAATCTGGGGCGATATCGGCATGGCGGCCCGAATCTACGGGGGGGCGGCCATGTCCGGTACCCCCGAAGGTCACCCGCTCCTCGGGGTCGAGACCGGCCGCACCGAGACCGTCATCACCTTCCAGGCCCTCTACGATCCCGCCCGCATGTGGGTCCTGGCGGAGCACGTCCTCGACGGCCGTCCGATCCTGCCCGGCGCGGCCTATGCCGAGATCGCACTGGCGGCCGCCACGGCGGGATTCACCTCCTCCGGCGTCGATCTGCGGGGGCTCACGGTCGATCTTCCCCTCGTGTTCGAGCCCGGCGTGAAGCGCCTGGTGCGCACCACGCTCACAGCTCGCGACGGCGGCGGCTTCGCCCTCTCCGTCGAGAGCCGCCCCCTCCTGGGCGAGGAATGGGTCGAGCACGCGCGCGCCACCCTGTGGCCGGGATCGACCCTGCCCTGGGCGGTCCGGCGGGTGGCCCGTCGGGCAGCGCGCCGGGAGGGGGTGCACGCGCTTCCGGGCCTCGGCTTCCCGCAGGGGGAGACCGTGACATTCGGGCCGCGCTGGCACACGATACGCTGGATCGAGCGCGGCGATTGGGAGGCCGTGGCCGAACTGGAATTGGCCGCCGAGTTCGCGGGCGACCTCGACGGGATCACGGCGCACCCGGCGCTCACCGATCTCGCGACCACCTTCGGGCTGCATCTTCTCGCCCCCCCGGCCGACGACATGGTCTACGTCCCCACGTCGATCGAGCGCATGCGGATCGCACCGGGGCGCTGGCCCTGTCGGATCCGCAGTCACGCGCGGCTTACGGCGCTGCAGCACGGCGCTTCCGCCCGGTTCGACGTGGTCATCGGCGATGTGAACGGGGTGCCGCTCGCCGTCTTCGAAGGCTTCACCCTGCAGAGCGTGTCCCGCGCCGTGAAGTCCTCGCAGGCCGAGGCGCATCCGCCCAGCCTCGAGGCGAGGCTCAAGGCCGGCATCATGGCGGCGGACGCTCCCGACCTGTTCCGCCGAGTCCTCGATTGCCGGGGCGCCGGGATCGTCGCGTCGTCGATCGCCCTGTCCGACCTGCGCCGGGAGGCCCTGGCCGCGATCCGCCCGAAGCCGGCGGCGGCGCAGCGTGCGGCCCGGCCGGCCAGCGGCGAGCCGGACTACGCGAGCGAGATCGAACGCCAGATCGGCGGGTACTGGGCGGACCTGCTCGGCATCCCCGCGGTGCGTCCCCAGGACGACTTCTTCGAGCTCGGCGGGTTCTCGCTGTTGGCGGTCCGGTTGTTCGCCCGCATCCGCAAGAACCACGACGTGGACCTGCCGATCGCCACCCTGTTCCGCGCCTCCACCCTGCGGCAACTGGCGAGTCTCGTCGGCGGCATGATCGCGCCCGAACCCGCGGCGGACGGCACCGAAGGGGCTGCGGCGTCGGACAAGGTGCTGGCGATGCCGCCCGTCGCCTGGTCGCCCCTGGTGGAGATCTGCCGGGGCGTCCCCACCCGTGCCCCGATCTTCTGCATCCATGGCGGCCAGGGCAACGTCCTGAACTTCGAGAAGCTGAGCCGGCGCCTCGGCCGGGACCAGCCCTTCTACGGATTGCAGGCACGGGGCGCCGATGGGCGGCTCGCGCCGCTGGAATCCATCGAGGAGATGGCGGCCTCCTACATTGCGGCCATCCGCGAGGTCGACGCGCATGGTCCCTACCGGATCGCGGGCTATTCCGGCGGCGGCGTGATCGCCTACGAGGTCGCGCAGCAACTGACCCGCGCGGGCTTCTCCATCGCGCTTCTCGTCCTCTTCGACACCCTGTCGGCCACCAGCGCCGCCCAGCATCACAGCACCGTCGAGCGGCTCTGGGCGGTCCGCCGCTGGAGCCTCGGCTATACGCTCGGCTGGCCGTCCCGCCTGATCGAGCGCCGCCGGCGCGCCGCAGAATTCGCGCGGGAGCGTTTCGACCCGAACGTCCCGATCCCCGACATGTACCGCGCGCAGTTCATTATGAACGCCTACCTCGTCGCGCAGAGCCGCTACACGCCCGAGCCCTATGCGGGGAGCATGCTGCTGTTCCGTTCGACGGACGCGTATGTCCCCTATCTCCTCGCCGGTCCGGATCTCGGCTGGGGCGGTCTCGTCCGGGGAGGGATCGACATCCACAAGATCGCGGCGACGCACGAGACGCTGTTCCAGGAACCCGCCGTCGACAAGCTCGCCGGCATCCTCCGGCGCAGGCTCGACGCCCTGATGCATTATCCCGTGCGCAAGAGCGCCTGATGCGGGTTCCAACCGATCATTCCGGATGCCGCATCGGCCAGCCCCACCGGGCATCGACGTCGCCGCGCTCCGCACAGGACGACACCCCGTTGCCCGGCAGGGAGACCGAAGATGGATTTCGTTGATCGCGCCTACAAAAACTACAACGACGTCAAGCAACTCGGCCTGCCCGTGCTCCTGCGCGGGCTGCACCGCCACGCGTCCCCCCGCGAGGCCCGTCTGGTCCGGACGATCCACGGCGCGTTCTACATCCGGCCGCACACGTCGGACATGGAGGTGCTGAGATCCGTCTTCGGCGACATGACCTACAACCTCGACCGGGTCCGCCAGGGGGCCGCCACCCGGAGCGAGTACGAGCGGATCTGCACCGCCGGAAAGACGCCGATCATCATCGACGGAGGCGCCAATGTGGGAATCGCGGCGCGCTACTTCGCGAAGGCCTATCCGAGGGCGGTCGTGCTCGCGGTGGAGCCGGACGAGGACAACCTCGTCGTCTGCCGGAAGAACACCGAGGTCTGTGCCAACATCTGCGTCGTCCCGACCGCCCTCGGCGGCCGGCGCGGTTGCGTGAACCTCGATTACAGCAACGGCGGTGCCGACAGCGTGCGGACCGAGCGGTCCGACCAGGGAATTCCGATCACCACCATCGCGGAACTCAAGGATCTGATCCCCAACGGCGAGCTGCTGATCGTCAAGATCGATATCGAGGGCTTTGAGAAGGACGTGTTCTCCGGCGAGATCGACTGGGTCTCGGAGCCGCATGCGATCATCGTCGAACCGCACGACTGGATGCTGCCGGGTGACGGCACCAGCTTTCCGCTGCAGGACATCCTCATGCGCGAGAAGCGGGAGATGATCCTGTCGGGCGAGAACCTGATGTTCTTCAAGTCCCGCGCCGAATCCGCCAGGAGCGACACGTCGAACTGGCCGACGAGGGGCCTTCTTAAGGTGGTGCCGTCCGCGTGACGAGGCGGCCCAGCTTCTCCTGTCCGGCATCGCGAAAGCCGGCATAGTCGATGGGCGTCCGCCCCCAGATGAAGCCCGGCTTCATGTCGGCGGGCGCAGCGTAGGTGTTTCTGTCGAAACTGTTGCCGCCCTCCTCGATGATCCGGGCATTCGGGGCGGCCGCGTCCGTATCCGTGACGCCGCCGGCGCTGCCCTTGCCGGTGAACAGGATCCGGTTGTCGTGGACGCGGTTTCCGGTCGTCCTGTAGAAGCCGCCGCCGTCCTTCTCGCGGCCCTGGTCGACGAGCACGATCGCGCGACCATCAGGCCGGACGGTGATGGTGTTGTCGAAGACGTCGACGCCGCTCGATGCGGCCACCTGGATGTCGGCCCCCCAGTACCAGGTTGGATGGCTCGCGCCGTTGAAGCGCAGCGTATTCCTGCGGATCACGGCGTCGTAGGAGATCTCATAGAAGATCCCGGCGCCGAGATTGTTCTCCACATTGTTCCTCTCGAACATCACGTCCCGGCAATCGATGTCGCACCAGAGTCCGGGGCCCGCATTGTCATGGACGTGGTTTCCGCGCAGGACCACCTCCTGGCTCTGGGTGATCTTGAGGCCACCGGCCTCCCATTCGGGGTCGAAGCCGGCCGTGTTGTTCGAAGCGATGCGGTTGTTCTCGATCAGGATGCGCCGGCCCTGCGCGGCCGCGCCGAGCTGGCCGTTCCGCTCGATCGTGCTGCCGGTGATCGCCCCGTCGGTGCCGACATCGACGCCGAGCCCGGCATTCAGGCGAATCTGCGAATCCTCCACGCGCCACCCGGTGGCCTCGCCGCCGCGGATCGCCCCCATCTGGGTCGGCGTGTCGTATTTCTCGACGACGAGGCCCCTGATCCGTACATCGGCGGCCCGGCTGCGGAAGGCGAACCGCGCCCCGCTGACCTCGACGCGGCGCCCCTCCGGGTTGTCGGCCAGGATCGCACGGCCGGCTGCCGCCTCCACCACGTAACGTCCGGGACCGAGATCGTCACGTGACGCGACGCGGGTGAGCGGCTGGCCGTCGAGGAACACGGCCAACGACAAGAGGCAGAGCGAGCCGCCGCCGCGACACTGCCCGGCGCCCACATGGCGCGGGTAAACGCCGGTGAGGGACCAGAACGCGCCCACCCGCTCGAACTGCCGGACGATGCGCGAGCCGTCGAGGATGCTGCCGGGCGCGCCCAGGAACGTCTGACCGCGCAAGGGCGCGATCTCCTGCATCCGGTAGAGGCCGGCACCAATGCAGATGGTCCCGCCCTCTCCGGCGCGGATCGCCGCCCGCTGGATCGACTCGCCGGCGGCGACGCGCACGGCCGTGCCGGGGCAGGCCCCCTCCGGGCCCTCTCCCTGCGCGGGGGCGCCCCCCTGCCAGAGGATCAGCCCGGCGAGGGGCAGCGCATGGCGGAGCGCGCGCCGCGTCATGGCTCTCGCCGCCCGGTGGGCCAAGCGTGCGACGGGCATCGCTGCCGGTGAGGCTTTTGCCAAGCGGTCATCCACCAGTTCGATCCTACAGAAAGCAGTTCTTGCCTGCCGGTACAGTCACGGCCGGGACGAGATCTCGCCGTCGCCGGCCCTGTACGGGGTTCTGCAAAACAGTGCAGGTTCCTTCGCGCGGAAAGGAAGGTGAAAAACGGTCTAGATCGCAGGGGCGAACGGGTTAGTCCGTGATCTCACTTCCCAAGCGAACGCGGAATCCCGCTCAATCGCACCGACCAGGCGGTGGATCGGCCGGATGGTGGATGGAAGCTCCGCCGTCGCGGCCCGGATGCCCGGACGACGGCCGATCCCCCGACCGGAGCGTCGCGCTTGCCACGATCAACGAGGACGGAATGAACCGGGTTCTGGATCACTCGAAGAGCGGGGTCAGCGTCGTGCTCCGCCAGACCTACGAAGCCCAGACCCTGGGGTTCCTCACCGCGATCCTTCGGCATCGCCGGGTGATCGTCGGGCTCGCCGCCGCCGCCCTGGTGCTCGCGACGGCCATCTGCTGGTCGCTGCCGGACAAGTACAGCGCCGAGTCTCTGATCCAGGTCGATCTCAGCCGGGTCGGCGCCTCTCAGGCCACGTCGCAGAACCAGCAGGCTGCGACCAGCCTCGATGCCGGCGCCATCGTCGAGAGCGAGGCGCGGGTGATCCGTTCGCCGGCCATCGTCAGGCATGCGGTGGAGGATCTCAAGCTCCAGGACGACCCGGCCTTCGCGCGGGGGCCGGGCCTCGTCTCTCGCATCCTCTCGACGCTGGTGCCCGGATCGGCGAAGCAGCCCGCCAATTCCGCCGCTTCGGTGGAGGCGCTGACCCGCGAGCTCTCGCGGAACCTGACCGTGACCAACGACACGCGGGCCTACCTGATCAACGTCTCCTACAACTCGACCTCGCCGGAGCGTTCGGCGCGGATCGTCAACGCCGTGGTCGACGCCTATCTGCGCAACCGCCTCGAGATGGGGGTGGCGGCGGCCGAGCGGACGAGGACCTGGCTCGAGGAGCAGATCGGCGAGAGCCGGCGCGAACTCGAGACCGCCGAGGCGACCGTCGACCGCTACAGGCGGCAGACCGGATATGTGGAGGGCGGCACGCAGGGCATGAGCCTGCCGCAGCAGGAGGTGCGCGATGCCGTGGCCCAGCTCGCCACAGCCCGCCAGACCCGGCTCGCGGCCGAGGCGCGCCTGTCGCGGGCGCAGGAGGTCTTCGCCGCCGGCGGCACCCCCTCGGCGCAGGACCTTTCCGGCGCCCCCCTGATCCAGAGGATGCTGGAGAACGCGGAATCGGCCACGCGGGAATTCGCCAACGTCGCCGCGACCGGACCGCGTCATCCGGCCTACCTGCAGGCCAAGGCCAATATCGAGGCTGCGCAAACGCGGCTTCGCGAGGAGATCAAGCGCGCGATCGGCAATCTCGAGAGCGACGTCAAGGCGGCCACCGCCGACGAGGCGAACCTCGCCGACAGGGTCGACGTGCTGAAGGCGCACCTCGTCGAGGGGATGGGGCAGGACGCCAAGCTGCAGAGCCTGCAGACCAACGCGGCGGCCATCCGCGAGCGCCTCAAGCTCCTGAGCGATGGCCATGCCCAGGCGCTGGCGCTCACCGGGATGAAGTCCTCGACCACGCAGATCGTCATGGCGGCCAAGCCCGTGACGGTCCCCTCGGGGCCGAACCGGCTCATGATGATCTGCCTCAGCGTCCTCGGGGCGAGCGGCGTGGGGATCGGCTACGCCGTGATGATGGACCGGCGCGACACCGGCTTCCGCTCCGATGCCGAGATCGCGCACGAAACCTCCCACCGCTGCCTCGGCATGGTGCCGGAACTCACGAGCGGCTCGTCGGCCGCCGAGGTCCGGATGTTCGACGAATCGATCCGCCTCGTCAGCGCGGCCCTCACCGGAGCCCGTGCCCTGGCCGAGCCCCGGGTCGTCATGGTGACGTCCGCGGTGCCCGGCGAAGGCAAATCGCTTCTCTGCATGGCGATGGCGAGCCTCCTGGCTCAGCGCGGCACCCGAACTCTCGTGATCGACAGCACGCCGCGCCTCCATGCCGAGACCGACCAGCCCAGTCTCGAGGATGTCGTGTTCGGCGACGCGGCGGGTTTCCTGCTTCGGAACGATCCCGGCCGGGTCGTCGTGCTGCATCGGGCCGTGCAGGGCGACTCGCACGACCTCTTCCTGACACCGGCCTTCGAGAGTTTCATCGAGCGGGCTCGGGAGAGCTTCGATCTCGTCCTCTTCGAGGCGCCGCCCGTGATGCTGTCCGTGGATGTCCTGGCGATGGGCGGCCTCGCCGATGTCACGATCATGGCCGTGCACTGGAACCGGACCCCGCGCGAGACGGTCCAGGCGGCGTTGCGGCGGCTGCAGGACAATTCCGTGCGTCTGCGCGGCCTGGTCCTGACGCATGTCAATCTTACGGAGCACAAGGACTTCCGCGTCGTCGACCAATGCTCCCATTACAACGATTACCGGGGGCATTTCGAGGAAGCCGGGTCGCATCACGCTCACGGCACCCTGCTGCCGTCCAAGCTGTCCTCGTAGGACCGGCCCCCGGACTCGTTTCCTTCTCGCGCAATGTCATTGTGCGCGATTTTTCTCGGCGGCCATCCAGCGGATGTCGATCATGGCTTCGATCATCGTCGTATTCACGCCTGCCAGCGGAGGCGGCGCACCGCGTCGCCGCGCGGCCGGTGCCGGCTTAACGCGGCCGGCGGTGGAGCCGGCCGGTGCTCGCTAAAGTGAGGGCGGCGCGGATCGCCTGGCCCCTGATCGATCAAGGCGTCGCGAGCCTCGGCAACTTCCTGTTCACGATCGCCCTCGCGCGGACATTGCCGCCGCAGGAATACGGTGCGTTCGCGCTGCTCTTCGGGATCCTGATGATCCTCTATACCGTCATGTCGTCGGTGCTGTTTTATCCGATGTCGGTCCTGGCCGATCCCGCGGACAGGGGCCGCATCTCCGAACTGATGAGCGCGAGCTTCATCCTGCTCGTCGGCCTGTGCATTCCGGCCGGTCTCGTCCTCGCCGTCACGGCATTCCTCGTCGGCCGACCAGACCTCATCGCGGCGCTGCTCGTCTACTTCTTCGTCTGGCAGGTCCAGGAGGCGTTTCGGCGCTACCTATTCGTGGAATTGCGCTTCGGAGCCGCCGTTCCGGGCGAGATCATCAGCTATCTCGGGCAGATCCTGATCGTCGTCTGGCTCGCGCTCCGGGGTGACCTGACCCTGGAGACCGCTCTCTATGCCATGGCCGCCACATCGGCGGCGGCGGCCATCCTCCAAGGCATACAGGTGGGTTTCTCCCTGCGCCGGCATACGATGTCCGGCATCCGGAGCGTCGCCCTGGAATTCTGGCGCCTCGGCGGATGGGCGCTGGCGAACAATCTCTGCGCCGCCCTGCGGGTCCAGTTCCTGTTCTGGTTCCTGGCCGGCCTTTCCGGGGCCGCTCTGCCGGCGCTGCTCCAGGCCGGCTTCAACATCGTCAACCTGCTCAACCCGCTCATGATCGGGCTCGGCAACATCATCCTCCAGGTCTCCGCGCGGGCGCATGCCGGGGGTAAGGCGGAGGCATGGCGCGCCACCCATCCCCTCGCGCTGTCGGGGATGCCCATCGTGATCGTGTTTCTCGGGGCCATCATCGCGTTTCCCCACGAGGTGCTCGGCCTCATCTACGGAGCCCAGTCTCCCTATGTGGACATCGCGACCCCGGTCCGGCTCCTCGCCATCGCGGCCCTCGCCGCCTTCGTGACGGATATCGTATGCGCCTATTTCCACGGCGTTTCGCAGGCCAAGCAGGCCCTGATCGTGAACGCGGCCGGGGCCGTGGCGACGATCCCGATCGCCATCCCGCTCATCATCGGGTTCGGCCTCAACGGAGCCTGCATTGCCCTCTGCCTCGCGAACGCCGTGCGCCTGATCGTGCTGCACCTCCTCTTCAACAGGCTGATCGCCGCCGATACCGCCGGCCCGTCCTCCGGCAGGGGGCGAGACCATGCCATCCCGACCCGCTCCGTGGACAACCCGGGTGAGGCCATGGGCGGCGCCGTGGCATCACGCGTCGCTGGGATGCCGGCTTCGGAACTGACGCGGACCTGACCGGCGCTCACACCGGATCGGGCCCCGCCGGCGGACCATGGCATCCACTGATGCCGCTGGCCTCGCCGTTCCCGCCGGCACCTGTCCGATCAGCCCTTGCGGGGAGTTCCACCACGGCGACGAGCGAGAGTGGGTCACCCCATCCGATCGCCTTCATCGTCAGACGCTCTTCCAGGCCCCTGCGCGGGGCCGCGGCGGTTTGGGCATGCAGATCCGACGCCCCGTCATGGCAATCGGCGCTGAATCCGACCGATGCTCAGCCCCGGCGCGTGCGGCGGACACCCGCCATCGCACGGGCGGAAGGTGATGAGTTCCCCTCACCATCCTCTGGGCTCAGATGAAGGGGCCGATCAGCCGCTCGTACTCGGCCTCGGCGAGGCCATAGCTGTCGCCGGCCAGTTCGACGAGTTTGAGCCGGTCACGGATCGTGATCTGCCCGCGCCGCATCACGATCATCCGCGTGCGCTCCAACTCGTGCAGGGCGACGGTGACGCGCGGGCGGTGCATGCCGAGCATCAGCGCCAGCATCTCATGGGTCATCACCACGCGGCCCTCGTCGAGCCTGTCACTGGCCAGGAGGAGGCAGAGCGCCAGGCGCTCCTCCACCGAATGGTGCCGGTTGGCCAGGGCCATCTGGCTGGTCCAGAGGATGACGACCTGGACGTAGCGCAGGAGGATGTCGCGCAGGGCACTGCTCTGGGCCATCGCCTGGCGCAGGGCGCCCGCGCCCATCCGCAAGGCCCGCCCCGCCACGCGGACCTCCACGGTGAGGGGCGTATGCTCGATGCCGAGCACGAGGGCGGTGCTGACCATTCCATCGCGCCCGACGACGGCGATCTCCACGGTGCCGCGTTCGGCGATCGCCATGGTCACGGAGGCCAGTCCGCTCTCGATGAAATACGCGTGCGGAATGGGCTCGTTGGCTATGACGATCCGCTCACCGACGGTCAGCACCACCTCTTCGAGTTGCGGCAGCATCTGGCTGAAGACTTCGATGGGAAGCGCCCGCAAGAGGCGGTTCTCGACCAACGGCGCCTGGAGCGGCTGGAGTCGTGAGTTCATGAGTGACGCTCCGGCAAGCATCTCGCCTATACTTTCAAGGAACTCGGAATACACAATGGCGAAGACTCGCATCCTGCAGAGTATTGATTAAAATTCCAGTAAAATAGTACAATATTAAGTACTAGGCCTGACCTCAATGTGTATTTTAATTCGTGGCATCTGAGCTTTGACGATGCGCGCGAGTGATCGGGATGCCGAGGCCGAGCCGCGTGTCCAAGGCGGCCGGCTCCCGCCTCCGCCCGTGGCGGGGGGGAGGGCGCGAGCCTGCGTCCACATGCATCCTGCAAGTGCGAGGCGGATGGTCATTCGGCTCGCGACGCCCGAACGGCGTCGATGTCCGCCGCGCAGGCCGTGGGGGAGGTGCCGGTTCCCGTATCAGCGCGCCGGGAGGGAGCCCGGCTTGGGCAGGGCCAGGCTCGTCCGGATCGGGATCGTCGGCGGTTCGCGGCGGACGTCGATGATATCGCCCGGCTGGAGAAGCGCACGCTCGTTCGCCTCGAAGGTCTCTGTCCGCTCGCCGACGGCGCGCGTGATGAAGACCTTCCGCGCCGGGGTACCGGGAGTGGCGGCACCGAGCATGCCGCCGGACTGGAGGCGCGCCTCCCGGATCTCGCGGGCGCTCGGCAACTGCATCTCCACTTCGGTCAGGCGCGTGGTCACGTCCTGCAATTCGGTGAGGATGCGGCGGTGATAGGTATCGGTGAGTTCCTGGGCGCGCAGGGCGAGGTCGCCGATCGCCAGATCGAGCCGGGCGAGTTCGGAGTTCAGCCGCGCGATGGTCCCCTTGTTCCGGGCCTCCTCGCGCTGCAGTTCGATCCCCTGGTACCGCCGCGCCAGACCGTTGCTGATGAGCTTCTCGTAATCCTCGAGATGGGACTGGATCAGCCGGAGCTGGATCTCCTCCGCCTTGCGTTGCGCCTCGACGCCGGCGATCTCCGCCTCGATCCGCGGCTTCTGCGCACGGAGCATCTCGGCGGATTGCGCGAAGGCACTCCGCTGCGCCTTCAGGATCCCGCGTTCCTCCGCGAGGAGGCGGGTGAAGCCCTCGTCGCGCTCGCTGCCGCGTGGCGGGGTGAAATCCTCGCGGTCTTGCCGCTGCGCTTCCAGCCTCTCGCGACGGACCATGAGCAGGCGCAGGGTCGCCTCCAAGACCCGGACCCGCTCGTCTGAGCTGAGGAATTCCGTGCGTTGGGAGATCTGCGCCTGTTCGGGCAACGCGAAGCCGCCGGCCAGGGCGATGCCGCTCAGGACCGAGGCGCCGTAGCGGAACGGGTAGCTCCCCGCGACGCGCACATCGCCGAGGAGATAGATCGGCCGCATCTCCGTGATGCGCAGGCTCACCACCGGCTGTTGCAGGAAGCCGTCGGCCAGATGGCTGACGATCTGCTTTTGCGCCTCCGGCAAGGTCATCGCCGACACGGAGACTTCGCCGACCAGGGGCAGGAACAGCGCGCCGCTGCCATTGACCACGAACTCGCCCGAGAGTTCGGCCTGGCCATAGACCGACAATCCGAGCCGGTCTCCGGGCGCGAGGCGGTAGTTGGAATCCTGGGCGCTGGCCGCCCCGCCGAGGGCGACCCACAGGGCGAGTGCCGCAATGCGGTGGGGCACGCGCACCAAGCGCGTCCGTCGATGCTGTCTCATCATGGATCAACCGACCGCTTGTCTGGTGAGGCCTATCTCGCAGGATCACCGATAGTCTAAACTGCAGGAATTCCGGCTCCGGCATCGCCTTTCGGACGATCGCAGTTCTACAAGGAGTTAATCCTTCCGAAGAACGACCATGTTCTGAAATCTAATCGGCAATTTTTGGCGTCGATCCGCAGTAATATTCGATGGTAGTATTCCTTATTCGGTCATGAGCCCTGCCCTATGCACCGGATGCGCCACTTGTAGTGTGCGATGATTGTCCGCCATGGTTCGGCGGCGCTCCGAGTTCCTCGCCGAGGGGAACGGTAGGGCGAGATCACCGACGGAACGCTCGTTCCCGTCTCGGACGCGACCTTCGTCGGTCCTGGGAATGAGCCGGAGGGGCACCGACAATGAAGCGCATCCTCGTAACGGGTGGGGCCGGGTTCATCGGGTCTCATCTTTGTGGACGTCTGATCAAGCAGGGAAACGAAGTTCTCTGCGTCGACAATTTCCTGACAGGTGCGCGCTCGAACCTGGATAAGCTGCTCACGCACCAATCCTTCGAGCTCCTTCGCCACGACGTGACGTTCCCGCTCTACGTGGAGGTCGACGAGATCTATAATCTCGCCTGCCCCGCCTCGCCGGTTCACTATCAGCGCGATCCCGTCCAGACGACGAAGACCAGCGTGATGGGCGCGATCAACATGCTCGGCCTGTCCAAGCGTCTTCACGCCCGCATCCTCCAGGCCTCGACCAGCGAGGTCTATGGCGATCCGGACGTTCACCCCCAGCCCGAGGGCTATTGCGGCCATGTCAGCATCGTCGGGCCGCGCGCCTGTTACGACGAGGGCAAGCGCTGCGCCGAAACGCTGTTCCACGATTACCGCCGACAACATCGGATGTCGGTGCGCGTGGCGCGGATCTTCAACACCTACGGACCGAACATGCACCCGCAGGATGGCCGGGTGATCTCGAACTTCATCGTCCAGGCGCTGACGCATCAGCCGATCACGATCTACGGCGACGGCTCCCAGACCCGGTCGTTCTGCTACGTGGACGATCTCGTCGAAGGCTTGCTCCGCCTGATGGCGGTGGAGGAGGAGCCCGGCGACGTGGTCAACCTTGGCAACCCGTCCGAGATCAACGTCCTCGCCCTGGCCGAACGCATCGTGCAGCTGTGCAACTCGCGCTCGACGATCGAATGCCGGCCCTTGCCCCAGGACGACCCGAAGCGGCGATGCCCCGACATTTCCCGCGCCCGCGAGAAGCTGAGATGGTCGCCGCGGGTCGATCTCGATACCGGTCTGGTGCGGACGATCGCCTATTTCGAAGCGCGGCTCATCCAGAAGGGCTCGCCGATTCATGCCCTGCGCGAACTGGCCCGCTCCGAGCCCCTGACGCAGGTCGCGGGATGACCGACGATCTCACGCCGAGCGGCGCCGACCTGAATCGCTGGGCGCAATCGGTGCGCCCGGAAACCCACCGCCGCCAGGCGGTCGAGGTAACGGGCGCGGAGAGGGCGGGGGCCTCACCCGCCCCCGTGGGAGGCTGGGAGCTGCCGCG
This sequence comes from Methylobacterium sp. W2, assembly GCF_020662345.1. Taxonomy (GTDB): domain Bacteria; phylum Pseudomonadota; class Alphaproteobacteria; order Rhizobiales; family Beijerinckiaceae; genus Methylobacterium. Next base: position 74,125 of record NZ_VMOA01000002.1, on the reverse strand, counting down.
CGCCACGGTTCTGGGGCTCGGCGTCAGCGCCATCACCTTCGCGGACGCCATCGCGGCCATCGATGCCTTCGTCCGCTCGCGGACGCCGCATTACGTCTGCATCACCGGGGCCCATGGGGTGATCGAGAGCAGGAGCGACCCGCGCTTGCTCGCGATCCACAACGCGGCGGATCTCGTGACGCCGGACGGCATGCCCCTCGTCTGGATGTCGCGGCTCCTCGGCCATACGGCGACCGAGCGGGTCTACGGCCCCGACCTGATGCGTGCGATCACGCGCCTGTCGCCGGCCCGCGGCTATCGCCATTTCTACTACGGCGGAGCACCCGGCGTGGCTGAAGCCCTGAGCGCCCGCCTCAGCGATGCGCATCCGGGGCTTTCCGTGGTCGGCACCTGCTGCCCTCCGTTCCGCAGCCTGTCGCGGGAGGAGGACGAGGCGGTGGTGGCACAGATCAATGCCGCGCGGCCGGACATCGTCTGGGTAGGCCTGAGCACGCCCAAGCAGGAGAACTGGATGGCCTCCCATCTCGGACGCATCGATGCGCCGGTGATGATCGGCGTCGGCGCCGCCTTCGATTTCCTGGCGGGCACCAAGCGGCAGGCCCCGGTCTGGATGCAGAAGCGGGGCCTCGAATGGCTGTTCCGCCTCGTGAGCGAACCGAGGCGGCTCTTCGCCCGCTACATGAAGATCGTCCCCCTGTTCCTGCTTCTCGCCGCCGGGCAACTCATCAGGACATGGTTCGCCCGTCGGTTCCGAGACGGCGACGGAGCCTCCCCCGCGATGCCGGCCCCGCCGCCTCATCGTCCCGGATGATGCTCGCTCCCGGTCCGTGCCGGGCTCGCCCCCGTCGCGACGCTATCCCGCTTCCTCTCGTTCCAGGGCCGGCATGGCCTCGCGTTTCCGGAATGGCTTCCCATGAGCACCACCGACAGCATCATCCTCGCGGGCCCTGCGGTCGAGCGGGCCAAGCCGGTGGAGTCCGAACTCCGGCCGGGACGGCGGCGGGCCATCGTCACGGCGGTTCTGGTCGGGGGGGATCTCTTCTTCTCAGGCGTGGCGGGCCTCGTGCCCGGGCCGCTGACCGGCTGGCTGCCGCTGACGGATTGGCTGGGGCCCGCCACCTCGGTGCCGATTCCCCCCGTCGGCATCGTGCTCATCCTGGCGGTGTTCGGGCTCTATTCCAGCTATGGGCCGAGCCCGCCCGAGCGGTTGCGATTGCGCGTCCTCGGGGTCTGCATCTACGCGATCAGCTGCCTGCTAGTCGTGAGCGCTCAGGGGCCGACAGCGCGGGGCGTCGCCGATATCGCGGTGGTGTCGGCGCTTCTGGTGGTGATCGGCTTCTATGGCGAATCCGCGCTGAGGAGCATGCTGATCCGGTGGAAGCTCTGGGGGGCTCTTACCGTGATCGTGGGAGCCGACACCGCCGGGCGCAGCCTGGCCGACACTCTCCTCGCTCAGCCGGAACTCGGGTTCCGGCCGGTGGGCTTCCTCGCCGAGCGCGGGCAGGAGCCGGTCCGGATGGAGGGGCTGCCCATCCTCGGCATGATCGACGAGACCCCGGCGGTGCCCGTGGAGGTGCTGCTGTTCTCGTCCTGCGCCACCCTCGCCCTGTACGACGGCAAGGGGACGAGCCGGTCTCCCGCTCCGCGCACGGTGCTGGTCCAGCAGATCCACGACTTGCAGACCATGTGGGTTCAGGTGCAGCCCCTCGGCAGCGCCATCGGCCTCGAAATCCGGCGCGAACTGTACCGGCCGCGCAACCTCGCCCTCAAGCGCGTGATCGACTGCACCCTCGCAAGCCTCGGCCTCATCGTGGCCCTTCCGGTGATCGTGATCCTCGCCGCAGCGATCCGCAGCCTCGATCCGGGCAGTCCGTTCTACGTCCAGATCCGCGTGGGACGGCATGGACGGCCGATCCGGGTCCTGAAGTTGCGGACGATGTATTCCGACGCGGAGCGCCGTCTGCACGCCCATCTCGAATCCTGCCCGGCGGCCCGTGAGGAATGGCAGCGCTTCTTCAAGCTCTCGGCCGATCCGCGAATCCTGCCGAAGGTCGGGCATTTCATCCGGCGAACGAGTCTAGACGAGCTGCCGCAGCTCTGGAACATCCTGCGCGGCGACATGAGCCTCGTCGGGCCGAGGCCGTTTCCGGCCTATCACATGGACGGGTTCGACCCCGAGTTCCGCGCGCTTCGCACCAGCGTGCCGCCCGGCCTGACCGGCCTCTGGCAGATCTCGTCGAGAAGCGACGGCGATCTCCACGTCCAGCGCAGCCAGGACACCTATTACATCCGCAACTGGTCGCCGTGGCTCGACCTCTACATCCTGATGGGAACGGTCTCGGCCGTCCTCGGCGCCAAGGGCGCGCGGTAACCCGCAGCCAGTCAGGGGCGACGATGCCCGTATCGGCCGATCGGACGGCGCGTGCCGTCTTCATTTCACGCGTCTCGGCCCTCGGTGTCGATCCAGCCGGCGCAAAGCGCGACCCGACCCGCCGCGATGAGGAATGATTTCGGCCGAACCGGCTAATCGTTCCGGGCCGGCTTCGCCGTGCCGATCCGCGGGCGACGCATCAAGCCCCGGTGGGTGCGGTTCGTGGCGCCAATTCTTCGCGCCAGTTCTTCACGCTACGTCTTCGCGGCGCCGCAGATCTCGACTCTGCATGGCGGCCATTCGCGGGATCTTTCCGACATCCATGTCGCGAGCCGGCACCGGCGCATCGCTACTTCGAGCAGCGATCGGTGCTCCATCCCGGCTGTGCCGAACCCTTTGAGAATCCTTGAGATACGCCCGGACCCGCATCCGCCGCCGGCTGAGAAATCGATCTCCCTGCGATCCCGAATCGATGCCCTGCCACCGTGTCAGTGGCGGGTCGTGGGAAGTTTAGTATCAGCGCTCTGACACATTTAGAACAATATTGGAAAGATAGCTTAGCTTAGAAATCAGTTGATTTCTCTCAATAGCTAATTGATTTGTACATAAGAGTACATTTATCAGAGGTAAATCTTCTTAATTGTGAGATTAAAGAGAAATAGCTCGATATTTCTCTTTGTCCGGCCATGGCTTGGCCGGGGAGGTCATCGATGCTGCGGTGTCGATGCGAAGGAATGGCCGTGTCTACTCGCACGGACCATGAGCGATCGGCGTCCCCGCCGATCACTGAAAACGTTGGAGAAACAATGCATCAGGTAATTGGCGGCAATCCGAATCAAGATCTCGTATCGCCCGTGTCGGCGCCCGTTGATTCGATTGCCTTGACGCGTCACGACGGCCCGATCCAGTCGGAATATGCCGGCCAGGTCATCGAGAATCTCGACATCTACGCCGAGGGCACCGCCGCCGTGTCGATCCAGCACGACGGCGTCGTGCTCAGGAACGTCAGGATCCATCATTCCGACGGCGTCGGGGTGTCGGTGATCGGCGCCGATGGCGTCCGTATCGAGAACAGCGAGATCATCAATGCGGGGGCACCCGCTTCGGGGCCGGAGACCGATACGGGCCAGAACAACATCGATGTCGACCGGGGAACCAACCTCACCGTCACCGGCACGACCCTGCGCGAGGGCTCGTCGGGCATCTATCTGCTCAACTCGCCCGGCGCGGCCCTCAGCGGCATCGAGGGGTACGACTTCCACGGGCCTTTCCCGCGCGGACAGCTCGTGCAGTTCGATAAGTCGCCGGATTCGACCCTCGACACCTTCTACGTCAAAAACAATCCCGACGTTGCCTGGACCGAAGACAACATCTCCGTCTACCAGAGCGCCAACGTCACCATCTCCAACGGCGTCATCGACGGCAACAACTCGCCGAGCGGCGTCGGCGTGATGTTCGAGGAAGGGTCCACCGGCGGCAGGGTCAGCCACGTCGACGCGATCCACATGGGGAACGGCGCCTTCTCCACCTATACTGACGATGTCAGTTTCGACCACACCCGGTCGATCGACAACATTGCCACGGATCAGGGACGGGGCGCTCCGCTCTCCAACGCCCTCATCTGGAACACGTCCGGGGAGGGCGTGTCGGTCACCAACTCGTCCTACGAGAATGCGGGCAATCCCACCAACATTCTGTGGGGTGAGGTTGCGGCCACCGTGGCCGATGTCACCGAAGCGGACATTGCACCCCAAGCCCATTGGACCAATGGGTTCGCGTGGAACGGCGATACCCCGATCGTGACGATCCCCGAGCCCGTCGACCCAGCGCCGGTGTTGCCCGTACCGGATCCCGTCGAAGTCCCGCCGGTGGTGACGGTGCCCGATCCCATCGAGACGCCGCCGACCGTGCCGGTCGATTCGATCGCCCTGACGCGTCACGACGGCCCGATCCAGTCGGAGTATGCCGGCCAGGTCATCGAGAACCTCGACATCTACGCCGAGGGTACCGCCGCCGTGTCGATCCAGCACGACGGCGTCGTGCTCAGGAACGTCAGGATCCATCATTCCGACGGTGTCGGGGTGTCGGTGATCGGCGCCGATGGCGTCCGCATCGAGAACAGCGAGATCATCAATGCGGGGGCACCCGCTTCGGGGCCGGAGACCGATACGGGCCAGAACAACATCGATGTCGACCGGGGAACCAACCTCACCGTCATCGACACGACCCTGCGCGAGGGCTCGTCGGGCATCTACCTGCTCAATTCGCCCGGCGCGGCCCTCAGCGGCATCGAGGGGTACGACTTCCACGGGCCATTCCCGCGTGGACAGCTCGTGCAGTTCGACAAGTCGCCGGATTCGACCCTCGATACCTTCTACGTCAAGAACGACGCTGCCACGTCCTGGACCGAAGACAACATTTCCGTCTACCAGAGCGCCAACGTTACCATCTCCAACGGCGTCATCGACGGCAACAATTCGCCGAGCGGCGTCGGCGTGATGTTCGAGGAAGGGTCCACCGGCGGCAGGGTCAGCCACGTCGACGCGATCCACATGGGGAACGGCGCCTTCTCCACTTATACCGACGATGTCAGCTTCGACTTTACCCGGTCGTTTGACAACATTGCCACGGATCAGGGACGGGGGGCGCCGCTCTCCAACGCCCTCATCTGGAACACGTCCGGGGAGGGCGTGTCGGTCACCAACTCGTCCTACGAGAATGCGGGCAATCCCACCAACATTCTGTGGGGCGAGGTTGCGGCCACCGTGGCTGATGCCACCGAAGCGGACATCACACCGCAGGCACACTTGATCAACGAGTTCGCGTGGAGCTGAAACCGACCTGACACCATCATGCGTCCGGGCTGATCGAAAGATCGGTCCGGGTGCGGATCGATTGCGCTTGTCCCAAAGCTTTACTCTGCGGGATAAGCGCTTTCATGGTGATAGTTCAGTTGATCGAGTGATCGTCCCATTCAATATATTGGCGTTGTTCGGGCCAAAAAAATATACATATCAGCCCGATGCTGCCAAATACGGAAACAAAGGCGGAGATCCAGAATATGATGTCCAGCACGGCGCCCTCCGGTCGTGCAATGGGGCCAGATCTTTTTTCGCCGATGAAAGATCGACTGTCAATTACGCCGTAATTTCTATGGTATTCGATCGAGAATCTGCAGTGCGGCTGAATTCAGTCCTGAAACAGGACGGATGTCGCGGGTCGTCTCGTGCGAGAAAAAGCGGATAAGCCCGGCACCGCGAAAGTCGGACACGAATCGGGTTACGCTGTCCGCGACGGTGCGGGCGCCCACCTTACTCCGCCACCGCCTCGGCCATGAACTTCGCATGGCCCTTCGCGCGCAGATCGCAGGCTGGGCAGGTGCCGCAGCCGTAGCCCCAGGCGTGGCGTTCCCCGCGCGTCCCGAGGTAGCAGGTGTGGGTGTCCTCGACGATGAGGTCCACCAGGGGTTGGCCGCCGAGGTCCTTGGCCATCTTCCAGGTCTCCGCCTTGTCGATCCACATAAGGGGCGTGTGGAGGACGAAGCGGCGGTCCATGCCGAGATTCAGCGCCACTTGGAGCGCCTTGATCGTGTCGTCGCGGCAATCGGGATAACCGGAATAATCCGTCTCGCACATGCCGCCGACGATGTGGCCCAGCGACCGCCGGTAGGCCAAGGCTGCGGCGAAGGTCAGGAAGATGATGTTGCGGCCGGGCACGAACGTGTTGGGCAGGCCACCCGCCTCGAAGGCGATCTCGGTGCTGCGGGTGAGGGAGGTCTCGGAGATTTTGCCGAGGGCATCGAGGCTGATGGTGTGGTCGCGGCCCAGACGCCGGAACCAAGCCGGGTTCATGGCCGCCATCGTCTCGCGCAAGTGGGCCCGCCCGTCGAGCTCGACCCGGTGGCGCTGGTTGTAGTCGAAGCCCAGGGTCTCCACCCGGGGAAAGCGCTCGAGCGCCCAGGCGAGGCAGGTGGTGGAATCCTGTCCGCCCGAGAACAGGACCAGGGCGCCGTCATCGCTCATGGTCAGGATTCGCCTTCGTATTCGGCCCAGGACATCGGGGTCTCCATCACCTTGACCGAGGACAGGCCGGGCAGGGAGGGCTTCGTCCGATGCCAGATCCAGGCCGCGATGTGCTCGGCGGTGGGGTTCTCCAGCCCCTCGATCTCGTTGAGGCAGTAATGGTCGAGCTGGGCCAGGATCGGCGCGAAGGCGTGCTCCACGTCAAAGAAGTCCACCACCCAGCCCGTCGCCGGGTCTACGGCGCCGGAGATCGTCAGCTCGACCCGGTAGGAATGCCCATGCATCCGGTGGCAGCGATGCGTCTCGGGCACGTTAGGCAAGCGGTGCGCCGCCTCGAAGGTGAAGGCTTGGGTGATCTTCATGGACGACTCTACAGAATTTAAACGCGATGGGGTGGCCGGATGGCGGTCACGGAATGCCGATGATCTTGTGAGTCTGCAGCGACAGCCGCCAGCGCGCGTCGCGGCGGCAATACTCCACTGCCGCCCGGGTATGGGCAAGGCGATCGGGGCCGTCCATGGGCTGGAGCCAATGGTGGCGGAAGTCGAGGGCGGCGAAGCGCTCGGGAAGAGCCTCGTCCTGCGGGTAGACCAGCTTCAGCTCGTGTCCGGTGGTCTGGACCAAGGCATTGCCCGCCTTCGGGCTCACGCAGATCCAGTCGATTCCCTCGGGGGCCGCCAGGGTTCCGTTGGTCTCCACTGCGATCTCGAATCCGCGCGCATGCATCGCCGCGATCAGGGCGGGGTCGAGCTGCAGCAGCGGCTCGCCGCCGGTGAAGACCACGTAATGGTGAGAAGCGCCGCCTTCCCAGGTGGCGGCGATGGCGTCGGCCAGAGCCTCAGGCGTCGAAAAGCGCCCGCCACCCTCGCCGTCCATGCCGATGAAGTCCGTGTCGCAGAAGGTGCAGGCGGCCGTGGCGCGGTCCTCCTCGCGGCCGGACCAGAGATTGCAGCCGGCAAACCGGCAGAACACCGCGGCTCGGCCCGCCTGGGCTCCTTCACCCTGGAGGGTGTGGAACAGTTCCTTGACCGCGTAGCCCATCGCTCTCTCAGCCGATCTCCCCGGAAGGCCCCCGTCCCGCGATGGGGAACGGCCTGCCTCCAACATCGCGACGCGATGTGACAGCCCATAGACGCCTCCCCGCTCCGAGGCCATGGGGCGGAGCCCAACGCAACCATGCGCGCGCGGCAACGTCCGGCCTTCGCTCGCATGACGTCTGCCTGACCGGGCCTGTGCATCGCACCAATCGTTCGGCCGCATCGCCATGGTCTCGCCACGGAGACGGCGTTGATGGGCATTCGCGCCGGGCCTTCTCGTAGGGATGGCCGAAGGCTGGCATTCCTCGCCAAAGCGCGGCCGGTGCGCTATTTTTCTTTGGACGGACCGGCCATGATGGCGTCGGGGCGTTCCCTTTCGAGACGGGCCTGATGTCGAACCGATTGTTGCGCCGCCTCGTCCTTGGTCTCGCCACGGCTGCGGGATTGCTCGGAGCGGGTGCGGCCGGCGCGGTGACGGCGCCGATCCTCGTGGTCGAGGTCGATTCCGGCAAGGTCATCTACGCTCAGGGTGCCACCGACCCGTGGTTCCCCGCCTCCATCACCAAGCTGATGACCGCCTACGTCGCCCTCGACATGGTGCGGCAGGGCAAGGTCTCCCTCGACTCGCTCATCACCATCTCGCCCGCCGCCGCCGCCGAGCCGCCCTCGAAGATGGGGTTCCGGCCGGGCACGCAGCTGACCCTCGACAACGCCCTGAAGATCATCATGGTCAAGTCGGCCAACGATGTCGCCTGGGCGATCGGCGAAAATCTCGGCGGCTCCGTCGAAGGCTTCGCAGCCATCATGAACGAGACCGCCGCCCGGATCGGAATGCGCGAGAGTCGCTGGACCAATCCCAACGGCCTGCCGGACGCCCGGCAATGGACCTCGGCCCGCGACATGGCAGTGCTCGGCCGGGCACTGATCCGCGACTTTCCTGACAACCGCGCCCTGTTCTCGATCAGCGCGATCCAGTTCGGCAAGTCGATCATGGCCAATCATAACGGCCTGCTCGGCCGCTATGCCGGGGCCGACGGCATGAAGACCGGATTCATCTGTTCGGGCGGTTTCAACGTCGTGGCCAGCGCCACCCGAAACGGCCGCCGCCTCATCACCATCATCATGGGCCAGCCGAGCGCCCGCGAGCGCGACCTCAAGGCGTCCGACCTGTTCGATTACGGCTTTGCCCAGTCGGCAGGATGGACGGCGCCGACCATCGATTCGCTGCCCGCGTCCGCCATCTCCGAGCCTCCGGACCTGCGTCCCTATATCTGCGACAAGCGCAAGGCCCTGCCCGTCGACGAGGGGCCGGGCCCCATCGCCTCGCAGGCCGGCAGCGAGAACGCCTCGATCCTGGCCGCCGCCGCGCCCGTGGGCTCGGCGCTCGCCTTCGCCACCCTCAACAACGGCTCCCTGAAGGGCCGTGCCCTGCCGCCGCGCGCCCCCCTGCAGCCGATCCTGGTCTGGATCGGCCGCGATCCGGCCGAAGGCGCCATCGCCCTGAACGAGCAGGCCGAGGCCGAGAAGGCGGAACGCGCCGCCAAGATCGCGGAGGCCCGCAAGACGAAGCTCGAGGCCGCGAACGCCAAGCGCGAGGCGTCGAGGCTCGCCAAGCCGGCTGCGAACGGCAAGGGCGTCGTGCCCGCCACCGCCAGCGCCTATGCTCCGGTGGAGACGACGCCGGTGATCGCGGGAGGTGCGAGATCCTCCGCCAAGGTCGATACCGGCAAGAAGCCCGCTGCAAAAACCGCGGCGAAGCCGGCCCACAAGGTCCCGGAAAAGCCGGCGGCGAAGGCTGGCGACAAGACCGCGGCCAAGTCATCCGCCGCCAAGCCCGCTGTGAAGCCTGTGAAGAGCGCCGCCAAGGCATCCGGCACCAGCAAGACTTCCGCTGCGCGATCCGCCGAGGATTGAGCCAGCGGCGGCGGCAGGGTAGGCCGGTTCCATGGCCAATCCTTCCCCGCCCACGTCTCCGAACAACGATCCGCGCCGTCCCGAGCCGATCCCGCTCACGGTGCTCACCGGCTTCCTCGGAGCCGGCAAGACCACGCTCCTCAACCGGATGCTGCGCGATCCGGCCCTGTCGGACACCGTGGTCATCGTCAACGAGTTCGGCGAGATCGGCCTCGATCACCTCCTGATCGAGACGGTGGACGAGGACATGATCCTGCTCGGCGCCGGGTGCCTGTGCTGCACCGTGCGCGGCGACCTCATCGCCACCCTCGAAGATCTGCTGCGCAAGCGCGACAATGGCCGCATCACGCCGTTCCGCCGGGTCGTCATCGAGACGACGGGCCTCGCAGACCCGGCCCCGATCCTCCACGCGCTGATCTACCATCCCTATCTCGCCCTGCGGTACCGGCTGCAGGCCGTCGTCACCGTGGTGGACGCGGTCAACGGCGCGTCCACCCTCGACGCTCATCCCGAGGCCCTGCGCCAGGTCGCCGTGGCTGACAGGATCGTGCTGGCGAAGGAGGATCTCGTTGACACCGGCAGCGACGCCCTGCGCGCCCGCCTCCGGATCCTCAATCCCACGGCGCCCATTCATGGCCCCGACGTGGCGCCGTCGGAGCTTCTTGGCGGGTTTTTCGGCCTGGACGGCAAGAGCGAGGATATCCGTGCTTGGCTCGGCGCCGAGGCCTTCCCGGACCACGATCATCATCACGGCCACCACCATCACGACGTGAACCGCCACGATGCCGCGATCCGGGCCTTCACCCTCACCAGCGACGTGCCGGTGAAGCGGGCGGCCTTCGAGATGTTCCTCGATCTCCTGCGGTCCGGACACGGCCCGAAGCTCCTGCGCTTGAAGGGGCTGGTGGCGCTCGCCGACGAACCGGATCGTCCCGTGGTGGTCCACGGCGTCCAGCATGTCATCCATATGCCGGTCCAGCTCGCCGCATGGCCCGACGACGATCACCGCTCGCGCCTCGTCCTGATCGTGCGCGATCTCGATCCGGCCTTCGTCACCGGCCTGTGGGATGCCTTCCTCGGGCGTCCGAGGATCGATGCGCCCGATGCCGCCGCTCTGACGGCCAATCCGCTGGCGATTCCCGGAGGCTAGGTCACCGGTCTCTTCGGCAGGACCCGTCCTGTTTCGGGAATGGCTGGGCGGCATTCATTTTGATTCTATATACCATGCTTGGCCGTATGGCGGAGAGTGATGTTCCATTTCGGAACACATCGGTAGCGGAATCACCGAATGAGACAGGGGCTGAGCATCATCGAGGGTGGCCGGTTCGTAGAAGCGGAGCGATTCGGGACGGATGTCGACGCGGGCGGGTGTCGCATCGTCTTGAGGCGGCCCAACGTGGTGGAACCGGTGGAGGTCGACGCGTGGCGCGCGCTCCTGACCCGCATCCGCTGGCCGGAACCGATCTACGCCGACCCTGACTACCTGCTCACCGCGGCCGTGCATCAGTCCGGCGGCCGCGATCTCGTCTTCGCCTTCGCGTGGAGCGGGCAGGGCGAGTTCGCGCGCCTGCGCGGCGTCATTCCCCTGTCCATGCCGCATGGCCTGTGGGGCAACGGCCGGGCGCAGGGCTGGTACCCGCCCGGTCCGGTCGTCGCGCCCACCATCGAGCCCGGGTTCCTCGATGAGGTCGAGGGCGCCTTGCGGGCGGCGGTCAAGGCGGTCCATCCCCGCTCGACGCTGATCATGATCCCGCCCCCCGTCGTGCCCGCACCGGAGGAGACGGTCCTCCTTTCGGAAGCGTCCGAGGCCCAAGTCGTGCCGGCGCGGGATCGTGTGGGCGTGCGGCTTGCCGGACCGTGGACTCGCGATGGCGTCGAGATCGAGCGCATCACCGAGCCCTTCCGCATCCGCGATGCCGTCGAGGCCTATCTCTCGTTCGATGCGCGGGTGTCCGGAAACCCGATCGTTCGGGATCCGTCCGCCTCGTCCATGGTCAGGGTTGTGACGCGGCGCTTCGCCCAGAGGCGCCAGACCAGCGTCGATTTCGCGCGCAAGGATGGCGTCATCGTCGCAGCGGCCCTGCGCCTCGGCGCCGGTCCGGGCTCGATCGTATGGCGGCAGGCCGAGACGCGGGCGGCCTGACCGTCCTATACGCTCCGGATATCAGAGGCCGAACCGGCCTCTACTCGTCCTCGCCGAACTTGTTGGCGAGGAGGTCGGTGATGGCTTGGAGGCAAGCTTCGGCATCGCTGCCAGAGGCCACCACGGCGATGGAGGTGCCCTGTGCCGCGCCGAGGGTGAGCAGGCCCATGATCGAGCGTCCGCCCACGGTCTCGCCCGAGCGCGTGACGGTCACCGCAGCCTCGAACTTCTCCACCGTCTGTACGAACTTGGCCGAAGCTCGCGCGTGCAGTCCGCGCCGGTTGATGACCGGAAGGATCCTCAAGTGGCCGCCCTCCGGGACCATGATCTCGGGCTCGACATCGTCGTCGTCGTAAGCGTCGCTCATGGGCCTGTGCCGTCCCTGTCCTGTCCCTGTGGCCGGGTCCGCCAACATTTAGCCCGCTGCGTCCGGCCCGATCCTCGTCCAGTGATGGCACGACCGCGCCGGGACAACGCCGCGGAAAATCGCCACGCTTGCCTGATAAGCCGGCAGAGGATGTTTGGGAAAGTCCGTTCGTCTCGCGGAAGTATTATTTGCCTGCGAGGACGCGCGAGGCGACGTTGATGTACTTCCGGCCCGCCTCCTGAGCATGGAGCACCGCATCTCCCAGGGGCTCGGCATCGCGGACGCTGGCGAGCTTGATCAGCATCGGAAGGTTGATTCCAGCCACCACCTCCACCGTCCCGCCATTCATGCAGGACAAAGCGAGGTTGGAGGGCGTGCCGCCGAACATGTCGGTGAGCACGACAACGCCCTTGCCGGTATCGACCCGGTCCACGGCGGAGACGATGTCGAGCCTGCGCAACTCCATATCGTCTTCGGGGCCGATCGTGATCGTCTCGATCTGCTTTTGCGGACCGACTACGTGTTCAAGGGCAGCCTTGAACTCGGTGGCGAGCAGCCCGTGGGTGACAAGCACCATTCCAATCATAGACGCGTGTTCCGACACCCAGTGGGAGCCGCCATTTTGTGCAGCGCAAGGTCAGACGCAAGACGAGAGTCAAGTTTTGCGTCTCCTAGCCCCAGGATCATGTCATGTGGGTGCGCGCCACGCTATATGGGATGGCCGAATTCGCATGAGACGGTGCGGAGGTGCGTCCGTGGGGCAACGCTTGCCCTCGTGATAAGGGCATCGAGCACGAGACCCGGCGCCAATGCGCAGTCGCGGATGCTGCGGTCCAGCATGATCCGGCGAATCGCGACGCCGAGGATATCCACCGGATCCAGGGGTGTGTCGGGCAGTCGTGGCAGTGTCCCGACGAGATCGACCACGAGGCGGATGACGGCCGCATCGGCCAGCGGGGATGCCCGGACGAGCCCCACGCCCCGGATCTCGATCAGCCCACGAAGGGCGGGATGGCCGCGCGCAACGATGCGTCCGTGATGGTGGGTGAGCCCGATACGGTCGTCGCCCACCAGCGCGGCGTATCCGCCCTCCTGCCGCGCCCGATCGAGGAGAGCGAGGGCCAGGGACGATTTGCCGGCGCCGGATTCACCCCTGATGAGGATGCCCGCCTCTCCCAGGACCAGGCAAGTGGCGTGGACCGTGAGGGCCTGCGAGGGGAGGAACCGGTCCACGGGCCGGTGCGCCTAGCGGGTGACCGCGGGGAGCCGCACGACGAACCGCGCACCACGCACCGTCGCTTCCCCGTTCTCGTCGGCGGGTCCGGGGCGGTTCGCGGCCCTGATCGTGCCGCGATGGGCCTGGACGATCTGGCGCGAGATCGAGAGGCCGAGGCCCGAATTCTGACCGAACCCCTGCTCCGGCCGGTCCGTGTAGAAACGCTCGAAGATGCGCTCCAGGGCGTGTTCGGGAATGCCGGGGCCCTCGTCCTCGACGATCAGCTCGACCTCGGCGCGGACCCGGCGGAGGGCCACCCGTACCTTGGCATCGGGGGGTGAGAACGAGCGGGCGTTGTCGAGGAGGTTGTTGACGACCTGTCCGAGCCGGCTGTCATGCCCGAAGATCATGAAGGGGGCCTCCACGTCGCCGGGGGGCGTGTCCACGTCGAACTGGATGAGGGCGTCCTTCGGGCGCCGCCGCTCGTTGGCGACGGAGACCACCGTCGTCATCAGCTTGTGCAGATCGACCTTGCGCGCCTCGGCGCGGGCGAGCTCCGCATCGAGGCGCGAGGCGTCGGAAATGTCGCTGATGAGGCGGTCGAGGCGCTTCACGTCGTGCTGGATGATGGCGAGCAGGCGCGAACGGGAATCGTCGGACTTGGCGAGGGGCAGCGTCTCCACGGCGCTGCGCAGGGAGGTGAGGGGGTTCTTCAGCTCGTGGCTCACATCGGCGGCGAAGCTCTCGATGGCGTCGATGCGCCGGTAGAGGGCCTGGGTCATGTCGCGCAGGGCACCGGACAGGTGGCCGATCTCGTCGGTCCTGCCGGTGAAATCGGGGATTTCCTCGCGCGACTTGATGCCGAGGCGGACCTTCTCGGCGGCGTCCGCAAGGCGGCGGACCGGCCCGGCAATGGCGCCGGCCAGCAGGATCGACAGGACCAGCATGACGGAGGCTGCGATGAGGAAGACCTGGAGCAGGCCGAACCGCTCCGAGGCGATGACCCGGTCGATGTCGCCTCCTTGGGTCGAGAGCATCAGCGCGCCGCGCACCGCGCCGGAGCGCAGGATCGGGACCGCCACGGAGACGTTGGTCTCACCCGCCTCGTTGCGGCGGACCAGGGTGCCGCGTGCGCCGCCGAGGGCGACCTGGACCTCCTTCAGGCTATGGCCGCTCGCGGGGCCGACCTCCTCCAGAACCGGCGTTCGGGCGGTGCCGAACAGCCTAGCCTGGATGAACTCCCAGGCCTGTTCGAGGAAATTGCGCTTGCTCCGCACGACGATGCCGTCGCTGCGGCTCATCTCGCCGCGGGCCGAGAGCGTACGGGTGTCGAACAGCAGGCCGCCATCCTGGTCGTAGACCCGCGCGCGGTTGCCGGTGGGCGTGATGAGGCGGCGCAGGAGCGGCGCCACCCGCTCGGGATTGAGGGAAAAGGTGAGCGGCGAGGGGGTGTCGTCGCCCGCGCCGTTCTCTCCGGCCTGAAGCTGGAGCAGCTTGTCGGGATCGATGCGGATCGCGTCGGTATCCACCGAGGCCGAGGAGGAGATCGCCCCGGCGATGATCTCGCCCTGGATCAGCAGGCTCTGCACCCGCGCCTGGATCAGCCCCTGCCGGAACTGGTTCAGGTAGAGGAAGCCGAACAGCAGGGCGATCAACCCGACGAGGTTGAGGACGACGATCCGGCGGGTCAGGCTCGACGAGGCGCGCTGGCCGATGCCGCGCCAGATCGTGCGCGGCAGGGCGAGGAGGCCGCGTTGCGGGGCGTCGGCTTGGTCTTGGGAATCCACGATCGTCCGGGGTTGGAGAGCCGGCCCGGAATGGGCGCCATCGTTGCAGGGAAAACACCGCCACGGAACGCCTCAAAACACCGCCACGCGACGCCGAAACCCGTCCGTTCGGGAAGGCGGCGCGTGGCGGTGCCGGCGGTGCGGGAGTTCGACGTCCGTGGGTCGCGCTCAGCCTTCCTTGAAGCGGTAGCCGACGCCGTACAGGGTCTCGATCATGTCGAAGTTGGTGTCGACCACCTTGAACTTCTTGCGCAGGCGCTTGATGTGGCTGTCGATGGTGCGGTCGTCCACATAGACCTGATCGTCATAGGCCGCGTCCATCAGGGCGTTGCGGCTCTTCACGACGCCGGGCCGGTGGGCCAGCGCCTGCAGGATCAGGAACTCGGTCACCGTGAGGGTGACGGCCTCGCCCTTCCAGGTGCAGGTGTGCCGCTCCGGGTCCATCATCAGCAGGCCGCGCTCCAGGGAGCGGGCGGCGGCATCCGCCTCGCGCGCGGCGGCGCCCGGCCCGTCCTTGGGGGCGAACCGGCGAAGCACGGCTTTGACCCGCTCCACCAGGAGGCGCTGCGAGAACGGCTTATGGATGAAATCGTCGGCGCCCATCTTGAGGCCGAAGAGCTCGTCGATCTCCTCGTCCTTCGAGGTCAGGAAGATCACCGGAAGGTCGGATTTCTGGCGCAGGCGGCGCAGCAGCTCCATCCCGTCCATGCGCGGCATCTTGATGTCGAAGATCGCGAGATCGGGGGGCGAGTGCTTCAGGCCGTCGAGGGCCGAGGCGCCGTCGGTATAGGTCTGGATCCGGTAGCCTTCGGTCTCGAGGGCGATCGAGACGGAGGTGAGGATGTTTCTATCGTCGTCCACGAGGGCGATGGTGGGCATGTCGCGTTCCCTGTTGCTCGGATGCGGCCTTCGCGGACGTCGGTTCGCTTTTGTCGTCTCCACATCCCGCCCTCGGAAGACGAGGGCCGGCAAGACGCGCTGGCGAACCCTTCGGAAGCGGGGCCGCATTCGCGCGGAGAGTCAGGCTGTGTAAAGACTTCGGTTGAAAAAAGCGAGCTTGCTCGGTGGATAGGTCGGTTTGACGCTTGACTGAGGCCGTCGTGCCGCAGTCCGGCGGCCTCGCGCAAGCGGTCCGAGAACCCCTATCATCGCGATTCTGAATGAAGGCCGGCGGTCGGAAAGTCCGGTCCGAGACCACATGAGAGCAGGGTGCACCATGGCTGACGGCGAGCGGATCGAAGATGGTCGGGGCGAGGCGGGGGAGGCACCGCCGCAGCGGCGGGGGCCTGCCGTCCCGCTTCCGGCCTCGGAGGCCCCATTCGACGCGATCGGCCTTGCCCGGCATCTCCTGCGCAGCATCCGCTCCGGGGCGTTGGCGACCCTCGACGCCGAGGACGGCACGCCCTTCGCTTCCCTGGTGACGATCGCCACGGATGTGGACGGAACGCCGCTGATGCTGCTCTCGCGCCTCTCGGCGCATACGCGCAACCTCCTGGCCGATCCGCGCGCCTCGCTGCTGTTCAGTGCCGGCGGCAAGGGCGATCCCCTGGCCCATCCCCGCCTCACCGTCACCGGCCGGGTGAGCCGGACGACGGAGCCGCGCATCCGCGAGCGTTTCGTCGCCCGCCACCCGAAGGCGAAGCTCTATGCGGATTTCCCCGATTTCGGTTTCTTCGCCCTCGAAGTGAGCGCCGGGCATCTCAACGGGGGCTTTGCCAAGGCGGCGACGCTGACCCCCGCCGAACTCCGCCTCGACCTGTCGGGGGCCGAGACCCTGATCGCCGGGGAGCGCGGGGCGGTGGAGCACATGAATGCGGACCATGCGGACGCCCTCGCCCTCTACGCCAAGGCCGAGGGCGGCGGCGACGGGCCCTGGCGCCTCACCGGCCTCGACCCGGAGGGCATGGATCTCCTGGCCGGCGACCGGACCGCGCGCATCCGCTATCCGGCGCCGGTCACCGACATGGGCGGCCTGCGCAAGGTCCTGGTGGCGATGGCCGCCAAGGCGCGCGAGGCCCCGGCATCCGGCGAATGACTACGCATTCGAAACGACTCTGCGCCTAGGAGGAGCGAGGCGGCGTCCCATCGGGGCGCCCATCGACAGGGTAGAGAGCGGTGCGCAGGCGCGGGGAGCGGGGGCAACACTCGGCGGTGGCGGCCATGATGGTCTTCGCCCTCGCCATTGCGCTTCCCCTCGTGGTGCTCGCCGTCGTCACCACCGATTGGTACGTGACCGCCGAGCGAGCCCGTCTGCAGACGATGGGGCAGCTCACCGGAGACCATCTTCGCGAGCGCCTCGACCGCGATCTCTCCGAGATGAGCGCGATGGCCAGGACCCTGGCGACCTCGCCCTCCATCGACGCCGAGGATTGGGGGCGGTTCGACGCCCAGGGCAGGGCACTCGTGGACACCACCGAATTCACGGTGTCCCTCGTCCATGTCGATGGCCGCCAGATCGTCAACACGCGCGTGCCCGCCGGTACGGCCATGCCGTCCTCCCCCCGTCCCGACCTCGCCGCGTCCCTGATCGCGACCCGGCGCCCGGTCATCTCTCCGGTGATCAAGAGCGTGGTCACCGGGGCCGACATCGTCCTGATCTGCGCGCCGGTCCTGCGCGGCGGCGCGCCGGAGATGTTCGTCTCCATTGCGGTGCGCACGGATCACTTCGCCCGCCTGATCGCACAGGCGGAGATCGACGACCCGTTCTCCGCCGTGTTCGTCGATGGCGCGAAGCGCATCGTCGCGCGGACCGGCAATGCGCCGACCCGCTCAGCTTCCTCGGCGAAGGAGCCGCCCCCGCCTCCGGCCAGGCTCCAGCGCCTGGAGGATTGGGAGAAGGCGGAGGCCAGCGTCATGGAATTCCACCACCGCTCCGGACTCTCCGATTGGACGGTGGTCACCGGCCTGGACCGGGAGGCGTTCGAGGCCCCGCTCCATCGTTCGCTGGCTGTCCTGGGCTTCCTCGCCGTGGCGCTGCTCGGCAGTGGCGGGATCGTCGCCTGGATCTATGCCCGGCAGGTGGCCAGGGCGGTGGGGAACCTGAAACGGGCCGCCGGGGCGATCGGGCGCGGCGACCCCGTCGACCTTCCCGCCAGCGAGATCCGCGAAGTCGAGCAGATCGGCCGGGCGCTCGTGACGGCGTCCCGCGTCTCGGCCGAGCAGCGCGCCGCCATCGCCGAGGCCAATGCCAGCCTGGAGGTTCGGGTGGCCGAGCGCGGCCGTGAACTCGCGGCGAGCCGGGCACATTACCAGCTCCTCGCCGAGACCATGACCGACATCGTCATCCTGCGTCATGCCGATTGGCGCATCGCCTATCTCTCGCCCTCGGGCGCTGCGCTGTTCGGCACGGAAGGGTCGGATTTCGACCCGCGCGAGCGTATCCATCCCGACGATCTGGCCGCCTTCACCGCCGCGGATGCCCGCCTCGGCCCCGGCCGGCCGAGCATCGTCTCCCTGTTCCGGATGCGCCACGCGGATGGCCGCTCGATCTGGATCGAGGCGGTCAACGACCTTCTGACCTCGGCGGAGCCGGGGGCGCCCAACGTGATCTCGACCCTGCGGGACGTGACGAAGCGGCAGGATCAGGCCGACGAAGTGCGCATGGCCCGCGATGCCGCCGAACTGGCCCAGGCCAAGGCCGAGAATGCGAGCCGGGCGAAATCCGAGTTCATGAACCTCATGAGCCACGAGATCCGGACGCCGCTGACCACGATCAAGGGCTTCACCGATCTCCTCGCGCACACGACAGGGCTCTCGCCCGACCAGGTCCGCTATCTCGCCCTCATGGGGGCGGCCACCGACACCCTCCTCGGCACGGTGGACGACGTTCTCGACTATGCCCGGGCCGGGGAGGGCGACCTGCGCCTCGACAGCCTCCCCCTCGACCTGCCCGCCCTGGTGAGTGGGACGGCCGACCTCCTGAGGCCCATGGCCGAGACGAGGGGGATCGCCATCGACGTGGTCGTGGCCTGCGAAGGGGTCCGCCACATCCTGGGCGACGAGCGCCGCCTGAGGCAGATCCTCCTCAACCTGCTCAACGACGCCATCGGCACGCTGCGCCGGGGCACCGTCACCCTCGCGCTGCAGGGGCCGCGCCGCGGCGAGCCGGTCGAGCGCTGGCGCGTGGCCGTCACCGCCCGTGCCGGCGAAGACCCGGAGCAGTCCGCATTCCGTACCGTGGCCCTCGACGGCAGCGGCCTCGGCTTCATCATCGCCCAGCGCCTCGTCGGCCTCATGGGGGGCGGGCGCATCGACCGGAGCACGCCGCCGGGCGAGACGGCGTCTTACCGGTTCTCCCTCTCCCTCGCGCCGGCGCCGGTGCTGACACGACCCGCCCCGGCCCCGAGCCCGGACGCGGCCTTGGCCGGTCGCATCCTCGTGGTGGAGGACAACCCGATCAACCAGGAAGTCGTCCAGGCGATGCTGAAGCGCCTCGGCTACGGCATCGACATGGTGCCCGGCGGAGAGGCGGCCATCCTGGCGGTACAGGCCCGCGCCTACGACCTCGTCCTCATGGATGTGTCGATGCCCGGAATGGACGGGGCCACGGCCATCCGGCGAATCCGCGCCCTGCAGCACCCTGCACGCCGGGTGCCGATCGTGGCCATGAGCGCCAGCATGATGCCGGACCGGGTTCGGACCCTCACGGAGGCCGGCGCCAACGGCCATCTCGGCAAGCCGTTCGATCTCCCGACCCTGTCGCGGGTGGTGGCTGAGCAGATCTCGTCCATCGTCCTGCGCGAGAGCGAGGCGGGCAGGCCGACGCTGGAACGGCCGCCGATCTTCGAGCAGAGTGCCTTCGACGCCCTGAATGCCGAGATCGGCGAGGAAGCGGCCCGCGAGGCCGTCTGCGCCTTCGTCAGGCTGGTCGATCGTTTCGGGGCCGACATGGACGCCGCCGGCGCGGAGTCGCTGGCCGCCCAGGCCGACAGGACGGGATTCCGCGACCTCGCCAAGGCCTGCCGGACCTTCGCCGCGTTGCCCGCCGGTGCCGCGCGGGACGAGGCCCACGGGCGCTGCCTCATCGCCCGCGACCTGATGAACCGCATGGTCCACGAGATCACGGGGCCGACCATGCCCGAGATCCGCCAGACCGTGGCCCTGCTCTGAGTGTTTCTCACACACCTTCCGCTGCGCCGTCGTGCCTCGAGAGAGAAGCGACCGTGACCAGGAGTTGTCAGAGTCGCTCGGAAAGTGACTAGCGTCCTCGTCTGCGCGGCGGCGAATGCGCGGTTCTCCCTTCGGGTCGAGGCAGGACTCCTTGGAACGTCCACGTCGGTCGCCATGACGAAGACGCCGATCGGTCCCTGCAAGGGCGCGGCGAAACGCGACGCATCGAGCTGTCCATTCGATGCTCTCATCACGCCCGAGGGATCGTGGAAGGCGGATGGGGCAGACGGCCCAGGTACGGTCACGGTGATGTTCAGCGCGGAGATCGACCTATCCATGCCGCGCCGCATGTGACCGCACGACCCCTTCATACCTCATGAGGAACGGAGTCCACGACCTCATAAGGTCGAGTGAGCTATTTCCCGCTATAGCGAAAAATAGCTTGCTGCTGCCATTAAGCGCCCCTACATCTAATCGTGTGACCGCGACCTGGGACGAGCATAAGCGCAAGGCCAACCTGCTCAAGCACGGGCTGGACTTCGCCGACTTCGATGCGTCGTTCGATGCGGAGCGGGCCATGATCCTTCCGACCCGCCCCAGCCGCACAGGGCGCGTCCGTCACATGCTGATCGGCGAATGGAACGGCGTCCTCGTCGTCGCCGTCATCGTCTCGCCCCTCGGGACCGAAGCTCTCGATATCGTCAGCATCCGCCCCGCCAGCGCGAAGGAAAGGAAGACCTATGACGACCATCAATCGCAAACCTGAGGGCGTCAGCTTCTCCCAGGAGGACTGGGACGAGGTGTCCGACACCCCGGAGGCCACCGACGCCGAACTCGCCGAAATGCGCCCCCTCAAGGAAGGGGCGCCGGAGATCTACAAACTCATAACGAAGCGCGGGCGCGGCCGACCGCCCGTCGAGGCCCCCAAGGTGAACCTGACGCTCCGCGTCGATCCCGCCGTGCTCGACGCCTACAAGGCGACGGGCGCGGGCTGGCAGACGCGGATGCACGAGGCCCTGGCGAGGGGCGCGGGCGAGCTGGCGCGATGACGGGCGAACGGATCTATTCGGTCGCGCTTCGCCGGGAGGAGGATGGCACGCTCCACCCCTATTGCTCTGCCGTACCGGAAGCGATCGCCTTGGGGGCGACCCGCGAGGAGGCATTGCAGGACATGGGCGAGGCCCTGTTGGCCGTCCGGCGGGCGCAGGAGCGCTGTGGCCTTCCTATGCCGCCGCCAACCGAGGGGCGCGACCACGTGCGGGCGCGGCTCCGCTTGGCGTGCCGGTGCCGCACTGCTATCTCCCGACGCGCGTCCACACACCGAAAAGCCGTGCGCCGGGCCCGTCCTTACGCCGACGGACCGCGACCGCGCCGGAGACAGACCCCTCGATGACCACCGTCCCCATCGACAACATCCGTAATTTCTCCATCGTCGCGCATATCGACCATGGCAAGTCGACGCTGGCCGACCGGCTGATCCAGACCACCGGCACGGTGGCGCTCCGCGACATGAGCGAGCAGATGCTCGACTCGATGGACATCGAGAAGGAGCGCGGCATCACCATCAAGGCCCAGACCGTGCGCCTCGAATACCGCGCGGAGGACGGCAAGGACTACATCCTCAACCTGATGGACACCCCCGGCCACGTGGACTTCGCCTACGAGGTGTCGCGGTCGCTCGCCGCCTGCGAGGGCTCGCTCCTCGTGGTCGACGCCTCCCAGGGCGTCGAGGCGCAGACCCTGGCCAACGTCTACCAGGCGCTGGACGCCAACCACGAGATCGTCCCCGTCCTCAACAAGATCGACCTGCCGGCGGCGGAGCCCGAGCGCATCCGCGCCCAGATCGAGGAGGTGATCGGCATCGACGCCTCCGAGGCGGTGGCGATCTCGGCCAAAAGCGGCCTCAACATCGAGGCGGTGCTGGAGGCCATCGTCAAGCGCCTGCCGCCGCCCAAGGGCGACCGCGACGCGCCCCTGAAGGCGCTTCTGGTGGACAGCTGGTACGACGTCTATCTCGGCGTCGTCGTGCTGGTGCGCATCGTCGACGGCGTGCTCAAGAAGGGCATGAACATCCGCATGATGCGGGCCGACGCCGTGCACGGGGTCGACAAGATCGGCGTGTTCCGGCCCAAGATGGCCGATATCGGCGAACTCGGCCCCGGCGAGGTCGGCTTCTTCACCGGCTCGATCAAGGAGGTCGCCGATACCCGCGTGGGCGACACGCTCACCGAAGACAAGCGCCCCTGCAAGGAGATGCTGGCGGGCTTCAAGGACGTGCAGTCGGTGGTGTTCTGCGGGCTCTTCCCCGTGGATGCCGCCGAGTTCGAGACCCTGCGCAGCGCCATGAGCAAGCTCCGGCTCAACGACGCGTCGTTCTCGTATGAAATGGAGACGAGCGCGGCCCTCGGCTTCGGCTTCCGCTGCGGCTTCCTCGGGCTGCTCCATCTCGAGATCATCCAGGAGCGCCTGGAGCGCGAGTTCAACCTCGACCTGATCTCGACGGCGCCTTCCGTGGTCTACCGCCTGCAGATGACGGACGGGACGATCAAGGAGTTGCACAACCCGGCCGACATGCCGGACGTGATGAAGATCACCGCCATCGAGGAGCCGTGGATCCGCGCCACCATCCTCACCCCCGACGAGTATCTCGGCGGCGTCCTCAAGCTGTGCCAGGACCGGCGCGGGACCCAGGTCGATCTCAACTACGTCGGCAAGCGCGCCATGGTCGTCTACGACCTGCCGCTCAACGAGGTGGTGTTCGATTTCTACGACCGCCTGAAATCGATCTCGAAGGGCTACGCCTCGTTCGACTACCACATCTCGGATTACCGCGAGGGCGACCTCGTGAAGATGTCGATCCTCGTCAATGCCGAGCCCGTGGACGCCCTCTCCATGCTGGTCCACCGCAGCCGCGCCGAACATCGCGGCCGGGCCATGTGCGAGAAGCTGAAGGATCTGATCCCGCGCCACCTGTTCCAGATCCCGGTCCAGGCGGCTTTGGGCGGCAAGATCATCGCCCGCGAGACCATCAAGGCCCTCTCCAAGGACGTCACCGCCAAGTGCTACGGCGGCGACATCTCGCGCAAGCGCAAGCTCTTGGACAAGCAGAAGGAGGGCAAGAAGAAGATGCGCCAGTTCGGCCGCGTGGAGATCCCGCAGGAGGCGTTCATCGCCGCCCTGAAGATGGACGATTGAGCCGGAGCCGGAGCCGGAGCGGGTGCCGCCGTCTCCACCTCCGATTGTGCTCCGGGGCGTTTAACCATGCGTTAAGGCCCGTGGCTCAGGGTCGGCGGCACGCTGTGTCCTGTCTCGAAAGGCGGGTAACATGGTCGAAACCAGGCGCCTTCGGGTGACCTGGGAGGAGATGCCGATGGCCCTGCCGCGTCTTTTCGCTCGCAGGTTCCGCTCGGCCCGCACCTGGATCGTCTTCGGAATCCTGGCGCCGGTCGGCATGCTCGTCGTGTCGGGCATCATGCTGCTCGACCTGCGAAAGGACGCCTGGGAGAAGGCCGAACAGACCTCGCAGAACCTCCTCCAGGTCATCGAGCGCGACATCGCCCGCAACATCGAGATCATCGATCTGTCGCTGCAGGGCGTCACCGACAACCTGAAACTCCCCGCCATCGCCAATCTGTCGCCGGAGCTGCGGCAGCTGATCCTGTTCGACCGGGCGATCTCGGCCCAGGACATGGGCGTGATCCTCGTCCTCGACGAGCGGGGCGACAGCATTCTCGACGGGCATGCCATCCCGGCGCGCCCCACCAACAATTTCGACCGCGACTATTTCCAGGCCCACAAGGCCCAGGGCGGCCGTGGCCTCCTGATCAGCCAGCCGCTGATGTCGCGCCTGACGGGCGCACGCGTCATGGTGCTGAGCCGCCGCGTCGACAAGCCCGACGGGTCGTTCGGCGGGGTGGTCCTGGGCACCTTGAATCTGTCGTACTTCACGCGGCTGTTCGACCGTATCGGCCTCGGCCGCGAGGGGGCGATCAACCTGTACCTGCACGACGGTACCCGCATCATGCGCTACCCGAGCCACGGCGGCGATAGCGGGGTGAACGTTGCCGGAGCGCCCAATTTCAAGCGCTTCCTCAGGGAGGGCAGCGGCCGCTTCGTCGGAACCTCCAGCCTGGACGCGGTGGAGCGGCACTATGCCTTCACGCAGGTCGGGACCTTGCCGCTGATCCTCAACGTCGCCCTCGCCGTCGAGGAGATCGAGGCCGAATGGCGTGCGAAGGCCATCGTCATCACCGCCATCGTGGTCGCGCTCTGTGGCCTGACCATCGGCCTCTCCCTCCTGTTCGGACGGGAGTTGGAGCGGCGCAGCGCGATGCAGGCTGAGCTCGCCCGACAGTCGCGGACCGATGCGCTGACCGGTCTGCCGAACCGCCGCCGGTTCGAGGAGGCCCTGACCGCCCTGCGCGGCGATGCCGGCCATGCGGCCCGTCCCTTCGCGCTGCTGGTCATCGATGCCGACCACTTCAAGCATTTCAACGACCGTTACGGGCATGCGGTCGGCGACGACGTGCTGCGCGGCCTCGCCCAGTGCCTGCTCGCCAGCATCCATCGTCCCGCCGACCTCGTCTGCCGGGTGGGCGGCGAGGAATTCGCGATCCTGATCCCGGACGGCGACGAGGCGGAGGCCCTGCGCATCGCCGAGAGGGTTCATGCCAGGGTGGCGCTCCTCGCGGTGGACTCGGCGCCGATCGCGGCCGGATCGGTCACGGTGAGCATCGGCGTCGCGACCCGGGGCGCGCCGGGAGCCGACCCCCTCACGCCGTCGGACCTGTATAGTCTCGCGGACGCCGCCCTCTACGAGGCCAAGGCCAACGGCCGCAACCAGACCCGCTTCGTCGAGCGGCGTCGCGGCGTGGTGGACCGGCGCCAGGCCAGCTTTCGTCTCGCAGGCGCCTGAAGACTCGCACCAGAGCCTCTGACCTGCGCCGGGAGGCCAGGGACGCCGAGGCGCAGCTCACGCGCTATCTGCCGGAACGCGAGGGCGCCACCTTCACCGCCTACGAGATGCGGGACGGCACCCTGGTGCGGCTCACTGAGCACGAGGTGAAGCCGGCGGATGCCCACCTTCCCGCCGCCGAGGAGGCGGAGACCGTCGATGCTTAAAGGCTACCGCGCCGTGTCGGCCGCCTCTTCGGTGGCCTTCTCGGCGGGCGGTTCGGCGATGGCCACCGCCGTGCGTTCCAGCATCGGCTGGAGGCGGAGGGCGAGTTCGCCGCCGAGATGGCGGGTATAGGCGGTCTTGAAGTAGCGCTCGCCGGTGCCGTGGCCGAAGAGCCGGTCGTGGGTGCGAATCATCGCATCCACTTCGGGGCGGCAGAGAAAGCCGATGATTCCCGCCGCCTCGTACCAGCGGCCCGCCCGGGCATGACGCATGGCCGCCGGATTGGCCATCACCGTCTCGGCGAAGCATTCCGTGGCCGCACGTTCCAGCGGGGCCATCGCCGCATGGGCGTGGTTCAGCGTGCGGGGAGCGGCATCGGCGGCACCCGCCGTCGCTACACCGATCAAGAGAGCGCCAAGCAGTCGAGCTTTCATCGCGCGCAAACCTCGAAGTCGATCGAACCCGATTCGTCCCAAGTCTTCATCCAAGACTTGGACCGGAACAGGGCATCTTGGACCGCGAAATTGCAAACGCGTCACATCGTGAGCCGACTGTGCCCGGCCGGTCACAGGGGTTCATTCCAACCGAGCCATCGTTGAGTCTGACCAATAGGTCAGGCTCAACGAGGAGCGGCGGACGGCCGCCGCCGCGCGGTCGCGCGGGCGGGCCACGATGAGCCTGGCTCATCGTGGCCCGATATCAGCCCCGCTTCTCGGCGTTCCAGCGGCCGGAGCAGCGGATCATGCCGTTGCTCGACCAGGTGCCGCTGCCGTAGCCGCCGCGATCGAGCTGGCCGACCACGTTGGCGCCATCCGAACCGCGCATGATCGTCGCCCGCACGGCGCCGTTGCCGGTGACGCGGCCGCGGATGTCGAAATCCCCGCCGGGATAGCTCGCCTCACCCTTGGCGATCCGGACGCCGTAGCGATACGCGCGGTCGCACGGGCCGTCCTGGGTGATGACCTCGATGCTCCAGTTGCCGTCGTAGCGGTTCGGCACCGAGACCTTCCGCTTGGCCGCCTCCGCCGTTCCGAAGGAGGCGGAGAGGAGGGCGAGGGAGCCGGCAGCAAGGAGGAAGCGTCGCATCGTAGCCCGTTCTGCAATGACGTGATCGGGGCTGGAAACGTCCCGGATCGCGTATCGGTTGCGGCTCACGCTCGTGTGGCTTCGCCCAAGGCGGCCTGAAGCAGCGCGAGGAGGTCGCCTCCCGCATGCAGATAGGCATCGACACCGGCGGCTTTGAGCCCTTCGGCGAGATCGCCGGGCTTGCCCGCCAGATACACGGTCCTGGCGCCCGCTTTCTTCAGGGCCTCGGCCGCCGCGACGGCGTGGGTGGCGTAGAGGGCGTCCGACGAGCAGAGGCAGGCGATGCGCGCGCCGGATTCCTTGAAGGCCGTGGCCAGGGCGTCGCTCTCCGAAAAGCCCTCTTCGTTCACCGCCTCGATGCCGCCGGCCGCGAAGGCGTTGGCGGCGAAGGTCGAGCGAGCATTGAAGACGGCGACCGTCCCGAGATTGGCGAGGAACACCCGAGGGCGCCGTCCGGTCTCGGCGAGATGGGCGTCGGAGGCATCGCGCAGGGCCTCGTAGGGCTCGGCGAGCCGCGACGAGGGCAGGGCCTCGCAGGTGGTCGTGCCGGCCCCGCCGAGGGCGAAGGCGGGCGCCAGCGTCGCGGAGGCGGGCAGGTCGAGGACCGTCACCGGCTTCTCGGCCAGGAAGGGGAACTCGCTCGCCCCGGTCAGGGGTTCGCGCCGCGTGGCGACGTTCTTCGTGCGGGTGGCGCGGGTCTCGCCGATCCGGGCCTGGATCGCGCCGGACTGCAGGCTCGCGACGATGCCGCCCTCGCGCTCGATCGCCTGGAAGGCGGCCCAGGCCGTGGTGGTGAGTTCCTCGGTGAGCGCCTCGAAGCCGCCGGCTCCGGCCGCCGGATCGGCGACGCGGGCGAGGTTGGATTCCTCGATGAGGACGATCTGGCTGTTGCGGGCGACCCGCCGGGCGAAGGCGTCGGCGAGGCCGAGCGAAGCGGTGTAGGGGATGACGGTGACGGAATCGGCGCCGCCGAGACCCGCCGAGCAGGCGGCCATGCCGGTGCGCAGGATGTTCACGAACGGGTCGTTCCGGTTCATCATCCGCCACGCGGTCTCGGCATGCAGGCGCAGCGGCTTCGGGTCGAGGCCGCAGGCCGCCTCCACCCGCGCCCACAGGCGGCGCATGGCGCGGAACTTGGCGATGGTCAGGAACTCGTCGGCATCGGCCACGAGGAGGATGGCGATGGCATCGCGGGCGCGGGCGAGATCGTGCCCGCCGGCTTCCAGCATGCGCAGATAGGCGACGGCGGTGGCGAGGATTGCGGCGAGTTCCGCCGCTTCGCTGGCGCCGGCCTCGTGATAGGGCCGCCCGTCGGCAAGCATCGCCCGGCCGGCAAAGCCCGCTCCGTCGAACTCTGCGAGCAGCGACGAGACCGCCGCGCCGATCTCCGGGATCGTCGCGTCGAGCCGGCCGGTGGCGGCCAGCGTGCCGATGGGGTCGAGGCCGAGATCGAGATCGAGGGCGCCGAGATCCTCGCTGCGGTCCGCCGCCAGCGCCTTGACCAGGCGGGCCGCCTCGAGGCCGCGCCCGCCGGCATCGAGGCGGGTCGCGATGAGGGAGAGCATCACGCCCGACAGGGCGGTGTCGAGGGCCGACACGTCGTCGGCGGCGAGGCCGAAGCCGCGCGCGAAGACGGAGCCCGAGAAGACGAGGTTCAGGGCATCGGCGCCGCCTTCGAGATCGGCCATGGCGAGATCGTGCGCGGCCTGCGCGTCCGGGTGGTCCACCCGCTGGGCGATGCGCCAGGGGCCGGGGGCGCGCACCGGCTGCGCCACCGGGGCGGCCGGCTCGTAGAGCGGTTCGATCCGGATGCCGTCCGCCGTCTTCGAGACCAGCCGCTTCTCGAAATCGCCACCCTTCAGGACGCCCTCGACCAGGCCGAGCCAGCGCTCGCGGGTCGGCGTGGGGAACAGGTCGGCGAGGGGGCGATCTTCCATTTCGTCGGGGCCTTGGCGCACGCTTCCGCCGGCCGCGCGTGGCCGGACGCTGTCGGCGACAGCCCTCGCACGGCGAGGCTTGCCGGGCAACACGCGCAGGTTATCAAAGAAATCGCAGCGGACTCAAAGAAAAGCGGCAGCCCCCGCCCGTGAGCTGCCGCCCTGCGCGGCGGCGCTCCTCAGCCCACGAGGATCAGCCCCGCGAAGCCGAGCGAGCCGACGATGATGCGCCACCACGCGAACAGGCGGAAGCCGTGCGACGAGACGTAGTCCAGCACCGTGCGCACCACGAGGAAGGCCGAGAGGAAGGCCACGACGAAGCCGATGGCGATCAGGCCGAAATCGTCCTGCGAGAGGTTCTTGTAATTGTCGAGGAGGTCCTTGGCGAAGGCCCCGGCCATGGTCGGGATCGCGAGGTAGAACGAGAACTCGGTGGCCGAGCGCTTGTCCGCCCCCATCAGCATGGCGCCGACGATGGTGGCGCCGGAACGCGACACGCCGGGGATCATGGCGATGCACTGGAACAGGCCGATCCTGAAATCCATCGGCAGGGTGAAGTCGAAGACGTCGCGCTTCTTCACCTCGAGCTCGGTCTCGTCGAGGACGAGGAGGACGAGGCCGCCCGCCACCAGGGTGGCGCAGACGATCCACGGGTTGAACAGGTAGTACTTAATATATTTCGAGAACAGGCCGCCGATGATCGCCGCCGGCAGGAAGGCCAGCAGGATGCCGAAGACGAAGCGCCTCGCGTTCGGATCGCTGGGAAAGGCCGTGGCGATGCCCAGAAGGCGGCGGAAATAGACCGCCAGGATCGCCAGGATCGCGCCGAGCTGGATCAGCACCTCGAAGGTGTTGTTGGGCGATTGGAAGCCGATGAAGTGCCCCACCAGCAGCTGGTGGCCCGTGGACGAGACCGGGATGAATTCCGTGGCGCCCTCGACGACGGCGAGAACGACCGCCTTCACGATGCTCATCGCATCCATCATGTCATCGCCTCGGTTGTCTCGGGGGGAAAGTGTCGTGGGGGGGAATGCCGATCGCCGCACGGTGTCGGCGATCAGAGTTGACGAGCGGTTACCGGAACATGTCCAGCGTGTTAATGAGGCGGCAATGATCGGGCAATAAGTCTCGACCGGCGACCCTCTCTTACCGTTGGTCTCGACACGGCGCGTCCCGCGATTCCATCCCCTTCGAAACGGCCTCTATGGCGACGCTTCACCACTCCCCCTTCTGTCCGCATTCGCGCTTCATCCGCCTCGTTCTCAGCGAGATGGGCATGGAGCCCGCGCTCGTGGAAGAGCGGGTCTGGGACCGGCGCGAGGCCTTCCTCCTCATCAATCCGGCCGGGACGACGCCGGTCCTGGTGGAGGAATCGGGGCTCGCGGTGCCGGGGGCCGGCATCATCGCCGAGTATCTCGACGAGACCCGCGGGCTCGGCCTCACCGGGCGGCGGCTGCTGCCGGAGACCACCGCCGATCGCGTGGAGGTCCGCCGCCTGCTCGACTGGTTCCTGGTGAAGTTCGATGCCGAGGTGACCGGCTATCTCGTCACCGAGAAGATCTCGAAACGCTTCATGACCAGCGCCAATGGCGGCGGCCCGCCGGACATGCATGCCATTCGCGCGGCGCGCACCAATGTGCGCTACCATATGAAATACATCGGCTACCTGATGTCCCGGCGGAAATGGATCGCCGGCGATCATCTGACCTATGCGGATCTCGCGGCCGCGGCCCACCTCTCCTGCGTGGATTATCTCGGCGACGTGCCATGGGACGAGGACGAGACGGCGAGGGACTGGTACGCGCGGCTGAAATCGCGCCCCTCGTTCCGGACGCTGCTGGCGGACCGGGTGCCGGGCATGGCCCCGGCGGATCATTACGCGGACCTGGATTTCTGAACGCCCCTTCCAGCCAGTTCCGGACGGAGGGCAAGCAGGCGGCCGGCCGCCGGGAGCATCGCAAGGTTCTCTCCGGAGATGCCCTGCGGCAGGCGCTCGACGCCCGCGCCCGGCATCTCGGCTTCGATACGGTCCGGGTGACCACCCCCGATGCGGTGCCGGCCCTGCGCGAGCGGCTGCCGGCCTGGCTCGCCGCCGGGCATCATGGCGAGATGGACTGGATGGTGGAGCGCGCCGATCAGCGCGCCGATCCGTCGGTGCTCTGGCCGGGGGTTCGCTGCGTCGTGATGCTAGGCATGAATTACGGCCCGGAGGCCGATCCGCTCGCCCTGCTGGCCCTGAAGGATCGCGGCGCCATCGCGGCCTATGCCCAGCGGCGGGATTATCACGATGTGGTGAAGGGCAAGCTGAAGGAGCTCGGTGGCTATCTCTCCGCCAAGGGCGACGTGCGGGTGAAGGTCTTCGTCGATACCGCGCCGGTGATGGAAAAGCCGCTCGCCGCCGCCGCTGGCCTCGGCTGGCAGGGCAAGCATACGGTTCTCGTCTCGCGCGAGCACGGCAACTGGCTCCTGCTCGGGGCGATCTACACCTCGGCCGATCTCTTGGCCGACGTGCCCGAAGCCGACCATTGCGGCTCCTGCCGGCGCTGCCTCGATATCTGCCCGACGGCGGCGTTCCCCGCCCCCTATCAGCTCGACGCGCGGCGCTGCATTTCTTACCTCACCATCGAGCACGAGGGGCCGATTGCGCCCGAATTCCGCGGCGCCATCGGCAACCGCGTCTTCGGTTGCGACGATTGCCTCGCCGTCTGCCCCTGGAACAAGTTCGCCGTCACGGCTTCGGAGGGACGTCTCGGCGCGCGGGCCGATCTCGCCGCGCCCCCCCTCGCCGAACTGGCGCGCCTCGACGATGCGGCCTTCCGGGCGCGGTTCGCCGGCACGCCGGTAAAGCGCACCGGGCGTGACCGCTTCCTGCGCAACGTCCTCATCGCCATCGGCAATTCCGGCGCGCCGGCGCTCGCCGCCGAGGCCGAGCACTGCCTCTCCGACCCGTCGCCCCTGGTGCGCGGCATGGCCGTATGGGCGTTGAGCCGTCTCACCGACGCGGCGGCATTGCGCGGCCTTTTCAACCGCCACGCCATCGGCGAAACCGATACGCATGTCCGTGCCGAATGGCGCGCGGCGCTCGATCACGCGGGAAACACGGCGGCATGAACCTCTTCGTCTTCGGTCTGGGCTTCACGGCACGGCGCTTCGTCGAGCGCGCGGCAGGGCGGTTCGGCCAGATCCGCGCCACCGTCACCGACCCGGCCCGGCCGGGGGCCGGCCTCGGCGACGTCGCCCTGCGCGGCTTCGGCCCCGAGACGGACGACGCGCGGATCGCGGACGACCTCGCCGATACGGACGTGCTGCTGGTCTCCGCCCCGCCGTCCCGCGACGGCGACACGGTGCTCTCCCGCTACCGGGACGCCATCGCCCACAGCCGGATCGGCTGGATCGGCTATCTCTCCACCATCGGCGTCTACGGCGACCAGCAGGGCGCCTGGATCGACGAGACGACGCCGCCCAACCCGGCCAGCGGCCGCTCGCATGGCCGCATCGCGGTGGAGAAGGCCTGGCTCGCCTTCGGGGAGGAGACCGGCAAGGCGGTGCAGGTGTTCCGGCTGTCGGGCATCTACGGGCCGGGCCGCAACCCCATCGTGAAGCTGCGCGAGGGCAAGTCACAGCGCATCATCAAGCCGGGTCAGGTGTTCAACCGCATCCATGTGGACGACATCGCCACGACTCTTCTCGCCTCCATCGACAGGCCGAGGGCGCAGGCGATCTACAACGTCACCGACGACGAGCCGACGCCGCCGCAGGTGGTGACGGAATACGCCGCCGGTCTCGCCGACCTGCCGCTGCCGCCGGAGATCGACTTCGAGACGGCGGATCTCAGCCCCATGGCGCGCAGCTTCTATGGCGAGAACAAACGCGTGCGAAACCGCCTGATCCGCGAAGAGCTCGGGGTCGATCTCGCCTACCCGACCTACCGCGAGGGGCTGGCGGCGCTGGTCGCCGATGCCCGGTCCTGAGGCACGGGTCCGAGGCCTTTGGTGCGAAAGAACAGCTTTCCAGTCTTTCCTCTCAGCTGCGATGAACATGTCATGGCAGGATGTCCGTTATGTCAGAGGCATCTAGGCTAAAAATCATGATCGATCTGAGCCGGA
Source organism: Methylobacterium sp. W2 (assembly GCF_020662345.1). Taxonomy (GTDB): domain Bacteria; phylum Pseudomonadota; class Alphaproteobacteria; order Rhizobiales; family Beijerinckiaceae; genus Methylobacterium. The sequence goes on along the minus strand of NZ_VMOA01000002.1, from coordinate 41,911 downwards.
TCAATTATTGTCTGGTGATCGAGTGATATTTTCGATCGCTAGACAATAGGTTTCTGGGTCGATGAGCCGTCGAGTTATGTTTGCATTGGGGAGTATGGTGTTCACAAGTGTTAATAATAACATATGTGTTTTTTCAGGACTGTATTCGTCCTGCTTCACATTAAAAGTCAACAGAGGAAGCGCTCTGCTCGTATTGTTGATCTCTCAAGACCCTATGCGCGTCTAGCCGTCGATCCACATCGACGACATCGTCGCTGCACCAACATACTTTCATCAATCGATGGATGGTGTCTCGATGATTTCGCTGGCCGGCGAGCGCAGAGGCCGGGAATGGCATATTTTTACCGGTTCAATGCCGGATCGTTGCAGTGTCTCGCCATAAAATGCGGGGCAACACTTTGAATACAGTTTGATCCGGCTTCCATCTCTTGCTCATTGACTTTCCATTAACGGACGTTTCGCATAACGATGCTTGAAGCATGGCGGGCGCCGGCTGATTCTGGCGGTCTGCGCAAGTATCGCTGTTCGAATGGGAAAGCGGATCGTGACGGCAAACGGTTCACGGTCACGGCGGAATCCATTCAATCTGCGAGATCGCTGGCAATTCCAGCGCCCGCGTCCTGCGTGCCGATTATGAGCGGGGCGAGGTCATCACTGAATGTGGCCGCGTGGCTTCGAACGGTCGTCAGGCGGATGGGTCCGGCCGCGACCGATGCCGGGGATTCGCAGACGGACATGCTTGGCCGGACCCGATCCCTCCTCCGTGTCTTCTCCGGCGCGGGTGCCGGACGAACCGGCCTCCGCATCGATCCGGGGGGATCGTCGAAATCCGTGCGGGCGTCGCGCACGAGCGAATCGAGGATGCCGCTGAGCGAGGAGCGTCTGGCGCTCGCCCTCGATAGCGGCGTCGAGGGGATCTGGGACTGCAACCTCGCCGACCGATCGATCTGGATCTCCGAGCGCTGGCTCGCCCGCCTCGGCTACGCCGTCGACGCCATCGAGGCGAGACAGCCGATGGACCACATCGTCCACGCGGAGGACCGCGAGCGCCTGACCCTCGCCATAGTCGAGCACGTCAAGGGCCTCGCCCCCAGCTACGAGTGCGAGCATCGCGTCGTCTGCGGGGACGGCACGTCGTTCTGGGTTCTGACCCGCGGGCGGGTCGTGGAACGGGACGGCGCGGGCCGGGCCGTGCGCGCGGTAGGAACCCAGATCGATATCACCCACCGCCGGGAAGCCGAGGCCCGCGTCGAGTACCTGGCCCTGCACGACGACCTGACGAGCCTGCCCAATCGCCGCCTGCTTCGCCAGCGCATCGAGCGGGCGGTGATGCGCGCTCGGGAAGGCCGGTCGACCGCCGCGGTGCTCGCCTGCGACCTCGATGGCTTCAAGGCCGTCAACGATACGCTCGGCCATACCGGTGGCGACCGTCTGCTCCGCATCGTCGCCGATCGCCTGCTCGATGCCGTGGGCTCCGGCGATACCGTGGCTCGGCTCGGCGGCGACGAGTACGCGCTCGTGCTCGAAGGGCTCGGCGGTCCACACGAGGCCGATGCGATCGCCAAGCATGTGATCGCGGTGCTCGGGGCGCCCATCGAGATCGACGGCATGGTGGTCGAGATCGGTGTCGGCATCGGCGCGGCGATGGTGCCGAATGACGCCATCACCGCCGACGACCTACTCCGGCGGGCGGACATCGCGCTCAACGAGGCGAAGACGATCGGGCGTGACACGTATCGCCGGTTCGAGCCCGCCCTGGCCGCGCGCCATTCGGCGCGCCACCTCCTCGCCTTCGACATGAAGGACGCGATCCGGCGGGGCAACTTCCACCTCGTCTACCAGCCGGTCATCGACCTTGCGGCAGAGACGGTCACGAGCTTCGAGGCGCTGATGCGCTGGCAGCACCCCGAACGGGGTCTCATCTCGCCGCTGGAATTCATTCCGGTGGCGGAGGAGACCGGGCTGATCGTGCCGCTCGGCGCCTGGGCGTTGGCCGAGGCATGCCGCGAGGCGATGGCATGGCCGAGCGAGGTTCGCGTCGCCGTCAACGTGTCGACGGTGCAGTTCCAGCACGACCTCGAACGCTTCGTGTCGAGCGCCCTTGACGGGGCCGGCCTGTCCGCGGATCGGCTCAAGCTCGAAGTCACCGAGAGCGCGCTGATGCGGGACCCGGAGGGCGTCGTCGCGACGTTGCACCGTCTGCGGGCGCTGGGCGTCAGGATCGCCCTCGACGATTTCGGCACCGGGTACTCGTCATTGAGCTACTTGCGGCGGTTTCCCTTCGACAAGATCAAGATCGACCGCGCCTTCATCAAGGACATCGCCGAGCCGGATGCGGCCGCCATCGTGCGGGCGGTGGTGGGCCTCGGCGAGCGGCTCGGCATGGGCATCGTGGCCGAGGGGGTCGAGACGGCGGAGCAGCTCGATCTCGTCAGGAGCGAGGGCTGTGACGAGGTCCAGGGGTTCCTGTTCAGCCGGCCTCTGCCCGCCAACGAGGTTCAGGCGTTCCTGCGGTCCCGCTGCGCGAGCGCGGCGGCCTAAGCAGGTTCGCGCTGGCAAACCAACGCTTCACCTTAGTTCAGCTCTCTGATGTGCCACCGGTTTTTGTCGCAGAACCGGGGGCCACTTCTGCGAAGCCTGCTTGGGCGGTTCACGCCGCGCGCTTGTTCGCGGCCGGTCCGAAATGGCCGATGTAGCGGGCGGCGATGGCCGAGACCGGCAGGACGACGAACACGTCCGTGGTGCCGAACTGGTGGTCGATCACCGCGCCGTCGCCGAAGGTGGCGCCCACCCGCAGGTAGCCCTTGATCAGCGGCGGGAGCGACTGGAGCGCGGTCTTGGCGTCCACCACCTCGCGCGGCAGCCGGTCCATGGCCACATGCCGCCCCGGCAGCGCCCTGGCGCACCAGGGCTCGGGGGCGCGGGCATGGTGGTGCAGGAAGCTCAAGCCCAGGGCGAGCCTGTCCGGGTCGGTCCCCTCCAGGCTGGCGCAGCCGAGCATCGCGTCGATGCGGTGGTGCTGGACATAGGCCCAGATCCCGGCCCAGAGCAGTTCCACCGTGCGCTTGGTCCGGTAGGGTTTCAGCACGCAGGACCGGCCGAGTTCGAGGAAGCGCTTGCCGGGATGCGCGGCCAGCAGGGGCGCGATGTCGTATTCGCCGGCGGTGTAGAAGCCGAAATTGCGGTCGGCCGCGTCCTGGCGCAGCAGGCGGTAGGTGCCCACCACCTTCGGCCGCGGCCGGCGGAAGGGCTTCGCCTCCGTCGCCGCGTGGTCGATCACCAGGAGATGGTCGCAGACCGTGTCGTAATCGTCGATGTCCCGCCGGGACAGCAGGGACATGCCCGAGGCCACCGCCGACATCTCCTGATAGAACACCCGGTAGCGCAGGCGCTGCGCCCGGCGGATCTCCGAGACGGTGGTGGCCAGACGCACTTCGAGGTCGCCGATGCGGCCGAGGACCGGGTCGAGCCCGGGGGCGGCCAGGGGCTTCTTCAGGCGCGGCTTGAACCGGATCGGCGTTCCGCCCGGCGGGACCAGGGACCGGCCGCCGGCGCCGGGAAGGCTCGCGAAGCCCGGCAGGCCGGAGAAGCCGGCATGTCCCGCCTCCAGGCGCTTCTGCTTGAACCGGGCGAAGGGCGCGTGAACATGGGCCTCCCAGCCATTGAGCCAGGCCGTGGACGCATCACGCGCGAAGTTCGGGACCATCGTCCAATCCGCTCTGCCGGACCCGCGAGGCCGGCTCCCGATGGAGCCTGGAGCCTCATATCCGCGTGGCCACATCATCACGAAGCCCGAACGCTTTTATGACAGGTTTTTGCGTGAATCCAGAGACGTTTAGCGGACCGCAAAAATGGTTCGTCGGCGACCTGTCCATGGGTAGCCGCCGAACCTTTCCCCTCTTCCTCGTCCCCTGCTTCGGCACCGGGGAAAAGGAGCGTCCCGGACCGGTCTCAGACGAACTGGTTCAGGCCGGGAATCGAACCGACGATCGGGCCCATCACGTCCTCGCCGGCCTTCTCGCGGCCGAAGGCGAACAGTTCGGCGCCCAGCGGCTGCATCTGTCCCATGGGGACGCCGGCCGCCATCAGCTTCTGGCCGAGCGCCATCACGCCCCCGCCCATCATGCCGCCGAGCATGCCCATGAGGCCGCCGCCGCCGCCCTCGCCCGCGTTCGACTGCGCCGCCGCCGCGTCCGCGCCGGGCATTGCCGCGAAGAGCTGGGCGACTTCGGTGGCCGGGCCTTCCTTCTGCAGGAAGGCGAGGATGTGGCCGATGGCCGTCTGCGCCGTCGCGGCGTCGAGCCCGGTCTTGGTGGTGACGCGGGCGATCAATTCTTCCATGTGCAAATGCTCCAACGCATGCGGGTCGTCCCGTCCATCTGGCCTCGACGGGGCGAAATCAAGCGCCCCGGGGCAGCGCGCTGGAAAATGTTGCCTGCGAACGGCATAACTCCACCGTCGGCGCAGAGGGCGCGACGCGAAGCGGTGGGTTCAGGCGATCATGCAGAGCGACGGCACCATCCTCGTCGGCAAGAGTTCGGTCGGCAAGAGCGGCACCAAGCCGGAGGCGCTGACCCTCAGGCTCGCCAACCGCCACGGCCTCGTGGCCGGCGCCACCGGTACCGGCAAGACGGTGACGCTCCAAGTGCTGGCGGAGGGGTTCTCCAATGCCGGCGTCCCGGTCTTCGCCGCCGACATCAAGGGCGACCTGTCGGGCCTCGCGGCGGCGGGCGAATCGAAGCCGGTCTTCGTCAAGCGCGCCGAGGAACTCGGGATCACCTACGAGCCCGACCGTTTCCCCACCGTATTCTGGGACCTGTTCGGCGCGCAGGGGCACCCGATCCGCTGCACGGTGATCGAGATGGGGCCGCTGCTGCTGGCCCGGCTGCTCGAGCTCAACGACACCCAGGAAGGCGTGCTCAACATCGCCTTCCGCGTCGCGGACGACAACCAATGGCCGGTCCTCGACCTCAAGGACCTGCGGGCGCTGCTGCTCTACGTCACCGAGAACCTCAAGGAGATCTCGGCCAGGTACGGCAATGTCTCGGCGGCCTCCGTCGGCGCGATCCAGCGGCAGTTGCTGATGCTGGAGAACCAGGGCGCCGACCAGTTCTTCGGCGAGCCCGCCCTCGACCTCAACGACTTCATGAAGGTGGACCGGGAGGGGCGGGGCATCGTCAACATCCTGGCCGCCGACAAGCTGATGCAGCGGCCGCGCCTCTACGCCTCGTTCCTGCTGTGGATGCTGTCGGAACTGTTCGAACAGCTGCCGGAGGTGGGAGACCTCGACAAGCCCAAGCTCGTCTTCTTCTTCGACGAGGCGCATCTCCTGTTCGACGACGCGCCAAAAGCCCTCCTCGACGCGGTGGAACAGGTGGTCCGCCTGATCCGCTCCAAGGGCGTCGGCGTCTATTTCGTGACCCAGAACCCCCTCGACCTGCCCGAGACCGTGCTCGGCCAGCTCGGCAACCGCGTCCAGCACGCCCTGCGCGCCTTCACCCCCCGCGACCAGCGTGCCGTGAAGGCGGCGGCCGACACGTTTCGCCAAAATCCCGGCTTCGACGTCGCTGAGGCCATCACCGAACTCGCGGTCGGGGAGGCCCTGGTGAGCTTCCTTGAGGCCAAGGGTACGCCCTCGATCGTGGAGCGCGCCCTCATCGCCCCGCCTCAGGGCAGGGTCGGGCCGCTGAATCCGGCCGAGCGCGCCGAACTGATCGCCAAGAGCCCCCTGCGCGGCAAGTACGACGAGGCGGTGGACAACGAGAGCGCCTACGAGATCCTGGCCCGGCGCAAGGGCCTCGATTCCGCTCCGGCCGAAGCGGCGCAGCAATCGGAAGGCGGCTTGAGCGGCATGCTCGGCGGGCTGCTCGGCGGCGTGCTCGGCTCGAAACCCGCCGCCAAGGGCGCCCGCCGCCCGCCGCAGAGTCTCGCCGAGCAGGTCATCGGCAACGCCGCCCGCTCCATGGCGCGGACGGTGGGAACGCAGGTGGGCAACGCGATCCTGCGGAACGTGCTGGGTGGGTTGATGAAGCGGTGACGATTCGGATGTGCCCGCATACGACGTCAACGGGAGTTGGTGGGATGTTTTCGTGGGCGTGACCAAAGTAATTCGTCGGAGGGTCGAAGTGCTAATTTCAGAGTTTCGTCGACGTAACACAACGATTTACTTTTATCCTGGGCCGATGCCGACGTTAAAGTCTTTCGTTGCAAGTCTTCTGATGTCCGCGTTCACGCGCATCAAAAGGCTTGGGCGCAAGGGCACTCGAACCTGACACGGACGAGTTTTCGAAGCGACATTGACAAATCACCCCTTCCACGCTTATCCACCGACGCAACGCGCGGCTTCCTCGACGAAGTCCGCGCGTTTCGCGTTCGCGCATCGCTCGATCGGTGTCGCGGATGACCTGAACAAGAAGACGGTCCAGGCGAAAGCCGGAGGCCGGCAGAGAACACGAGAGAGAACGATGTTCGCAGTCATCAAGACGGGCGGCAAGCAGTATCGCGTTGCCGCCAACGACACCATCACGATCGCCACCGTCGAGGGCGAGCCCGGCTCGGCCGTGACCTTCGGCGAAGTCCTCCTGTTCGCGGACGACGCGGGCGCCACCCAGGTCGGCGCGCCGCTCCTGTCGGGCATCAGCGTCGCCGGCGAGATCGTCAGCCACGGCCGCGATGCGAAGGTCATCGCCTTCAAGAAGCGCCGCCGTCAGAACTCGCGCCGCAAGCGCGGTCATCGCCAGCACCACACCGTGGTGCGCATCACCGGCATCAGCGCCTGACGTTCTGATCGAGACATTCGGAGTTAACCACAATGGCCCATAAAAAAGCAGGCGGCTCGTCCCGCAACGGCCGCGATTCGGCCGGTCAGCGCCTCGGCGTGAAGAAGTTCGGTGCCGAAGCCGTCATCGCCGGCAACATCATCGTCCGTCAGCGCGGCACCAAGTTCCATCCCGGCGTCAATGTCGGCATCGGTACGGACCACACCCTGTTCGCCAAGGCGGACGGCCGCGTGCTGTTCCAGGTGAAGCGCGGCCGCGCCTTCGTCGCCGTGGTGCCGCACCAGGAAGCCGCGGAGTAATCCACGGCCTCCCACCGCGAGGCGGCGCCCGCACCGGGCCTCCCGTCATCGACGATCGTCGGACATCGAAGGGAGGATGGTGCGCCATCCTCCCTTTCGTCGTCTGCGCGGGTCTCCGTCGTCGGGACGGGCGCGCGCTCGGAAGCGGAGCCGCGATGACGCAGCGCCCTCTCGTTCTGGCGGCCCTCGCCGCGACCGGTTCGGTCGCGGTCGCCCTCGCGTTTCTGAGCGGCGGAGGCGAGCCCCCCGCGACCCCGGTCGCGGACACCCCGAGACCGTCGCCACGGAGCCCGACGCTCTACTGCGAATTCTACAATTTCGTCGGGCGAAGCCCCAAGGTCGGCTTCACCTTCGCGATCTCCGACCATGACGAGCGGCCGGTCTTCGCCCAGGTGAGCCAGTTCGAGATGGACGGAAGCCGTGCCGAGTTCGGCTCCGATTCCCGTCCGATCTGGGCCTTCGACGATGCGCAGGTTCCGGCGACCCTCACGTCACCGGACGGCGCCATCGTCATCAATCTCTACGCCTACGACCGGACGAAGTCGGGTGGGGCGTGGTTCGAGGCGGGTCTGCGCAGCGTGCAGTACCTGAACCTCGACGGGAAGTGTCGACAAGGCGCAGCCTGACCCCGAACCCGCATGTGATTCGCCACGGTCTGGAGCCGGCAGGCCCCGCCCTCGGCGCATGAACGACAGAGACGAGAACACCCGTGAAATTCCTCGACGAAGCCAAGGTCTATGTGCGCTCCGGTGACGGCGGCGCCGGCTGCGTCGCGTTTCGGCGCGAAAAGTTCATCGAGTTCGGCGGCCCCAACGGCGGCGATGGCGGCCGGGGCGGCGACGTCTGGGTCGAGTGCGTCGACGGCCTCAACACGCTGATCGACTACCGCTACCAGCAGCACTTCAAGGCCAAGAAGGGCGAGCACGGCATGGGCTCGAACCGCCACGGCGCCAACGGGGCGGACGTGGTGCTGAAGGTGCCCGCCGGCACCGAGATCATCGCCGAGGACGGCGAGACCCTGATCGCCGACATGACCCATATCGGCCAGCGCGTGCGCCTGGCCAAGGGCGGCAATGGCGGCTTCGGCAACGCCTACTTCACCACCTCGACCAACCGCGCCCCCAAACACGCCAATCCGGGCCTGGAAGGCCACGAGCAGTGGATCTGGCTGCGCCTCAAGCTCATCGCCGATGCCGGCCTCGTCGGCCTGCCCAATGCCGGCAAGTCGACCTTCCTCGCCACGGTGACGGCGGCGCGCCCCAAGATCGCCGATTATCCCTTCACCACCCTGCATCCGGGCCTCGGCGTGGTCCGCTCGGACGAGCGCGAATTCGTGCTTGCCGACATTCCCGGCCTGATCGAGGGCGCTCATGACGGCGTCGGCCTCGGCGACAAGTTCCTCGCCCATGTGGAACGCTGCCGCGTGCTGCTCCACCTCGTGGAGGCAACGAGCGAGCATGCCGGCAAGACCTACAAGCTCGTGCGCAAGGAACTCGAGGCCTACGGCAACGGTCTGGCCGACAAGCACGAGATCGTCGCCCTGTCGAAAGCCGACGCCGTCGATCCCGACACGCTGAAGGAGCAGGTCGCGCGCCTGAAGCGGGCCTCCAAGGCAAAGCCGCTGATCCTGTCCTCGGCCACGGGCCTCGGTGTGCAGGACGCTCTGCGCGCGATCACCCGGGAGATGATGGAAGCCAAGGCCGCCGAGGCGGAAGCGCAGCCGGCGGAGGCTTGGCAGCCTTGAGCGACGGGCGTCCTACGATGTGCTAGCATCGTGGGCATCCCAGCTAGCAAGCCAGGGGTCGTCATGACGAAGCAGTTGAACATTCGCAGCGACGAGGCGCACGCCCTAGCCTCGGACATCGCCGAACGCCTCGATACCAGCGTCACGGACGTCGTCCTGCAAGCGCTGCGGGAGTTCGGGGCAAAGCTCACCCTAAGCGACGAACTCTCGCCGAGTCAGCAGGCGGAGTTCGAGGCGCTTCGTGCCTTGGCGAGGAAGGCGTCGGCCGACAAACGACCGGGTGCCACCTCCGATCACCGCGACATGTACGACGACTTTGGCCTGCCCATATGATCGTCCTCGACACCTCGGCGATTGTGGCCATCGCCCTGAGCGAACCCGAGGAGTGGGATTTCAACCGCCTCATTGCCCGTCGTAAGGCGGTGGTCGGCGCCCCGACTCTGGTCGAGGCCCGCATGGTTCTCGACTCACGGATACCGGACGCGGTGGTGGACTTTCTCGGAGGTTTTTCGAGCCGTCCGGCGATCTCGGTGCTCAGCTTCGATGCGCGGATGTATGAACTGGCCTGTGATGCCTTCGCCCGCTTTGGCAAGGGGCGTGGGCATCCGGCACGGCTCAACTTCGGCGATTGCATGTCGTACGCGGTGGCGAGGCACACCAAGCTCCCGCTTTTGTTCAAGGGCGATGATTTCGGCCAAACCGACATCCCGTCCGCATGGCCGTTAACGAGATGATCCCCTCCCTTCAGGATTTCCGCCGCGTCGTCATCAAGGTCGGCTCGGCGTTGCTCGTCGACCGCGCGCGCGGGCGCCTGCGCCATGCCTGGCTCGCGGCGCTCGCCGAGGACATCGCCGATCTGCATGCGCGCGGCGTCGACGTCCTCGTCGTCTCGTCCGGGGCCATCGCCCTGGGGCGGACGGTTCTCGGCTACCCGCCCGGCACGCTCCGGCTGGAGGAGAGCCAGGCCGCCGCCGCCGTGGGGCAGATCGCGCTCGCGCGCTACTGGGCCGAGGCGCTCGGCCATCACGGCATCGCGGCCGGCCAGATCCTGGTGACGCCGCAGGACACCGAGGAGCGCCGCCGCTACCTCAACGCCCGCGCCACCGTGCTGAAGCTCCTCGAAGTCCGTGCCGTGCCGGTGGTCAATGAGAACGACACGGTCGCCACCAGCGAGATCCGCTACGGCGACAACGACCGTCTCGCCGCCCGCGTCGCCACCATGATCGGTGCCGACGTGCTGGTGCTGTTCTCCGATATCGACGGCCTCTACACGGCGCCCCCCGCCAGCGATCCGAACGCGCGCCATCTGCCCCTCATCGAGCGGATCACGCCGGAGATCGAGGCCATGGCGGGAGGGCCGGCCTCGGAACTGTCGCGGGGCGGCATGCGCACCAAGGTCGAGGCGGGCAAGATCGCCGCGAGCGGCGGCACCCACATGGTCATCGCCGACGGGCGCGAGAAGAACCCCCTGCGCACCATCCTGCAGGGGGGGCGCTGCACCTGGTTCCTGTCCGGCTCGAACCCCGTCGCCGCGCGCAAGGCCTGGATCGCCGGATCGCTCGAGCCGCGCGGTATCCTCGTGGTCGATGCCGGAGCGGCCCGTGCCCTGCAAGGCGGGGCCAGCCTGCTGCCGGTCGGCGTCACCGGATTGTCGGGAAATTTCGGGCGAGGGGACGCGGTAATCATCCGGGACGTGCAGGGCCGCACCCTGGGGCGTGGCCTCGTGGCTTATGACAGTGCACAGGCGGCGCAGATCATCGGTCGCCCGAGTCGGGAAATCGCGGAATTGCTTACTCATCCCGGTCGCGCTGAAATGGTGCATCGCGATGACCTCGCGATGGTCGGAGAATAGGCTCGACTATTATGCAATGTGCTTGTTTTGCCGCCTCGACGCGTGGCATGAGGGCACAATCGATATGCCGCCATCGCCTTGAACGGTGAGCTGCGAGGAAACAGACCGTGCCCGTTCTGAATCTGAGATCCGATTTCGCCGCCGCTCCCGATCTCACCGAGCAGATGCAGGAGATCGGCCACCGCGCCCGTGCCGCCGCCCGCAAGATCGCCCAGGCCTCAGCCCAGGCCAAGGATGTCGCCCTCCGTCAGGTGGCCGATTGCCTGAGGGCGAGCCGGGACGCGATCCTCGCCGAGAACGCCCGCGACGTCGCCGCCGCGATGGCGAGCGGACAGACCCAGGCGCTGATCGACCGCCTGACCCTCGACGAGGGCCGGCTCGCCGCCATGGCCGATGCGGTGGCCAAGATCGGCGCGCTGCCCGATCCCGTCGGTCGCCAGCTCGCGGCGTTCGAGCGTCCCAACGGGTTGCTGATCGAGCGGATCGCCGTGCCGCTCGGCGTCGTCGGCGTCATCTTCGAGAGCCGCCCCAACGTCACCGCCGATGCGGGCGCCCTGTGCCTCAAGGCCGGCAATGCGGCGATCCTGCGCGCCGGGTCGGACAGCCACCGCACCGCCATGGCCATCGCCCGTGCCATGCGCGAGGGGCTGGAAGCCGCCGGCCTGCCGGCGGATGCGGTGCAGATCGTCCCCACTCGCGACCGCGCGGCGGTGGGCGCCATGCTGTCGGGCCTCGACGGCTGCATCGACATCATCGTGCCCCGTGGCGGGCGCGGCCTCGTGGAGCGGGTCCAATCCGAGGCCAAGGTCCCGGTCTTCGCCCATCTCGACGGCATCTGCCATGTCTACGTGGCCGCCGGCGCGGATCTCGACATGGCCCGCACCCTGGTGATCAACAGCAAGATGCGCCGCACCGGCATCTGCGGCGCCGCCGAGACCCTGCTCGTCGACGCCGCCGTGGCGGAGACGCACCTTGCCCCCCTGGTCACGGCGCTGATCGAGGCCGGCTGCAGCGTCCGCGGCGATGCGGCGACGCAGGCGGTGGATGCGCGGGTCACCGCCGCCACCGAGATCGACTGGCGCACCGAATATCTCGACGCGATCATCGCCGTGAAGGTGGTGGACGGGCTCGACGCGGCAATCGCCCATATCGAGGCCAACGGCTCGCATCATACTGATGCCATCGTCACGGCCGACCCCGCCGAGGCGACGCGCTTCCTCGCGGAGGTCGATTCGGCCATCGTCACCCACAACGCCTCCACGCAATTCGCCGATGGCGGCGAGTTCGGCTTCGGCGCCGAGATCGGCATCGCCACCGGGCGCATGCATGCGCGCGGTCCGGTGGGCGTCGAGCAGCTGACGACCTTCAAGTACCGGGTCCATGGTCGCGGGCAGACCCGTCCTTGATGCGGCCTGCCTGATGCGGCGTGTCGGCTCCACCCGTGCGGCTTGAGGCGGCGGGGCTCGTCCGGCTGCCTCCCGCCGTACCCGGCCTGCGGATCGGTCTCTATGGCGGGTCCTTCAATCCGGCCCATCTCGGCCACCGCCACGTGAGCCTCGTGGCGCTGAAGCGGCTGCGGCTCGACCGGATCTGGTGGATGGTCACCCCCGGCAATCCGCTGAAGGACCGCACGGCCCTCGCTCCCCTGGAGACGCGGATCGCGGTGGCCTCCGCCGTCGCCGACCATCCACGCATCGCCATCACCGGTTTCGAGACGCGGATCGGCGCCCGCTATACCCGCCAGAGCCTTGCCTACCTCCAGGCCCGCCAACCCGCCGTGCGCTTCGTCTGGATCATGGGGGCCGACAGTCTCGCGGCATTTCACCGCTGGCGTGATTTTCGTGCTATCGCCGCCACGATGCCGATCGCGATCATCGATAGGCCGGGCTTCACCCTGACGGCACCGAGCGCCCGAGGGGCGCAGGCGATGGGACGATGGCGCATCGACGAATCGGATGCGGGTCTCCTCGCCGATCTCGAACCCCCGGCCTGGGTGTTTCTCCATGGCCCGCGCTCGACCCTGTCGTCCACGGCCCTCCGGGCTGGACGATGACGAGCGCGTCGCGACTCTTGAAAACGGAGAGTGATCGTTCCACTCTCTCCAGACTATAGATTGTTCGGGTAAAATGACCGCCGTCACTTCGGGAATCGAGACACTGACCGATTCGCACCCTTCCGGAACCACAGGTTCCGACCACGCCACCGATCTGCGGATCGGCGATCTCAGGGCGCTCGCGCTTGATTGTCTCGACGACATGAAGGCCGAGGAAACCATCGAGATCGATCTCGCCGGCCGGACCTCGCTTGCCGACACGATGATCATCACCTCCGGCCGCTCGCAGCGCCATGTCAGCGCCATCGCCGACCGGATCCTGCAGGAAATGAAGTCCAAGGGCTTCGGAACGGCCCGGGTCGAGGGCCTGCCCGCCTGCGATTGGGTGCTGATCGATACGGGCGACATCATCGTCCATATCTTCCGCCCGGAAGTCCGTGGCTTCTACAATCTCGAGAAGATGTGGGGCGCCGATCGCCCAACCACCGACCATCTGGCCGGCTGAGCACCGGCCCGATGGCGCGGGGCGACTGACGCATGCGTCTGCTCGTGACGGCGGTGGGCCGCCTCAAGCCGGGACCCGAGCGGGATCTGGCTTCGCGCTATCGTGAACGGGCGGTCCAGTTGGGGCGCGGATTGGGTCTCACCGCCTGCGACGTCGTCGAGATCCCGGAAAGCCGGGCCCGGCGCCCCATCGACCGCAGCGTGGAGGAGGGGGCGACGATCCTGTCCCATGCCCCGGCGGCGTCGAGCGTGCTGCTGGTCTATGACGAGCGCGGGCGCTCCGACTGGACGAGCGAACGCATTGCCGAGCGGATCGCGTCCTGGCGCGATGCGGCCACGGCGACCCTGGTCGTCGCCATCGGTGGCGCCGACGGGCTCGCGCCGGCGGTGCGCACGCGCGCCGACCTCTCCCTCGCCTTCGGGGCGGCCACCCTGCCTCACGGCCTTGTGCGCGTGCTGGCCCTGGAGCAGGTGTACAGGACGCTGACGATCCTTGCGGGACATCCCTATCACCGGGGCGACATCGACGCATGAGGGGCGGATACGCGCGGCACGGGCCTGACGGCGGAGCGATCCGCATCGCTGCCTTCGCGGCGATGGCGGTGCTGACGCTCGGTCCTGCCCATGCCCAGGACAGCCCGAAACAACAGGACAGTTCGAAACCACAGGACGCGTTGAAACAACAGGATGCCGCCGCCGACGCGATCCAGCGCGCCATCGACGAGAAGGCCCGCCGCGCCGAGAACCTGAAGCGGATCGAGGAGCAGCTCGCCGCCTCCACCGGCGCGCGGGCCAAGCTCGAAGCGGAGATCGCCTCCGTCGCCGGAGACCGGGCCAAGCTGAATGCCGCCCTCCTCGATGCCACCCGTCAGGCGCAGGCCACCGAGGATCGGATGAGCCGGCTGGAGGAGCGCCTGAAGACGCTCACCGCCAGCGAATCCGGCATCCGCCGCTCCCTCGAAGCCCGCCGCGGCGTCATCGCGGAAATCCTCGCCGCCCTGCAGCGCATGGGCCGGCGCCCGCCCCCGGCCGTCCTGGTCCAGCCGGAGGACGTGCTCGCCGTCATCCGCACGTCGATGCTGCTCGGGGCCGTGGTGCCCGAACTGCGCGGCGAGGCCGAGACCCTGGCGGCCGACCTCACCGAGATGGTGCGGCTGAAGGGGCTCATTGCCGCCGACCGCGAGGGGCTGCAGAACGACCTCACCGGCTGGGCGAGGGAGCAGCAGCGGATCAACGCCCTCATCACGGCCCGCCGCACCCGCCTCGCCGAAGTGGAGAGCGGGCTCGTCACCGAGCGCGCGCGCACGGCCGAGCTCGGAATCCAGGCCAAAAGCCTGAAGGAACTCCTCGACCGGATGGAGAACGAGGTCGCCTCGGCCCGTCGGGCGGCGGAGGAGGCCCGCGCCGCCGAGACGCGGGAGGCCCGCGCGACCCAGGAGCGCTTCGCGGCGGCCGGCGCGCGCGATCCCGCGCGGCTCGCCCCGAAGATTCGCTTCGTCGATACCCGCGGCGAGGTGCCCAAGCCCGTGAGCGGCGCGACCCTGCGCAGCTTCAACCAGCCCGACGGCAATGGCGGAACGACCCGCGGCATATCGCTCGCGACCCGCCCGAAGGCGGTGGTCTCGTCTCCGTCCGATGGGTGGGTGTCGTTCGCCGGGCAGTTCCGCTCGTATGGACGACTCTTGATCATCAACGCCGGCGATGGCTACTATCTGCTGCTGGCCGGTATGGATCAGATCAGCGTCGAGGTCGGACAGTTCGTGCTTGCGGGGGAACCGGTGGCGGCCATGGGTGAGGGCGGCCAGGGCACCGCTTCGGGCGACCGTGACGGGCCGGTTCTATACGTCGAGTTCAGGAAAGACGGCGGCTCCATCGATCCGGAGCCGTGGTGGGCGAAGAGCCCCAGCGAGAAGGTTCGCGGATAATGCGCAAGATTTCCCTAGTCCTGGCCGGCGCGTTTCTTGGCGTCGGTTCCTCCCTCCTCGCGACCCAGACGCATCTGCTCTCCGGGACCAGCGCGGTGGCGGCCTCCGCGGAGACCTATCGCCAACTCAGCCTGTTCGGCGACGTGTTCGAGAAGGTGCGGACCGACTATGTCGAGAAGCCCGACGAGGCCAAGCTGATCGAGGCGGCCGTCAACGGCATGCTCACCTCGCTGGATCCGCATTCGAGCTACATGGACTCGAAGAGCTTCCGCGACATGCAGGTGCAGACCAAGGGCGAGTTCGGCGGCCTCGGCATCGAGGTCACGATGGAGGACGGCCTGATCAAGGTGGTCAGCCCCATCGACGACACCCCCGCCTCCAAGGCCGGCATCCTCACCAACGACATCATCACGCAGATCGACGAGGATCAGGTCCAGGGCCTCACCCTGAACCAGGCCGTCGACAAGATGCGCGGACCGGTGAACTCGCCGGTGAAGCTCAAGATCTCCCGCAAGGAGTCCAAGGATCCCATCGACGTCGTGCTCAACCGCGACGTCATCAAGATCAAGCCGGTGCGCTCGCGGGCCGAGGGCGGCGATGTCGGCTACATCCGCCTGACGCAGTTCACGGAGCAGACCTATGACGGCCTGCGCAACGCCATCGACAAGCTCTCCACGGAAGTGGGCCAGGACAAGCTGAAGGGCTACGTCCTCGACCTGCGCAACAATCCGGGCGGCCTCCTCGACCAGGCCGTGTCGGTCTCCGACGCGTTCCTCGACCGCGGCGAGATCGTCTCCACCCGTGGCCGCAACCCGGACGAGACCCAGCGCTTCTCGGCCAAGTCCGGCGACCTCACCAAGGGCAAGCCCATCGTCGTCCTGGTGAATGGCGGCTCGGCCTCCGCCTCGGAGATCGTGGCCGGCGCCCTGCAGGATCACAAGCGGGCCACGGTGCTCGGCACGCGCTCCTTCGGCAAGGGCTCGGTCCAGTCGATCATCCCGCTGGGCGGCAGCGGCGCCCTGCGCCTCACCACGGCGCGCTACTACACCCCGTCGGGCCGCTCGATCCAGGCCAAGGGCATCGAGCCGGACCAGGAGGTCCTGCAGGAGATCCCCGACGAGCTGAAGGGCAAGGACGAGACCAAGGGCGAGGCCGGGCTGAAGGGGCACCTCAAGCAGAAGGACGTCGAGGAGCGCGGCGGTTCGTCGGCTTACGTCCCGCCGGACCCGGCCAAGGACAAGCAGCTCATCGCCGCCGTCGACTTCATCCGCGGCATCCAGAAGGGCGCGGCCAACACGCCCAAGGCCGCCGTTCCGAACTGAGCATCACGGTCCCGTTCTGAAACGCGCCTCGTGTCGCCGGATTGAGAACGCCTGACAGAACGGGACCATCAGCGTTGATGCGCGTTGGCGCGTCATCGCCCGCGCTCTTCTTCCCGACGATCTCTGGCATGAGATCGCCCCGCGGCTTCCGCCTTCCCGGCCGCGTCCGAAGGGCAGTCGACGGCCCTACGATAACCGGGCAGCGCTCACCGGCATCCTGATCGTGATTCGCTCCGGCTTGCCCTGGGAGATGCTGCCCGCCGAGAGGGGCCGTGGCTCGGGCATGACGTGTTGGCGCCGCCTGCAGCAGACGCTGCTGGGGCGACGTCACGAAGCCGGTCGGCTCGACGGGGGCCGGGCCAGCGCGTCCGTGCCGGCGAAGAAACGGGCTCTGCCACAGGCCCGAACCCGACGGATCGCGGCAAACCGGGCCAGAGCCGCCACCTCGTCGTCGAGGCCGCGGCACGCCCCTCGGCCGGACCGTCACAGGGGCCCACCGCCACGACAGCGTGATGATGGCCCCGACCCTCGATGCCATTCCACCTATGCGCAACGGCCGGCGCGGCCGCCCACGCTACCGTCCCCCACACGCGTCATGCCGACGAGGCCTACGACGCCCGCGCCCGCCATGAGTGCCGCGCCCGTGGGATCGTACCGCGCATCGCCTTCATGGGCATCGAGAGCAGCGAGAAGTTCAGCCGTCACCGCTAGGTCGTCGATCCTTTCTGTCAGGCGCTCTCACAGGTCCATTGATCGGCATCGTCAAATCGCGATGCCGGTAAAATGACATGTGCTTTTAACGAAAACTGATTTCGCCGCATAGGCAGTCAACGCACAGTTGAAATCGCGATCCACGTCTTTGCGACGTCTCGTCTAAGCAACATCGAGCCCTGCTGGTCGCATGGTCCGAATCCTTTGAGCAGATACCATCGCGTATGCTCCGCGTGGTCTTCAAATTCGGACGAGCGCACCAAGATCGCGACGATCCTTCCGTCGGATATGCCGAGGCACGCATTCTCGTCCGATCCCGCATCTTCCGAGCAGACGGTGTTCGAAGTGCACGGCGGAGGACATAAAACGTTAACCTGTATTAATTAATCATTAAGCTTTCATGAATGGCCAAGTGCCGGTTTCCTGGCATCGTTCCGAATTGTCTGGCCTATGACTTCGGATAGGCGCCATCCCTCAAATGAGGGAGGCGCGAAAATCAATAAAATACCTTCGCCCTCACTCATATGAGGGATGCGCCTCAAAATCCTTTGTTCTATCCAGCTGCCTCAATTCCCGCTCATGCGTTGCGGATGGGGTCTTCGATTTGGTCCGACAAAGGCAAAGCCGCCTGCGGACTCAATGATACTTCATGATGTCGCGTTTTTTTAGCTGACTATGACCGGGCTTGACTGCTCGGAATCTGTCGTCGACCCCAAATCTCGGAGTGAAGCGTCATGCCCCTCGCAAACACCCCCCCCACCGTATTGTCGATCACTGCGGCTAAAACCGTTCTCGGCGCGACCTCCAACACCACGGAGGTGACCTTCACCTTCTCCATGGAGGTGAACGGCTTCGAAGCGGACGACGTCGTCATCCCCGGCAATGCCGGTACGATGGGCACCTTGACGAGCAGCGAAGGTGGCACGGTCTGGAAGGGTATCTTCACTGCGGAATCGAGTTTCAATGGTACGGTCACGCTGTCCGTCACCGACGGTTACAAGAATTCCAATTTTGAGCCGGGTGAACCTGGCGGTGCGCTGCTGCTGACCATAGACCAGACGGCCCCGACGGCGACGGTCGTGATCGGGGATGCCAGCTTCAACGATGGCAACCTGACCTCGCCGGTGACCTTCACCTTCACGGAAGCGGTCGATCCGACTTCCCTCGTCGTGAGTGCCGCCGGCGGCAGCGTCGATCCGGCCTCGATCGTCGTCGCCGCGAATGGTCTCTCCGCCACGGCCACGTTCACCGTCACCGACAACAGCACGACCGCCGCCACGGTCACCCTCACGGCGTTCAAGGACCTCGCCGGCAATGCCGGGACCTCCACCGCGTCCGCTCCGGTCACGGTCGATACCGTCAACCCGACGGCGACGGTCGTGATCGGGGATGCCAGCTTCAGCGACGGCAACCTGACCTCGCCGGTGACCTTCACCTTCACGGAAGCGGTCGATCCCGCCTCCCTCGTCCTGAGTGCCACCGGCGGTACCGTCGATCCGGCCTCGATCGTCGTCGCCGCGAATGGTCTCTCCGCCACGGCCACGTTCACCGTCACCGACAACAGCACGACCGCCGCCACGGTCACCCTCACGGCGTTCAAGGACCTCGCCGGCAATGCCGGGACCTCCACCGCGTCCGCTCCGGTCACGGTCGATACCGTCAACCCGACGGCGACGGTCGTGATCGGGGATGCCAGCTTCAGCGACGGCAACCTGACCTCGCCGGTGACCTTCACCTTCACGGAAGCGGTCGATCCCGCCTCCCTCGTCCTGAGTGCCACCGGCGGTACCGTCGATCCGGCCTCGATCGTCGTCGCCGCGAATGGTCTCTCCGCCACGGCCACGTTCACCGTCACCGACAACAGCACGACCGCCGCCACGGTCACCCTCACGGCGTTCAAGGACCTCGCCGGCAATGCCGGGACGTCTACCGCGTCCGCTCCGGTCACGGTCGACACCGTCAACCCGACGGCGACGGTCGTGATCGGGGATGCCAGCTTCAGCGACGGCAACCTGAGTTCGCCGGTGACCTTCACCTTCACGGAGGCGGTCGATCCGACCTCCCTCGTCGTGTTCGCCACCGGCGGCAGCGTCGATCCGACCTCGATCGTCGTCGCCGCGAACGGGCTCTCCGCCACGGCCACGTTCACCGCCGCCGACAATAGCGTGGCCCCCGCCACGGTCGCCCTTACGACATTCAAGGACCTCGCCGGCAATACCGGCGCGCCCATCGCGTCCGCTCCGGTCCCGGTCGACACCGTCAACCCGACGGTCGCGCTGCTGACGATCTCGGATGATGGCGGCGCGAGCAACTCGGACCACATCACCCGCGATCGAACCCTGTCGGTCAGCGGCACGGTCGAGGCGGGCTCCACCGTGACCGTCGCCGTGCTCGATCTCGGCGGTAACCCCGTGCTCGTGAACGGGACCCCCGTGACACTGGTCGCCACGGTCACCGGTGGCACGTTCACGACGGCGTCGACCCCCTCATTGCTGGATGGCAGCTACATCTTCCGCGCCACCGCGACGGATGCCGCCGGCAACACCACCACCAGCGATCTGAGCCCTGTACGGGTGGACAACACCACGGCCCTCCCGACCTTCGGCTTGGCTGCGGCCTCCGATACCGGCGTCAGTGCCACCGATCTGCTCACCAAAGACACCACTCCCGACTTCACCGGCACGGCCGAGGCCGGCGCCACGGTCCAGATTTTCCTGGACGGATCCATCATCGGCACCGCCGTCGCGGGGCAGGACAATACCTACACCCTGGCCTTTGCCGACTCGGACCTGAACGGCTTCCCCCTGACGGATGGCAGCCACACCCTCACGGCTCTCGTGACCGACCTTGCCGGCAACACGAAGCTGAGCCCGACCGTCACGACGTTCACGGTCGACGCGACCCCGCCGACGGCGACGGTCGCGTTCGACAAGAGCAAGCTCAGCGACGGCACCAACACTTCGCCGGTGACCTTCACCTTCTCGGAAGCGGTCGATCCCGCCTCTCTCGTCGTGTTCGCCACCGGCGGCAGCGTCGATCCGGCCTCGATCGTCGTCGCCGCGAACGGCCTTTCCGCCACGGCCACGTTCACCGCCGCCGACAATAGCGTGGCCCCCGCCACGGTCGCCCTCACGGCGTTCAAGGACCTCGCCGGCAATACCGGCGCCCCCATCGCGGCCACTCCGATCACGGTCGACACCGTCAACCCGACGGCCACGGTCGTGATCGGGGATGCCAGCTTCAGCGACGGTAACCTGACCTCGCCGGTGACCTTCACCTTCTCGGAAGCGGTCGATCCGGCCTCCCTCGTCCTGAGTGCCACCGGCGGCAGCGTCGATCCGGCCTCGATCGTCTTCTCCAATGGTGGACTCACCGCCACGGCCACGTTCACCGCCACCGACAGCAGCACGACCGACGCCACGGTCACCCTCACGGCGTTCAAGGACCTCGCCGGCAATGCCGGGACCTCCACCGCGTCCGCTCCGGTCACGGTCGATACCGTCAACCCGACGGCGACGGTCGTGATCGAGGATGCCAGCTTCAGCGACGGCAACCTGAGCTCGACGGTGACCTTCACCTTCACGGAAGCGGTCGATCCGACCTCTCTCGTCGTGAGCGCCACCGGCGGTAGCGTCGATCCGACCTCGATCGTCTTCTCCAATGGCGGACTCACCGCCACGGCCACGTTCACCGCCACCGACAGCAGCACGACCGACGCCACGGTCACCCTCACGGCGTTCAAGGACCTCGCCGGCAATGCCGGGACCTCCACCGCGTCCGCTCCGGTCACGGTCGATACCGTCAACCCGACGGTGACGATCGCGTTCGACAAGACCAGTCTCAGCGACAGCAGCCCGACCACAACGGTGACTTTCACCTTCACGGAAGCGGTCGATCCGACCTCTCTCGTCGTGAACGCCACCGGCGGTACCGTCGATCCGACCTCGATCGTCTTCTCCAATGGCGGACTCACCGCCACGGCCACGTTCACCGCCGCCGAGGACAGCGTGGCTGAGGCCTCGGTCACCCTCACGGCGTTCAAGGACCTCGCCGGCAATATAGGGGGCGCCAAAGAGGCCGGTCCGGTCACGGTCGATACCCGCAACCCGACGGCGACGGTCGTGATCGGGGATGCCAGCTTCAGTGACGGCAACCTGACCTCGCCGGTGACCTTCACCTTCTCGGAAGCGGTCGATCCCGCCTCCCTCGTCCTGAGCGCCACCGGCGGCAGCGTCGATCCGGCCTCGATCGTCTTCTCCAATGGCGGACTCACCGCCACGGCCACGTTCACCGCCACCGACGACAGCACGACCGCCGCTTCGGTCACCCTCACGGCGTTCAAGGACCTTGCCGGCAATGCCGGGACCTCCACCGCGTCCGCTCCGGTCACGGTCGATACCGTCAACCCGACGGCCACGGTCGTGATCGAGGATGCCAGCTTCAGTGACGGCAACCTGACCTCGCCGGTGACCTTCACCTTCACGGAAGCGGTCGATCCGACCTCCCTCGTGCTGAGTGCCACCGGCGGTACCGTCGATCCGGCCTCGATCGTCTTCTCCAATGGCGGACTCACGGCCACGGCCACGTTCACCGCCACCGACAGCAGCACGACCGACGCCAAGGTCACCCTCACGGCGTTTAAGGACCTCGCCGGCAATGCCGGGACCTCCACCGCGTCCGCTCCGGTCACGGTCGATACCGTCAACCCGACGGTGATCGCGATCACCGCGGCTGACCAAAGCCTCAACGTCGCCGGCAAGACCACGACGGTGACCTTCACCTTCTCGGAGGCAGTCCAAGGCTTCGATGCCAGCGATGTCGCCTACGATACCTCCACCGGAACGCTGGGAGCCCTGACGAGCAGCGACGGCATTACCTGGACGGGCGAGTTCACGGCGAAAGCGGGCATCACCGGCACGACGACGCTGTCGATCGGTGGAAACGCGGCCGCCTATACCGATCAGGCCGGCAACACAGGTGTCCATGGCGGTGAGCTGAGCTTGGCCATCGATACGTCAGCACCGACCATTGGCGGGTTCACGATCTCGACGGATAATGGGCAGAGCGGCACCGACAAGATCACACGCGACAACACCCTCTCGGTCAGCGGATCCGTCAGTGGTGTTGCCAACGGCACGGAAGTGCATGTCGCCGTGATGGATGGTGACGAAGTCATCACCACCCTGACCGGCATAGTCCTGAACGGCGTCTTCACCACGAACGTCAGCCCCATCCTTGCTTCGCCCGGGGCTACGGGTCGGGAATACACGTTCTCGGCTTCGGTGGCGGATGCGAACGGCAACATCACCACCGAGAGCTTCAAGGCCACGATCGATCGTACGACGACGGTGGCCACGATCGGACTGGCGTCGGGCTCCGATCAGGGCGTGCCCAGCGACGGGATCACCAGCAACGCGACGCCGGACTTCTTCGGTACCGCTGAAGCCGGTGCGACGGTCGACGTGTTCCTGGATGGCGAACTCGTCGGCACGGCGGTCGCGAATGAGAGCGGACAATTCATCGTGTCCTTCGCTGAATCGGGTCTCGAGCCGCTCAGCAACGGGACCTACACGCTGACCACCAGCAGCACCGACGTCGCAGGAAACACCAAGCAGAGCATACAGGGGACATCCTTCACCATCGATCGGACGGCTCCGACCGCCACGATCACGCTGAGCGATACCTCACTGGTGGCCGGCGAGACCGCGACCGTGACGATCACCTTCTCGGAGGCTGTCGCGGGCTTCGCTCTCGCAGACCTGGTCAGCGGCAATGGCGAACTGCGCGAGCTGAGCGGCCCCACCGCCGGCCCGAACGGGTCGGTCATCTACACCGCGACGCTGATCCCGACCGCCAATTCCGAGGACAGCACCAACGTCGTCACCCTCTCCACCGGGTACACGGATGTGGCCGGCAACACCGGAACCACGGCCAGCACCGGGAACTTCACCGTCGACACCTTGGCACCCACGGTGCTCAGCGTGGCGGCCTCCGGTCCCGGCATCACGGATGGTTCCGGAACACTGGTCACGGGTCAGACCGTCTCCTTCACCTTCACCATGTCCGAAGCCGTGATCGTCTCGACCGGCGACGAGTTGGCGATCCGCCTGAGCAATGGAGCGACGGCCGTCTACAACGCCTTGAAATCGACGGGGACGCTTCTCGTTTTCGACTACACGGTGTTGGTCGACCAGATTTCCAGCGACTTGGCGGTCACGGGGATCTCCTTGAATGGAGCCGTCATCACCGACGCGAACGGGAATCCCTTCGACGCCAGCGGGTCCGCCATCAATCCTGACGGTATCCTGAAGATCGATGGCTACACTGGCACAAGTGGCAGTGAGACTTTCCGCGGCACCAACGGAGCCGAAACCTTCACCGGATTGGGCGGTGCCGACACCTACATGGTCGACAATATCGGTGACCAGGTCATCGAGGCAGTGGGCGGCGACATCGATACGGTGCGGACCAGTGTCAACTTTACCCTCGGGGCAGGCCAGGGAATCGAAGTGCTCCGCGGTTCCGGAACCGTCGGTCTCGCACTGACCGGCAATGAGTTCGACAACAGGATCGTCGGAACGTCCGGTAACGACGTCATCGATGGCAAGGCCGGCGTCGATGCGCTGTTCGGCGGACTTGGCGACGACACCTACTCTGTCGACAATGCCAACGATCAGGTCACCGAGGCGGCTCAAGCCGGTAACGACACGGTCTATGCTTCCGTCAGCTACGTGTTGAAGGCAGGCCAGGAAATCGAGACTCTCGAGGGCACCGGTTCGACGGGCCTGACCCTGACCGGCAACAACTTTGCCAACAAGATCGTCGGAACCACGGGCAACGACATCCTCGACGGCAAGACGGGGGCGGACACATTGTCCGGTGGCGCCGGCAACGACAGCTACTACGTCGACAACGCGAACGATCACCTGATCGAGACGACCGGTACCGACACGGTCTACGCCAGTGTCAGTTATACGCTGGAGACGGGCGTCGAGATCGAGGCTCTCCGAGTCTCCGGTTCCAAGGGTCTGACGCTCACGGGCAACGAGTTTGCCAATACGATCGTGGGTGGGGCAGGCAAGGACGTGATCGTCGGTGGACTGGGTCAGGATACCCTGGTGGGTGGAGCAGGAAACGACACGTTCGTCTTCAAGACGGTGAGCGATAGCGGCAACGGTATCGCGAACCGCGATGCGATCCTGGACTTCAAGGCGGGGTTCGATCACCTCGATCTGTCCGGTATTCAAGCCGTGAGTGGAGCTGCGACCGACCAATCCTTCTCCTTCATCGAGGGGGCGTTCACCAAGCAGAAGGGAGAACTCCACGCTGTCGTCTCCGGAAGCTCGACGACCATCGAGGGCGATGTCGATGGAAACGGCAAGGCGGACTTCCAGATCATCTTGAGAGGCACGATCGAAGCCCTGCATGCGAATGACTTCGTGCTGTAGTATCGACCGCCTCATCTAGGACTATAGCGAGCCCCGTGTGCCCTTGATCCGGCACACGGGGCTTCCTCGTGTTGGGGACCGTGCTGCGGAAAGGCGGCTCATACCCAATCTCCCTGATCCTGACCCTTAGATGAGGATCAGGGAGGTCCGGCGGACGACCGCCGCCGCGCAGTCGCGCGGGCAGACCTCGACGAGTCAGGCTCATCGAAGTCTGGTATAAGCTTTCGTATCGCTCGGGATTCGAACGGTCTCGCCGTGCCGGCCTATCCGTTCGCCTGCTGCCTCTTCCATGCGAGGGGCGCCATTGCCTTGTAGCGTTTGAAGGCGGCCGAGAACTGGCTCGGATCGTCGTAGCCGACGAGAGCCGCGATCGAGGCGACGGGAAGGGTCGAGCGCGTGAGGAGCTCGGCCGCCCGATCGAGGCGACGGCGGGTGATGAAGGCGTAGGGCGGCACGCCGACCGAGGCTTGGAAGCAACGGCTGAAGTAATGCTCGCTCAACCCCGCGATGCGGGCGAGATCGGCCACACGCAGGTCGTCACCGAGACCGGCCTCGATGAACGCCGCCACATCGGACAACTGCCGCGCCGTGAGCCCATGCGCGGAGACGGGTTCGGGCCGGGACGCGGCATGGGCCAGCCTGTGCACCACGATGGCCAAGGCATGATCGAAGAACGCCGTGGTGAAACCGTGAAGCCCGGCTTCCTCCCACATGGCGGTCAACGTGGCCGTCAGCAGGGGATCGTCGTGGTAGGTCGACGCCAGCGCCTCGATGTCCAGTCGGCCCCCCGGAAGCTCGGCGGCCAGCCGCTTCAGCCGTCGCTCGGAGATCCCGAGGGCGAGCAGGCTCATGCGCGGCCCGAACCCTTCGCCGCCGTCATAGGGGGCTCCCAGGCCGACGCGTCCCGGCACGAACAGGCCGTCGAGTTTCTGGGTCCGGCTGTTCCGAAGCAGGCGACCGCCGCCGCGGGTGCAGAGATGGATCCAGAGGGTGTCCGTATTCTCGTAGGCGCCCTCGTAATCCTCGTAATCCGAACGGGTCATGATCGTATCGAGGCTGAGATCGGCCCGGACGATCTCGTGAGCGGCTTCTACGATCCGTGGAGGAGGGGCTGTGGTCATGCATTCGCTGCGGTTGGACGATTGGCTTGTCAGAACACAACCGGAAGTGGATCGTCGAACCGCGATGGACAATCGCCATTCGAGGGGCGAGTTTGTAATTATTCAAATTGTACTGTGTAATCCCGCAACAGCGGCAGCGTATCTTCGCTTTATCCTCTTGAATGGCAGACTAGGCGTATTTTTCGCAGGAATTCAATACCGCGTCCCGGCCTTCGGTGAGTAATCAGGTCGCCGCGCCGGCAGAGCACGATTGCCGGCGATGGTGCGAGAGGCGACGATGCGGGACGATTTCGAAACACTCATCCGTTCGGTCCTGAGGGGGGCTGCGCTCGGGACACTCATCACGGTGGGAATCGGGCGTTCGGCCGCCGCCCAGGACGCCCCGCGGAGTGTGACCCTCGATCAGTTGAGCGTCGATGCCGTCGCTTCCCGCAGCCCCAACGGGACCATCGGCGCGTCGCCGCCGCCCTATGCCGGCGGTCAGGTCGCCAGCGGTACGCGGGTCGGAATCCTCGGCACCAGCAGCGTCTTCGATACGCCCTTCAACTTCACCGGCTATACCGACACCCTCGTCCGGGACCAGCAGGCCCAGAGCCTCATCGACGTCGCCACGAACGATCCGTCCGTCCGCGCCGTCACGTCCAGCACGGGGGCCGCCGGCAACCAGTTCTACATCCGCGGTTTCCCGGTCTATGCCAGCGATATCGCGTTCGACGGGCTCTACGGCGTGGTCGATAGCCGCCGGCCGGCGATCTACAACGTGGAGAGGGTCGAGATCCTCAAGGGGCCGAGCGCCCTCGTCAACGGCATCGCCCCCATCGGCGGTATCGGCGGCAGCATCAACCTCATTCCCAAGCGCGCCTATGACGAGCCGCTGACCCGGATCACGCCGTTCTTCATCTCCCGGGGCCAGTTCGGCACGGCCGTGGATATCGGCCGGCGCTTCGGAGAGGCGAAGGAATGGGGCGTGCGGGTCAACGGCGTCTATCGCAACGGCGAATCCGCCATCGACCGCGAGCGGCTCGAAGTGGGATTCGGCTCGATCGGCCTCGATTACCGGGGTGACCGCGTCCGCCTCTCGGCCGATTTCGGCTATCAGGTCGACGATTACCGGCGGAACCGGTCGTTCCTCACGGTGGCGCCCGGCATCCAGATCCCGAGGGCGCCCAATCTCACCCTCAATCAGAACCAGCCCTACGAATTCCAGCGGACCGAGACGAAGTTCGGCACCTTCCGGGCCGAGTACGACCTCACCCCCGACACCACGCTCTATGCCGGCTTCGGCGGCCACTCGACCCAGGAAAGCGCGCTCGCCAGCTTCCAGACCCTGGTGACGTCGATGGGGGGTGTCGCCGGCCCGTTCGCCCGGCAGCAATACGTCACCGAATCCTATTCGGCCGAGGCCGGCCTGCGGACCCGGTTCCAGACGGGCCCCATCGCGCACCGGGCCACCGTTTCCGCCGTCGGTTTCTGGAGCACGACGAACTATCCGAAGGCGGTCCAGTTCCTGCCGGGCGGCGTCTCGAACATCTACAGCCCGCTCTCCTTCGCGGCTCCGGCCTACCCCGACATCGATATCGGGAATGCCCGCGGCTCCATGCAGACCAACCGCAGCGTCGCCCTCGCCGACACCCTGTCGTCCCTGGACGAGCGGGTGCTGCTCACCGTGGGCGGCCGCTTCCAGCAGATCGGGGTCAAGGGCTACGACTTCTCGCCCGGCAGCCCCAGCTTCGGCGACGCCACGTCGCGTTACGACAAGGTCGCCTGGACGCCCGCGGTCGGCCTCGTGGTCAAGCCGCTGGAGCATCTCTCGCTCTACGGCAATTACATCGAGGGCCTGCTCTCGACCGACTCGGCTCCCGTCACGGCCAGCAACCCGAACCAGGCGCTCCCGCCGACCATCGCCGACCAGAAGGAGATCGGCGTGAAGTACGATTTCGGCGTCGTCGGCGTCAGCGCCTCTCTGTTCGAGATCAACCGGCCCAACGCTTTCCAGGATCCGGCGACGCGGAACTATGCGCTCAACGGCCTGCAGCGGAACCGGGGGATCGAGTTCAGCCTGTTCGGCGAACTCGCGCCGGGTGTGCGCCTCATCGGGGGCATCGCCTTCACCGATGGGCGCCTGGTCCGTACCGAAGGCGGCGCCTTCGACGGCAAGGTCGCGCCCGGCGTCCCCGGTACCACGCTCAGCCTGTACGGCGAATACGACCTGCCGCCCTGGTTGCCGCGCGGCCTGACCCTGACCGGACGGGGCATCCACACGGCGTCCCAATACTATGATCAGGGCAACCTGCAGCGCATCCCGGACTCGACGCGGTTCGATGCGGGCCTCCGCTACACGTTCCTCGGCACGTGGGGCAAACCCGTGACGGTGCGGGCCACCGTCGAGAACGTGTCGGGCGAGAATTACTGGGCCTCCACCGGAAACGGCTTCCTGACCCTCGGAGCGCCGCGGACCTACCTCGTCTCGGCCCAGCTGGACTTCTGACGATGGCGACGGGACCCGACGCGCCGCGCCTGCGGGCCTTCCGGCTGTGGTCGTTCGTCCATACCTGGACGAGCCTCGTCAGCATGGCCTTCATGCTGATGCTGTGCCTGACGGGCCTGCCGCTGATCTTCCATCACGAGCTCAACGGCGTCCTCGGCTACGAGCCCGAGGTGCCGGCGATGCCGGCCGGGACGGCGCACGTGTCGTTGGACAGGATCGTCGCCACGGCCATGGCCTCGAAGCCCGGGCTCGTGGTCCAGTACCTCGTCTTCGATCACGACGAGCCGGATGTCGCCTTCGTCAATCTCGCCCGGGACGTGCGCTCACCGCCATCGGACATGACGATCCTGTCCCTGGATCGGCGCGACGCCGCCCTTCTCCGGGAGCCCAAGCCGAATGAGGGTCCCATCGGCTTCCTGCTGCAATTGCATGTCGACATGTTCCTCGGCCTCGGCGGCAAGCTCTTCCTCGGCGCGATGGGCTTCCTGTTCGTGATGGCGATCGTCTCCGGCATCGTCCTCTACGGTCCATTCATGCGAAAGCTCGATTTCGGCACCGTCCGGCGCACCCGGACGCGGCGGATCCACTGGCTCGACTGGCACAACCTCGTCGGCGTCGCGACCTTGGGCTGGGCGCTGATCGTCGGGGGGACGGGCGTGGTGAACACCTGGGCCGATCTCATGCTGAAGCTCTGGCAATTCGGCCAGCTCGCCGAGATGACCGCGCCCTATCGCGACGCTCCGCGCCCCGTCCGACTCGCCTCCATCGCCGAGGCGGTGGCGACGGCCAAGGCCGCGGCTCCGAACATGAGCCCGCGCTTCGTCGCCTATCCCGGCACCGTCGTGAGCAGCAACAACCACTACGCCGTGTTCATGGCCGGCGACACGCCGTTGACCTCGCGGCTGCTCAAGCCCGCCCTCATCGATGCCGAGACCGGCGCGCTCACCGACATGCGCGCGATGCCCTGGTACATCCAGGCTCTGCTGGTCTCGCAACCGCTGCATTTCGGCGATTACGGCGGCCTTCCCCTGAAGATCGTCTGGGCGCTTCTCGATCTGGCGAGCATCGTCGTGCTCGGCAGCGGGCTCTATCTCTGGATCGCCCGCAGACGATGGAAGACGGCCGGCGAGCGGGTGCCGCCCGGCGCGAGGCCGTCCGGCGCAGGAGCCGCGGAATGAAGACGCGCCCGCTCATCCGGTCCCGGATCTGGGCCATTCCATCGATCCTCGCCGCCCTGACCCTGCTCAGCCTGGTGATCGCCCTGGTCGTCGACGGAATCTGGGACAGTCTGGCCAGCGCCGTGTTGGCTGGCGTCTTGATTTACATGACCTATGAAGGATCTCGTTCGCGAAGGCGGTAGCAACGAAACCGACGTCGTGAGATCCGCTCACCCTCGCGGGCGTAGCCCTCACCGCCTCCCTCGATCACGCTCATCCTGCAAAACGTCTGCGCACGACCACCCGACGCCGCTTGGCTAGCCCCCCAGCTCGCGCGCGAGGTCCCCGACCCGTTTCAGGTCGGAGACGAAGGCCGCGTAGGCGTCTTCCTTGGCCTCGTCCGGCAGGCGCAGGAGATAGGAGGGGTGCACGGTGATGAACCCCTCAAAGGCCTTGCCGAAGGAGGCGGGCCCACGCGCGCGGGTGATCGGGATCGCCTTGCCGGTCAGGGCCAGGACGGCGGTCGCCCCCAGGGCCACGACGAGTTTGGGGGCCACGAAATCCAGCTCCCGGTCGAGCCACCAGCGGTAATGGCTCACTTCCCCGGCGGTGGGTTTCTGGTGGATGCGGCGCTTGCCGCGCTCCTCGAACTTGAAATGCTTGACCGCATTGGTGAGGTAGGCATCCCCCCGCACGATCCCCGCATCTGCCATGGCGCGGGACAGGAGCTGCCCGGCCGGTCCCACGAAGGGCCGGCCCTGCCGGTCCTCCTGGTCGCCCGGCTGCTCGCCGACGAAGGCGATCGCGGCATGGGTGGGCCCTTCACCGAGGACGGCCTGGGTCGCGCCCGGCACCAGGGGCTCCGAGCGCCGGATGATGGCGTTGAGCTCCTCCAGGGAGGCGGGCGCCTGGTCGGACATCGCCGCCACGGCCTTGGCGGGGTTACGCTTTGCCGGCATCTGTGGCTCCCTCTCGATCATGGCTTCCGTGCGGGCGGACGCGGCGCGGACGAGGCCGGGGATCGCCGCGGTCTCGGGCATGTTGCGCCAGTACTTCTTCGGCATCTCCGCCCGCATGGCGGCGAGGTTGGTGCGGGCGGGGTTGAACGTGCTCTCGTAGTAATCGCGCCAGCCGGCCTCGAACCCGTCGGCCTCGGGCGCATCCTCGCGACGTCCCGGCGGGCCGAAGGTCAGGGCGTCACCGTCCCAATGGGCGGAGCCGTCCGGCGTGAGGATCGACCAGTTCAGGGATCGGAAGCGCGCGACGAAGAAGGTACTCGCCGCCTCGAGGATGTGATTGTCCGGCTCGAACCAGGCGACGAAGCGCTCGACGCCGTCGGCCTCCGTCCGCCGGAAGCGCAGGAAGGCGTGCATCTTGTGCAGGTCGCGGGCGATGGCCTTGCGCATCCGGTCGAGGCGATGGACCAGCGGGTCGCTTCCCACCTCCATCAGCCCGCGCTCGCCATGGGTGACGCGCCAGATCAGGGCGTAGAGCAGGGCGTAGCGCTCGGGGTCGCGGTGCGGGACGACCATGCGGATCAGGTCGGCCACCGCCCGCGGCAGGCTGAGCGGAACCTCGGTGCCGAGTTCGGGCGAAACGGCCTCTCTGAAAAGGCCGGGGGCGTGCCCGATCGACCAGACCACCTCACCCGGAGGAACCGATGACGCTGCGAGCCGGCGCACGGTGGCACGGAACCCGTCGAGATCGGCACCCTCGCGGAGGATGACCGTCCGGAGTGATCCGCCCGACCCTCCCCCCTCTGCGGGGCTACAGGATTCACCCATCTGCTCGACGGCTGTTCCCCTTGTCCGAGAATGTTCGACATCAGGCGCGCCGCGCTCCCTCTCCTGGAAGGAGAGGGTTGGGGTGAGGTGTGGTCCATCTCCGAAAAGGTCACACACCTCACCCTGTCCCTCTCCTTCCAGGAGAGGGGACCCGCGGTGTCCGCGAGATGGGTGAATATCGTTAAGTAGAGGGGGGAGAGAAGAGCGGCGTGTCATCCGGCACCGTCAGAACAGGCTCAGCTGCCGCGCCGGCTCGACGAGCTTGGCGCGCAGATCGAGCCTGTCCGTGCCGGTCGGGCTGGGATGATAATCGGCGGCGATCAGGAACGGGCGGGCGCGCTTGAGGCCCGAGGTGAGACGGGCGACGTCGTCGAGACGCAGCCGCGTGTGGCGGCGCGCCTTCACGATCTTGTCCACGGCGCGGGCGCCCAGCCCCGGCACCCGCAGCAGCATCTCCCGGTCGGCGGCGTTCACATCGACGGGGAACCGGCCTCGTTGCTTCAGGGCCCAGGCGAGCTTCGGGTCGATGTCGAGGGAGAACATGCCGTCCTCGGCGGCATCCGCCACGTCGTCGGCGGAGAAATCGTAATACCGGATCAGCCAATCGGCCTGGTAGAGCCGGTGCTCGCGCTGGAGCGGCGGGGATTTCAGCGGCAGGATGGCGGAGCCGTCGGGGATCGGGCTGAAGGCCGAGTAATAGACCCGCTTCAGGTTGAACGAGCCGTAGAGGAGGGCGCTCTTGCGGATCAGCGCCTCGTCGGTGGTGGTGTCCGCGCCGACGATGACCTGCGTCGACTGGCCGGCGGGCGAGAAGCGGCGCTTCTCCGCCTTGGCCTCGGTGATCCGCGCGCCGATCTGCTTCATCGCGTTCTGGATGACCGGGCCGTTCTTCTCCGGCGCGAGCCGGTGCAGGCTGGCATCGGTGGGGAGTTCGAGGTTGATCGAGAGCCGGTCGGCGTAGAGGCCCGCCTCCTCCACCAGCCACGGGCTCGCCTCGGGGATCGACTTGAGGTGGATGTAGCCGCGAAAGCCGTGGTCGCGCCGCAGGCTTTTCGCCACCCGCGTCAGCAATTCCATCGTATGGTCGGGCGATTTGATGATGCCCGACGAGAGGAACAGTCCCTCGATGTAGTTGCGCTTGTAGAACTCGACCGTGAGGGTCACGACCTCCTCGACGGTGAACTTGGCACGGGCGACGTTGGAGGAGCGCCGGTTCACGCAATAGGCGCAGTCGAAGAGGCAGTAATTGGTCAGCAGGATCTTCAGCAGCGAGATGCAGCGCCCGTCCGGCGTGTAGGCGTGGCAGATGCCGGCACCCGTGGTCGAGCCGAGTTCGCCCTTGCCCGCCACGCGTTTGGGCGCGCCCGAGGAGGAGCAGGACGCATCGTATTTCGCGGCATCGGCCAGGATGCGCAGCTTCTTGGCGAGGGTCTCGTCCATGACAGGGACATGCGCGTCGTTCGTGTTTCGTTCAAGTTTTTGTCGCGGCGAGTCGGAAATGTCGCAGCGTGCGCTGTCTTCTCTCTCCCCGTGTGCGGGAAAGGGGGGCACGGCCGATCTCCATCAGCGGTCGAAGCCGTCCTCCGCGTTCACCTCCCCGTCGACGATCGTCTTCGCCAATCCATACGAGAACCCGGCCCGTGCCATCGAGGCGAGATCCTTGTCGCGGTGGGCGGCGCGGAGGTCGGGGCGGCGGAACGGGCCGAGGCGGCGGCGCTTGGCATAGGCGCGGGCCGCGTCTTCCTCGGCATTGGTGCCTTCTTCCTCGCCCCGGTCGCGCTCGGTTTCCAGGGTTTCGGCGATGAGCGTCCGGTCGACCCCCTTGGCGGCAAGCTTGGCCGAGAGGCCGCGAGCGGAGGCCCCGCGCCGGCGCAGGGTCGCCGCCCGCGCGGCGGTGAACCGGGCATCGTCCACGAGGCCGGATGAACGGGCGCGCTCCACGATGGCGGCGATGGTCTCGGCAAAGGCAGCGGGGTCTTCGTCCCGGAGCCGGCACCGCTTGGCGACCCGGCGCTCCAGGGTCTGGCGCAGCATCGCCACGGAGGCGCTGTAGCGCTCCAGATAGTGCAGGGCGACGCGCTCCAGATACGCGGCCGTGATCGGCGGCGCGGGTTTTGCCTCGCGGGGCGCGGGTTTTGCTTCGCGAGAGAATGCACGCGGCCCCGCGGCAACGTTTCGGGCGCTCATCGGTTCATCACGCTTCGGACAGGTTTCAGGATCATGAGGCGCATCGTCTCGACCGTGAACCGGTTATCTGTCTTACCCCGAGAGGACGCATGCATGTCATGCCGGCATTCCTCCTGAAGCGCGAGTGGCTCCTGGTCGCGCTCGGCCTCGGCTTCGCCGTCCTCGCGGCCGCCGTGGTCTACCTGTCGCGCCCGACGGTGCTCACCGTGGCGGTCGGTCCGCGCGACGGGGCCGAGGCGCAGTTGCTCGAAACCTATGCCCAGGCCCTGAAGCGAGCGCGGGAGGACGTCCGTCTCAACGTGCGGACCTATGACGACGTCCGCGACAGCGCCGCGGCACTCCAGGCCGGCAGCGCCGATCTCGCCGTGGTCCGGCCCGACGTGTTCCTGCCCGATAACGGCCTGACCCTGGCGCTCCTGCACGAGGAGACGCTGCTCATCGCCACGCCCGAGGCGAGCGAGATCGAGAGCTTCCCCGACCTCGCGACGAAGCGCCTCGGCATCGTCGAGCGTCACGCGGCCGACCGGCCCTTCGTCACCAACCTCCTCGGCTTCTACGATTTCACCGCCGTGCCGGCGCCCGAGCCCGGCCACACCCTCACTGCCGGCCATATCGCCCTGGTGCCGCTCAAGCCCGGTGAGGTGACAGCCGCACTTCTGGCCGGGACCGTGGATGCCGTGGCCGTGATCGCGGCGCCGACCTCGAAGGCGGCGATCTCCACGGTCCGGGCTGTGGAGATGGCGTCCCACGAGAAGAAGATCACCATCGTCTCCGTGCCCGATGGCGATGCCATCGTGCAACGGATGCCCGAACTGCAATCGGCGACGATCCCCGCCGGCACGTTCGGCGGCCGCCCGAAGCGCCCCGATGAGGACGTGAAGACGGTGGGCGCCTCCTACCGGCTGATGGCGCGGGGCGGGGTCAGCCGCTACTCGGTGGCCTCCGTCACGCAGCACCTGTTCGAGTGGCGCTCGAAGCTCGCGCCGAGCGCGCCCATCGCCAACCTGATGAAGGCCCCGGATTTTGAAACCTCGGTGGCCGCCACCAGCGCCCGCCTGCCCAACCATCCGGGGGCGGTGGATTACTTCGAGCGCGAACAGCAGACCCTGTTCGAGCGCTACGAGGACTACGTCTACCTCCTCGCCTTCTTCGGCGGCACGATCGGCTCCGGCATCGCCTGGCTCGGCCAGCGCCTCGCCCGCCAGCGCCGCGAGCGCGTGGACGTGGTTTTGGACCGGCTGCTCGACATCCTCAGGGACATCCGCTCGGCCACCACAAGGGAGCAACTTGACGGCCTCGTTCGCGAGACCGACGATCTCGTCACCGACGTCGTCCAGCACGCCCGCGAGCGCAACGTCGACACCCGCGCGATGAATGCCCTGATCCTCGCCATCGACGCCGTGCACGGCGCCATCGCCGATGCCCGCCGCTCCCTCGTCACCGGCGCCGAGCCCGAGCGCCGGCCCCTGCGCACGCGGTCCGCGCGCCTCCTCAGGCTGGACCGGCCGGCGGCGGAATAGGCGCGGCTATTCCTGTGCCATCTTGTCGGCCATCGCCTCGACGACGTTGCTGAAATCGTCGCTCCATGGCCGGCGGTCCATGTCGGGGACGACCCGCGTCCACTCGCCCGGTTCGGCGAGGGCCCCGAGATGCGTCGCGTCGCGGGCGATGGCGACGACGATGGATGCCTGACGGAAGCGCGGCCCGTCGATGCTGTCCATCAGGCGGCCGTCGCGGACGAAGGTGACGAGGCCCTTGTCGGCTGCGGCGCGGGCGAGGATGTGACGCAGTTCGAGGTGCCGGTTCGAGATGTGGACGACGAGGGCGCCGTCGGGCGCGAGCTTCGCGGCGTAGAGCGCCAGCGCTTCCCGCGTCATCAGATGGCTCGGGATCGAGTCGGAGGAGAAGGCATCGACCACGATCAGGTTCTTCCCGCCGGGCTCGTCGGCCAGGGTCAGGCGCGCGTCGCCAAGCACGATCCGGGCATCGGGGGCGCAAGCGTCGAGGAAGCGGAACAGGGCGGGGTTCTGGGCGATGCGCACCACCTCCGGGTCGATCTCGAGAAAGGTCCAGTTCTCGGCGGGTCTCGCGTGGCAGGCGAGGCTGCCGGCGCCGAGCCCGACCACCGCCACCGTGTCGAGGCGTCCGCCCCGGCGTGACCGGACCGCCGCGATCGCGCGGCCGATGCCGCCGTCCATGGTGAAATAGGTCACCGGCTCGGGCCGCCCGGTGAACGGCGTGCCGTCCTCATTGGTGATCCGCATCGCGCCGTGCAGGGTGGTGCCGTGGCTGAGGGTGCGGAAATGTCCGTCCGCCGAGGTGGCGATCTTGTGCACCCCGAAGAACGAGCGCACCGACGCGCCCGAGGTCAGGGCTCCGCTGACCGTGGCCGAGAACAGGGCGAGGCCCACGCCCAGGAGCACCACGTTCTGCGGCCTGCGCCAGACTGCGATCATCGCCCCCATCAGACAGAGGGCGCTGACGATGAGCCAGGACCGCGGCAGGATCGTCAGGTTGATCAGGAGGGCGAGAACGATCAGGCCCGCCAGGATGGCGAGCGGGCGCCGGTTCTCCCGCCAGGAGGCGGCGGACAGGTCCGGCCGGCACAGCAGGGCCGCCACGAGCAGGATCGGGTATTCGAGGACGGTGGAGAAGATGCGCGGCGCGAGCAACCCGCAGAAGATGCCGCCGAGCATGCCTCCGAAGGACAGGCAGAGATAGAATTCGGTCAGCCGTTCCGCATCCGGGCGGCGCTTGTAGAGCGCCCCGTGGCAGATCATGGCGTTGACGAAGAACAGGCCGAGATGGAGGGCCAATCCGATGCCGAGCGGGAACGCCGCCGTCATCGGCAAGAGCGCCATCGCGGTGCCGAAGACCTGGAGGCAGGCGAGGACGGTCTGCGACGGGACCATCCGCTCGCGGAAGGCGAGGACGAAGGTGAGGAGGAACAGCGCCAGCGGCGCGACCCAGAGCAGGGGAGCGGCCGCGACATCGGTGGAGATGTGCGCCGTCACCGAGACGAGGAGGCCCGAGGGCACCAGGGAGAGGGCGATCCAGCCGAGCCGCTGGCGCCAGATCGCGCGCCGTGACGCGGGGGCCGCCGTGCCCCCGGCCGCGATCCGGGACGGGGCCGAGGCGTTGCGCGCGGCCATAGCAGCGCAGATCGCGATCAGGCCGGCCAGGAGCGCGAAGCCCAGCATCCAGGTGCGGCTCTGGTCGCGCAGGGTGAGGAGCGGCTCGATGGCGAGGGGATAGGCGATCAGGGCGGCGAAGGAGCCGATATTCGACGCCCCGTAGAGGAAATACGGGTCGCGCGCATGGGGGTGGTTCGAGCGCGAGAACCAGGCCTGCAGCAGCGGCCCGTTGGCCGAGAGGGCGAAGAACGGCAGGCCCACCGAGACGAGGAACAGCCCGAGCAGCCAGACGGCCTCGCCATCGGCCGGCGGCCTGCCCCAGCCCGCGGCCAGTTCGATGGGCAGCGCCGCCAGGGCGCAGCCCATTACGGCGAGGTGGAGCGGTGCGGCGACGCGCAGCGGCAGGTAGCGGGCGAGGGCGTGGGCATAGGCGTAGCCGGCCAGAAGCAGGGCCTGGAACACCACCATCGCCACGGACCAGACCGAGGGCGAGCCGCCGAGGACCGGCAGCACCATCTTGGTGAACATCGGCTGGACGCCGAAGAGCAGCAGGGCCGAGAGGAAGATCGTGGCGACGAACAGCGCGAGAAACACCGTCGCGCGGGACGCTCCGCTGAAACCGGCATGCCGGGCCCCGTCCGCTGCCATGGTCATTGGTCGAGTCCGTTCCGTTTCCGCCGACCGATTAACGGAACAGGTCGTTAAAGTGTGGTTGCTCCGGTGCCGGCGGATCGATCGCAGGGTCGATGAATCGCCGCTGACGGTTTCCCTTTAACCGGCATGGACGACCGGCGGAGAGCGGGGTGATCGAAACGTTTTCGATGGCGCAGTTCAAGGATCATCTGCGGTGCGTATTCGATGACGGCAGAACACAAACAAGCGTTTTAGCCGATGTTCGTCAGCAAGCTTCGCGTTAATCCGGCAGACTCTCAGAAATAATCCCACTTTCCTGCTGGGATAAACTACTTAGTTTAACATAAGATAATATCAACGATCACCGAATATTATTTTCGGATTCTGAAACCATCGTGGTTAACCGTCCGTAATCGCCCAGCCGCATGCCTGCGAGCCGAACGTGCATCTCAGGCAGCGAGTCAGGGAGACGACGCAATGGCGACTATCAATGGCGATAACGGCGATAATGTCCTGAACGGCACCGAAGACGAAGACGTCATCTATGGCCGCGGAGGTAACGATACGATCGACTCCGTCGATCGCCCCGCAAGCATATTCGCAGGCTCCATCGATCCCAGGCGTGATGTCGTCAACGCCGGATCCGGAGACGACACCGTCACGGGCGGAAAGCTCGATCGTCTGGTCGGCGGTGAGGGCAACGATTTTCTGTCGGTGAATTTCAATTTCAACGGCCCGGTCGTCGGCTCCGGAACACCCATCACCCTGACGCTGAACGAGAACGGCACGGGCAGGGCGTCCGATGGAACCGTCATCAAGGGCTTTGAGTCGGTCAACTTCAACCTGTCCGACACAGGAGACAATGTCGTCGATACCGGCAATGTCCGGGCGCAGCTGACGGGTGGAAACGGCAACGACACGCTTACCACCGGGTCGGCGGATGATGTCGTCTCTGGCGGCGGCGGCGACAACGTCATTTCGACGGGCGGCGGCAACGACACGATCGGCGGCGGCTCCGGGATCGACACCGTCTTCGGCGGCGACGGCGACGACACGTTCGGCGTCAACGTCGCCACCGACGGCAGCGACCAGGTGAATCTCGGCGAGGGCAACGACACCGTCCGGTTCGATCGCGTCGACGGCGGTGCCGGCAACGTGCGCCTGACCTTCACCTCGGCCGAGGTGGGCAACGGCAACACCAACGATGCCGGCAGCCTGACGAACCAGGATGGCGGGCTCGCGGTCCGCGTACAGGCAGAGGATGCTGACGGAAACCTGACCGGGCCGATCTCCCGCTACGACGACGAGGGCATCACCTTCGTGGCCGGAACGCAGGGCATCACCTTCGACGTCCGCGATCTCGTCTCCGGCACTCAGCGTGGCAATACGTTCGAGGGCGTCGTGCTCGGGACCAATGGGGACGACGCGCTGACGTTCTTCCCGCCTTTCCGTGCCGGCCAGGATTTCTACTACAACGCCGGTCAGGGCAACGACACGATCACCGCCGGAACCGGCAACGACTTCCTTGTCGGAGGTGCCGGTAACGACACCATGATCGGCGGCCTCGGCAACGACAGCTACATCGTCGATTCGCTCGGCGACACGGTGGTCGAAGGCGCCGACGAAGGCACCGACACCGTTCTGTCCTCCATCACCTACACTCTGCCCGACACCGTCGAAAACCTTACCCTCACCGGCACCGGCACCATCGACGGAACCGGCAACGCGCTCGACAACAGCATCACCGGTAACATCGCCGACAACCGGCTGAACGGGGGAGCCGGGAATGATCTCCTCACCGGCGGCGGTGGAAACGATGTCCTCATCGGCGGCATCGGCGACGACGTCATGACCGGCGGTGCCGGCGATGACATGTACGTCGTGGAGTCCGCTGGCGATCAGGTCACCGAAGGCGTGGGCGAAGGGAACGATACCGTTCGGGCCCTGGTCGATTACCGGCTTGGCGCCAACCTCGAGAGCGTCATTCTCAGCGGGTCTGATGCCATCGATGCCACCGGCAACGAGGGCGACAACAGCCTCATCGGCAACAGCGGCGAGAACCGCCTCGATGGTGGGGCCGGGGACGATCGTCTGGCTGGACGTGAAGGGGATGACACTCTGGTCGGCGGCACCGGTGCGGACGTCATGCGGGGCGGAACCGGGAACGACACCTATGTGGTCGACGATGCCGGTGATCACGCCATCGAACAGCCGGGCCAAGGCTTCGATACCGTTCGCTCCAGCGTCAGCTACACGATGGAAACCAACATCGAGAAGCTGGTGCTCGCCGGTTCGGACGATCTGACCGCCAACGGCAATGTCGGTCGCAATCAGATCTACGGCAATGTCGGCGACAACACGATCTACGGCGATGACGGCCGTGATCTCCTCTTCGGCCGCGACGGTGCCGACACCTTCGTGTTCAAGGCCATCACCGACAGTGACGTCGCGGTTGCCGGGCGCGACATCATCAAGGACTTCGACTTCGCCGAAGGCGATCGCATCGACCTCAGCGGGATCGATGCGAATCTCGGACAGGCCGGAGACCAGGGCTTCCAGTTCGTCGGGACGGACGCGTTCTCAGGCCAGGCCGGCGAACTCCGCACGAAGTACGGTGGCGGCAACACCCTCGTACAGGGTGACACCGATGGAGATGGAGCGGCGGACTTCGCGGTTCTCCTCCAGGGCCATCAGACCCTGGACAACGGATCGTTCATCGTCTGATCGTCTCGCAATCCAAGGGGGGCTGCCGCGAGGTAGCCCCTTCTCATGTCCGAAAGGCCGCCTTGTCGGCACTGGTGCCGGCGGCCTTCCACCCGACCCGGTCGTTCGGCGCGGATATCCCACGACGGATTCGTGCAACGAGGACCGTCACGCCGACCTCCCCCGCGTCATCCCGACCACGGCCGGGAAGGATTTCAATAATGCGGCGGGGGCGGCTCCGGGGCGCCGGTGCCGGTGCGGGCGCCGGCTTCCTCGACCTGCTCCATGAGCTTGGCCAGGCGCCGCGTCAGGGCATCGATCTGGCGCCATTGCGCGGTGATCGTCGCGTTGAGGTCGTCGAGGACCACGTCCTGCTCGGTCAGCCGCATCTCCAGGGCATCGATGCGGACGGACAATGTGTCGTCATTGGTCATGGCTGGTCCCGCCTCATCGCAGCGTTTCGGGGGCGTGGTCCGGGCGCTCCACGAGGCCGGGTCCCAGCGCGATGCGGTGGTCGAAGACGAAGCAGTCGCCGCGCCAGCGGCTCTCCGCTTCGGGGATCGTCTCGAGATAGCGCAGAATGCCGCCCTCGAGATGGTGGACCGTGCCGAACCCCTTGGCGCGCATATAGGCCCCGGCCTTCTCGCAGCGGATGCCGCCGGTGCAGAACATCGCCACCGCCGGATGCGCGGCGGGATCGAGGCCGTCGACATAGGCCCGGAAATCCGAGAAGCGCGACAGATGCGGGTCGGTGGCGCCCTCGAACGTGCCGAGATTGACCTCGAAGGCGTTGCGGGTGTCGAGGAGGAGCAGGCCCGGCGTATCGAGCAGCGCGTTCCATGCCTCCGGCGGCACGGGAATCCCCGCCTCGCCGGCATCGGTGGCGCCGTCGTCGAAGGTTACGATCTCCCGCTTCACCCGCACCTTGAGATGGCCGAACGGCGCTTCGTCCGCCCTTGAAAGCTTCACGTCGAGATCTTTCAGGCGCCCGCCGAAGAGCGGGCCGTCGCGCATCTCCGACAGGAGCGTGGCCATGCCGGCCGCGCTGCCCGCGATCGTGCCGTTGATCCCCTCGCGCGCCAGCAGGAGCGTGCCGAGGATACCGAGCGCCGCGCAGCGCTGCTCCAACGCGTCGCGCAGGGCGGCGGCGTCGGGCAGGGGGACGAAGCGGTAGAGGGCGGCGACGGTGTAGGGCATCGGCGGCAGGGTCTATCAGGCACGGCCGTCAGGGGGAACCGCTCGGCGCAGCACCCTCGATCCGGCGCAGGATGAAGGTAGTGCCGACCTCCGGCTCGCGCCGCCAGTGGTTCTCCCCCGCCGGCACCAGCCCCACCACATGGCCGCGCCGGGCCACCAGGGTGAGGCGGCCCGGAGCTCCCAGCCATGCCGCGGGATCGAAGGTCGTCAGCCCGCTGTCGCGGCAGCCGTCGAGGACGCGGACCGGGGCGGTCCCACCGCCCTCCGCCGGTTTCAGTTCGAGGCGGCAGACGTCCTGTTCGCGGTAGCGGTCGAGGGCGTAGGTGCCGGGCGTCGGCCGTTCGCCGGTCCCCGTCGTGCCGGTCCCTGTCGTGCCGGTCCCCGTCGCCCCGCCGTTCTGCGCCCCGGTATTCTGTCCCCCCGCGCCGGTCGGATCGTCCCGCTCGAGCTTGAACCCGGCGCCGCCATCCGGTGCGGGCGCGGGAGGCGGCGCCATCGCCACGATCTGGAGCGGGACGAGGCTGTAGACCTCGCCCGCCTCGGTCTTGGCCATCAGGCTGCGCCGGTCGTCCCGGGCCTTGAAGATCAGGACCGGCCGGACGTTCTTGTCGACGAGGCGGACGACGCCGTCCACGAACAGCCAGGCGGTGACCTCGTTCAGGATCGGCAGGGCGCGTCGGCACCCGGCGGGAAACGACAGGCGCCGCCCGCCCTCGAAGCTCTGCGATGCGAGGGTCATGACGCAGCGCCGCGTGCTGCCGTCCCGCGACAGGTCCCAGGTACCGGGGACCCCCTCGATGGTCGGCGGCAGGGTCTCCACGAAGCCGGCGGGCGGGCTCACCGCGGCGGGCGTCTCCGAGAGGCCGGAGG
>NZ_VMOA01000029.1 GCF_020662345.1 Methylobacterium sp. W2 | reverse complement strand
CCCCCCCCCCTCTCCCCCGCAGAGGGGGGAGGGAGAAGCCTGCGCATCGCGCTCGGCAGAGTCGAAGAAGCGTCCAGACGACGAACGACACGACACGACCCGTAACGAAGGAACCGGCCCATGCTCAGGTTCATGATCCAACGAAGTCTCGTCGCCATCGCGGTCGCCGTGACGGTGTCGGTGGCGAGCTTCATGCTGCTGCACCTTTCCGGTGACCTCGCCGCCGCCATTGCCGGCCCCGAGGCCACCTCCGCCCAGGTGGAGGCGATCCGGGTCCAGTACGGGTTGAACCAGCCGATGCTGGCGCAGTTCGCCGCCTGGGCCTGGAAGGCGCTGCATTTCGATTTCGGCAATTCGTTCTATTTCCGGGAAAGCGTGGTCGACCTCCTCGCCTCCCGCATGCCGATCACCCTGTTCCTCGGCGTGGTGGCGCTCACCGTCGCCCTGTTCGTGGCGATCCCGCTCGGCGTGCTGGCGGCGGTGAAGCGCGACACCTGGATCGACCGGCTCGCTCTGTCGGTCTCGGTGCTGGGCCAGGCGATGCCGAGCTTCTGGTTCGGCCTGACGCTGATCATGGTCTTCTCGGTGAACCTGCGCTGGCTGCCCGTCTCGGGCAACACGACCTGGAAACACTTCGTGCTGCCGGCCATCGCGCTCGGCTACTACGCCATGCCCGCCGTGATGCGGCTCACCCGCAACGGCATGCTCGAAGTGCTGGCCTCCGACTACGTGCGGACGGCCCGCGCCAAGGGCCTGCCCCCGCGAAAAATCCTGATCCGGCACGCCTTGCGCAACGCCGTGATCCCGGTGATCGCACTGGCCGCCGTGCAGTTCGGCTTCATGCTTGGCGGCTCCATCGTGATCGAAGCGGTGTTCTCACTCCAGGGGCTCGGGCAGCTCGCTTGGGAGAGCATTGCCCGCAACGACTTCCCCGTGGTCCAGGCGATCGTGCTGGTCCTGGCGATGATCTACATCGCCTTGACCCTGGCCGCCGACCTCCTCAACGCCTTCCTCGATCCCCGGCTGCGCCAATGACCCTTCAGCCGTCCTCCTCCCCGGTGGCTCCCACCCTTCCCTCCGCCGACATTCTGGTCCAGGCCGCTCCCCTGCCCGAGGCGAACGCGCCGCTCGCCGCGTCGCGTTCGCCCACCGCGCTCGCCCTCCGGCGCGGCCTCCACCACGGCGGCTTCATGATCGGCGCGGTGATCCTCGGCGGGATCGTCCTCGCGGCTTTGGCCGCGCCCCTGATCGCCCCGCACGACCCCTATGCCCAGGACGTCTCGCGCCGCCTGATCCCGCCGATCTGGAACGCGAAGGGGACGTGGGACCACGTGCTCGGCACCGACAAGCTCGGGCGCGACTATCTCAGCCGCCTGATCTACGGCAGCCAGATCTCCCTC
Source organism: Methylobacterium sp. W2 (assembly GCF_020662345.1). GTDB lineage: Bacteria > Pseudomonadota > Alphaproteobacteria > Rhizobiales > Beijerinckiaceae > Methylobacterium. Next base: position 65,378 of record NZ_VMOA01000029.1, on the reverse strand, counting down.
CTCATCGGGATCGCGGCGGCCTGCATCTCCGGCCTGATCGGCACCGTGCTCGGCATCTGCGCCGGCTATTTCGGCGGCAAGGTCGACGCGGTGGTGAGCTACATCGTCACCACGCGCCTCGCCATGCCGGTGGTGCTTGTGGCTTTGGCCATGGCCTCCCTCGTGGGCGGCTCGCTCAAGGTGGTGGTCCTCGTCCTCGGCTTCCTGCTGTGGGACCGCTTCGCCGTGGTGACGCGAGCCGCCACCCGCCAGATCCGCGACCAGGACTTCATCGCGGCGGCCCGCGCCTCGGGCTTCTCGAATGCCCGGATCCTGTTCCAGGAGATCCTGCCCAACATCTTCAACGCCCTCATCGTCGTGGCGACCCTGGAGATGGCGCATGCGATCCTGCTGGAAGCGGCCCTGTCGTTCCTCGGCCTGGGCGTCCAGCCGCCCCTGCCCTCCTGGGGGCTGATGATCGCCGAGGGCAAGCCGTACATGTTCTTCCAGCCCTGGGTCATCACCATCCCGGGCGTCGCCCTCCTCGTCCTCGTGCTCGCCATCAACCTCCTCGGCGACGGATTGCGCGACGTCACGGCCCCCGAGGGGCGGCGCTGAGCGCCCCCTTCCCTTCCATTCCCACCCGACACCGAGCGGATCTATGTCCCGACACGATGCGATCGCGCGCGCCGCGCGCCACTACGACGAGGGCGACTTCCTCAGCGTCCTGCACGATGCCGTCGCCCGCCCCACCGAGAGTCAGACCACCGGGCAATTGCCGGCGCTCCAGGCCTACCTCACCGACTTCCTCATGCCCGCCATCGCGCCGCTGGGCTTTACCGGCCGCATCCTCGACAATCCCGACGGCGAGCACGGCCCCTTCCTCATCGCCGAGCGGCACGAGGGCGACGCCCTGCCCACCGTGCTGATCTACGGCCACGGCGACACCGTGCGCGGCTATCCCGAACAGTGGCGCGCCGGCCTCGACCCGTGGGCGATCGTCGTCGAGGGGGACCGCTGGTACGGCCGTGGCACCGCCGACAACAAGGGCCAGCACATCATCAATCTCGGTGCGCTCGAGGCGGTGATGGCGGAGAGAGGCGGGCGCCTCGGCTTCAACACCAAGCTCCTCATCGAGATGGGCGAGGAATCCGGCTCGCCGGGCCTGCGCGATCTGTGCCGTGCCGAAGCGCGGGCTCTCGCCGCCGACGTGCTCATCGCCTCGGACGGGCCACGGGTGAGCGCGGAGCGCCCCACACTCTTCCTCGGCTCGCGCGGCGGTTACACGTTCGAGCTCGTCGTCAACCTGCGCGAGGGCAGCCATCATTCCGGCAATTGGGGCGGCCTGTTGCGCAACCCCGGCACGGTGCTGGCCAACGCCATCGCGACCCTGGTCGACGGGCGCGGCACGATCCTCCTCGATGCCCTGCGACCGCCCGCCATCCCCGAGGGCGTGCGCGCGGCGCTGTCGGACATCGCGGTGGGGACCGACCCCACCGCGCCGACGATCGACGAGGAGTGGGGCGAGCCCGGCCTCACGGCGGCCGAGCGCGTCTTCGGCTGGAACACCCTCGAAGTGCTGGCCTTCAAGACCGGCGACCCGGACGGCCCGCTCAACGCCGTGCCGCCCCACGCCAAGGCGACGCTGCAGCTCCGCTTCGTCGTCGGCACCGACTGGGAAGGCCTGATCCCGGCCGTGCGCGCCCATCTCGACGCGAAGGGCTTCCCCATGGTCGAGGTGCGGGCCACCCGCTCCGAGGTGTTCCGCGCCACCCGGCTTCCCGTGGAAGATCCCTGGGTCGGCTGGGCTCTGGCCTCCATCGAAGCCAGCACGGGCAAGCGCCCGGCCCTGCTGCCCAATCTCGGCGGTTCTCTGCCCAACGACGCCTTCTCCGAGATCCTCGGTCTGCCGACCCTGTGGGTGCCGCATTCCTACCCGGCCTGCCTCCAGCACGGGCCGGACGAGCACCTGCTCGGGCCGATGAGCCGGGAGGCGCTGATGCTGATGGCCGGCCTGTTCTGGGATCTCGGCGAGACCGGACCCGGCATCCTGGCCCAGCGCGACGCGAAACGGGGAACCTGACCATGAGCGAGCCTGTCGTCAGCATCCGCAACCTCACCCTGGCCCTGCCGAAGGGGGCGGACCGGCCGCATGCGGTGGAGGATCTCTCCCTCGACCTGATGCCGGGCAAGATCCTGTGCGTCGTCGGCGAATCGGGCTCGGGCAAATCCATGAGCGCCTATGCGCTCACCGGCCTGCTGCCGCGGGCCCTGACGCCGGTCGCCGGCAGCATCGTCTTCGAGGGCCGCGATCTGCTCACCCTCGGCGAGCGCGACTGGCGGTCCTTGCGCGGGCGCCGCATCGCCATGGTGTTCCAGGAGCCGATGACGGCCCTCAACCCGGTCATGCGGATCGGCGACCAGATCGCCGAGATGTTCGAGGCGCACGGCCTCCTCACCCCGGCCGAGCGGAAGGCCAAGGTCATCGCGCTCGCCACCGAAGTCGGCCTGCCCGATCCGGCGCAGATCGTGCGCGCCTATCCGCATCAGCTGTCGGGCGGCCAGCGCCAGCGCGCGATGATCGCCATGGCTCTGGCGCTGGAGCCGTCGATCCTCGTCGCCGACGAGCCGACAACGGCGCTGGACGTCACCACCCAGGCGCAGATCCTGAAGCTCATCCGCGACCTGCAGCGGCGGCGGGGCATGAGCGTCCTGTTCATCACCCACGATTTCGGCGTCGTCGCGGACATCGCCGACCATGTGGCGGTGCTCCAGCGCGGCAAGCTGGTGGAATCGGGCTCCGCCGACGAGGTGTTGAGGAACCCGCAGCATCCCTACACCAAGGCGCTGCTGGCGGCGGTGCCGAGCATCGTGCCCCCGGAGCGCGACTCACGGGAGGGCGCGCCCATCGCCCTCTCGGCTATCGGCCTGACGAAAACCTACACCTCGCGCCGGGGGCTGTTCGGGCCGCCGCGCATCGTCCACGCGGTCAAGGAGGTGGCGTTCGACGTCCGGCGCGGCGAGACCCTGGGGCTCGTCGGCGAATCGGGCTCGGGCAAATCCACCACGGCGCGCCTCGCCATCCGGCTCATCGACCCCGACCGGGGCACCGTCCGCCTCGGCGCGCTGGATTACACGGCGCTGGGACCGCGGGTGCTTCGCACCGAGCGCAAGCGCATCCAGATGATCTTCCAGGACCCCTTCGCCTCCCTCAACCCGCGCCGGACGGTGGAGCAGATCATCACCGCCGGGCCGATCGCCCATGGCATTCCGGCCCGCGAGGCCAGGGCGCGGGCGCGCGAACTGCTCGATCTCGTCGGCCTGTCGCCGAGTGCCGCCGAGCGCTATCCCAACGCCTTCTCCGGCGGGCAGCGCCAGCGTATCGGCATCGCCCGGGCGCTCGCCATGGAGCCCGACGTGCTGGTGGCCGACGAAGCCGTCTCGGCCCTCGACGTGTCGGTCCAGGCCCAGGTGCTCGATCTCCTCGAGGATCTGAAGCAGCGCCTGAACCTCGCGATGCTGTTCATCACCCACGACCTGCGTGTCGCGGCCAAGATCTGCGACCGGATCGCGGTGATGCATCGCGGGGAGATCGTCGAACAGCGGCGGACCGCGGATCTGTTCCGCCGGCCGGACCATCCCTACACGCGCGATCTGCTCTCGGCCGTGCCGGGATTGCAGATGGATGGGGCCTGAGGCGCGAGGGGCGCTACTTGCGCCAGGCGTCGATCCAGGAGGTCACCGGGTCGACCACGTAGGACAGGAGCGAGGTGGCCCAGCCCCTCGCCCTCGCGCCGATCGATGGCTTGCCCTGCCGACGGGCCTCGGCCTCGGCTGCCTGGGCCACCAGCATTGCCGAGACGTACTGGTTCTCCAGGGATTTGCACTCGGCCAAAGCCGCTTTCTGCGCGGCTTGGGTCGCCAACCCGGCGGGTTGCCCGGAGAAGGCCTGCCGCACGCATTTGTGCCAGCGCCGTTCGAGGAGATCGAGATCGACCCCGGCAGCCGGCGCCTCCTGCGCCATCGCCTCCTGAACCATGGCACCGGCCGATGCGGCGATGCCCGCCATGAAGGCAGCCGCCATCAGGGCATGAGGCGTCGCCCGGCGCCCTGGTCGCGGATAGGTGGTCGGCCGAGGCTCGCTAGCGGGCAAGCGCCCGCGTCTCGTCGAGGACGGCTTCCACTGCGGCGATCGCATTTTCCAGCTCCGCGATGCGGCGCAGCGTGCTGTCGGCCGGCATCGTGTCGTGCTCCGCCGCTTCCAGGATCAGGGCGCGCTGGCGAGCTTTGAGACGGTCCAGGAGAGATTCGAGCTTAGGCATGAGCCGCACTTAACCGGGCATTGCGCGATGGACAACATTTGTTTGCATCAAAATTGGCGTCTTGTTGGTGGAAACAGAGCCTGAAACACAAGATTCCATCGGAGTGTGGCCAAGATGAAATAACGGCTGCGTATTTCACCTCCGTCATGGGGCATCCGGCGAGGGCGGCTCCGATTCGGCGCTGAACCTTTCCCACGGCCGCGGGTTCACAAAGCCTCGAGGCAACCCCCGGAACCCGTGATCATGTCGAAGACGATGTCCGCCGACTTCAAGAGCCGCCGCGATGCCGAGACCGCAGTCGAGCACATCGTCCAGGAACACGGGATCGATCGGAGCGCCGTGACCATCGCCCCCGCCGGCGACGACAACACTGCCGGGACCGAGGCGGCGCGGGCCGATATCGAGGATGGCCGTCTCAAGGAAGGCACCGAGGGCGAGCCCGCCCTCGAAGGCGAGATCCGCGTCACCGTCGCGTTCGATGACGGGCTCACCGAGAAAGTGATGACGTCCTTCGAAACCTATGGCGGACGCGCGATCGACGCCGCCTGATCCGGCTCGTCGATCAGTGCTGTGACGGTCCAGCCGGACCGGAATCCTGCGGGAGGCCGGCGGTGAGCCACAGCTTGAGGGCGTCGAAGGTCGAACGGGCGCCCTCGATCACGGTGTCCGCTGGGCCTTCCTCGCCGGATCGGTCGAGGAAGGCTCGAAACGAGGCCCACATCGCCCCCGTGTCCCGCTTGCCGTAGCCCTCGTAATAGGCGCACCCGCCCGAGGCGATCTCCGCCCCGAGGCTGCGGCGGATGTGGTGGGCGATGACCTGTCCGCCCAGGGTCGAGCCTTCCGTGACGTAGAGCGCGCCGAGAAGCCCGGGACGCGTGTGGAAGCCGGTGCCCGCCGTAAACCGCGGCAGCGCCTCGATCATGTCCTGGGTCAGTCCGAAATGGACGAGATCGCGCTCCAGCAGATGCAGCTTGCCGCGCGGCTGCGCGAACGCGGGGCCGAAGCGTGCGGCGACGGCGGGCTCGAAGACCCGATGGAACCCCCACCAGCGGGTGAGGAGAGCGAGGTAGCCCTCCCGCGTCGCCATCCGCCGCCGCCAGTCGAGCCGGAGTTCCAGATCCTCATGGCTGTCGCGCGTCTCCTCCCGAAGCCGTTCGCTCAATGCCGGATGCGCGAGATCGGCGGAGGCGTTGGCTGCTCCCATCACGGACGGCCGGCCGGCTCGGGCGCGCCGATCGAGGCGGTCATGATCACCCTCAATCCCGGATGGTTGTTGGTGTTCTCGATGGTGCCGCCGAGGCGGTCGACCATGGCATTGAGCATCCGCGTTCCGAAACCGCTCCGCGTGCCGGTCTTGCCCCGGCCCTGATCGGCGACGATCAGCCGGAACCGGTTGCGATGCTGTTCGAGGCTGATGGCGATCGGCCCGACGGCACCGGCATAGGCGTATTTGTTGGCGTTGATGACGAGCTCGGTCAGGATCAGCCCGATGCTCACGGCGGCATCGGTGGGAATGGTCACGGGGGCGAAATCGGTGCTGAACTGCTCCGCCCAGTCGGGCCCCATCGACGATCTCATCTCTGTGACGAGATCCTCGAGGTAGCGCGCGAGATCGATCATCTCGACATTGTCGTCGCTGTAGAGCCGCCGGTGGACCAGGGCCACGGCGGACAGACGGCGCTGCGCTTCGCCCAGGGAATTGCTGAGATCCGCATTGCCCTCCGCTCTCGCCTGCAGGGATAGGAAGGCCGAGACGAGCTGAAGGCTGTTCTGGACGCGGTGGTTCACTTCCTTGATCAGGTAATCCTTCTGGACCAGCAGGCTTTCCTTGTCCGCCACGGTGGCGGCGAGTTCGCGGTTGAGTTCGCGGATGCGCCGGGTCTGGCGCGCCTCGTACAACTCACGCACGATGCGCTGCGCCGCCTCGATTTCGGGCAGGGTCCAGGGCTTGGCATGGCCGTGGACCTCCTCGGTCCAGGCTTCGAAGGAGGCGCGGGGGCTCAGGGTGTCGCCGACGGCGACGGCGGCCTTGTGCGGGTTGCCCGCCCAGTTCACGAGCTCGATCTGCTCGGCCCGGAACCACATCAGGATGATCGGCTCATCCCCCGACAGGACCACGGCCAGGAGACCGCTCGCAAGGGCGCGATAGGCAGCCGCGCGCGGGAACTGCTTGCTGAGGGCGTGGGTGTGGAGGGCCTGCGCCCCGCCCACCGTCCGCACCCAGGCCGCGATCTCGCGCAGATCGGCCTCCTCGGCGCAGCGCCCGGTACGGTGGAGATCCCTGCCCTGCAGGATGGCGAAGCCGTCGGCCCCGAGCATGCGGCGCAGGTCCTCGCTCGTCTCGACCAGGATGTTGGAGAGGGGCGCTTCGCCCAGAACCTTTCCGGAGACCACGTCCTCGGCGCTGCGGAGCTGCAGCCGCTCGCGGTAATCCTCGGCTTCCTCCCGCGACCTGATCTGGCGCGCGACGCTCCCCGCCAGGGCCTGGCAGGCCATCCGCTGTCCGAAGGCGAGGGTGCGGGGCGTGCGGTGGTGGCAGGCGACGAGCCCCCACAGGATGCCGTCCTTGACGATGGAGATCGAGGCCGAGGCCGCCACGTCCATGTTGCGCAGATATTGAAGGTGGATCGGCGAGACGCTGCGCAGGTCGATGTCGCTGAGGTCGAGCCGGGACAGTTCCTTGGGCCGGATCGGCTGCGGCGCATAGGCGACGTCGGGGATCACGCGGACGCGGTTGCGGATGTAGAGCGCGCGGGCCTGTTTTGGGATGTCGGAGGCCGGGAAATGGTGATGCAGGAAGCTGCCGAGTTCGGGGACGCGGCTCTCCGCGATGACCACACCGGCATCGTCGTCGAGGAAGCGATAGACCATCACCCGGTCGAACCCGGTGACCTCGCGGAACGACGTCGCGGCCCGTTCACACAAGGTCTTGAGGTCGGCGGCTCGCTCCAGCGCGCTCCCGGCGCGGTCGAGCCAACTGAGCAGGCTGGTGGCATCGGTCCATTGGGCAGCTTGGGGCTCGAGTTGCACCAGCCATTGGCCGTCTTGGAAGCGGGCGGTGGCATCCATCGCCGCGCGCAGGCCCTCGACCTGCCCGATCACGATGGTCTCGTCCTGCGGCGCGTCGAGAAGGAGAGCGGCATGGGACGCGCCGAGGAGTTCGGACAGCGTCCGGCCGGTCCATTCCGTGGCCAGCATTCCCTCGATGTCGCCCGCGCCACCGACCACCCTCTGGTCTTCGACGCCCGCGACCAGCAGGAGCCCGTGAGGCTGGATCGCCCCGGGAATATGGATCGGCTCGCGGTCGCAGACGGTCAGGTCGGGACCGAGATCCGAAACGTCGCCGTCCTGACGAGGATCCAGGGCCGGATCGGCCGTCCGGGGGGCACTCAGTTGCGTCATACGTCCATTCTGTAGCGTCTGCGGGCAGTCGGAAGCCTGAACGGCCGCCCTCTCGAAACACCTGAGCCGCGTCTCCGGAGAAAGATCTTCCGCTGACGGCTAACGGGGGCGGTTCGCTGAGACCATCCCGCAGCGTAGAGGCACGCTGGGGGAGGGCATCCATCGACCGCCGAAGATGGACGGGGATTTATCTAGTGACTCTATGCAGCTTTGCCATATCGACGCCACACATAGTTTTCCCACCGGCTATGTGTGCTTTCATACAAACAGGATTGTGTTGATCGGAGCTTGCCTGGACTGATAGGGACGACTTGCCCGGATCGATCCCACTCTCGATCCTGCTTACGCTTCCATGAGCACCGACACGTGGGCGGCGACCGAATCGCCGAGCCCCTTCAGGTCGTAGCCGCCCTCCAGCAGCGACACGATCCTGCCGTCGCAGGTGCGGCCGGCGATCTCCATCACCTGGGCCGTGGCCCAGGCGAAATCCTCGGCCTCCAGCATCAGGTTAGCCAGGGGATCGCGCCAATGGGCGTCGAACCCGGCGGAGATGACGATGAGGTCGGGTTTGAACGCCTCGAGACGGGTGAGGATGCGGCTTCGCATCGCCTCCTTGAAGGCGTCGCCGTCGGCGAAGGGCTTGAGCGGCGCGTTGACGATCGTGCCGTGCTCGCCCTCCTCGGAGACCGCACCGCTGCCGGGATAGAGCGGCATCTGGTGGGTCGAGCAGAACAGCACCGACGAGTCGGACCAGACGATGTCCTGCGTGCCGTTGCCGTGATGCACGTCCCAATCGACGATGGCCACGCGCTCCGCCCCGTGCACCGTCCTGGCGTGAAGGGCGGCGATCGCCGCGTTGTTGAAGACGCAGAAGCCCATCGCCTTGGTGCGCTCCGCGTGATGCCCCGGCGGCCGCATCGCCGAGAAAGCGTTGCGGGCCGCGCCCGTCATCACGAGGTCGACGCCCTGCACCGCGGCGCCGACGCCGCGCAGGACGCAATCCATGGTGCCGGGCGAGAGCACCGTATCCGAATCGAGATGGGCGAGGCCCTCGCTCGGCACCGAGCGGAGGATGGCGCGGACCCATTCCTCGGGATGGGCGAGGAACACCGCTTCGAGGGCGGCGGCCTCGGGCGAGCGACGGTCGAGGCCGGCAAAGTCCGCCGTGCCCAGGGCCTCCTGAACCGCCTTCATGCGTTCCGGCCGCTCGGGATGTCCGTGCGGCGTGCGGTGCTCCAGCGAAGCCGCGTGATGGAACAGGACGGTCATCGGACATCTCCCCTCGTCAAATTGGCATCAGGTATACCAGTTTGGACGAGGGATGACAGGAGCGGGAGTTAGGTCCTCAGGTGTCGGAGGGCGTCGGCGTGGAGGCCGGCATTGGCCGCGGCCACGACCCGTCCGTCGAAGGCGGGCGTCAGGGCTCGTCCGTCCCAGTCGGTGATCACCCCGCCCGCCCCTTCCACCACCGGCACGAGGGCCATCACGTCGTAGATCTGGAGCCCCGCTTCCACCACGAGATCGCAATGACCACTGGCGAGGAGGCCGTAGGCGTAGCAATCGCCGCCGAAGCGGCGCAGGCCGACTGCCTCGCTGAGCCGGGCGAAGGCTTCCGAATCTCTTCCTGCGAAGATGTCCGGGGAGGTGGCGAACAGGCGGGCCTCGGACAGGTGCCTGTCGCTGGTCCGGGCGGGCCGACCGCCGAACCACGCGGCCTCGCCGGTGCCGCACCAGCGCTCACTTAGCGCCGGCATGTCGATGACGCTGACGATCGGCCGCCCGTCCGCGACCAGGGCGATGAGCGTGCCGAACAGGGGCATGCCGGTGATGAAGCTCTTGGTGCCGTCGATCGGGTCGATCACCCAGGTGAGCGGCCGCTCGAAATCGCCGCCCTCCTCCTCACCGAGGATGCCATGGTCGGGATAGACGCTGCGGATCTCGGCGCGCAGCAGGGATTCGATGGCGCGGTCGGCGGCGGTGACCGGGCTCGCATCGGCCTTGGCTTCCACCGGCAGTTCGGTGCGGAAATAGTGCCGGGCGAGCGGCGCGGCGAAATCGGCGAGGCGATGGGCGAAGGCGAGGAAATCCGCCTTCGTCGCCGCGTTCCCGGCCGGGGGCGACCCTGCGTCCATGCTCATCACAGGCGCTTCAGCCAGAGCGGCCAGTCGGGATGGTGGAACAGGGTTCGGGCCCGCATGTGCTTCCAGGTTCCGTATTTGTAATAGTCGAAATCGAGGGTGGAGACGGCCTCCTGGATCATCGCCCAGGTCGCCCATTTGAGATCGCCGAGCGCCTTCAGGACAGCGATCCGCGCGTCGATTGCGGGGGTCCAGCGGCCGAAATAGGCCTCGATCATCTCGCGCTCGATGAGGTCGGGGAACGCCATCTCGTCGAACCAGAGGGCGAGCTCGTAGGCGCGCTCGTTGTTGGAGGCGTATTCGAAATCGACCAGCAGGACATTGTCGGCCGCGTCGATCATGAAGTTGCCGGCGAGCGTATCGTTCATGCACGGCACGAGATCGAGGCCGGAGGCCGTCATCGCCGCCTTCGCCTCGGCTACGCAGCGCATCAGATGGGCCTGGTCGGCGGGAAGTCGGCCGCCCACCTCCGCCACCTGGACCACATGCTCCTCGATCATTTCGAAGATCGTCTTCGTCAGCCCGAGCGGCGCGGAATCGTTGAACGCCTTGAGGGCGCGCACGGCGTTATGGCGCAGAGCGGGGCGCAGGAAGTCGAGATTCGAGGAGGCGCGGTAGCCCTCGACGAAGGCGAAGATCTCGACGCCGGCATCGGGCAGGTAGTCGATGACCTCGACGCCGTAGCCGCAGGCATGGGCGCGGCGGCTGGCTTCGTTGGCATGGTCGCGGGTGATGAACATCTCCGTGCCGCGACCGGGCATCTTCACGAAGACATCCCGCGCGTCCCCGATGGCGACGTGCCAATTGGTGTTGCTGATCCCGCCCGCCACCGGCCGGTAGCGCATCGGCCGGCCCTGCCAGGAGGCGATGCCGGCCAGCACGCCTTCCAAGGCGCGCTCGCCCTCGCTGATGCCGTCGCCCAAGCCTGTCCAGCTCATCGCCGTTCGGTGCCTCCCGTCTCGAATGCCCGTGTCACAGCCGGCGCAGCCAGCTTTCGAAGTCACGTGCGCCGATGGTCGTGCGCGCATGCAGGAGCCGCCAGGTTCCGTATTTGTAGAACTCGATCCCGCTCCGCGCCGAGGTGACCGCGCGGGTGACGCCCCAGAGGCCGCCCATCACGTCGTCGACGGCGCCGTAGAGGCGGCAGCGATTGTAGAGACGCTCGTCGAACCGGCCGGCGTAATGCTCCACCGCCTCGCGCCGCTCCGGCTCGAAGGCGCAGGCCTCGTTGAGGAGGGCGCCGACGTCGAACCAGGGGTCGTTGTCGCCGGCGAGATCAAAATCGACGAGGCGGACCTCGCCCTCCCCGATCATGACGTTCGAGGCGAGGCCGTCGTTGTGGCAGAAGGCGAGGTCGATCCCCGACGCGTGGATGGCCTCGCGGATGAGGGCGGCGATGGCGACGAGGCGGTCGGTCCCGTCGGGAAGCGGCGCGCCGGCGGCACGGGCCTCGGCGGCGAGGCTGTCGATCCGTGCGAAGGGGCAGACGCGATGGCCGAGACGACCGTCGCCATGGAGGCGCGCCTTGGCATCCAGCACCTTGGCCAGGATCGTCCTGTCCTGAAGGTCGCCGACGCGGGCATAGCGCCAGGGCTCGGGCAAGTAGGCGAGGCCGAGCGCCCCGTCCGCCTCGAAGATCACCTCCGGGGCAATTCCGAGGCGTGCGGCCTTGCGGGCCGCCTGCCCGGCCACGGGCGTCACGTCGTCCGCCATGTCGGCGTGGCGGAGCTTGAGGAAGACGGGCTCGCCCTCGCGGAACGCGACCCGGACGCAATCCGAGGCCACGGCCCGGTGGGTCGGGGATGCCACGGGCGCTGCGGCCAGCCCATAGCGAGGCTGGCGCGCGACCCAATCGGCCCGCGTGGCGATGACGGCCTCGACGCGGTGGTCGAAAGCGGTACCGGCCTCGCCGTAGGCTATCATCGCTCCCCTCCGAACGCGTCGTTCGGCCGCCTGACGAGCAAGGCCCGTTCCGGAGATCCGCCGGCGCGGCAGAGGCGCCATGCGGCGCGCAAGGCCACCGAGAGCCCGGCTTCGAGATCGGCCGTCCGCGTCAGCTCGGCCTCGTTATGCGCGATGCCGTCAACGCTGGGCACGAAGACGATGCCGGTCGGGCACAGGCCGAGCAGGCTGATCGCGTCGTGGCCGGCCACGGTATCCATGCGCAGCGACCGCAGGGACGCCTCCTCGGCGCAGGTCGAGACGAGATCGCACACGGCCTCCGGCAGGCTGCGGATCGGCCGCAGGGTCCGGCCGGTGATCGCCGCCACGACGCCGGCGCGCTCCGCCGCCTGCGTGATCGCCGCCTCCGCCAAGAGGCTCGCATCGGTGAGCAGGGCATTGTCGGCCGAGCGCAGCTCCACGCTGAGCTCCACCCGCGCGGGGACCACGTTGGGGGAATTCGGCTCCACCAGGATGCGTCCCACGGAGGAATGGAAGCGGCCGGGCCAGCGCTCGGCGATCTCCCTCACCTCCGCGATGAGATAGGCGGCGGCGAGCAGCGCGTCGCGCCGGCGCCGCATCGGGGTCGGGCCGGTATGGGCCTGCTCGCCGGTGAAGACCACGTCGATCTTCGCCGCCCCCCAGTTGCGGGTGACGATGCCGATGCTCGCCTTCGCCTTCTCCAGGACGAGGCCCTGCTCCACGTGAAGTTCGAGATAGCAGGCCGGGAGCGGCGGCGGGCGGTCGGTGCCGAGGAACCCGATCCCGCCCAGGGCCTCGCGCAGGGTGATGCCGGCATCGTCGCGGGAGGAGAGCGCCTCCTCGATCCTACGCGCCCCGGCATAGGTGCCGCTGCCGAGAAGACTCGGCCGGAAGCGCGCGCCCTCCTCGCCGGTCCAGTTCACCGCGCAGAAATCCGCGCCGAAGGTCTCGCCCGCCCGCCGCGCCTGCATCAGGACGGCGCCGATGCCGGCGGCCGCGACCACGCCGTAGGTCCCGTCGAAGCGGCCGGCCTTGGGCTGGCTGTCGAGATGGGAGCCCATCATTACCAGGGGGGCGCCGGGACCGTCCGCGAGGCGGAACATCGCGAACTGGTTGCCGACCCCGTCGACGAGGATCTCGGCGCCGGCCTCGCGGGCGGCCTCGGCGAAGAGGCGACGGGCCTGCCCGTCCTCGGCCGAGGCGCAGAGCCGGGTGATGCCGCCGCCCGGCGTCGCCCCGCAGGCGGAGATGTCGGCAAAGAGCGCGTGGAACGCGCGGGCTGCCGCTGCCGTGTCAGGAACTGATGAGATCGATGTCATGCTGGGTGAAATGATCCAGGAACGGCTGCGGCGGCGGCCGGTCGGTGACGAGGGTGAGCCGTTCCGAGAGCCCGAAGGTGCAGAGGTTGGCCTGACGCCCGAACTTGCGGGAATCGGCCAGAAGCACGCTCTGGCGCGCCTGGCCCCGGAGCACCTTGCGCAGGGCGGATTCGTGCTCCTCGTAATCCATCCAGCCATGGGTGAGGTCGCAGGCCGCGATGCCCATGAAGGCGAGGTCGAAATAGAACCGCTGCGCGTAGGCGACCGTCTCGTAGCCGACGAGGGCGTTGTCCCGCGCCCGCAGCATCCCCGGCGTCAGGTTCACCCGTGCGGGACCGCTGCCGAGATGGAGCGCCACGTCGATGGAATTCGTCGTCACCGTGAGGTTGCGGCCGCTGAGGCGCCGGGCGAAGGCGAGGGTCGTGGTGCCGGTATCGATGAAGATCGACATCCCGTCGCGGATCAGCACCTCGGCATTGGCCGCTACTTTCGCCTTCTCGCGCGGGTTGGTCTTGCCCCGCTCCTGAAGCGGCCGGTCCTGGTCCAGGCGGGGCGGCACCGCGCCCCCGTGGATACGCCGCAGGACGCCGCGCTCCTCCAGCACCTTGAGGTCGCGCCGGATGGTCTCCTCGGAGACCCTGAGATAGGCGGCCACGTCCGAGACGCCGACCCGACCCGTCCCGTTCAGGCGGGACAGGATCTCCTGATAGCGGTGGTCGGTCAGCATCGGCGTCGGCGTCTCCCCAATCCGCCGAAGAGTAGCGATTTTGGTGAGCCGAGGCCGCAGGAAAACGCGTGTCCCGCAGGGTGTTTCCCACGGAGATTGCAATCGCGTCGCTCATACCAGGGGAAGCCGTCGTCGATGTCGGTTTCCCGCAACCTCCGGCGATAGGGAGCCGCGCTGGAGCCGGATGAGCGGGATCGGGCAGATCCAACGCGTCGGCCTGTCCTGTCCGATTGATCATGCCGCCAGAATCACGCTGCCTGAGCCGAGATGACGAAGGTGCCGGTGCCGCTTTCCATGAACACACGTCACGGCCGGACATCATCGGAAAGGTCCCCGGCGCAGGCCGCCTGTCAATCTGATTCTGACCGGTTTGTGGGATTTATGCGTATTTGCCTGAATTTTCTGCCTTCTGCCATCTGTGGGATCACACATGCCCGTTTCCGTGCCGACCTTATCCCTTCGGCACCGGCATGTCCGCCGCTTCAGGTTTCTTGACCATGCTTCTTCTGGTTGAGCATCAGTCATTCAGCGTCGAGAACGCAATCTGCCGGTGTTGTCCAAAGAATTCGGGTGAGACATGGAACTTTTCTTGAGTGCGCTCCCTGATGTGGCATTGGCCTTGCTGAACCCTCCCAATCTCACAATTCCCCGCGCCTGGGCTCCTTCGACGAGCACGAGACCCGAAAGGCGCGGGGAACAGCAGCAGGGAGACGTTCGACCATGCCGACAGACGCGACAGGAAGACCCGGAAGCGCCGCCTTCGCGCGCCCGGCTCGCCGCACCGGGCTTCCGGTTCTGCTGGGCGGTGCGTTCCTCGCCGCGGGCATGCTGTCCGCCGAGGCTCAGACCGCCTCGCCCGTCGGCGAACTCAATAATCAGACGCAGCCGCGCACCGACCGGGACATCGCCTCGAAACCCGCCGATCCCGTACGCACCGGGCCCCTCGCGCCCTGGGCCACCGACATGGCGGCGCGGGGACTGACCTTCGACGTCAACATCTACGACTTCTACCAGGCCAATCCGAGCGCCGGCCTGCGCACCGGCGAGCAATCGAACGCCGCCTATTTCGTGCTCAGCATGACGGCCGACATGCAGAAGCTCGCCGGCATCGCCGGCGGCTCGATCAACTTCACGCAAACGTTCTTCGGCCTCGTGCGCAACCTGAACATGGCCGGTGACATCGGCGACACCACGGTGGGCTACCAGCCGCCCTACACGCCCAACAGCACCCGCCTCTCGCTGCTGACCTACCAGCAGAAGCTCCTCGACGACCGCCTCGTGGTCGAGGTCGGCCGCACCCATCCCGACCGTTATTACGGCCTGCCGCCGTGCAACTCGATCAATTCCTGTTTCCAGGACATGTTCTACTTCAATGCCGGCTTCACCTCGCCGCTCTTCGGCGTCTGGGGCGCCAACATCGCCTACAAGCTCTCGCCGACCACCTATATCCAGGCTGGCGCCTTCAGCGTGAACCCCAACACCAACGTCCTGTCTGGGTATGATTTCGGCTACGAGCGCCTGTCCGGCGCCGTCGTGATGACCGAGATCGGGCGCAAGACCGACTACACGATGGAGGCCTATCCCGGCCGCGTCTCGCTCACCGGCTTCTACAACACCGCCGACCACGACGATAACTTCAAGACCATCGCCGGCACCTCGAAGGGCCTCAACCCGGGCACCCCGTCCCTGCAGAAATCCGGCACGTCGGGCGTCGTCCTCACCGGCACGCAGACCCTATGGCGGGCCGATGGCGGAAGCGATGCGAGCAACCCGCATCCCACCGCGATCTCGGCCTATACCGGCACCGGCTACGCCTTCGACCCGACGATCCCGATCCGCTTCAACTCCTTCGCCGGCCTGCTGCTGTCGGCGCCCGACCAGGGCCGGCCCAACGACACCTACGGCATCAAGGCCAATTGGCAGCGGCTGAACCAGAACTATGCCGACTTCCTGTCGGATGCGAACTTCATCTCGGGCGGCACCGGCGAACCCTATTCGCGCGACAAGTTCGTGTTCGAGGTCAACGCCCATTTCGATCTCGGCGCGGGCGTCATCCTCGAGCCGGTGGTCCAGTACGTCGTCAACCCGAATTCCTACTACAACCCCTATACGGCGCGCCGCGCCAAGGACGGGTTCTACGGCGGCTTCACCCTCGTCGTTCCCCTCGGAACGCTGCTGGGCCTCGCGCCGGGCTAGGCTCTTGGAGGCCTGCGGCTCCAATTTCGTCCGACAGCCGGTTCCGTTCGCGCGGAGCCGGCTTTTTCGTCCCCGGCGCCTCGCCGATGCGGTGTCCGACCGCTTGCGCAAAACAGCGTATGGCGGATCGCGCCGTCTCCCGGCATCGAGGGGCGCACCCTCTCCAGGAATTCGCCATGCCCGCCGTCGACGCCCTCTACCGCTATCCGATCAAGGGTCTGTCGGCCGAGGCGCTGACAAGCATGAGCGTGACCCCAGAGGCGGGGCTCGCCCATGACCGGGAATACGCCCTGGCGCTGGGGACCACCCTGTTCGACCCGGACAAGCCGGAGCCCCTGGACAAGGGCTTCTTCCTGATGCTGCGTAACAACACGGCGCTGGCGGCTCTCACGACGCGGCTCGACCCCGAAAGCCACTGCCTGACGATCCGGCGCGAGGGGGAGGAGGTGTTTGCCGCCGACCTCTCCACGGAGGCCGGGCGCGCCGGGACGGAGGCGTTCTTCGCCGATTATCTCGGCGAGGAAACGCGCGGGCGGCCCCGCCTCGTGCGGGCCGAGAACCACAAGTTCACCGATGCCAGCGTGCTCTCGCCGGTGATGATGCGCGCGATCTCGGTCGTGAACCTCGCCTCGGTGCGGGCGCTCTCCGAGGCGACGGGGCGGGAGCTCGACCCCCTGCGCTTCCGTGCCAACATCCATCTCGTCGGTCTGGAGCCGTGGCAGGAACTCGATTGGGTCGGGCGCGAGGTCAGCATCGGCCCGGTGCGCCTGCGCGGCCTCGCCCGCACACCGCGCTGCGGCGCCGTCAACGTGAACCCGGCGACCGCCGAGCGGGACGCCAACCTGCCCAAGGCGATCAAGCAGCATTTCGGGCATGTGGACCTCGGGATCTATTGCGAGGTCGTCGAGGGCGGGACGATCGCCACGGCGGATGGTGTTGCCCTTGGGTAAGGGTTTTTCCTCCCCCTATGGAATCCTCGATTCACAGGATTCACTAATCTGCCCGATTGCTCTTCCCTCTATCCGAGAGGGTTCGACGCGACGGGTCCCCTCTCCTTCCAGGAGAGGGTTGGGGTGAGGTGTGGTCCATCTCCGGAGAGGTCACACACCTCACCCTGTCCCTCTCCTTCCAGGAGAGGGGACCCGCGCTGCCCACGAGATGTGTGAATAGCGGAGCGTAGGGGGAGGAGGGCCTCGGGTGGGGCGCGCGCCTGCCCTCAGCCTGCGGTCACCAGGCTCGGCGCCTTGCGGTAGCCGGTGGCCGCCTCGAAGGCATAAGCGTAGGCGAGGAGGTCGGCCTCGCTCCACATCCGGCCCACGAAGATCAGGTTGAACGGCGAGCCGCTCGCATAGGCCCCGGCCGGCAGCGTCACGCCGGGTAGGCCGGCGATGTTGATCTCGCACACCGTGGTCTCGTTGATGGCGAGGTCGCCATGCAGCGGCGGCAGTTCGTTGCGCATCTGCGGGAAGACCAGCCCGTCGAGCCCATGCTCGTCCATCACCTGGTTGAAGATGTCGAGGTAAGCCTCTCTGAGGGCAAGGAAGTCCGACAAATCGGGCGGGCGCGTCGGATCGGCCAGGATCGCCTCGAAGACCGGATACTGGTGGAGGTAGCGCAGCACGCCCCTGGGGCCGAACGCATCTTCCTCCGCCGTCGCCTCGGCGAAGGAAGCGACGCTGCGAAGCGCCGCGCTCGATCCGAGCCGCTGCAGGTAGAGGTGCAGGTCATACGGCACAGATTCCATGCCGCGGGCGTCGAAATAGTTCAGGCCCTCGGTGGGCTCGGCAAGCGCCGCGAAGCCCGTGCCGGCGAAGGGATCGGCGACGAGCGTGGCGCCGCAGGCGGTGATCTCGCTCTGTGCCCGCGCATATAGCTCCGTCGCCTCCGGCGAGAGCGGCAGGTCGCGCCAGCCGGGTCCGAACAGGCCTAGGCGCTTGCCCTGGAGCCCGTTCCGGTCGAGTTTCGAGGTGTAGCCGCCCTTGGGCCGCTTGCCGATGCCGGCAACCGTCTTGGGATCGGCGGCGGTGTAGCCGGCCAGCACGTCGAGGGTCAGCGCCGCGTCGCGCACGCAGCGGGCGATGGGGCCGACCACGTCGCGGGTGCTGCCGGCCAGGGGCACCACGCCGGCATTGGGGACGAGGGCGAAGGTCGGCTTGATGCCGACCAGCCCCTGGGCCGAGGCCGGGTTCTGGATCGAGCCGCCGGTCTCCTCGGCGAGGCCGAGCACCGCGAGGCTGGCGCCCACCGCCGTGGCCGTGCCGGCGCTGCTGCCGCCGGGCAGGCAATCGGGCGCCGCCGAATTCAGGGTCGGTCCGGCCCAGCTGTCATTGGCGTGGCTGCCGGTGGCGCTGAGAACGGGGACGTTGGTCTTGCCGAGCATGACGCAGCCGGCCGCCCGCATCCGCGCCACGACGGGCGAGTCGGTCTCGGGGATCAGATCGACGCCGCCGGCCTTGGCGCTGAGGAAGCGCCAGCCCGCCGTGGTCGGCAGCCCGGCCATGTCCATCGGGTCCTTGATGACCACCGGCACGCCGGCCAGCGGTCCCAGCGTCTCGCCGGCGGCGCGGCGCGCGTCGATGGCGCGGGCATCGTCCAGCGCCTGCGGGTTCATGACGATGATCGCGTTGTAATGCGGGTTGTAGGCGGCAATCCGGTCGAGGAAGGCCAGGGTCAGCGCCTCCGAGGTGACGCCGCTGGCGAAAGCGTCGGCCACGTCGGCGAGGGTCATCTCGACGATGTCGAGGTCGGGAATTGGGGTCGGGGCGGCGGCCATCGCGGGACGTCTCCTTGGTGGGAAGGGAAATTGGCGTGTGGGACGGGATGGGGCGGGCGGCCTCATTCCATCCCGACGAACTCCTCGATCATCGCCCGGTCGCGGGCGATCTCGGGCGGGATCTCGCGGGTGACGACGCCCTTCTGCAGGATCAGCACCCGCTCGGAGAGGCCGGCGATGAAGGTGAGGTTCTGCTCGACGAGGAGGATCGTCAGGCCGCGTGCCCGGCCGATGGCCTGCAGCGTCTCGATGATCTCCTCGATGATCGAAGGCTGGATCCCCTCCGTCGGCTCGTCGAGGAGGAGGATGCGGGGATTGCCGCAGAGACAGCGGGCCAGCGCCAGCAATTGCTGCTCGCCTCCAGAGAGCGCCCCGCCCGGCCGGTCGAGATAGGCTTTGAGCCGGGGGAAGACACCGAGGATGTCCGCGATGGTCTCGTCCTCGTCCCTGTCGGAGAGGAGGCAGCCCATGCGCAGGTTCTCGCGCACGCTCAAGGTCGCGAAGATCTCCCGCCCCTGCGGCACGAACCCCATGCCGAGCCGCGCCCGCGCCGTGGGCGAGCGCCGGGCGATGTCCTCGTCCCCGAGGCGGATGCGGCCGGCGGTGACGGGCAGGTAGCCCATCAGGGTGCGCAGCAGGGTCGTCTTGCCCATGCCGTTATGGCCGAGGATGCCCACGAACTCGCCCTCCCCCACGGTGAGCGAGACGCCGCCGAGGATCGGGATGCGGCCGTAGCCGGAATGCAGGCCCTCGACGGCGAGGAGCGCGGGCCGTGCCGCCGTCGCCACGGCATTCGGGCAGGTGGAGAGCGGGATGGGGTCTATCGCGTTCATCGGGCGGCTCATGCGGCCTGCTTGCCGAGATAGACATCGCGGACGCGCTGGTCGGCGAGCACGCGCTCCACGCTGTCCTCCATCAGGATGCGGCCCTGGTTGAAGACGGTGACGGTCCTGGCGATCATCCGGATGAAGGGCATGTCGTGCTCCACCACGATGAGGGCATGGGTGCGGTTGATCTCGCGGATGAGCTCGGCGGTGCGGTGGACCTCGTCATGGGTCATGCCGGCGGCGGGCTCGTCGAGGAGGATGAGTTCCGGCTCCTGGGCGAGAACGGTGGCGATCTCGACCCATTGGCGCTGGCCGTGGGCGAGCTGGCCGACATTGCGTTCGGCGATGGCCGTGAGCTGGAGCCGGGTGAGCGTCTCGTCGACGATGGAACGCGTCCGGGCGATGGACTTGCGCCGCCCCGCCGCCACGAACACGTTCTCGCGCACCGACAGGCCGTTGAAGACGTTGGGCACCTGGGTCTTGATGCCGACCCCGAGCCGCGCAATCCGGTGCGGCTCCGCCCCGGTGATGTCCGTGTCGCGGAAGCGGATGCGGCCCTCGCTCGGCGTCAACTGCCCGGTGAGCATCTTGAAGAAGGTGCTCTTGCCCGCGCCGTTCGGGCCGATGAGGCAGCGCAGCTCGACCTCGCCGAGGGTGAAGTCGACATTGCCCACCGCCGTCACGCCGCCGAAGCGCATGGTGACGCCCTTGGCCTCGACGAGGGGGCGAAGCGGGGCTTTCGCGCTTATGGTCTCGCTCATGGACGGACCTCCGCAGGCCGGGCGTCGCGGACGGGGTCGGACGCTTCGTCCCTGGCCGGGCGGGCCTTCGCGACGAGATCGGGGACCCGCATCAGCAGGTTCCTCACCACCGGCAGGAGCCCCTGCGGGATCAGGAGGACGAAGGCGACCAAGACGATGCCGAGGCCGAGATTGGAATCGACCACGTTCTGCGAGCCGGCCTCGATGATGAGCCACTGGATCAGCACCGCGCCGAGCATCGGCCCGACGAGGGTGCCGAGGCCGCCCACCAGCACGAAGATGATCACCTGCGCCGACATCGACAGGCCGAACACGGTGGGGCTGATGAAGCCGCCCCAATTGGCGTAGAGGCAGCCCGCGAGCCCGGCGACGGCGCCCGAGATCATGAAGGCGAGGAGCTTGTACAGGCGTGGGTCGTAGCCGATGAGCTGGGCCCTGGTCTCGTTCTCGCGGATCGCCACCACGACACGGCCGAAACGGCTGGCCAGCACCCAGCGCAAGGTGGCGTAGACCAGGATCAGCGCCCCCATGGCGGCGTACCAGATGCCGTCATTGTCCAGCGGGTTGCCCGCATCCCCGAGCTTGTTCAGCGCCGGGATCGCCGGGATGCCGTTGAACCCGCCGAGTTCCGCCTCGCCGATCCGGTACTGGCTGCCGGAGGTGGTGTTCACGAGCTGGAACAGGATCACCGAGACGGTCAGCGTGATGACGCCGATATAGGCGTCCGAGATCCGGCCGTAGAACATGAAATAGCCGAGCAGCCCCGCGAACAGGGTCGGCACCAGGATGGCGATGAGGATCGGCAGCGTGCTGTCGCCCATGTTGATGACGGAGACGGCATAGGCGTAGCCGCCGAGCCCGAGGAAGGCGGCCTGGCCGAAGGACATCACGCCGCCATAGCCCCAGATGAAGCCCTGGCTCAGGGCGAACATGGCGAGTGCTGCAAAGCCCGTGGCCTGGACGAGGCCGAACGTGTCGAGGGCGTGCGGCGCCCCGAACAGGATGGTGAGCATGACGCCGAGGGTGACGAGGAACCCCATGGCGGAGCGGCGGGCGACGGGGTTCATAGGCTGCGCCTCAGGTAGCGGCCGGTGATGCCCTGGGGCAGCACGCGGATCAGCAGGATCGCTGCGACGAGGAGGGCGACGTCGCCGATGACGGGCGTGGTCCGGAACGAGACCAGTTCGTTGATGAATCCGAACACCGACGAGGCGAGGCCGGTCCCGGTGACGATGGCCGGCCCGCCGCCGAGCACGGTGATGAAGGCGCGGGAGATGTAGGCCGCGCCCATGGAGGGGGAGACGCCGGAGATCGGGGCGAGCACGCCGCCGGCGAGGCCCGCCAAAGCCGCGCCGAGGCCGAAGGTCGCCATGTAGATGCGGTCGGGCGAAACGCCCATGGCGGCGGCCATGCGCGGGTTCTGCATGGTGGCGCGCAGGATCAGGCCGAACTTCGTCATGCGCAGCAGCAGGAACATGCCCGTGAGCGCGGCCAGAGCCGTGGCGACGATGACGAGGCTGTAGAGACTGGCGCCGTAGCGGCCGATCTCGAAGCTCCCGACCGGGGTCGAGACCCCGCGCACGACGTTGCCGTAGAGGGTGGTGATCAGGCCGATCAGCCCGAGGCTGATGCCCCAGGTCGCCAGCATCGTGTCCATCATCCGCCCGTAGAGGAAGCGGATGACGGTGCGCTCCAGGATCAGCCCCACCGCCCCCACCACCAGGGGCGGCAGGACCAGCATGGCGATCCAGATGTTCACCCCGGCGCCGTTCGCCATCACGGCGGTGTAGGCGCCGAGCATCATGAACTCGCCATGCGCCAGGTTGATGATGCGCATCATGCCGTAGATCACCCCGAGACCGAGGGTGATCAGTACCAGGGTGGCGATGCCGGTGAGGACGTTGAAGGTCAGGAGCCCCGCGAGATCCATGAAGAGGCGCCTCAGCCCTTCAGGTCGGGCGTGAACTGCTTGTTCATGCGCGGGTTCTTCACGAGATCACAGGCGCCGCCGGTATCGGCCGGGAACGAATCCGGGAAGGTCGCCAGCTGCTCCCATTTCCGGTCCTTGGGCCGGGCGAGATAGGTGTTGCGGATGGTGTGGTGGGTGCCCGGATCCATCGTCACCTTGCCCGTGGGCGAGTCGATGCTGATGCCGCTCTCCAGCGCCGCGATGACGGCGTCGCGCTCGATCGAGCCGGCCTTCTTGACCGCCTCGGCCCAGAACATGATGCCCTCGTAGGTGGCGGTATCGAGCTCGCTGAGATCGGTGACGTCGGCGCCGAATTTGCCCTGCATGCCGGCGACGAAGGCCTTGCTCGCGGGGGTGTCGAGGTCGTTGTACCAGCCGTAGCAGGTGAGGATGCCGTTGGTGGTGGAGGTGTCCATGGTGGTCAGCTCGTCGCCGAGGCCGAACACGGTGGCGCCCATGGGAATCTTGCCCTTCATGCCGGCGGCGTCCCACTGGCGGTAGAAGCCCGAATGGTTGGCGCCGACGAGGGCCGAGAGCACGATCTCGGGCTGGGCCTGCTGGATGCGGCTGATGGCGGAGGAGAAGTTCGTGACGTCGAGGGGGAAGAAGTCGGTGCCGGCCACGGAGCCGCCGCCATCCTTCATGAACTTCGTCATCCAGCTCGCGGTGATGTGGCCGTAATTGTAGTCCGCGGCGACGATGTAGGCTTTTTTGCCCCAGTTCTTGAGGGCGTAATCGACGATGTGGTTGACGGTCTGGGCCGGGGTCGAGCCGGTGCAGAACACGTTGCGGTCGCAGACGCCGCCCTCGTACTGGGTGTTGTAGAAGTAGAGGGTCTTGGAACGGCCGAAGATCGGCCGGATCGCCTCGCGCGAGGCCGAGGTGATGCCGCCCTGGATGACGTCGACCTTGTCCTTGAGGGCCAGGGTCTGGGCGTATTGCGTATAGAGCTGCATGTTGGACTGGGTGTCGTAGGCGATCAGCTTGATCGGCCGTCCGAGCAGGCCGCCGGCCTTGTTGATGAGCTCCACCGTGTATTCGGTGGTCTCGATCATCCGCTTGCCTTCGAGGCCGAGCGCCCCGGTCCCGTCGAGGAGGCTGCCGAGCTTGATCGGCTCCGCCGCGAGGCCGTGGCGTGCGAAGAACGGCATCGCCACCGCACCGCCCGCCCCTGCCAAACCGAGCTTGAGCGCATGGCGGCGGTTCATCGTGCCCTTGGTCATCAACAATCACTCCGCTTCGTGCCGTCCGCCCGATGGAAGCGGCCAGTGGTCTGGCGGGTGACGTAACAAGATCGATGCCAACAAATCTCACATTACGGGCAGGATCGGGCGAGTGGGCCGGATGCCTCCTCCATAGGCAGGCGAGGCGCGTTTTCGCCTCGCCTCAAGGCACGAAAGCCACAGATCGCGCATGCGCCGCATCGGCGCGGATGGCCTCGCGTGAGACCGGTCACGCGGCTCGCACGGTGGCGAGGAAGCGGGCCACCTCCGTGCTGAGATGGTCGGATTGCTGCGACAGCGCGGAGGCCGAGGCCAGGACCTGGCTCGCGGCGGCGCCGGTCTCCTCGGCCGCACTCGCGACGCTGGCGACATTGGCGGTGACCTGTCCCGTCCCCAGGGCGGCCTGGGACACGTTGCGGACGATCTCCTGGGTCGCCGCGCCCTGTTGCTCCACGGCGGCGGCGATGGAGGTGGCGACGGTGCTGATCTCGCCGATCCGCGAGGTGATGGTTCCGATCGCCGAGACCGCCTGTCCGGTGGAGGCCTGGATGCGGCCGATCTGATCGCCGATCTCCTGGGTCGCGCGCGTGGTCTGGCTGGCGAGCTGTTTCACCTCGGCGGCGACCACGGCGAAGCCCCGGCCCGATTCACCGGCCCGCGCCGCCTCGATGGTGGCGTTCAGCGCCAGCAGGTTGGTCTGCCCGGCAATGTCGGAGATGATCGACACCACGTCGCCGATCCGGCCCGCCGCCAGGCTGAGTTCCTCGACGAGGGAGGCGGTCCGTGCCGCCTCGCTGACGGCGAGGGTGGCGAGGTTGGCCGATCCGTCGACCTGACGGCCGATTTCCTGGACCGAGGAGCCGAGCTGTTCGGCGGCCGCCGCCACGGTGTTGACGTTGGAGGCCGCCTCCTCGGCGGCTGCCGCCACGGTCAGGGATTGCGAGGCGGTGTGCGTGGCCGTCGCCGTCATCGAGCGGGCGGTGCCCTGGAGTTGGCTCGCTGCCGCCGCCACGGTGCCGATGATGCCGCCCACGGCCCGTTCGAAATCCCCCGCCATCGTGTGCATGGCGGCCTGCCGCTGGGCTTCGGCGCCGGCGCGCGCGAGCACGGTCTCCTCCTCCAGGGCGCGCATCTCGACGAGGCGCGTCTTGAACACCTGCACCGCATCCGCGATCGTGCCGATCTCGGTCCCCTCCCCCTGGCGCGGGATCGCCACCGACAGGTCGCCCGAGGCCAGCGCCTGCATCGGCCGCACCACCGAGTCGATGCCCCCGGTGACGCCGCGGATGATCCAGAACGCGAGCAGGGCCGACAGGACGAGGCCGCCGAGGCCCGCGCCGAGGACGAGGGTCTCGGTGCGGTCGAAGGCCTCCCGGCTCGCGAGCCGGGACGTCTCCGCCGCCTCGTTGTTGATGGCCACGAGCCGGTCCGCCAGCGAGGTGCACAGGCGCTGGAGTTCGGTGGATTGCCCCTGCAGCCGCTCGAGCCCGTCCTCGTTCATCCCGCTGCGCGAGAGATCGAGGATCGCCTTGTTCTCCGTCTGGTACTCGAGCCAGGTCGTGTTGAGCGTGTCGTAGACGGCCTTCTCGCCGGGGGAGGTGGCGAGGCTCGCATACTCAGCCAGGATGCGCGTGACCTTGCCCTGACGGTCGATGATCTCGGCATCGTAGCGCTTCTTCGAATCCGGATCGATCGCGCCGAGATGGCGATAGATGCTGATCGCGTAGCGCCCGATCCAGCCCGAGATCTCACCGGCCTTGGCGACGCTCGGCAGAGCGTCCGACTGCACCGTCACCAGATGTCCGTTGATCGTCCGGGTGGCGGTCAACGCCACGGCCCCCATGCTCAAAAGAAGCAGCGTCGTGATCGAAAAGGCGCCGATGAGGCGCGCGCGCAGGGAAAGGCGGCTCAGCATAAAAAGCGTTCCGATGACGGGAGACCATCCCCTGATGGTATCCGCCTCGAAGATACGCAAAACACCTAAAGAATTCCTAAAGCGACACGGCGACCTGTTGTGAACTTTATCTCCAAGTCCTGGCGCGAATGCTCGCTAGTTATGCGGTTTGATGATCATCGATCAACAATTATCCGAAGGTGATCATGCGTTGATGCGCTTTCGCTATGAGCGATATGTGCAGCTGGTCAAATCGCGGGAGAGTTCGTCTTACGGCCCGCTCCAGCTTCGTGAAGGCGGCAGGGAATCGCCGGCTTCCGTCGCTTCGGCCTTCGCCGCACGGTCGCGCTCGGCCCGCAACTCCTTCTCGGCCATGAGCCAGAACTCGATCTCGAACCCCATCGGCTGGTGATTACGCTCCCAGAGTTCATAGGCGCGCCGACGGATCTGATCGAATGTCGGTCCGGCGGCGCGGTCCGTCGGATCTCGTTTTATAAGAGCCGCGCCATGCGCGGACCCTGCTTCATCCGAACCCTGTTTCAGCATCGCCCGCCGGCCTCGCTTCGCGTTTGTCGCGTGTCGTGTGGATGGGGCCATGGCATGGCCCCGGCGGTGGGACATTCACACATGGCAAGAGCGGGCCGATTTTGGGCCATTCCCTGCGACGGCTCCCGGAGTGACAACGGTCCACCTCGAACGAGGGCGCCTCGGCGCTGGTGTCGCACATGCAAAAGGCGGGCGCGCGCCTGCGGCGGGCCTATGGAACGTGCGGGAGGGCTCTTCCCGCGCTTCCTCCACCTCGTCAGGTCGCTCCACGAGAGCAGGCGGTCGGGCGCCGAATCCCCCGACCCGTCGACGACAGCGAGTGTGCTCGGAAGCACGTGAGGGTGCGTGCGAGGTGGATCGACGCGTCCCACGTCGCGCGGTCGGTGATATGGCCTCGTTCCATGCGGGAGCAGGATCGGCTCCGTGCCGATTGTCCACCGTCGCCGATACGAGAGCATGTTCCACCTGATTTTCGGTCTGCCCTGCCTGTACGTCATCACCAGGGTACTGTGGCCGCTGCCATGGCCGTTCGCGGTGAAGGCCGGCGTTGCGGTCCTCCTGCTCATCGCGTCGCAGTATCATCTGTGGAGCCGCCTCTCGTCCGGCTCGGTCTTCGCGCCCGAGTTTCCGCGGCTGCTGATCGTGCTGTTCAACTGGACCTTCGGGGCGATCTTCCTCCTGGCGGCGATGCAGCTGGCCCTCGACGTCGTGGCGCTGGCCTCCCGGCTCGTGCCCGGCGGAGGCTGGACGATCCCGGTCGGCTGGCGCTATTCCGAGGCGGCGCTGGCCATGCTTCTGTCGGCGATGGCGGTGCAGCAGGCGGTGCGGGTGCCCCCGCTCAAGGACGTCACCGTCGAGATCGAGAACCTTCCCGCCGGCTTCGACGGTTTCACCCTGCTCCAGCTGACGGACCTGCATCTCAGCCGCCTGTTCCCGGTGGCGTGGGCGCGGGAGGTGGTGACGCGATCCAACGCGCTCGGCGTCGATCTCGTGGTGGTCACCGGCGACCTGATCGACGGGGCCCTCGCATCGCGCCGCGCCGATGTCGAACCGTTGCGGGGTCTCCATGCTCCGGACGGGGTCTGGGTGATCCCCGGCAATCACGAGTATTTCTTCGACTATGCAGGATGGATGCGCCGCTATGCCGAGCTGGGCATGGGCGTGCTCGAGAACCGGCATACGATCCTGAGGCGCGGCACCGATGCCTTGGTCCTTGCGGGCGTGACCGACCTGTCGGCGTCGCATTCGGGCCGGCCGGTGCACGACCTCGACGCCGCTTTGGCCGGTGCGCCGCCCGATGCCCCCATCGTCCTCCTCGACCATCAGCCGAAGGATGCGGCACGGGCAGCCGCCAAGGGGGTGGCCCTGCAACTCTCCGGGCATACGCATGGCGGGATGATCTGGGGCCTCGACCGGCTGGTCGCGCGCGCCAATGCCGGCTTCGTCTCCGGCGCCTACGCGGTAGGCGGCATGACGCTCTACGTCAACAACGGCACGGGGCTGTGGCCGGGCTTCGCCTTGCGGCTCGGGCCGTCGTCCGAGCTGACGCGCATCACGCTCCGGGGGAAGTCCCTATCCTAGAGCTGCGCCCGACCACGTTGCGTCGAGCGCAGCTCCAGCGATGAAGATCTGACGTTCGGTACCCGCCGTCGGCGGAGCTTTTGACCCAACCCGGCCGCTTGGTTCGCCACGGGCACTCCCCACAAGCAATCATCTGTTGGCCGGCCGGCAACTTCGGCTCGGGGTGGGAAGCGGACGTTGGCCTTATACCCGGAACCGGACCTTCCGCACTGCGCCCATCGCGGTCGTTCAAGAAGCCTTCGTCCCTTCGCGCGACGTGTTGCCCCTCCTTCCTGGCGACGCGGCGTCCTGGCTCGGCCGGTGACGCGGTTGGTGGCCGACACAGTTCCGGTAAAGCGTCCGCCCTCAGGTGTTCGAGGTTTTGAGATCGCGCGCCGACATCCCGAAACGTCGACGGAATGCCTTGCTGAACATCGACGGGTCGGTGAAACCGCAACGGATCATGATGGTCGCGATACTTTCTTTCGCCAGCGCCGGGTCGGACAGGTACCCACGTGCGCGATCCAGTCGAGCGTCGCGGATGGTCGCCGCGACACCTTCGCCGTCTGCGAAGGCGGCGTAGAGACGGCTGCGGGAGACGCACAACGCTCGGCACAGAGCGTCGGGACCAAAACCCGGATCGTGTAGGCTGCGTTCGATGTGCACGGCGGCCAGCGACCGCAACGCGTTCGCTGTGACGGCGCCCGTGCGAGCGCCCACCAAACCCCGGAACAGGTGCAGGGTGCCCTCGACCGCAATGCCGGCCTCGGCCTCCGTCATGCCCGGCACCAAGGCCGCGTAGGACCGCAGGTAGGTCGCGAACAGGGCATTGAGGGGGCCGTCGCCGATCAGGCGCCCGGCGTAGGCTTCCGGCTCGCCGACATGGGCCCTGAAGGCCGCGCGCGTCACGCTGAGCCGGATCTCCTCGTAATCCTCGTAGGCCCCAATCAGGAACGGGCGTCCGGAGTCGGTGACGCTGATGTCGCCGGGAGCCATCCGCCCGCCGCGGGTCCCTTGTTCAAAGTACTGGGTACCGCGCAGGACCAGGGCGATCGTGATGGTGTCGCGCCCGTCTTGGCGGACATGGCGCGCCGTGCGCTCGACATCGACCCGCGGGCCCTCGGTGTGCAGCAAGGTGCTATGGGCCGTGACGGCGACGAGGCGACTGGCTGCGAACGAACGCCGTTCCTCGGCCCCGGCGCTGGTGACGCCGGACATGGAAAGCGCCGTGTCGCGCCAGAACTCGAACGCTCGCTTCGACTCGACCTCAGCCGTGCTTTGAACAAGCGTGTGAACGAAAGGCGAACTGGTCAAGAAACGCTAAATCCCTGATCGAGGACCGGACGTCCAATCGGAATACGAACCGAGGCCTTAAAGGCGTTAAATAAAGCGCCTACATGTCTTCCTCAATGAGAATCAGTTGCTGCTAAGCTTCGGCCGTCAAAGTTCGGAAGCACACTCCGCTTTGGTGCTTAAAATTATGTTGGAGCTTACAAGCGTGGAGAATGCGCCGCTTCCGACGCGGGCCGGTATGGGCTTGAGGTCCGTCCGAGCCCCGCCGCGCCGACCGCCGGTCGCGGCTGCGCGCGGATGGACCTGACCAGCGCAAGGGCGAGCGCCGCACCGAGCAGGGCCACCACGACGAAGACCGCCAGCATGGTCGACCCGACTCCCGCCTGCCCGAACACGCGATCGTTGAGGAGTCCGATCAGGAACGGTCCCACGCCGATCGCTGTCAGTGCCACCCCCGCGATGAACACCCCGCTCACGAACCCGCGCATGGAGGCCGGCGTCAGGAACTGGAGGCAGGCTACGTAAGCCGGACCCGTGAAACCCAGCGTCGCTGCCAGGGCGCCGAAGCCTACGAGCGAGAGCGGCAGGGTCGGGGCCAGCGTCATCGCCGCGGTGCAGGGGGGCACCAGGAGCAATCCGGCCAAGAGCATTCGTGCGGCGGTGATCCGCCGGCCGAACGCGCGGGCCCTGTCGAGGAGCCATCCACCCACGAGGTGGCCCAAAGGTGCGATCAGCATGCTTAGCAAGCCGAGGCGCACGCCGCTTTCGGCAGGCGTCAACCCGTGGACGCGCACGTAGAACGTCGGTGCCCAGGCCCCGAGGCTCTGTGGTACGAGGGCCGCGCAGGCCGCGGCCACGAAGAGCGCGAGGTAGACGGCGCGATGGCGCCAGATCCAGGCCCACGCCCGACCGTCGCGCGGCGTGCCGGCGTGCCTTCGGGCCGGGGGCTCGGCGATGCACAGGGCGGCCACGAGGGCGAGAAGGTTGGGGAGGCAGGACAGGATGAGCAGGGCCCGCCACGGCGACAGCTGGCCGGCGCCCGGCAGGTCCAGGCCTCCGGCGGCGGTCAGCAGCGCCAGGACCGCACCCCCTCCGAGCAGGGCGAGGCTTCGCCCCAGGCTCGTGCTGGCGGTGAGCCAGGACAGGCCCCGCCCCATATGGTGGGGCGGAAGGCGGTAGGCCAGCAGCGAGAGCGCGGCGGGCGCGACCACCGCCTGTCCGAGCCCCAGCACCATGCGTGCGGCCACCATGAGCGCGAAGGATCCCGCGAGCGCGAATGCGATGCCGGCCACACTCCACAGAACGATGCCTCCGATGAGCAGCGCACGGCGATGCCCGCGGTCGGCGATCCGGCCACAAAACGGCATGCTGAGGGCGTGCAGCAGGACGAAGGCCGAGCCCTGAAGAAAGCCGAGTTGCGCATCCGTTAAGGAAAGCTCGAGTTTGAGCGGTTGTGCCACCACGGTGAGGAGAAACCGCTCGCTGAAGGCAAGCAGTTGGATCCCGGCGAGCAGAAGCGCGAGGGATAAGGAACCAGATCGTTCACGGACGGGATTGCAAGGCGGCATCATTGTCCGGTTCGTGTAGCGAGCCACAGAACCGATTACTATTGCGTCGATCAGCCCGTAAAGAGGATGTCATTTACCTGTTGACGGTAAAAATCCGGCTACGGGACGTGATCTCCTTACGCGAGCGCGAGACCTAAGTCTCATTCTAGATCGAATGTACACAGGTTGTCCTCAACCTGACGATTCGGCGCGTAGACAAATACCGGATCCCGTTCACGATATCGAAACAGTGCCGTCCGAGCCGCCATCGCGCAGACCGTCATTAGTTTTGCAGTCGTAGTGCAGACGGACGTGTTCCGACCGAACTCGGTCGTAGTATCTCTCCCGTTAAGTTGCCTGAAAGCGGCCCTTGCCAGGGCCTGCTAGGGGGCGAATGCGGGCGCGACGGCTGTGTCTGCTTCTGCAAACTCCCAGCTCGAAGCAGACACTGCTCCCCCTCCATCTCCGACGCTCAGGGCGGGTACCATCGGTCAATTTTTAGCCACCAGACCCTTGCTGCGTCGCGCTTTTCCCCCCCAAACCGGCATCCCCTTCGTCGGAGCGCGCTCTAGCCGATGAGGACGACGGCCTTGCGTTCGTAGGATCGCCCGTCAATCTCGCCGGCGATGAAATGCGCCACGTCGGCCCGGGAGATCAGGCCGTTCCGCCAGGATGCGGGCTCCGTCAGGATCTTGTAGCGTCCCGTGGCCGAGCCGGGCGTCAGGACGCCGGGCCGGACGAAGGTCCAGTCCAGGCCGCTTCGGCGGATCCGCATCTCCTGGGCGTCCTTGTCGTCGTAGGCCCGCCCGAACACCAGGCGGAAGGGGATGCGTTGCAGCAGGCCGATGGCGTCACGGCTGTCGCCGGTGCCAAAGCCCGTGACGGAGAGGATGCGCCTTACGCCGGCTGTCTCCATGGCCGGCACCAGCACGTTGGTCGCGGCCGAGAACAGGGTCACCGGCCCGAGCAGGGACTTTGCCGGCACACCCAGCGCCTGCACCACGACGTCGATGCCCTCCAGGGCAGACGCGACGTCGGCGGCGTTCAGGGCGTCGCCGGGGAAGCGTTCCAGCCCCTGGCCCGACAGCGACAGGGTCGCGGCGGACCGGGCGAAGGCCCGCACGCGATGGCCGGCCGCCAGGGCCGCCTTCACGGTTTCCAGGCCGATGCCCTGGCTGGCGCCGATGACGAGGACGTGGGCCATGTCCGGTTTCCTGGTCGGTGAGGTGAGGAGGGACGGATGGTCGCTCAGGCGACCGGGACGTGCATCGCGAAGCTGAGACCGGCCTCGTCGATCCGGCGGGTGAAGCGGCCGCCGAGGCTGCGCTCGATCGTCTGTTTCAACAGCCGGGATCCGAACCCGCCACCATCGGACGCGACCGTCCCCGAGGATGCCGAGGTCTCCTGCCAATCGAGCGTCAGCGTCCCGTCAGACACGCGACCCGTCACCGTCAGCGTGCCGCCTCCCGACAGGGCGCCGTACTTGGCGGAGTTGGTGGCGAGTTCGTGCAGGATCATGGCGTAGTCGTTGACCTTGTCGGGAGGCGCCACGGCGGCCTCCTCGACGACGATCGCGATGTTGCCGCCGTCGAGATAGGGGGACAGGATCCGCTCGGCCAGCGTCCGCAACCTGACTTTGCCGTGGTCCCCGGCCTGTGCCCGCGTCGCGAGGGTGGTCGCCTCGTGCAGCACGCCGAAGCGTTGCGACAGGTCCTCGGCGAAGTGCGGGGTCGACGTGGCGCCCCGGGCGACGATGGCGGTCAGCGCCCGGGCGACGGAAAACATGTTCGAGACGCGGTGGGCGAGCTCCGCCGTCAGGAGGTGCTCGGCCTCCTCGGCGCGCTTCTGCCGGGTGACGTCGAGAAAGATGGCCTGGACCCACTCGCCGACCTTGCCGGCCTCCCCACCCACCCCGCGGGCGGAGACCCAGCGTGCGTGAGGGCCGTCGCCGATGCGGAAGTCGAAGCTGTAGGGATGCGAATCCGCCTCGCTCGCCGCCCACTCGCGCATCATCGCGCTGCGGTCCTCCGCGTTCACGCGCTCGAACAGGTCGTCGATGGGAACGACGGACTCGGACGTACCCCAGAACTCGCGGCAGAGCCCGTCGAGCTGGGCCAGCCTACGCGTGGGCGACCAAGCCCATAGGGCGACACCGCCGCGATGGATGGTGTCGGTAAAGCTCGCCAGCGTCCACTCGTAGCCCGTCGACGTCACATCCTCGGCCATGCAAGTCCTGATCGATCCCTGAACATCGGCGATGCCGGTCGCATCGCCGGGGGGACAAGCCGTTTGGTAGCGATTTGCTCCCTCACACCCGCGTCATCCTCCGACCCGCGGCGCTGGCTTCGCCTTCTCCGTTCCTGGCTCGGGACGGCAGGTGCGCAGCGGCCCAGAAAGGGCCGTTCAGGTCGGTCCCTGCGGGCGGCATCGTCGTGACGAGATCACGCAACCGAAAGCGGTCGGACCGCCCCCAATTTTCCCGGGCGTTCGAGGCCTACGATATTTACACATCTCGCGGGCCGCTCGGACTGCCTCTCCTGGAAGGAGAGACAGTCCGTCGGGCCTCATGTTGAGCGCTCTGGCGTAGGGGCACAGCTGTTCGAACGGGACGGCACGGACCGTGACGAGCGCACGCCCCCGCGAAAGGGGATGCCGCTGCGATGCTCAATCGTCGTCGGCGTCTGCGGGTGATCCGGAGGGGATCGGGCTGCCGTTCTCGACACCGTTCTCGAACATGCCGGGCGGACCGTCGAAACCGACGACGCCGTCCGGATTGTCCGGTGACACGTTGGGGTCCACCGGCGGCGGCATGTCCCGGTCGAGGCGGCGCTCGATGCGCTCCTCGCGGCGCAGATCCTGGGTGATCGGCACGTCGCGCGGGCTCTGGGCCAGCGCCTCGGCGGCCGGGGAGGCCGCGAAGAGTCCCAGCAGGATAGCGTATCCGAACTTCATCTCGTGCCTCCAGGTGCCGCGTCGGCTCCGTCGGTAGAGCTTATCGAGCCGGGGGCGATAAACGACAGTAAATTTCTATGCTGAAGAACGATTAAGGCAGCTTCCGCAGGGCGGAAACCTGCGCATGCCGCCGGCGAGCGCGCCTCGGGTCCCTCGGGCACCCTGCATGGTCGTGCCTATGTCGGGCGAGACAGTGCCGGTCCGCCGATTGCTAGGCTCCGTCGACCGGCGTCGGATGGACGCGCGAAACATTCGTTCCCTCGATGACCACAGGCACGCCGTGTCCCGATCGTTATCCTCGTTCGAAGAAGGGACCCGAGACATCAGGACGAAACAGAGCCCTGGGACGTTGTCCTAGTCGTAAAGGGAGATCGGAATGGACACGAGCCTCATCGCAATGAACGACGAAGCCAACCGGATCGGGTCCGAGCGGCTTCTGACGCAGTTGCGCGAAGAGGGCCTGGTCTATCGTCTCTGGGTGACGGGCACGGCGAAAGGAAGCCGCCTGCACATGCAGGTGAACGGGCTCGATGACGAACTCGAAGACCGCCTCGTCCGCGTTCTCAGGGGCCGGGGCATGCAGCTCGATATCCAGCCGCTGACGTCGTAGGCGGCGCGGCCCGCCGCTCACTGTCCCCGGAGTGTCGGCGAGGCGGCGCGGGGCCGCTCAAGCAAGGCGGAGACCGCCCACAGCGCCAAGCCACCGAGCGCCAGGGCGACGCCGACCCAGCCGGTGGAGGGCAGGCCGAAACCCGCGGTGAGGGCGAGGCCGGCGAGCCAGGGGCCGAGGGCGTTGGCGAAGTTGAAGGCCGAGTGGTTGAGCGCGGCCGCCAGGGTCTGGGCATCCTCGGCCACATCCATCAGCCGGGTCTGCAGGATGGTGGCGAGGCCGCCGCCGCAGCCGATGAGGAACACCACCGGCGCCAGGGTCCAGACGCTGCCCACCGCGAACGGGTAGAGGGCCAGGGCCGCCGCCGCCCAGACCAGGGTCAGCCCGGCCGCCGGCATCAGGGCGCGGTCGGCGGCCCAGGCGCAGACGAGGTTGCCCGCGGTAAGGCCAAGGCCAAACACGGCGAGGACCAGGGGGATCGCCACCGGCGCGGCATGGGTGACCTCGATCAGGGTCGAGGCGAGATAGGTGTAGACCGAGAACAGGCCGCCAAAGCCGATGGCGCCGATGGCGAGGGTGAGCCAGACCTGCCCGCGCCGCAGCGCCCCGAGTTCGCGGAGCGCACTGGCGCCCGACGCCGGACGTCCGAGGGGCGCCAGGATCCGCACCGCCACCGCCGTCAGCAGCGCCAGGACGGCGACGAGCCCGAAGCTCCAGCGCCAGCCCACGAGCTGGCCGATCCCATTGGCGAGGGGCACGCCCGCCACCGTCGCGAGGGTGAGACCCAGGATCACCCGCGAGACCGCCTGGGTCCGCCGCTCCCGCGGGACGAGGGAGGCGGCGACGAGGGCGGCGACACCGAAATAGGCGCCGTGCGGCAGGCCCGCCAGGAACCGGAACAGCAGCATCCCGTGATAGTTCGGGGCCAGGGCCGACAGGATGTTGCCGAGCGCGAACAGCACCATCAGCCCGACGAGGAGCGTCCTGCGGGCCATGGTCGCCGCGAGCACCGCGATGACCGGCGCCCCGACCACGACACCGAGGGCATAGGCGCTGATGACGTGGCCGGCCGTCGGCGCGTCGATGCCGAGATCGGGCGCGAAGGCCGGAAGCAGGCTCATCGTGGCAAATTCGGTGGTGCCGATGGCAAAGCCGCCCATAGCCAGGGCGGTGAGGACGAGGCCGGGATGCCGGCTGGGGGCCGCGTCCGGCAGGCTGAGAGCGCCGGAACGGGTGTCGAGGGTGGTGCCGGTCATCGGGCCGCTTTCAGATCGCGTTCGCGGTCGCCGCGCAGGGAGCAGGCCGCGTGAAGCAGGGCGAGATGGCTCAGGCCCTGCGGTGTGTTGCCGAGATGGTCGCCGGTGTCGGGATCGACCATCTCGCTCATCACGCCGACGCCCCTGGTGACGGCGTGGAGCGTGCCGGTGAAGACCGCCTCGGCCTCGTCCTGCCTTCCGAGTTCGGCCAGGGCCTCCACCAGCCAGAACGAGCAGGCGATGAAGGCGCCCTCCTCCTTCTCGGCCCCCGAATAGCGATAGAGGAGCGGGCCGCGCCCGAGCTCCTCACGGATCGCATCGAGGGTGGAGGACAGGCGGTCGCGCCCGTCGAAGCCGAACCGGACCGCCAGGGTGAGGGAGGCGTCGAGGCGGTCGGTGCCGGGATAGAACGTATAGGCTTGGCGCGTCTCCGACCAGCAATGCTCCTCGATCCAGGCCTGGATTCGGTCCCGCTCCCGCGACCAACGCGGTACGCAGGTGGCCGCGATATGGCCGGCCTCCGCCAGTTCGACGGCGCGGGCCAGCGCCTGCCAAGCGCTGATCTTCGACATCGTGTAATGCTGCGGGACTTCGAGTTCCCAGATGCCGGCATCCTTCTGGCGCCAGCGGTCTGCGCATTCGTCGGCGAGATCCGCCAGAACCGTCGCGCTCTTCTGGTCGAGGATGTTGCCGTCGGCGACGAACAGGGTCGCGGTCTCGAAGATGTCGCCGTAGATCCCGTGCTGGTGCTGGCGGGCCGCCGCGTTGCCGACCCGGACCGGGCGCGACCCGCGATAGCCGGCCAAGTCGAGGGAGGTCTCCTCCGGCACCTTGCCCCCGCGCAGGGTGTAGAAGACCTGCGCCCCATGCGCGCCGAGATGCTTCATCAGCCAGGAGAAGGCGGCCTTCGCCTCCGGCATCGCGCCGACGCGGAGGAAGGCGTTGACGGTGTATCCGGCGTCGCGAATCCAGGCATAGCGGTAATCGTAGTTCTTCGGCCCACCGATCCGCTCGGGCAGGGAGGTGGTGGCGGCCGCCGCGATGGCGCCGGTCGGCGAGTAGAGTAGCAGCTTCAGGGCGAGGCCGCTGCGCCGCACCTCGGAGCGGTGCGGGCCGTCGTAATGCAGCCCCTCCGCCCAGTGCCGCCAAGCGTCGTCGCTGACATCGATGCGCTCGTCGATCTCCGCGATGGTGGGGATGCCCAGGGGCTCGTTCTCGCCGGCCAGAAGCGCCACCAGCGCGCGCTCCCCCTCCCCCAGCGTCACCGTCGCGGAGACGGTGCGGTCCTCCTCCTCGAGGACGCGGATGTTGTCGCTAAAGCGGACCACCCCGAGGACCGGTCCCACATGGAAGACGCAGCCGTTGGGATTCGGCTGGAGCCAGGGCGAGAGGGAATCGCCGCGCGTGCCGAAGACGGCGCGGATCCGGAACGTCACTGTGCCCGAGACACCCTCCAGCCGTCGCGCCAGTTCGCACCAGGGCAGGCGGCCGGCGCGGCTGCTGTTGAGGGATTCGGTCAGCCGCGCCGTGCCCGACCCGGTGGTGAAAGTCGTCTCGAGGACGTTGCTGTCGGTGCGGTAGCGCCGCTCCATCGTGAACGCGTCTTCGGGGCAGAGCTGGAAATAGCCGCCGCCCTCCGGCTCCAGAAGCCGGTCAAACAGGGGCGGCGAATCCATCTCGGGGACGCACCACCACGCCACCG
This sequence comes from Methylobacterium sp. W2, assembly GCF_020662345.1. Taxonomy (GTDB): domain Bacteria; phylum Pseudomonadota; class Alphaproteobacteria; order Rhizobiales; family Beijerinckiaceae; genus Methylobacterium. Next base: position 28,459 of record NZ_VMOA01000029.1, on the reverse strand, counting down.
CACCGTCCGGGCCGACGAGGACGACGGAACGGCCGTCGCCGAGCGGCGCGTAATCCTGGATCGGATACTCCCTGCCGTCCGGGTCGATGTGCCGGGCATCGACGGTGAGGTCGGCGCCCGCCTGGGCTCGGTCATTCATCGCGGAGACTTGTGGAGCGAGGGACGGGAACGGTCTCGAAGCGGCCGGGCTAAGTGGGTTCTGTGTGCAGAACCGAAGTCCACCTGTGAGAAACCTGCTTAGTTCAGCGGAACCTTGTCCTTGCCCTTGCCGGGATTCGACGTGTTGATGAGCTCCGGCGACTTTTGTGCCGAGAGCGTCTGCTCCTGGGCCTTCGTGTCGATGCGCTTGGTGCGGGTGAAGGGTTCGAGACTCTGCGACGTCCCGGTTTGCAGGGCGCGGACGATGCCTTCGATCACCCGGAGATCGGCGAGGCCTTCCTCGCCATCCGGCTCGGGCTCCCGGTCCTGAAGGATGCAATCGGAGAAGTATTTCAGTTCGCCGCCGAAATGGTCGGTGTTCTTGAAGCTGGCGTGGCTCTTGTCCTCGCCGATGGTAACCGTGTGCTCCAGCGGCTTGCCGTACATGAAGGCCGGGTTGACCTCGACGCTGCCCTCGGTGCCGACGACCGAATAGCTGTCGAGGGTATTGCCGTAATAGGACAGCACGAACTGGGCGATGCGGTTCCGCGGGAAGCGAAGCGTCACCGCGACGGTGTCGTCGAAATCGCCGAGGCCGGCTTCCTTGTGGCGGAGGCCCACGGCGGAGACCACCTCCGTCGGCTCGTCGCCGAAGATGTAGCGGGCGGCGTTGATCGGGTACGGACCCATATCGAAGATCGGCCCCGCCTCGATGCCGCTCGTCGCCCGGTGGTTCTCGGGCGAGACCATCTGGGTGAAGGTCGAGGAGAAGGTCAGGAGCTCGCCGAGCTTGCCGGACCGGATCAGATCGATGGTCGCCAGGGTGCAGGGCTCAAAATGCAGCCGGTAGGCCACCATGAGCTTGGCGCCGGAGGCCTTCTGCGCCGCGATGATCTCCCTCGACTTCTCCGCCGAGATCTCCAGCGGCTTCTCCACGAGGACATGGATGCCGGCCTTTAGCGCCGGCACCGCGAATTCGGCGTGGCGCCAGTTCGGCGTGGCGAGATACATCGCTTCGATCGTGCCCGAGGCCAGCAACGCGTCGAACTCCTCGTAGCCGTAGGTGTCGGTGACGCCGTATTGTGCGCCGACGCCGCGGGCCTTTTCCGGATCGCCGGTGACGAAGGCGACGATCTCCGAATTGCCGGTGTGCTTCACGCCGGGCAGCATCGCTTCCTGCGTGATGTCGCCGAGGGCGACGAAGGCGTAGCGGACCTTTTTCGAGGATGTCAGGCCGAGGGCGGAGGCGATGCTCATGCGGATATCCGTATCGGGCGGGCTTCGTTCGGTGCCGGCCTGGAATGCCCGGGAACCGGGCGAGGCGGTGACGACGGACCGTCCGACGACGACGGGCATGGCCCATCGACGCCGTGGCCGCGCGCTGGCGTTGATGAGGACAAAACGTTGCACTGCAACAGAGGTTGCCGCGTCGCCCGGTCGCGCCCGCCAACCTGGTGGCTTCAGCGTGAGACGGCGAGCCGCAGGATGCGCGACAGGTCGGCCACCGAATAGGGTTTGCGCAGAAGCTCGAACCCGTGGCTTCCCTCCTCGGCGAGGACGTGGCTGTAGCCGGAGGTGAGCACCACGGGCAGATCCGGCCATCTGCGGCCGATGGCGTGGCCGAGATCGATGCCGTTCATGCCCGGCATCACCACGTCGGAGAAGACCACCTCGAAACCGGCGGGCGTACGAGCGAGCGCGTCGAGGGCCTGCCGCGCATCCGTCACCCAATGCGTGACGTAGCCGAGTTCCTGCAGGGCCTGGGTGGCGAAGGCGCCGACTTCCGCGTTGTCCTCCACCACGAGGACGCGGGTGCCGTGCCGCTCGGCCAGGGGGGCGGGCTCCTGCACCGGCTCGGCCGCCACGGCCTCTCCCGCCGCGCGCGGGAGATAGAGGGTGAAGGTCGTCCCCTGGCCGAGGCGGCTTTCCACCACCACCTCGCCGCCCGATTGCTTGGCGAAGCCGAAGACCTGCGACAGGCCGAGGCCGGTGCCCTGCCCGACGCCCTTGGTGGTGAAGAACGGCTCGAAGATCCGGTCGAGCACCTCCGGCGCGATGCCCGAACCCGTATCGGTGACCGAGACGGCGACGAAATCCCCCCGGATGCGGGGATGCGCCCGGACGGCCGGGATGATCGAGGCGCGGCGGACCCGGATGGTCAGCCGGCCCTCGCCGTCCATGGCGTCGCGGGCGTTGACGACCATGTTGACGAGGGCGGTGTCGAACTGGCTCGGATCGGCATCGATGAGGCAGGCCAGCGGCTGTCCCGCATCGTCCCGGCCGGTCTCGATCTGGGTCACGACCTGGATGCGCGCACCGGTGAGGGTGCCGACCATGTCGGCCACGGAGGCCACGCCCTTGGCGACATCGAAGACCTCTGGCGTCAGGGATTGCCGCCGGGCGAAAGCCAGGAGCTGGCCGGTGAGCTTGGCCGCGCGCGTCACCGTGTCGGAGATGGCGTCGACATAGCGCCGCCGGCGCTCCTCCGGCAGGTCGGGACGGCGCAGCAGGTCGGTGGAGGACCGGATCACGGTCAAGAGGTTGTTGAAGTCGTGCGCGACGCCGCCGGTGAGCTGGCCCACGGCTTCGAGCTTCTGCGACTGGCGGAGCTGTTCCTCCAGGGCCTTGCGCTCGGTCACGTCGCGGCCGGCGGCGTAGAAATGGTCGCCCTGCGGGATCGCGTTCCAGGAGATCCAGCGCTCGCTGCCATCCGCCGCCCTCTGCCGGATGTCGAGGTTGTCGAGGACGGCGCCGCTCCGCAGCTGGTCCATGGCCTGCTCGGCCGCCTTGCGGTCCTCGGGATGCACGAAGGCGTCGAACCGCGCGCCGACTAGGGCCTCGGCGGGCCAGCCCAGCATCTCGCTCCAGGCCGGATTGACCGACCGATAGACTCCATCAAAGCCGCAGATCACGAGGAGGTCGCGGCTCGCACGCCAGACGAGGTCGCGCTCCGTGGTCCGCTCGCGGGCCGTCGTCCTCAGTACGGTCTCGGCCTCGCGCCGGTCGGTGATGTCGTTGAACAGGATGGCGACGCGCCGTTGCACCGGCTCGCCGATGCGCAGGGCGTGCACGTCGAACCAGCGGCCCAGCGTCACCGCCCCGCTCTCGAACCGGACAGGTTCGCCATTGAGGGCGACCTCACCGTAGATGTCGAGCCAGCGCGGCTCGATGCCGGGAATGACCTCGCTGACCCAGCGGCCCTCGACATTGCCGAGGCCGGCCTGACGCTCGAAGGCCGGATTGACCTCGATGAAGCGGTAGTCGATGGCGCGGCCGGTGGCGTCGAACCGCATCTCGACGATGCAGAACCCAGCATCGATGGCGTCGAACAGCGTCTGGTACCGGGCCTCGCTCTCGGCGAGCTTGCCCTCCTCGGTGCGAAAGCGGGTGACGTCGAGCTGGCTGGCGAAGAAGTAGCGCAGGCGCCCGTCCCGGTCGAAGACGGGGCTGATATAAAGTTCGTTGCGGAACGGCGTCCCATCGCGATGGTAGTTGACGATCTCGACCACCACGTCGCGCCGCGCCGCGATGGCGTCGCGCAGGCGCGCCACGTCGGCCGCGTCGGTTCCCGGCCCCTGCAGGAACCGGCAATTACGCCCGACGAGTTCCTCCGCCGAGTAGCCGCACAGGTCCTGGAAGGCGCGGTTGGCGAAGACGATGGGATTGTCGGGCAGGTTCGGATCGGTGATGATCTGCGGCATGCGGGTCTTCTCCGCCGCCGTGAACAGCAGTTCCGGCCCCGCCGCCGAGGTCTTCTGATCCCTGTCCGGGGAATGGATACCGGACGCGATCTCGGCTTTCAGCCGCGTGATCTCGGCTTCGAGTTCGGCCTCGCGCTGACGCAACCGGTCGATGTCGTCCTCCATACCGCCCGTTCCCATCCGGCCGCCGCGTTCATCCGGGCTCGAGGGAGCCCAACGGTCGAGACGGCGGTCGGCTCCCTAACCCAAATGGGGGCGGCTGTCGCGCATCCGACGGGTCCTGTTCCGCCCGTTCATGGGGCGTCCTTCGCGATGGAGTGCTGCCGCAGCCTTGTCGGTGACGCCATCGCGCGGAACGACGCAGAGGACGGCCGTGCAGGGGCCGCGATCAGCCGATGACGTCGTCGTCCCATTCCACCCGCGGATAGGAGACCGGCGGCTCGCGCAGTGCCCAGAGCCCGAGGCATCCCACGCCACAGACCGAAGCGCTGATGTAGAGGATGAGGTCGAGCACGGACGAGGCCCTCGCAGCAGGTTGATGAGCCCGCATTCTCCGGCGGCACGGCTAAGAAAGCCTGAACGCTTGGAAGACGACGGCATGTCCCGTCCGCTCTTCATCTCGAAGCGCCCACCAGGACTCGTCCGCGTGGATGTGCGCCGGCGCAACCCGTCGGCCCGCTTCCCGGCGTAGAGCCCTGCTCTCTCTCCCCCGAGAAGGAAAAACGGCGATGGCCGCCAAATGGGTCCTTGCGTTGACGGTCCTGGTCTTCTTGACCACCGGCCGGGCGCCGGGAATGCGTGAGTTGCGAAATCCCGACGCCGAATCCGGCCATCCCCGCATCGTCCACATGGTCAAGCGCGTGTCCGAGTGAGGAGGCGCGGCGTGTCATCCGCCACACCATGCGCCCTCGCGGTCAGTGCTACGGGGCAGCGGCCCGTCGGGTGGCGGCGAGGGCCGCCGCCTTGCCCCCGGCCGCGTAGAGGTCGAGCCGGGAATACAGGCCGAAGACCGAGCCGTCGTCGAGGAAGCCGCCGGCCGGGCCGAGGGTATCGGTGAGGATGGCGTTGGCCTCGGCGAGTGTCACGGCCGGAAAGGCGGCGGTGAGAAGGTGGCCGGCCTCGGGCGCGACCCGCGCGACGTCCACCGCCTGGCCCGATCGGTCCCGATGCACCACCGGCAGGCCGTAGGTCTGGGTCGAGGCGTAGAAGGCCGCATTGGCGGCGGCATCCTTGAACCGGCTCCGGTCGGCGGCGGCGCAGGCGGCCACCGTGTCGCCGCAGCGCTCGCGAAGGAAGGCCTGGAGTTCCGCGCGCGCCGCCTTCAGGGCCTCCGGATAGTCGGTGATGGTCACCGCGCCGTCGGTGGCGCGGCTCATCTCGTTGTCGATGGCCGGGTTCGCGCGGGTCTGACCCACATAGGCCGGGTCGTTGGCCAGCAGATGGGCGACGGCATGGAGCGCGACGCTCCGACCCCCGAGCACGTCCATGGCGTAATGGGCGCCGACGACGATGCGGTTGTTGCCGTACTCGGCCCCGCGCGCGACCATCTGCTGGTAGCGCTCCGGCACCAGCAGGGCGAGGAGGAGCGATTCCGTATAGCCGTAGGTGGTGTGGCCGCTCGGATAGGACGGGCTGTCCGTCAGGTTCTGTTTCGGGCCGCGCAGCCAGTCCATGCTGTGGGAGGCGGCGCCGAAGTAATCCTTGCCCCGATACGAGAGGACGCTCGGCTCGGTCTGGAACGGGCGCGAATTGCCGAAGGCGTCGGCACCCGGTGTTCCGGCGGGACGATCATAGGCCTTGCCGAAGACATCCGTCGTGCCGCCGACCTTGGTGAGGATGGCGCGGGCGGGTTCGGAGACCGGCGCCTCGCCATTGGTCGTCGCATTGGCGAAGAAGTACTTCCCCGCATTCGAATCCGACTTGGTGATGTTGTTGGTGTAGCCGATCAGCCGCGCGAGGCTGCCGGAGACGTTGGTGAAGGTCTTGGAGTCCTCGTAGCGCGCTTTCGCCTGATAGGCTTCCCCGAGGGACGTGCCGAGGCCGTCGGCGAGTTGGGTGGCGTTGCCGTCGGTGATGAAGCAGTCGCGCAGGGCGAGGTGCTGCTGCTCGGCGAACGGCAGCAGCAGCGGCTGGTCATGCCGCCCCATCTGGATGTCGCCGGTGACCGTGAGGTTCGCCGCCAGGGCGGCCTTGCCCTCCAGCGTCGTCGCCAGGGCACTCACCGGTGCCAGCCCGCGCAGAGCTTCGAGATTCGTCGCCGATTGGGCCCGCGCGTGAGCGGGCGCGAGGGCGAAGAGGGCGATGAGCCCGAGCGTGGCGGTCTGATTCATGGCGCCAAAATCAGTATGTCGTCATGGTGGCGGAGGCCAGAGCGTTTTTCGGTATCGTCCGGCTCGTATCCTGCGGCGGCAGAGACGTGGGCGCATGCGTCCGGTGTGTCGGTGTCGACGAGGCGTCCGATGGCCGAGCATGACCCCGCGACGGTGCGCTCGGCTGAGCATGCGGGCCATGATTCGAAGAGCGAAGACAGGGTAGCCCCACGAATCACATGGAGCGACCCTGCCTGCTTTATTAGAGAATGAAATCCCCGCCATGCAGGGACATCGCGCCCTTCAGGAGGACCGAGACGTCGGCCGCCCCGTCGCCATTGACGTCGCCGCTGACCAGCGTGTTGCCGTGATGGACGTCCGCCCGCAATTCGCCTGCCCGGTGATGGAAGTCGGCACCGCCAATGAACGTGAAGGCCTGATTGACTGAACCGCCCGCGACCGCATCGATCAAGTGCAGGTCGAGCCGGTCGCCCTGTGCGTGGCTGAAGTCCTTGATGATATCGCGTCCGGCAGCTGCCTTGTCACTGTCGGTGATCGTCTTAAACACGAAGGTGTCGGCACCGCCGCGGCCGTAGAGGAGATCGCGGCCGTCGCCGCCGTAGAGCGTGTTGTCCCCGGCATTGCCGTAGATCTGGTTGTTGCCCTTGCTCCCGTTGGCGGTCAGATCGGCGGAGCCGTAGAGCACCATCTTCTCGATATTGGCTTCCATCGAGTGGCTGACCGAGGTGCGAAGGGTATCGAAGCCGTCGCCCGATTTTTCGATGGCGCGGTCGCGGGCATTGTCGATCTGATAGGTGTCGTTGCCGGTGCCGCCGTGCATGGTATCGGCGCCAGGGCCGCCCAGGAGCGTATCGTTGCCGCCATTGCCGGTGAGGACGTCGTCGCCGGCGCCACCGGTCAGGCGGTCGTCCCCTCCGTTGCCGGTCACGGGGTCGGCGAGACCATCGTCATTCCACATGAACGCGTTGGTCAAATGCGCCACGGGCCTCTGGCCGGTCACTTCCGTCACATCGATACCGGCGCCGATATTGCCCGGTCCCCAGACGATGTTGTTCGGATTGCCCGCGTTCTGATACGAGGAATCGGTCACCACCGTATTCTCGTTCACACTCCAGATCAGGGCATTCGAAAGCGGATGTCCACGCCCCTGGTCCCCCGCGATGTTGTCGAAGGAGCGCGTGGATTCGAAGGTGTTGTTCTGCCCGTAATCCGCGAAGGCGCCGTTGCCCATATGGATCGCGTCGACGTTGCGGACGGTGCCGTTGTTCGAGTTTTCGAAGATGACTCCCTGACCGCTCGGCGAATTGTTGCCGTCGATGACGCCGTTCGAGACGGTGACGTTGTCGCTGAAGTAGATCGAGATGTTGTCTTCGGTCCAGGCGACCTTCGGATCGTTGTGGACGTAGAAGTTATTGAGGGTCGAATCCGGTGAGTTGCCGAACTGCACGAGCTGTCCGCGGGGGAAGGGCCCACGCATATCGTAGCCTTCGATGCCCTCCAGTTCGGCACCCGGCGAGTATTGCAGGAGGATGCCCGACGACGTGTCGTGGAACGTGGCGTTCGTCACGCTGAGCTTGTTCGCCTCGAAGGCCGAAATCCCGTAATGGTCCGGGGTCCGTTCGGCGCCTGCGGCTGGCGCGCCCTCGTTGAAGACCTCGACGTTTTTGATGGTGACGTTGTCGCCCCGCATGACACGGATGCCGGCACCTTCCTCCGCGCCGCCGTTCCCATTGATATGGATGCGGACGTTCTCGATGGTCACATTCTTCACGTGATCGACGTCGATGCCGGGCCCGCTATCGACATAGATGTCGAGGTTGCGAATGACATCGCCGTCCCGGGCGACGATCGTCCCGTCATGGCGTGTCAGGGTGGCGGGTTCCGGCGCCAGCGACGGTGTTACTTGGGCATGACTCGGATCGCTGCGAAGCAACTGATTCATTATTGCTCTCAATGTGTTGAATTGATCAGTCAGGAGGCTGATCTCTTATGGTCCGTGCTTCCAAAGCACGGCCATCATCGACGTCTGCGCCGCATGGCCGACGAGTTCTTCAAGCAAGAGCACTACTAGAGGGTGCAAGGATCAGGACGTTGCCGTCGGACCCATGGGTAATTAATATTTGTTACTTATTCAAGGTTTTAAATGATACCAAAAGAATGTACCATTTTGACAATTCCCCGATCTACCTTGAGGGAAATATTGTTAATGATGTCAGAAATGTATCGGCCCAACGAGGATGACCTTCGGTGCCGGATCGCGGGCCTGGTGATGAGCCCCGGGTTGCACCGGCTGCGGTACCTTGATCCGTAGGGTGTTCAGAACACGCGTCGCTGAGCAGGCAGGCGCTCGACTGACAGGAGGTGCGACGGGCATGGGCGCGTTCCCCGGCCGGGGCGCGCGGCGCGGCGTCATCGTAGCCTGTGTCGATGCGAACCGGCTCAGGCGGTCCACACTCCACACTGATCCGTGACACCCGTCCGGATCGCGACGGGCCGTCCTCTTCGGTGCTTTTCCGCTGAGCGGTTCCAAGCTTGGCTCCGATGGTGCATCTCGGCCCCGACTGAGCCACAGCCCGCCGGGACCGATGACCGCCCACCCTCTGCTTCCTTCGTACGTCAGCACGATGTTTCGCCCTGCCGGACCGCATCCGGCGTCGCGGCCGGCCCTCCGGCTAGGTCTTCGACGCGGGGGCCGGGCGTGAGCGAGCTCGACGCCTGGGCCGAGCGCCGCCGCATCGCCGAGCAGGCGCGCGGCGAGCGCGCATGGTCCCTGTGGGGGCCGTATCTCGCCGAGCGCCAATGGGGGACGGTGCGGGAGGATTACAGCCGCGACGGCAATGCTTGGCGCTCGCTGCCGCATGAGGAAGCACGCTCGCGCGCCTATCGCTGGGGCGAGGACGGGCTCGCCGGGATCTGCGACGAGCGCGGGCAGATGTGCCTGTCCGTAGCCCTGTGGAACGGCCGCGACTACATCCTCAAGGAGCGGCTCTTCGGCCTGACCAACGAGGAAGGCAACCACGGCGAGGACGTCAAGGAGGTCTATCACTACCTCGACGCGACCCCGAGCCATGCCTACCTGAAATTCCTCTATCGCTATCCGCAGGCGGCCTATCCCTATGACGAACTCGTCCGCGAGGGGCTGCGCCGGGGCCGCGACCAGCCGGAATACGAGATCGAGGAGACGGGCGCCTTCGCCGAGGACCGCTTCTTCGATGTCACCGTGGAATACGCCAAGGAGGAGATCGACGACATCCATGCGGTGATCACGGCGACCAACCGTGGCCCGGAGGCGGCGGATCTGCGCCTCGTGCCGCAGCTGTGGTTCCGCAACATCTGGTCGTGGCGCGAGGGACCGCCGGAATCGCGCCCCAGGATGGCGGTCCAGCCCGATGGCAGCATCGCCTGCGAGCATCCGCGCCTCGGCCGCTACCGGCTCTCCTATGACGGCGAGCCGGAGGTCCTGTTCTGCGAGAACGACACCAACCTGCGCCGGCATGGCTGCCAGCCCGACGCCCCCGGCCCGTTCAAGGACGGGCTCCACGCGGCCATCGTCGGGGGCGACGAATCCGCCGTGCGGCGGGATGGCGGGACCAAGCTCGGCCTGCATTACGCCCTTCGCCTCGAGCCCGGTGAATCGAAGCGGGTCACCCTGCGACTGTCGGCCGGCGCGCGGCCCCGCCCGGTCGACCGCGAGGGTGCCATCCTGCTGCGCCGGATCGCCGAGGCGGACGCGTTCTACGACGCCCTTCAGGACGGCATCGCCGATGCGGATTCGCGCACGATCTTCCGTCAGGCCGCCGCCGGGCTGATCTGGTCGAAACAGCTCTATTGCTACGACGTGCGGCTCTGGCTGAAGGGCGATCCGCTCCAGCCGGCCCCGCCGCGCGAGCGCGACGGCGGACGCAACGTCCACTGGCGCCACTTCGCCGGGGCCGACGTGCTGTCCATGCCCGACACCTGGGAATATCCCTGGTTCGCCGCCTGGGACCTCGCCTTCCACTGCATCCCGCTGGCGCTGCTCGACCCGGATTTCGCCAAGAAGCAGCTGCTGCTGCTCACCCGCGAATGGTACATGCACCCCAACGGCCAGCTGCCGGCCTACGAGTGGGAATTCGGCGACGCCAACCCGCCGGTCCATGCCTGGGCCACCTACCGGGTGTTCGAGATCGACCGCGACCGGCGCGGCGGGCGCGGCGACCTCGCCTTCCTCGAAGGCGTCTTCCACAAGCTGCTGATCAACTTCACCTGGTGGGTGAACCGCAAGGATGCCGACGGCCGCAACGTCTTCCAGGGCGGCTTCCTCGGCCTCGACAATGTCGGCGTGTTCGACCGGTCGCGCCCGCCCCCCGGCTTCGGCCGCATCCATCAGGCCGACGGCACCGCCTGGATGGCGATGTATTCCCTCAACATGATGCGCATCGCCCTCGAACTCGCGCTCCACAACGACGTCTACGAGAGCACCGCCTCGAAGTTCTTCGAGCATTTCCTGCTCATCGCCGAGGCGATGACCGACATGGGCGGCGAGGGCTTCGGCCTGTGGGACGAGGAGGACGAGTTCTACTACGACGAGGTCGACATCCCCGGCGGCGGCATGCTGCCCTTGCGCGTCCGCTCCGTGGTGGGGCTGGTGCCGCTCTTCGCCGTCGAGGTGATCGAGCCCTCGGTGCTGCAGCGGTTGCCGGATTTCGCCCGGCGCCTGAACTGGCTCCTCGAGAACCGCCCCCACCTTGCCCGCCTCGTCTCGCGCTGGGACGAAGGCGGCGTCGGCGATCGCAAGCTCCTGTCGCTCCTGCGCGGGCACCGGATGAAGGCGCTGCTGCGGCGCATGCTCGACGAGGCCGAGTTCCTCTCGGACCACGGCGTGCGTTCCCTATCGAAGGCGCATCTCGACCGGCCCTATTCCTTGAACGGGTTCGGCGATGCGTTCACCGTGCGCTACGATCCTGCCGATTCGACCTCGAACATGTTCGGCGGCAATTCGAACTGGCGCGGTCCGGTCTGGATGCCGGTCAACTACCTCGTCGTCGAGGCGCTGCGGCGGTTCCACTCCTATTACGGCGACGACTTCCTGGTGGAATATCCCACCGGATCGGGCACGTTCCTCACCCTGAACGCCATCGCCGACGCCCTCACCGACCGCCTGATCGCCCTCTTCGCCAAGGGCGAGGACGGGCGGCGGCCGGCCTTCGGAGACCGCCCGCCGATCGCCCCGGCCCCCGGTGCCGAAGACGCCCTGCTGTTCCACGAGTTCTTCGACGGCGATACCGGGCGCGGCCTCGGCGCCTCACACCAGACCGGCTGGACGGCGCTGATCCTCAACCTGCTGCATCAGAAGGCGCAGAGACCCGAGAAGGCAGAAGGTTCAGAGGCGGACGGTGCAGGTCCCGCGCAGCGCTGAGCGAAGCGGCGGGCCTCGGTGCCGCCGCCGGTTCGGACGGGCCCCTATGCGCCCTGCGGCGAGATCGAGATCGTCAGCCAGAGATTCCACCCCGCCGGACGGTTCTCCCCGGCGAACTCGCGGTAGAATTTCAGGTTCATGTACCCCTGGGCGCCGCCCACCGGGAACAGGTAGCCGGCCTGGGGACCCAGGGCGGCGACCCGGCCCTTGAACGGACCGAGGGTGGCGCCTCGCCCGTAATCGCCGGTCACCTGCTGGTAGACGTAGCCGACCAGACCGAGCTGATACTGCGTCCCGATGAATTTCGACGCGGAGAAGTCGATATGGGCATCGATGCCGTTCTGGTACTTCGTCTTCGGATTCTCGAAGTTGTACGTCATTCCGGCGACGGCCGAGAGTTCGTAGCCCAGGTCCTTGTCGTAATAGGTGTAGCCGAACCCGCCATCCTGGCCCCAGTGCCCGATGCCGAAATTGGCCAGGCGCGACGCGTTGTAGGTGCCCGACGGGGCGTTGGTGAGGGTATAGACGAGGTAGTTGTGATTGCCGGCGCTCCAGCGCAGCGACGCGGCCGGCGTCACGTCCATGATTCCGAGCCGGGTATCGTTCCGGATGTCGGCGATCCCGACATCCATCCGGCCCACCGCGCCGAACAGGCTGAGCGCCAGCTGCCCGTCGAGCACCGGCGTGGCGAAGGAATAGGTCACGCCCGCATAGGCGAGATCCGCCTTCTCGGTGACGGGCCGGATCTTCGCCGTCGCATGGTAATAGGTCAGGCTCGTCGACCACCCCGCCACGCCCGGCACCGCCGCCATGCTGGCGAAGGAGCCGGCCAGATACAGGTTCGCGCCGCCCTCGTCGGCCCGTGCCGGACCGGACAGGGACGTCGCCAGGGCGACGCCCAGCCATCCCGCCATGGCCCGCGAGGTGATGAACCCGGTGGCTGACTGTATCACGGCGCTTACTTTCCGGTCGTCACCAAGCGAAGGTCTTGCGTCACCAAGCGCGGGTCTTGCGTCGCCAAGCGAAGGTCTTGCCGGCCGGGTGCCCCGGCCGCCTTCCCGTGAGATCACGACGTGACGGGAGACGCGGCGGACGGTTCGATCTCGAGGACCGCGCGATCGAACGTCAGCAGGTAGAGGAAATAGAGGCCGCCCGTCAGGAGCAGGCCCACCACGATCAGGACCGGAACCCAGGCGGCGGCGGGGGTGACCAGGACGAACAAGGCGCCGATCAGCCAGACCAGGGCGATGACGGCCACCGGGATCTCGAAGGCGCCCAGATCGAAGGCGCCGATCTTCTTGTCGAGTTTCTTCCTCACGGCGAGGTACAGGATGACCGTGACCCCATAGCTGAGGATCGGCAGGATCGTCGATGCCGTGATCAGCTGCAGCAGGGCCTCGCCCGGAAGGGCGAGCATCAGCAGGACGCCCCCGACGAAGACCAGGATGGTTGCGGGAATCGGCGTCTGCGTGCGCGGATGGACCTGGCTCATCAGGCGCGAGGCCGGAAAGCGGCCGTCCCGCGACATCGCGTAGACGAGCCGCGCGGCCGTGGCCATCACCACCATCCCGCAGGCGAAGAACGCGAAGGTCACCGCGGCCATCATGACCGCCTTCATCGTGGGACCGAACTGGTCGTGCAGGATCTCGGCGACGGGAGAATCGCTCAGCGTGATCCGCTCGACATCCGGAATGGCGACGGTGAGGGCGATGAGGAAGAGAAGCCCCAGGACGCCCGCGGCGATCACCGATCCGACGATGGCGCGCGGGACGCTGCGAAACGGGTCCTTGGCCTCCTCGGCGACGTTGGCCGCCGCATCGAAGCCGACCAGGGTGGAGAGCCCCATGAGCATGGCGAGCATCAGGCCGCCGCCGACCTTGAAATAATCGGCGTCGGCGACGGCCGTCCCGCGGGAGGTGAGGTTGGAGAAGGAGCCCGTCCCGTTCATCGCGATGGCGATCGGCAGAAGGATCACGAGCAGGATGACGATGACCACCTCGACGCCGACGGCCGTCCCGTTGATCAGGCCGACGACGCGGGTCGAGACGATGGTCAGCACGGCCTGAACCAGCAGGATCGCCAGGGTGATCCACCGGGCCGTCTGTTCGTTCGGCTCCATGCCGAGCAGGGGCATGAGCGCCTGGCTCGCGAGGGCATTGTCCACCGCCACCACGCCGATGCCGAGGTAGCAGAAGCTCAACAGACCGAACCACCAGCCGATCGCCGGATTGGCCAGCCGCGAGGCCCATTGATAGGACGAGCCCGTCAGCGGAATGCGGGCCGCGAACTGGGCGATGACGAGGGCCACGAAGGTTTGCCCGATGGCGACGATGGCCCAAAGCCAAATTCCGACGGGTCCCGCAGTGCGGAGGACGTCGTCGAAGGTACCGAATATACCAACGGCCACCGAAATGAAGGCGAAGGAGACGGCAAAGACTTGAAACGAACCCAAGGTTCGCTTCAGTTCCTGTCGGTAGCCCCCGATCTCGGCGGAAGAACCCTGACTTCGCGCGTCACTTGGCAATCCCGACATACGACACCTTCATCCTCGATGTGCGTCGACGTCGATCGGCTACGCGTGTTTGGATTTAGGCCAGTCACCGGTCGCTTGCAGCTGTAAGTCTTCTCGAAGACGATGGAATATGTTACATTTTTAGCACGAAAATGAGATATCTTTTCTATCGATCGGTGCATGGTTTCTTCGCACAACAATGAGGCTCATGTCCCGTGTCGCTCCCATGAGGGCAGCGCGGATAGAATTGCCGTTGATGTGCGATCCTTCCGTCCCGTGCGGTCTCGTGCCATCAGCACCGGATCGAGCGGCATCACGCGGGCGCTTCCAGCAGGAATGGGAGCAGCTGGTCGGCGAAGTCCCGAGGGCTTTCCTCCATGATGAAATGCCCGCACCCGGCGACGATGTCGCCGCGCAGGTCGGCCGCATGCGGCCGAAGCGTCGCCATCGGCGCATCCGCCGTCGCATGTTCGGCGCCGATGGCGAGGACCGGCATCGTCAGAGGCCGCTTCGAGCGCTCGGCATTCTGACGAACGGTCTCCGGAATCGCCCGGTAATAGGCGAGGCCCGCCCGGATGCCGCCGGGGCTCGCATAGGCCCGCGTATAGACATCGACGGCGACGCGGTCGCGGCGATGGGACCAATTGTCGAAGATGAATTCCAGATATCCCCGCTCGCGCCCGGCGGTCAGAAACTCGGGCAGATCGCGGACCTGATTGAACATGAAGTGCCAGAGGAAGATGTTTTCGTCTGGAGGCGCGAAGATCGTCGGCGCTGGCGCGAGGCCGGGAATGACCGCTTCGGTCAGGGCCAAGCGGCGCACGGTCGCCGGATGGTCCATCGCGAGGGCGTAGGCCACCCACATGCCGACGTCGTGCCCGACGACATGGTAGGTCTCGTGCCCCAGCGCCGCCATCAATCGATGCAGGACGGAAGCGGCGGCGCCCGTGTCGTAGCCCGCATCGGGGCGGGCGGAATAGCCGGAGCCGATCGGGTCGACCGCGATGGCTTCGAAGCCGTTCGCCGCGAGGACCGGCATGATGTGACGCCAAGCGTACCAGGTCTGCGGCCATCCCGGGATAAGCAGCACCGGGATGCCCTCTCCCATCGTCGCGCAATGCATGCGGGTATCGTCCAGCCGGACGTAGCGATGCCGCACGTCGTCGGCGTGAAACTCGTCGATCATGGAGCTGTCCTTCCATTCCGCTCAGGCGATGCCGAGAAGCGTGGTCATGCTGGCCGCATCGAGCGGCGTGCCGGCGAAGTCATCGAAAGTTCTGTCGGTGACGCGGATGATGTGATCCTGGATGAACGCGGCGCCCTCGCGTGCGCCATCGTCTTGATCCTTCAAGCAACATTCCCATTCGAGGGTAGCCCACCCGCTGAAATCGTACTGGGCCAGCTTCGAGAAGATCGCCTTGAAGTCGACCTGCCCGTCGCCCAGCGAGCGGAACCGACCGGCCCGGTTGATCCAGGGCTGATAGCCACCATAGATGCCCTGGCGTCCGGTTGGATTGAACTCGGCGTCCTTCACGTGGAACATGCCGATGCGCGCGTGATAAAGGTCGATGAAGTCCAGATACTTGAGATGCTGGAGGACGAAGTGGCTCGGATCGAACAGGATCCGGCATCGGGGATGGTTGCCGACGCGGTCGAGAAGCATGTCGAACGTCACGCCGTCGTGTAGATCCTCCCTCGGGTGGAGTTCGTAACAGAGATTGACGCCCTGCTCGTCACAGACATCGAGGATGGGGCGCCAACGTCGCGCAAGCTCATCGAAGGCAGCATCGATCAATCCTTCGGGCCGCTGCGGAAACGGGAAGACATACGGCCAGGCGAACGACCCCGAGAACGTCCCCATCTCAGTCAGCCCCAAGCGCCGGGATGCCTGCGCGGCAAACCGGATTTGCTGAAGCGCCCATTCACTCCTCGCACCGGAGTTGCCCCGCACCGCTTCGGGCGCAAAAGCGTCGCACATCGAATCGTAGGCAGGATGAACGGCGACGAGTTGACCCAGGATGTGCGTGGTCAGCTCGCCAATGACGAGACCATGCTTTGCGACGACGCCGACGACCTCGTCACAATAGTCGCGGCTTTCGACCGCCTTCCGCACGTCGAACAGGCGTGTATCCCACGCCGGAATCTGCAACGCCGCGAATCCACGTTCTGCGGCCCACTCGGCGATCGCGTCGAGACTGCTGAAAGGCGCCTGTGCGTCGCTGAACTGTGCAAGATGAATGCTCGGACCTTTGATCGTTCTCATCGTATCGCCATTCTTTGTCGATCAACAAAGAATGAGACGCTTGTAGAGGGTCGTCAAGAGAATTATTTGTTGATCGACCAAAAAGGGAAGTTTGAATGGCCGGTCGGCCGCGAGAGTTCGACAGGGACGCGGCGCTCGGAAAGGCTCAGCGGGCCTTCTGGACGCGTGGCTACGAAGGCACCTCCATGGCCGATCTCGTCGCTGCGCTCGGAATAGCGTCGGCGCGGATCTATGCGGCCTTCGGCTCGAAGGAGGCACTCTTCCGTGAAGCGGTGGCACTCTACGAAATCGAGGACGGAGGTTTTGCCACGCGCGCGCTCGAGGAGGAGCGCACCGCGCGACAAGCGATTGAGCGGATACTGCGCGAAGCGATCGACCTCTATACGCGTCCCGGGGGTCCCAAGGGCTGCATGGTCGTGTCGGCCGCGACCAATTGTACCGCCGAGAACGAGGCCGTGGCCGAATGGCTGGCCGAGCGCCGCCGAATGCGGACAGCATCGATCACCGCGCGCATGGAACGCGCGGCTGCCAATGGCGAGTTGCCGCCCGATGCCGACGTAGGGGCGCTGGGCGACCATTACGCGGCTTTACTGCACGGCTTGTCCGTTCAGGCCCGCGATGGCGTTCCAAGGGATCGGCTGCTCGCTCTGATCCCTCGTGCCATGAGCCTCATCGATCAGAGATGACGGGGGGCGGGATTGGCAGCCGACTCGCTGGAAGAGTTGGAGGTGTCGACAGCAGCCGACCCGGCTTTTCCTTCCAATCCCCCCCCCACCCGCTTGCCGTCGGGCTCGTCCACTGGCAGGCGTCATCCATGCCGGAAACCGCGCCCGCCCGCCGTCCCTTCTCTGCCCTGCGCAACGTCCTCCGGAGCGAGGCCGGCGGCGGGTTGATCCTGATGGCGAGCGCCGTGCTCGCCCTGATCGTGGCCAATTCGCCCCTCGCGCCGGGCTATTTCGCGCTGCTGGGGGCTTATGTCGGCGGGCTTTCCGTCCTGCATTGGGTCAATGACGGCCTGATGGCGCTGTTCTTCCTGCTCGTTGGCCTGGAGATCAAGCGCGAGGTGCTCGACGGGCGCCTGCGCACCTGGCCGGACCGTGTCCTGCCGGGGGTGGCGGCGTTGGGGGGCATGGTCGCGCCGGCGCTGATCTACGTCCTCGTCAACCGCTCCTCGCCGGAAACCCTGCGGGGCTGGGCGATCCCCACCGCCACGGATATCGCCTTCGCGCTCGGTGTCCTCGCCCTGCTCGGGTCGCGGGTTCCCGTCTCGTTGAAGGTGTTCCTCACCGCACTCGCCATCCTCGACGATCTCGGCGCGGTGCTGATCATCGCCGCGTTCTATACCGCCGACCTGTCGCTGCCGAGCCTGGCCGGTGCGGGCGTCGTCGTCGCGATCCTGTTCGGGCTCAACCGGGCGGGCGTGAGCCGCCTTTCGCCCTACCTCGCCCTCGGTGCGGTCCTGTGGGTCCTCGTCCTGACATCGGGCATCCACGCCACCATCGCCGGGGTGCTCCTGGCGCTGACCATTCCCCTGCGCCCGAGCCCGGCGAGGCCCGACGATCCGGCCTCGCCGCTCCACAGGCTGGAACATGCGCTCCAGCCCTGGTCGGCCTATCTCGTCCTGCCCGTCTTCGGTTTTGCCAATGCCGGGGTCTCGTTCAGCGGCCTGTCGCCGGCGATGCTGTCCGATCCGGTGACCCTCGGCGTGGGCCTCGGCCTGTTCGCCGGCAAGCAGATCGGTGTGTTCGGCGCCGTCGTCGCCGCCGTGAAGCTCGGCCTCGCCCAGCGCCCGGCCCATGCCGGCTGGGGGCAGATCTACGGCCTGTCGCTGCTCTGCGGCGTCGGCTTCACCATGAGCCTGTTCATCGGCCTCCTCGCCTTCGCCGACAGCCCGGATCTCGAGGCCAAGACGAAGATCGGCGTGCTCCTCGGATCCGTGTCTTGCATGATCGCCGGTGCTACCGTTCTGTTTCTCGCACCGCTTCCGGTTCGCGGGACGGGCTCCGCGGCGTGAGGACGCGCCCCCGGTCAAAAACCCGTGACGCAAGACAATCTTAAATGAAGCATCCTACGCTGCGCAGCCGGAGAGCAGGATGAATCGAAAGGCAGGCTCGGCGTTCGTCAAAGTGGCACTGATGGGTTCGGTCGCGGCCGTGATCGGCGCCAGCCTGTTCGCCACCCATGGCATGACCGACGACGCCACCGCCTGGCGCAGCGCTTTCGCGCGCCCGACCGAACTGGCCGTGCCCGAGGGCGGTCCTGATACGGAGGCGCAGGTCGACCTCGGCCGGACGCTGTTCTTCGATCCGGTCCTCTCGCGATCCCGCACCATCGCCTGCGCCACCTGCCACGAGCCGTCGCGCCATTGGGGCGACGGGCGCATGCGCGGCATCGGCGAGCCCGGGATCGAGCTGAAGCTGCGCACGCCCACCCTGCTCAACATCGGCTGGATCGCGCCGCTCGGCTGGGACGGCAAGTTCCCGGATCTCGAATCCGTCGCCTTCACGCCGATCACCGGCCCCTACCTGATGAATCTGTCGGAGGAGGAGCTCATCGCGCGCCTGCGCGCCGATCCGGATTACGTCGCCGCCTTCGCCGCGACCTTCGAGGATCGTCAGATCACGCGCGGCGGGATCGAGCGGGCGCTGGCGGCGTTCCAGCGCACCATCGTTTCGGAAAGTGCGCCGTTCGACCGCTGGCGCGATGGCGATGCCTCGGCGATCGGGGCCTCCGCGAAGGCGGGGTTCGCGCTCTTCAACGGCAAGGCCGGGTGCCACGAATGCCATGGCGGCTGGGCGTTCACCGACGGATCGTTCCACGATATCGGCGTCGGCCGGGACGACGATATCGGACGGGGACGCCTGTTCCCGACCTCGAAGAGCCTGCAATACGCCTTCAAGACCCCGACCCTGCGCGATGTCGCGCAGCGCGGCCCCTACATGCATGACGGTTCGGTGCCGACCCTGCGCGACGTGATCGATCTCTACGATCGCGGCGGCATCGAACGCCCGAGCCGATCGCCCAAGATCCGGCCGCTCCACCTCTCCGAGACCGAGAAAGCCGATCTCCTGGCGTTCCTGGACACGCTGACGGCCGCGGAGCCCAAGAAGAGAGCCGCATCGAAGTGAGTCTCCGGCGCGGGCTTCGCAGTCTCGAAGCGCGCCGTTGACGTCGCTGCCGACTGCGCTGACCGTTTGCCGCGCAGTCCCGTTTCGGTTTTACCGGAACAACGTCAAGCCGACGCCGGCGAGCGACAGGCCCACGATCATCAGCGATCCGCCCCAGGTCTCGTAGGTCGCGGCCCGTGCCGCCACCCGCGTCGAAGCATAAGCGAAGCTGCCGCCTGCGATCAGGGTGGACAGGCTGAGTGTTGTAATCACGCGAGAGCCTTTCTGGTTGATGCGAAGCGAGGGCTTGGACCCCGCCTCTCCATGACTATCAGAGTTTGCCGAATGATCCCGTCGATGATCCCAACGCTGGTCTCGACGAACGGCGACGCTTTTGCTCGGGGGTGACGCGGTGGTCCCTCTCTCACCAGAACGCATACGCCGACCGCCCGTCATCCGCGAGCGTCCACGGGCGGCGGGCGCCGGAATCCTAGCGGCGGGCACCGGAATCATGCCGGCAGGCGCCGGAATCATGGCGGGAGCGACACATCGCCGAACGTGTTAACGATGCTTAAAAATCATTAACGAAATCCTTCCAGGATCACTCAAAACTACGTAGAACGATGTCGCTGCCGCCGGTCGTCGGCGTTTCAGCTCTCGCTAAGGCTTCATCACATGAGTCTGCGTTGTCGGTTGCCCGGCCCCAGTGCATTGTCCGCCGCCCTGTTTGTTCTCGTCACGGGCTCCACTGGTGCCAGTGCTCACGTTAAATGGTTCTGTGCTTTCGACGTCGCTGGTTCGCCGGTCGGCCTTGCCGAGGTACTGTGCGATAGCTTCGAGCAGCTCGTCATCGTCTCGTTCCTGGCCCTGTTCGTCGGCGCGTTGCTCGAGCGGACGATCCTCGGCGAGGCGATGATGCGGTCCCTCGACCGGGTCACCGTCTGGGCGCGGGAGAACACCGAGCTGATGTTCCGGGCCGTCTGCGGCGGCTTCTTCGTGTCGCTCTGGACGCTGGGCGGTATCATCCTCACGCCCGAACTCACCACCACCAGCACCGCCCTGCCCTGGTTCCAACTCGCCATCGCGGCCGGGTTCCTGTGGCGGCAGACGATGCCGCTCTCGGCTCTCGGCATCGTCATCCTGTTCGGGATCGCGGTGGCGAATTACGGCGTGTTCCACTTGGCCGATTATCCCGTCTTCCTCGGGGTCGCCGCCTACCTCGCCCTGACGGGGCTCCGGCGCGACCTGTTCGGGATCCGCCCCCTCGACATCGTCCGTTACTCCGCCGCGGTGACGCTGATGTGGGCCTCGGTGGAGAAATGGGCCTATCCGCAATGGTCGTTCCCGCTCTTCATCGACCGCCCGGAACTGACGATGGGCTTCGACGGCGCCTTCTTCATGAAGGCCGCCGGGGCGGTGGAGTTCGCCCTCGCTTTCGCGCTGATCTGCACGCCGCTGGTGCGCCGCGTGGCGGCGATCATGCTCGCGGCGGCCTTCGTCTCGGCGATCTTCGAGTTCGGCAAGGTCGACGCCATCGGCCATTCCCCGATCATCGTGGCGATGGTCGCCATCGCCGCCGACGATGTCAGGGTTCCCCTGCGGGTGCGCCAGTTGGCGGCGCTTCCTCTGGGGTACGGGGCCGCCCTCGCGAGCTTCATCGGGCTCTATTACGGCGCCCATTCCGTGCTGTCCGCGGCCGGGGCCCTATAGCCCGGTCCGGCGTCCCGACGCGTCGCGGTCAGTTGCCGTCGACGCGCACCGCCAGCTTCATCTTGGGGTGGATGCCGCACAGGACCGCGAAGGTTCCGCTCACGGGGAAGACGATCTCGGCCTTGCCGCCCGGTTCCTGATCGCCCGAATCGTAGCGGAACGTCGGCGAGTCGACATAGGCGTGATGCAGGAGATCGCCGTCGTCGTTGACGATCTGGACGGTCTCCCCTCTCTTGATCACAAGCGCACTCGGCTGGAACGCCCGGCCCTTCTGCGAGATGCGGTAGACCTGTCCCGCTGCCGATGCATGGAGGGCGAAGGCGGCCACACCGGTGGCGACGAGGGCGAACGCGAGACCGAGTGAAGTGATGCGTCTCATGCCATCTGCCAATACGATTCCGCCCGATCGCACCCTCGCCGGGTCAAGTAAACAGGCTGTTAATTCGCCAAAATGTAGTGCGATTTCAAGCCCGACTTAACTATTGCAGGCGAACAATTTACGATGGGCCGGATGAGACGCGCTGGATGACATCTATCTACGGTTGGAAATCCGCTCAGGGAGGCGAGAGGCGATGGCCGAGCCCGGTCGCCGCGGCCGTCTCCTTCGCCGGCACCATCCGCGGTCGGATTCTGATCGCCTTTCTCATCATGAGCGCCATTACGGGCATCCTCGGCCTGTCGGCGGCCTCGGGGATTCGCCGGGCCGACGAACTCGTGAGCCGGACCTTCGACCAGTCGCTCATGTCGATCAACTACGCGCGGGCCGCCGCCGCCGATTTCGCCAACATGCGCTCGCTGGAGGCCCGGCGACGCATGAGCGCCGATCCGGGCGTGAAGGCGCAACTCGAAGGCCGACTCGACAGCCTTCGCCGGGTCTTCGCCGAGGATCTCGCCGTGGCGGTCGAGCGCGCCCAATCGAGGCGTGCGACCCAGGCGGCCGCGGCCGTTGAGCGGGCGGTGAAGGATTGGGACGCCGCCCGTTCCGTCCTCGCCGGCCGCGAGACCACGGATTCCGATTGGGACGCCGTCGACCGCCATGCCGGCGCCGTCGAGGAGCATCTCGACCTCTTCATCAACCACACGGCCGGCGACGGTTTCATCTACCGGCAGCAGGCCCGGGCCGTCGTCGCCCGCGAGACCCAGATCAACCTCTTCGGCACCCTGCTCGCCCTGCTCATGTCCGCCTCCGTCGCCTTCCTGCTGGCCCGGCGCATCATGCGGCCGGTGGCGGATGCCTCTATGGTCGCGTCGCGGATCGCCGCCGGCGACCTCAGCGTGACGATCCCGTCCGGCAGCGCCGACGAGCTCGGCGCCCTCCTCGCCTCCATGGGCGTTATGCGCGACAACATCCGCCGGGCGATGGAGCAGGAGGTCGCCCAGCGCATCTCGGCGGAGGCCCATCTCGCCGACGCCCTCGAGACCTCCCTCGAAGGCATCGTCGTGGTCGACGAATCCGGTCGGATCGCGCTCATCAACGGGCAGGCGGAGGATTTCCTCGGCTTCGGTCACGAGCCTCTGCCGCGGGACACCTCGATGGCGCGCGTCGCCTTCGAGGGCAACGCGCTCGCCCGCACCCTCCTCTCCGAGGACGACGATTGGGCGACGCCGCGCGAGACGCAGCTCTTCGACGGGCGCTGGCTCCGGATCAGCCGCAGCCGCACGCGCACCGGCGGCTTCATCGCGGTCTGCAGCGACATCACCCTGCTCAAGGTCCAGAAGGCGCATCTCCAATCCACCAACCTTCGCCTCGACACCGCCCTCGACAACATGTCCCAGGGCCTGTGCCTGTTCGACGCCGAGGGGCACCTCATCGTCGTCAACCGGCGCTATTGCGAGCTGTTCGATCTCGCGCCGGGAGACCTGCCGCTCGGCACTCCGTACGAGGACGTGGCGGCGCTCTACCTGGCCTCGGCCGAGGAGGGCACGGTCTTCGAGATCGAGGGCCGGCAGATCTCGGCCGCCGGTTCGGGCTTCCGCCAGATGAGCAACGGACGGGTCCTCGCCGTCACGCACAAGCCCGTGGCCGGGGGCGGCATGGTCTCCACCTACGAGGACGTAACCGACCGGCGCCAGGCCGATGCCCGCATCGCCTTCATGGCCCGCCACGACGTCCTCACCGGCCTGCCCAACCGGGCCATGTTCGGCGAGCGGATCGAGGAGGCCCTGGCGCATCTCGGGCGCGGCGGGATGTTCGCCGTGCTCTGCCTCGATCTCGACCGCTTCAAAGAGGTCAACGACACCCTCGGTCACCCGGTGGGAGACGAACTCCTGAAAGCGGTGGGCAACCGCCTGACCGCCTGCCTGCGTGAGGTCGACACCGTGGCCCGGCTCGGCGGCGACGAATTCGCCATCATCCTCGCGGGCGTGACCTACCCGGAGGAGGCCACCATCCTGGCACGGCGGATCGTGGACGTGGTGAGCAACCCCTACGAGCTCGACGGCCAGCAGGTCGCGGTCGGCGTCAGCATCGGCATCTGCCTCGCCCCCGGCGACGGTACGAGCTGCAACAAGCTCCTCAAGAACGCCGACGTCGCCCTCTACCGCGCCAAGGCCGACGGGCGCGGCACCTGGCGCTTCTTCGAGGTGGAGATGGACATCCGGCTCCAGGCCCGCCGCGCCCTCGAACTCGACCTGCGCGAGGCCGTGGCCCAGGGCGCGTTCGAGATGTTCTACCAGCCGATCTACGATTTCCGCGGCCGGCGCGTCGGCGGGTTCGAGGCGCTGATGCGGTGGCGCCACCCGGAGCGCGGGCTCGTCTCGCCCGCGGAATTCATCACGGTCGCCGAGGAAATCGGCCTGATCGTGCCGCTCGGCGACTGGGCCCTGCGCACCGCCTGCATCGAGGCCATGCGCTGGCCCGACGGGATCAGGGTCGCGGTCAACGTCTCGGTGGCCCAGTTCCGGGACGGCATCGTCATCCAATCCGTCAAGGACGCGCTGAGCGTGAGCCGGCTTCCGGCCGCACGCCTGGAACTCGAGATCACGGAATCGGTCCTGCTTAAGGACAACGCTGCGACCCTCGCCACGCTCCACGCCCTGCGTCGCCTCGGCGTGAAGATCGCCATGGACGATTTCGGCACGGGCTACTCGTCGCTGAGCTACCTGCGCAGCTTCCCCTTCGACAAGATCAAGATCGACCAGTCCTTCGTCCGGGACATCACCGCGGCGGATGAATCCGCCTTCATCGTCCGCGCCGTCATCGGCCTCGGATCGAGCCTGCACATGCGCACCACCGGCGAGGGGATCGAGAACGAGATCCAGTTCGAGCGCCTGCGCCAGGAAGGCTGCGACGAGGGCCAGGGCTACTATATCGGCCGCCCCGAGGACGCCGGGAGCATCCCCGAGGTGCTGCAGCGCTGGTCCGGACGGCGCGGCCGGGCCAAGCACGCCGTCGCCTGAGGGGGTTATGGCCGGTCCCGGCTCCGGCGGCATGCTCGACGACCCCAGCAGCCGGGTGCCGTAGAACCGCGCATTCCCTCCCCCCTCTGCGGGCGACCGGATTCACACATTTGCTGGACAGCTGGGCCCCTACGCCAGAGCGTTCGACATGGGGCGCGACGGGCTCCCTCTCCTGGAAGGAGAGGGTTGGGGTGAGGTGTGGTCCGTTTCCGAAGAGGTCACACACCTCACCCTGTCCCTCTCCTTCCAGGAGAGGGGACCCGCGGTGTCCGCGAGACGTGTGAACTCGTAGATCTCCGGCCGAGCCCCCTCACCCCCGGCTGCCGCCTCGCCGCGCTCCCCAACGAGGGGGAGACGCGGCCCTCTCCCCGCCTGCGGGGAGAGGGGAATGCGCACCGGCCTTCCGGAACAGCCGCCATGGAGAACGCCCAGATCAGGAAGAGGCAGTTCCCCCCTCTCCCCGCCCGGCGGGGAGAGGACGTCGTCCTCCCCTCGTCGGGAGGCGACGTGAGCCCGTCAGGGCGAGGGTGAGGGGGGCCGGGCACTCGTTCACCGATCTGCTCGACGGCTGTTCTCTCTGGCCGCACGCATCGCTATGAGGCGCGACGGGCTCCCTCTCCTGGAAGGAGAGGGTTGGGGTGAGGTGTGGTCCATCTCCGGAGAGGTCACACACCTCACCCTGTCCCTCTCCTTCCAGGAGAGGGGACCTGCGGTGTCCGCGAGACGTGTGAACTCGTAGATCTCCGTTCCAGTCCCCTCACCGCCGGCTGCCGCCTCGCCGCGCTCCCCGACGGGGGGGAGACGCGGCCCTCTCCCCGCGTGCGGGGAGAGGGGAATGCGCACCGATTTCTATTGCGGCGCGGGGGTCGGAGCTGTGTCGGCTGGCGCCGGGGCTGCGGGCACGGGATCCGCCGCGCTCGCCGTCTCGGTGGATTTCGCCAGTTCCGGATAGGCCTCGATCATCGATGCGCCGTTGAGGGGCTTGCTCTGGCCGTTGTGGCAGGTGGTGCAATTCACCTTGGGCACGTCGCCGAGCACGCCGAGGCGGGCAGTCGGGAAGGTCGAGGTCAGCGGCTCGAGGAAGTTGCCGTTGATGTCCCGCACCATGCGGATGCCGTGCCAGGCGGTGGTGCGCTGGGGCGTGCTCTGCGACCAGTTCGAGATCGCCCGGGTGTTGTGGCAGAAGGTGCAATTGACCCCGAGACCTTCCGACATGTGGATCATCAGGCCGTAGGTCTTCTCGGCATCCTGGATCGGCTTGCCCTTGGTGGTGGGAAGCGCCGTGGTGGCGTTCACCCGGATGGCGTTGTTGTCGATGTTTTTGTCGGCGAGGTATTCGGTCAGGGTGTCGTAGGGCAGCGAGGCGAGGCCCACCGAGGCCTTGGCCAGGTTCTGCCCGTTGTTGCGGGCGGTGAAGCCGCCGGGCCGGTTCGGGCCGGGATCGGTGAACCAGACATGGGCCGGGACCGGCTGGCCGCGGTGGCAGGTGAAGCAGGTGACGCCCGTGCCCCCCACATGGTTGTCCTTCCAGCTCTCGTTGATGTGCTGGGTCATCTGCAGCATCCGGCGGGCGACCTTCTTCTGGTAGAGGCTGTCGTCGGCCATGTTCTCGGTGTTGTGGCAGTAGGTACAGCCCTGTTCGGGGCTGACCCATTCGGTCATCGAGACCATCAGGCGGTTGAACTCGTTGACGCTGATGGTCTTGAGGACCTGGACGTTCTCGTAGGTGGCGCCGGCGAGCTCCTCGCCGGGCTCGGCCGGGTCGGCCGGCGCCGGGGCGACGTTGGCCGCCTTGGTCTCGGCCACCCCGTCGCGGGTATGGATCTGGTCCATCCCCGTGCCGCGAAAGCCGTTCTGGGTGGTCTGGAGCGGCGGCCGGTCCCAGCCGGACGTGCCGAACATCGCGATGGTGAGGAAGAAGGCGATCGAGGCGCCGAGGACAGTGAAGAACGTCTTCATGGGACCGCCCCCGGCATGTTCAAGGGATCGACGACCGGCGCATAGACCTGAGGATAGGACGGGGCGACGCCGTGCTTGACCGCCCAGAGGTACCAGTTGTCGACCACCGTGCCGGTGAGCAGGATGCCGATGCCGCCGGTGAGGGTGGTCAGCACCGCGAACCACCAGGCCCAGCGGTGGACCGATTCCATCGTGGCGTTGAAGCCCATGGTCCAGCGCCAGAACAGGGCGGCGCGTTCGGTGGCGGTGCCGCGATCGACGATCTGGTCGATCTCGCGCTCACCGCCGAAGCGGCTCACCGCCAGGATGGTGGCGCCATGCATCGCGAAGAGCAGCGTCGACCCGTAGAGGAAGACGATCGAGAGCATGTGGAACGGGTTGTAGAACAGGTTGCCGTAGCGGAGCGAGAAGGCGGCGGTCCAATCGAGATGTGGGAAGATGCCGAAGGGCACCGCCTCGCTCCACGACCCCATCAGGACCGGCCGGATGAAGCCGAGGACCAGGAACAGCCAGATGGCGGAGGCGAAGGCCCAGCCCACATGGGTGCCGAGGCCGAGCGCCCGGGCGCGGCGATAGAGCCGCACCCACCACAGCAGGATCGAGGCGGTGAGGAAGAAGCCGGCGATCAGCCACCATCCGCCCTCCTGCAGCGGCGGCAGGATCTTGAGACCGTATTGCGGTCGCGGCGGCTCCAGGGCGAGCCAGGGCAATTGGCGCACGAACTGGACCGGGTCCCAGTTCACCGAGGCCCACATGTTGAGGCCGACGATCTCGAAGGCGATGAGGAAGCAGACGGCCGAGAGCCCCCCGAGATAGCCGATATAGATCGGGCCGACCTGGGCGTTGCCGAACAGGCCGAACAGGTAGCTGTGGAACGGGGTGCCCCAGCGCCGGTCGACATCGACGGGAACGCCGAGTTCCGGAATGGTGGAGCGGACTTGGACCTCGGTGAAGATGTTCTGGTAATAGGCCATGGTCGTGCCCCCCTCTAGCGCCAGACCGGGAGATTGAGCCACCAGCCCCACCATTCCGGCCAGCCACGGGTCCAGAACGGGCCGCTGATGATGATGCAGACGGCGCTCCAGAAGCCCGCCGAGAGGGCGAGGAACAGGCCGAGCCGGTGGATGCCGAGCGTGCCGATGGAGTAGCCGATCGTGTCGCGGAAGAAGGTGTCCTCGTGCTCGGGCGTCTTCACCACCTGGCCCTTGCCGGGATTGGTGGCCGAGAGGATCAGGGCGCCGTGCAGGGACAGGGCGAAGGTCGTCGTGAAGAAGAACGACACCGCCAGCATGTGCGCTGGATTGTAGTGGAAGTGCAGATACTGGTAGCCGGTGTTCGAGACCCAATCGAGATGGGACAGGATGCCGTAGGGGAAGCCGTGGCCCCAGGCGCCCATCAGGAACGGCCGGATCACCACCAGCGAGACATAGGCGAAGATCGCCACCGCGAAGGCGAAGGGCACGTGGTAGCCGATGCCGAGCTTGCGGCAGATCTCGACCTCGCGCAGCGCCCAGGAGACGAACGACCCGACCGCGCAGAAGGTGATGATCTGCCAGAGGCCACCCTCCTTGAGGGGGGCGAGCGCCAGCCCGTATTTGAGATCGGGCGGCGCGATGTTGATCTGCCAGATGTTCCAGGTCGGCCCGAGCGCGGCGCCGTAGATGATCAGCGCGGTGCCGAGCACCGAGAAGAACAGCGTCGTGACGCCGAAGAACCCGACATAGAACGGCCCGACCCAGAAATCGAACAGGTCTCCGCCAAGCAGCGTGCCGCCGCGGACGCGGTATTTTCGTTCGAAACTCAGCATCGCCATCGCGAATACCTCCCGGCTTCACAGGTCACGATTCTTGATGGATCCGCGCATCCGTCAGGCTGCGCGTGGTCCCCTCCCCCTTGCGGAGAGAGGTGAGGAGTGGGGGTGGCGCCGCTTGCCTCCGCAAGC
>NZ_VMOA01000028.1 GCF_020662345.1 Methylobacterium sp. W2 | reverse complement strand
CACACAGGACAACAAAAACAGACGATCACCCAGCTAACCAGCCGGATCATCCATCCGATCATCATCCCGAAGACACAACAACCGCCCGCCGAACCGAAGTCCCCGCTGGCCGCCGCCGATGAACAGGCTTCTAGACCCAGCCCCCGAACTCGTCAATGCCAAAAACACAGGTCTGGTGGATTTTCACGACACATGCATGACGGTGAGACATAACTCCTTGCCGGCAAAGGAAGATTTTCGCGCATCGTGGTTCCCGCCTCGGCGGCTTGCTTGGTGAGAGACTGCGTTAAAGGGCTCCTCCGACGCAGGACGGGGCGCCTGGCTCCACCGTGCGACCTTCGTTTCGCCCGCGCTCTCTCGCGTGCACGGAGAGGTGCCCTCCCCCGAGGCGCCTCAATGTCGACATGCTCGACTTCGACATGTCGACCACCGACCGATACCCTCGGTCGTCGCTCATGCTGCGCCGTCCCTCACCGATCGGGATCCGGCCTCTGAAGAGAAGAGATACGCTTGCGAGGGAACACCGTGGCGCGCGGCCGGCTCAAGATCGGAGCTCCGACGAACAGCACCGACACTCACCCGGGCCGGGCCAGCGACGCGCCTCTCGATCTGTTCCTCACCGATTCCGCCCAGATCGATCGACGTGAGGTCAATCTACGCTGGCTCTGTGCGAGCGCCTTGACCGGGCTGACCGGGGCCGGACTCATCGGAGCCGCGATCTACGTCTCGTTGCAGGGCGACGTGTCCTTCGCGGCGGTGCCGGAACATGCAGAGATCATGGTCCGCTCCGCGCCCAGCGACGATGTCGCGAACATCGCGCGCAAGGGCGACCGCCTCGTCCGCAACCTGATGATCGCGTCCGCCAAACAGACGTTCCGCTCGCCGGTGACCGTGCGCCTCGGAGACCGCGAGATCATCAAGGTCCGGCCCTTCGTGCGGGTCTTGACGGCGCTGTCCATGTCGACGGGCGTCTTCTCCGCCGAGGTGCCGCGTTTCGACCCGATGAAGTTCGTCTCCAGCGAACCGCTCGAACGGGCGACCGAGCCGAGCGCGGCCGACGCTCCCGGCGCGGAGGTCAGCGTCATCAAGCGTGATCTCACCACGATGCCGATCGAGGCGAACACGCCGGCCCTCGGCGATGACGCCGTCACCGCGCAGGTGGAAGAGGAGAAGCGTCTGGCGGCCGAGGCCGGGCGCCGCACGGCGCTTCCCATCGCGCCGCAAATGATGCTGTCGCGGGCGCTCCAACAGGGCATCGCGGCTCCGGATTTCGGCGGGCTCGCCCCCCCGTCGGGCGATGCGAGCCCGTTCAAGTCCATCGACGTCCTCGTGGTGCCGGAGAACGTCACCAATCTCGCAAAGACCGGCCTCCGGCAGGGCGAGACGCCGCTCGTGGAAGACCGCGACATGGCGATCAAGCGCGGCGAGACCCTCGACGCGCTGCTGAAGGCGACGGGCCAGGCCAGCGACGAGCAGATCAAGGGCATCGTCGCGGCTCTCAGCGGGCGTGGGCGCGTGGGCGACCTCGCCGAAGGTCAGCAGTTTCGCGTCCAGATCGCACCGGGCCCGAAGCCGGGTGATCCCCGTCAGGTGACACGGGTCATCCTGTATGGCGAAAACGGCGTCGAGGGGATCGCGGCCATCAACGATCGCGGCGCTTTCGTCTCGGTCGCGCAGGCGGTGGAAGACAAGGCGGCGCGCAAGGGGCCTGCCACGTCGGAATCCGGCGATGACGACGAGGACGAGGATGGCGGTTCAGGCCCTCGTCTCTATCAGAGCCTGTATGAGACGGCGGCACGGCACGATCTGCCGCGTGCGACCGTGGAAGATCTGGTGCGGATCTTCAGCTACGATATCGATTTCCAGCGCCGGATCTCGAACGGCGACAGTCTCGATGTCTTCTATACGTATGACGAGGAAGGCGGCCAGGCCGCCCTCGACCGGCCGGAACTGCTTTACGCGTCGCTCAACCTCGGCGGCGAGGTCCGTAAGGTCTACCGTTTCCAGTCGCCGGACGACGGCTCCATCGACTATCTCGACGAGCAGGGTCGCTCGCTCAAGAAGTTCCTCATCCGCAAGCCCATCGCCGACGGCATCATGCGTTCGGGCTTCGGCTACCGGCGTCATCCGATCCTCGGCTATGCCAAGCTCCATACCGGCGTGGATTGGGCCAACCCGATCGGCACGCCCATCGTCGCCGCCGGCAATGGCAGCGTCATCAAGGCGGAATGGGATTCCGGCTATGGCCGCCGGGTCGAGCTCCAGCACATCAACGGCTACGTCACCACCTACAACCACATGTCGCGCTTCGCCCGAGGGGTGACGGCGGGGGCCAAGGTGCGCCAGGGCCAGGTGATCGGCTATGTCGGGTCCACCGGCCTCTCCACCGGCGCGCACTTGCATTACGAGGTCATCATCAACGGCCACTTCGTCGACCCGATGAAGATCCGCGTGCCGCGCGGACGCGAACTCGACGGGCGGATGCTCACCGAGTTCACGCGCCAGCGCGAGCAGATCGAGACCACGCTGCAGAAATCCCGGACCGGCGTCGCCATGGCCCAGGGCGACGCCCCGCGCTGAGCCCCCCTCCCCTCACCCGACTCCGAGCCGGCGGCGGATCTCCGCCGGGGTGACGCCCTGCGCCCTCAGATCGCCGAGGGATTCCGAGCCGCGCGATTTGGCGAGCTTTGTCCCGTCGGGGCCGAGGATCAGGGCGTGGTGATGATAGGCCGGGCCCTCAAAACCGAGCAGGGCCTGGAGCAGGACATGCAGGTCGGTGGAGGCCGTGAGGTCGGCACCGCGAACCACGTGGCTAATCCCCTGGGCGGCATCGTCGATCACCACGGACAGGTGGTAGCTCGTCGGCACGTCGCGGCGCGCGATCAGCGCATCGCCCCAGCGGGCGGGATCGGCCACGTGGCTCGTCTCCGTGCCATCGGCATCGAGGCAGCGAAAGCGATGCGGGCCCGGGGCCAGCGCGAGGGCATGCGCCGTATCGAGCCGCCAGCCATGCGGCAGGCCGGCGGCGAGGCGTGACGCCCGTTCTTCGTGGGGAAGAACGCGGCACGTGCCGGGATACAGAGGTGCCCCGTCCGGATCGCGAGGCGGCTCCGGCCCGGCGGCCGCGATCACGGCGGCACGGGAGCAGAAGCACGGATAGACGAGACCGCGCGACCGAAGTGCGTCGATGGCATCGCGATAGGTCGAAAAATGCTCGGACTGGCGCCGGACGGAACCGCTGAACCCGATCCCGAGCCAGGCGAGATCATCCTCGATGGCGGCGATCAGGTCCGGGCGTGAGCGCACCGGATCGATATCCTCGATCCGCAGGGTGAGGTCACCGCCGAGCCGCGCGGCGAACATCGCGTTCACCAGGGCGGAATAGGCGTGTCCGAGATGGAGGCGCCCGTTGGGGCTCGGCGCGAAGCGAAGGCGGATTGGAACGGACGCTCCGGTCATTCCCCGGAATGGCGCTGGCAAAGCTCTGCTTTGGGAACGCAGGCGATGCCCGGCATGGAGCAGGCTATCCCATCCCCGTAGCGTCGGCAGACCGTGCAGCCGTCGCTCCATTCAGCACAGGACGCATCGGCTGCCGGAGAACCGTGTCCTGAACGCCCGTGCGAAGCGGGCGCGAAGGTGCCGATCAGGACGGTGACCACCGCGACGGCCGCGACGGCCAAGGCCACGAGACCATCCCGGTTCTGCGATGTCGGCACGGGTGCCGGGGCATCCGATGGTGGCGGGGTTGGTGCATGCATGGCCCGTGTTCGCTCGCTCGCCGCGCCCTGTCAACGCGCATGGCCACTCAGGCGGCGGCGACGGAACGGCGTTCGAGGAGGGCGGGCAAGGCCTTGAGATCGAGGGGCTTGGCCAGGAATTCGTCGAACCCGGCCTCCCGTGCGGCCAATTCGTCCTCGCGACCGGTATTGGCGGTGAGCGCCACCAATCGGAGCGGCGCACGATTCTGCTCGGCCTCGCTGGCACGCAGGCGCCGTGCCGTTTCCAGGCCGTCGATTCCCGGCATGCGGATGTCGATGAGGGCGAGGTCGAACCGGGCTGCGGGATGGTCGAGCCGCGCCAGCGCTTCGGATCCGTCCCGCGCCAGAACCACCGTCGCGCCGAGCCGCTCCAGGGCCCTCGTGGCCAGAAGGGCGTTGATCGGGTTGTCCTCCGCCAGAAGGACATGGACACCCGACGCCGCGCGGACGCCTTCCTTGTCCGGTGTGATCCCGCCGCCTCCGGGCGCTGGCCTTGCCGCGGGGCCGGGCGTGTCCACCGAGGAGGTCGGCGCCAGCAGCCTGTCGAACAGCGAGCGTGCCCGGACCGGCTTGATCAGGTAGCTGTCGAAGCCCGCCGCCCCCGGCGCACCGAACTCGCGCCGATCGAAGGGGGACAGCAGGATGAGGCTGCAACGCACACCGCGTCGCCTGGCTTCCGCCGCGAGCCTGCGCACGCTCGCGTCGCCGAGGGCGCGATCGGCGATCACCGCATCGAAGGGCACGCCCGACAGCGTATCGAGCCCGGCCTCGACAGTCGGCACCACCACGGCCGACGCGCCCGACCGGGACAGACGCCGGGCGAGGAACGGGGCCTGATAAGGGGAATCGGCGACGATCAGGATCTTGCGGCCCTGCAAGGATACGGGCGGGACCGTGATCTCCGGCGCTGCGCCGACCGGCAGGGGCAAGTGGACCGTGAAGGTGCTGCCGCGGCCGACGACGGAGTGCGCATCGATGCGTCCCCCCATCCGCGAGGCGAGGCGCCGGCTGATGGCGAGGCCGAGACCGGTTCCCTCATGGCGCGTGCTGGCGCTGTTGTCGCCCTGCTCGAACTCCTCGAACAGGATCGGAATGCGCGCCGCCGGGATACCGGCTCCCGTATCCGAGACCGCCAGGACGATCTCCTCGGCGACCCACCGTATCGAGACGCCGACCCCGCCCTGGTTGGTGAACTTGATCGCGTTGCCCGCGAGATTGACCACGATCTGCCGGATACGGTCCGCGTCGCCGATGAATTCGGAGGGCACGTCGTCGGCGACGTCGATGGCGATCTCGATGCCCTTGTCCTGGGCGCGGGGCGCCAGGAGTTCGACGACACCTTCCACCACCGCGTGGAGATCGAAGGGTTCGGCCGACAGGTCGAGACGTCCCGCCTCGATCCGCGAAAAATCGAGGATGCCGTCGATGAGTGTCAGCAGGGCCCGGCCCGACGTATGCACCGCCTCCACATAGGTCCGCTGCTCGGCATCGAGTCCGGTCTCGAGGACGAGGTCGGCCATGCCGAGAATGCCGTTCAACGGCGTGCGGAACTCGTGGCTGACGGTGGCGAGGAAGCGGGACTTGGCGACGTTGGCCGCCTCGGCGCGGTGAAGCGCCTCGTCGAGGGAGCGGGCGGATTCGATCCGCTCGGTGATGTCCGAGCCCGCCCGCAGCCATTGCGTGCGTCCTCCGGGACCGGTGACCCGCGTCTCGATGAAGGAGAACCAGCGCGGAATGCCGTCGACGGGGCGCACCTGCATCTCCAAGCGGCTGACGCCGTCGGATTGCTGCTGCCGGAGTCCCTGGTCCAGGATTTCGAGATCCACCGTCGAGCCGAGCAGCGTCAACGCCTCGACCCCGAACAGACGCCCGAAGCCGTCGTTGGCGAAGGTGATGCGCCCTTGCGCGTCGCGCTGAACGATGACGTCGGTGGTCGCCTCCACGAGCGCGCGGTAGCGCTCCTCGCTCTCGGACATCCGCCAGATGCTGTCCTGGAGACGTTCGACCTCGGACGCCTCGCCGCTCGGCCGGCGCAGGCCTCGGGCGAGCAGGCTCGCCGTAGCCAGGATCGCGAACAGGGTGAGGGCGAGAGCGACCTCCAGCGTGATCATCAGCCTCTCCGTGGAGCGGCA
This sequence comes from Methylobacterium sp. W2, assembly GCF_020662345.1. Lineage (GTDB taxonomy): Bacteria > Pseudomonadota > Alphaproteobacteria > Rhizobiales > Beijerinckiaceae > Methylobacterium. Next base: position 62,023 of record NZ_VMOA01000028.1, on the reverse strand, counting down.
CGAGCGGATCGCCGCATGGCGAACCGCCGGGCCGCGGGATGAGGCCGCCGGGGTTCCTGCTCCCACTCCATTCTCGTCACTCGCATGTCCTGTCACTCGCATGTGAGATTGAAGGACGGCTTTCGAAATGCGCTTAAGGCTTCCTTGCCGCGACGGAGGACATCCCTCGCCCCGCATCGGCGACATCATGGTCATAGCCGATGCCGGACAGCTTGGCGCGCCGCGCTTCACGGGCAGGCCGGGATGGTGTAGGCGCGACGGCTTGTACCTGGGCCGCCCCTCCCCCGAGGCCAGGCCGCGAGACGCAGGCACCATGACCCTTTCTTCGTCAGAGACCTCTTCGCAGCCGGGCACCGCCGGTTCCACGGCGACACGCATCGAGGCGACCTTCGCCCGCTGCCGCGCGGAGAAGCGCGCCGCCCTCGTGACCTACGTCATGGCCGGCGACCCCGATGCCGAAACCTCGCTGAAGGTGCTCCGGGCGCTGCCGCAGGCCGGCGCCGACATCGTCGAGTTCGGCCTTCCCTTCACCGACCCGATGGCGGACGGGCCGGCGATCCAGGCGGCGGCTTTGCGCGCCCTCGCGGGCGGCCAGGATCTGGTCAAGACCCTCGACCTCGTCCGGCGCTTCCGGGAGGAGAATTCCGGAACCCCGGTCATCCTGATGGGATACTACAACCCGATCCATGCCTACGGCGTCGACCGGTTCCTCGACGACGCCGTCGTGGCGGGGATCGACGGGCTGATCGTCGTCGACCTGCCGCCGGAAGAGGACGACGAACTCTGCCTGCCGGCCCTCGCCAAGGGCCTGGCCTTCATCCGGCTGGCGACGCCCACCACCGACGAGCGCCGCCTTCCCGCCGTCCTCGCGAATACGGCCGGCTTCGTCTATTATGTCTCGATCAACGGCATCACCGGCACGGCGACCCCCGATTTCGGCCGGGTGGCCGAGGCAGTGGGCCGTATCCGGTGCCATACGGACCTGCCCGTGGTGGTCGGTTTCGGCGTCCGGACGGGCGCCCAGGCCGCAGCGATCGCCAAGGGCGCAGACGGCGTGGTCGTCGGCTCCGCGCTCGTGGATGTGATCCACCGGGCGGTGGTGGACGGCCGGGACGCCGCCGAGACGGTGAGCGCCCTGGTGCGCGAACTGGCCGAGGGCGTGCGCGGCCGGATCGCCTGACAGAGCCACGCCGGAACGATCCGTCCGCGAGCCGATCCCCGGCTCATCCGAGACCCCTTCCCTCAAGAACGGTCAGTCGACGATGGTTGAACCCATGAACTGGATCTCGGAGGTCGTGCGCCCCAGGATCAAGACCCTGTTCAAGCGCGAGACCCCCGAGAACCTGTGGGTCAAATGCCCCGATAGCGGGCAGATGGTGTTCCACAAGGAGGTAGAGGGGAACCACTGGGTCATCCCGGGATCCGAGCACCATCTGAAGATGAGCGCGCAGGCGCGCCTGAAGATGATGTTCGACGAGGGCACCTGGATCGACGTGCCCCTGCCGGAGGTGGCGACCGACCCGCTCAAGTTCCGCGACGAGAAGCGCTACGCCGACCGCCTGAAGGACGCCCGTGCCAAGACCGGGATGCCCGACGCCTTCAAGATCGGCTTCGGCCGGGTCTCCGGACTGCCGATGACGCTGGCGGTGCAGGATTTCGCCTTCATGGCCGGCTCGCTCGGCATGGCGGCGGGCGAGGCCTTCGTGCGCGGTGCCGAGACGGCGCTGGACAAGCGCACGCCCTACATCCTGTTCTCGGCCTCGGGCGGCGCGCGCATGCAGGAGGGGATCCTGTCGCTGATGCAGATGCCGCGCACGACGGTGGCCGTGCGCCGGCTGAAGGCGGCGAAGCTTCCCTACATCGTGGTGTTGACCAACCCGACCACGGGCGGCGTCACCGCCTCCTACGCCATGCTCGGCGATGTCCATCTCGCCGAGCCCGGTGCCCTGATCTGCTTTGCCGGGCCGCGCGTCATCGAACAGACGATCCGCGAGAAACTGCCTGACGGTTTCCAGCGCGCGGAGTATCTGCAAGAACACGGAATGGTCGATCAGGTCGTGCACCGGCATGCCCTGAAGGACACGATCTCACGACTCTGCGGCCTGCTGATGAACCAGCCCGCGGCGGCACCGGCCCGCGCCGGCGCCGTTGCCGAGCCGGCCTGAGCCCCCACGCGATACGGCGAGCCGATCCATGGATTCCTCCGACGCGCTGATGGCCCGCTTCCTGGCCCTTCATCCCCGCACGATCGACCTGTCGCTGGGCCGGATCGAGCGCCTGCTCGAACGTCTCGGTCACCCGGAGCGCAAGCTGCCGCCGGTCATTCATGTGGCCGGCACCAACGGCAAGGGGTCGACCATCGCCTTCATGCGGGCGATTCTCGAAGCCGGCGGCCTCTCCGCGCATGTCTACACCTCGCCCCATCTCGTGCGCTTCCACGAGCGCATCCGCATCGGTGCGGTGGGCGGCGGCAGCTATGTGCCCGAGGACCAGCTCGCCGACGCCCTCGCCCGCTGCGAGGCATCCAATGCCGGCGAGCCGATCACGGTGTTCGAGATCACCACCGCCGCGGCCTTCCTGCTGTTCTCGGAAACCCCCGCCGACGTGCTCCTGCTCGAAGTGGGGCTCGGCGGCCGGGTCGACGCCACCAACGTGATCGACAATCCCGCGGCCGCCGTCGTCACGCCGATCGGGCGCGACCATGCGGAATATCTCGGCGATACCGTCGAAGCGGTGGCGACCGAGAAGGCGGGCATCTTCAAGCGCGGCTGCCCGGCGATCATCGCTGCCCAGGATTACAAGGAGGCGGATTCGGTGCTCTGCCGCATCGCCGAGGAGATCGGAGCGACACCGATCCGGGTGGGGAACCAGGATTTCTCGGTCCATGCCGAGCGCGGACGGATCGTCTACCAGGACGAACTCGACCTGTTCGACCTGCCCCAGCCCCGACTCAACGGACGGCACCAGTTCACCAACGCCGCCACCGCCATCGCGGCCCTGCGCGCGGCCGGATTCGGCGATATCGGAGTGGAGGCCATCGAGGCCGGCCTCAACAAGGTCGAATGGCCGGGCCGCCTGCAGCGGCTCACCCGCGGCCGCCTGTCCGACATGGCACCGGATGGCGCGGAGCTCTGGCTCGATGGCGGCCACAACATCGATGGCGGCCGCATTCTCGCGACCGCGATGGCGGATCTCGGCGAGCGTAGCGACGTTCCGCTGATCCTGGTGGTGGGCCTTCTCGGCACGAAGGATGCGGAAGGTTTCCTGCGCAACTTCGTCGGGCTGGCGCGCAACCTGATCGCGGTCCCGATCGGCGGTCAGATGGCGGCGCGGCCGGCCGAGGAGGTTGCGCAGATCGCCGTCGATGTCGGGCTCACCGCCTATGTGGCCTCCAGCGTCGAGGCCGCCTTGGAAAGCCTCTCCGACCTCGCCTTCGAGCGGCCGCCGCGGATCCTGATCTGTGGCTCGCTCTATCTCGCGGGCAACGTCCTGACCGCCAATGGAACCCCTCCGACCTGATCGCTTCGGGTGCGAGGCGGTCCAATCGGGGAAGGCGAGCGAGCCTACTGGACGAATCCTCGCCCGCGCCGAACGGGGTTAACGCATCGTTTGTCTTGGACAACCAAGCCGGAGGAGAGTCTCCGGCATGGGACCGGCGTGACGGAGACAGTTTCCTTGCCTATGATCCGGGGCTGACACAGCGCGACAATCCCCGCTTTTCACCGAACCGGCCACACTTGTGGCATCGGATATCGGGTGTGGCTCCTGCGCTACATCTCGTCTGCACAAAATCGACTAGTTTGATCGTGGATCGGGCAAATCGCTGGGGATCAACGATGAAAAAGCTTCTCACCTCTTTCGCGGCCTTCACGGCCCTCACGGCAGCGGCCACCGCCGCTGACCTTCCGCGTCGCGCAGCACCGCCGGTCTTCGTGCCGGTGCCGGTGTTCACCTGGACGGGCGCCTACTTCGGTATCAACGCCGGTTACGGCTTCGACGCCGGCAGCAACAGCGACCGCTACGTTCTTCCGGGCGGTTCGGTGCTGAACTCGTTCACCCGTGACACGCTGGTTCTCACCACCAACAACAACAACAACCTCGAAGGCTTCGTCGGCGGTGGCCAGGTCGGCTACAACTACCAGTTCACCCCGGGTTCGGGTCTGGTCGTTGGTCTCGAGGCCGACGCTCAGTACACGGATTTCGGTAACAAGAGCCGTCTCGTGAATGGTAGCATCACCGACGGCGTCGACACCGCTAGCGTCCGGGTTCGCGTTCCCGGCAACGAGATGAACTTCTTCGGTACGGTTCGTGGCCGCGTCGGTTACGCCTTCGACCGCGTTCTGTTCTACGGCACCGGCGGCTTCGCCTACGGCGACGGCGGCACCGGCCGCGACGATTTCCGCACCGGCTACACGGCTGGTGGCGGCATCGAGTACGCCATGCCCGTCGACTCGTTCCTGAACTTCTTCCGCTCGTCCGCCGTGACGCTGAAGGTCGAAGGTCTCTACGTGAACCTCGAGAACAAGGGTAACACCACCGAGCGCTCGGTGCTGAACCCGGCCACCGGCGTTCTCTCCCTCAGCCGTTCGGTCACCGCTCGCGAGAGCGAGTTCGCCGTCGTCCGCGCTGGTCTGAACTACAAGTTCGGCTCGTACTAAGCCGATACGTCGCAACGTCGACACAGGTCTCGAAACGGAGAAGCCCGGCCTCACGGCCGGGTTTTTTCGTTTCCGAACCAGGGGCGGTACAAACCGGTGCGCGCCACCGGACATAAAAAAACCCGGCCTTCCGAGGCCGGGCTTTTTCAAGATGGACGACCGGGTGCGTTCAGGCGCTGGCCTGGATCCAGCGGGAGAGATCGCCCTTCGGTGCCGCGCCGACCTTCTGGCTGGCGAGTTCACCGCCCTTGAAGATCAACAGGGTCGGAATCGAGCGGATGCCGTACTTGGCGGCGATCCCGGGATTCTCATCGACGTTGACCTTGGCGATCTTCACGCGACCCTGCATGTCAGCCGCGATCTCTTCGAGAGCCGGGCCGATCTGACGGCAGGGGCCGCACCATTCAGCCCAGAAATCCACGACCACGGGCTCGGCGGACTGGAGAACATCCTGCTCGAAGCTCGCGTCGGTCACTTTTACCGTCGCCATCACGATCCCTTTCCCATTTCACAGTCGACGCGACGATGTCTGCGCCGGCTTGAAAGGAGAGTTGGCAACGTGAGCCGGGACGGTCAAGGCGTAAGATGCCAAGGGCGGGACAGCCGTTCGATTCTCTCATGCATCCTCCACCGCTCGTGCTCCGCTCTTGCGCGAGCCGACCCGGAGGCCTGTCCTGTGCATGATTCCCGTTGCCCCTCGCCAAAGCCGTCGCTTCGCCCCATCTCCCACCGTGACCGGTAACCCATGAGGCGAGCGTCCGAGCACGCATGCCCATGAAGAGCCGGTGCCAAACGGGCCAGGCCGCCATCCGGCGATCGAGCCCCGAAACAGGCCGAGAGCCGGTCCTCTCGACGCCGGCCATGGAGGATATCACCACGTGACGCGCATCTCTCCGACCTTGCTTGCCTCCTTCGCCGCCCTGAGCCTCGGCACCGGTGCGTTCGCTCAGGATGGCAAATCCGGAACGCCTCAACCGAGGATCGGAGGCGAGTCCTTCGCAGCGCCCCAGAACGAGGCCACGGGCGGAGAGCCGGCCGAGACGGCACCCGCCAACACCACCTACAAACCCCTGCTGCCCAACCAGACCCGCGCGCCGAAGCCCCTCGAGGCCACCAAGGTTCAGAGCACCGTCGTCGCCAAGGGCCTCGACAGCCCCTGGGCCATGGAGTTTCTGCCGGATAGCCGCATGCTGGTGACGGAGAAGGGCGGAAAGCTGCGTATCGTCGCCAAGGACGGCACGGTCGGCCAGCCCATCGCCGGCGTGCCCAAGGTGGATGCGCGAGGCCAGGGAGGTTTGCTCGACGTGGCCCTGAGCCCGAGCTTCGTCTCCGATCGTCTCATCTATCTCAGCTACTCCGAGCCGCGCGACAAGGGTAACGGCACGACGGTCGCCCGCGCCAAGCTGATCGAGGAGAAGGATGGCGGTCGTCTCGACGAGGTGAAGGTCATCTTCCGTCAGACGCCGTCCTACGAGGGCGACAAGCATTTCGGCTCCCGCCTCGTCTTCGCGCCGGACGGCAAGCTGTTCGTCACCGTCGGCGAGCGCTCGGACAAGGGACCGCGGGTCCAGTCCCAGGACCTCACCAGCGGACTCGGCAAAGTCTTCCGCATCGACACGGACGGCAATGCGCCGAAGGACAACCCGTTCACGGGCGGCGAGAAGGCCAAGCCCGAAATCTGGTCCTACGGCCACCGCAACATCCAGTCCGCCGCCCTCGATGGCCAGGGCCGCCTCTGGACCGTCGAGCACGGGCCGCGCGGCGGCGACGAACTCAATCGCCCCCGGCCGGGCTTGAACTACGGCTGGCCGGAAGTGACCTACGGCATCGAATATAGCGGCGAGAAGATCGGCGAGGGAAAGACCCAGGCGGGCGGTACGGTCCAGCCGGTCTATTACTGGGACCCGGTCATCGCGCCGTCCGGCATGGCGCTCTACACCGGAACCCTGTTCCCCGCCTGGAAGGACGCTTTCCTCGTCGGCGGCCTCATGAGCGGCGGCATCGTTGCGTTGAAGCTCGACGGCGACAAAGTGGTCACCGAGGAACGCATCCCCCTCGATCACCGGATCCGCGACGTGAGGGTCGGCACCGATGGGGCGGTCTATGCGGTGACGGACGGCCCGGACGGACAGATCCTCAAGCTCACACCGTAACGGCGGTGTGAACCGGGCGGGTGGAGAGCGAGGCGAGCGCCGACGCGATGTCGGCCTCGCCGAGGTGGCGGATGACCGGCCCGGACGTCCAGACTAGCATCGCTTCGACAGGACGCCCCGGATAGATGTCCCGCAGAAGCGCCACGTAGAGGGCGATTTGCGCCGCCTCGTCTTCGGGAATGGGAGCGCGATCCGACGGTGGCCGGCTCGTCTTGAAATCCGCCACGACGATCCCGTCGGGACGGATGCTCAGGCGATCGACCCGTCCGAAGACCGGTCGTGACGCCCCGCCGACGCTGACATGCCCCGAGATCGTGACCTCGGCCCTCGCATCTTTGTCGAAGAGCACGGCGAGGGCGGGATCGTTCACGAGTTTCAGAACGTCCTCGACCAGCCGATCCTGCTCGGCCGCCGGAAGCGACGGTGCCCGCGCCTTGACGAAGGCGGAGGCCGCGCTCGGCCGCTGATGTCGATCGAGGCGCGGGAGATGTTCGATCAGCGAGTGGATCAGGATGCCGCGACGGCGGGCCTGCGGGTTGGCCTGCCGCCTCGGCACCGCACGCTGTCCATCCGCGGCGCCGAGCGCGCCGGAGGGGCTGACCGGCGGCGCCGCCTCGACCTCCGACCCCGCCGATTGCCTCAACCATCCGGGGATCGCCGATGCGGCGTCGGCGGCGGGAGAGGACGCGGCGGCAACGGATCGTACCGGCCCGTCCCGCCACAGCAGCACGGGACCATAGGCGGCCTCGAGGGATTCGCCCGGCCCGAATGCCTGTTCCAGCCCCTTACGGACCATCTCGCACCAGGCGGTCTCGCCCTGCTCCTCGTGGCCGCGATAGGGCGCGACGGTGAGGCGATCGGCAGCACGGGTGAGCGCCACGTAAAGGAGACGGTTGTGCTCCTCGCGGGCTCGGGCCTGATGCGCCTCGCGGGCGGCGGCCACGGCCTGCGTATCCTGGGTCTTCGACCCGGCCCAGACCGGCGGCATCGCCCCGTCACGGCCCCCCGGCATGGCGAGCAGATGCGGATCGTTGCGCCCGAGGGGCTCGCAGCCGTCGATCATCACGACGACGGGGGCTTCCAGGCCCTTGGCGCCGTGAATCGTCATCACCCGGACCTCGTCGCGGCCGGATTCGAGGTCGCGCTTGACGGTCAGACCATTGACGCCCCGTCCCGGAGCGCTGTCGTAGCGGGTGAGGAAGCAGTCCAGCGAGGGAGCCTCGGAGGCCTGCTCCGCCTCGGCCGCCTTCATGAGGAACACGTCGATGGCGTCCCCCGCCTCGCCACCGAGGCGGGCGACCAGCCGCATCCGCCCCTCATGCGGCCCGAGCAGGCTCGCATAGAACCCGAACGGCCCATGCCGGGCCGCCAGGTCGGACCACAGGGTGAGGGCCTCATGCCCGCGTAAGGCCGCCGGGTCGCCCGCTGCCGCATGGCGGGCCAGGGCATCCTCCAGGGTCTCGCTCTCGTCGCGCCGGGCGGCGATGCGGACGAGGTCGTCATCGTCGAGCCCGACGAGGGGGGTCTTCAGGGCGCCGGCCAGGGTGAGATCGTCGGCGGGGAGCAGGCCGGCGCGGCCGATGGAGACGAGGTCGTTCACCGCGATATGGGCGGTGATGTCCAGGCGGTCCTGGCCCGCCACGGGGACGCCGCAGACCTTCAGGGCGCGGATCACCTCCTCGAACGCGGCGGAGCGCTTGCGCACCAGGATGAGCACGTCGCCGGGACGCCACACGCGCCCGCCTTCGTCGCCGGTAGTGGTCCAGGCCTTCACCGCCCGCGCCACACGCCGGGCCGTGACGATGGAGGGCGCGTTGGCCTCCGGTGCGTCCACCGGGGCGGCCCAGGCGTCGGGCTCCTCCTCCTGTGCCGGAACCTCGACGGGCCAGATCTCGACCACGCCCGGTGCGTCCCGCCGGGCCGTCTCGTGCGTGGTCCCCACGGCCGTGTCGTCGAAGGACAGGCCCTGGTAATGCTCGGGCACGGCGAAGGTGGCGTCCACCGCGCGCAGGATGCCCTTGGTCGAGCGGAACGACACGTTCAGCGTCACGTCCTCGAAGGCGAGGCCCGCCTGCTTCGAGGCCGAGCGCCATTCGCGATGCACGGTCTCGAACTCGCGCGGCTCGGCCCCCTGGAAACTGTAGATCGACTGCTTCGGGTCTCCCACGGCGAAGCGCGTGCGCAGCCCCTCGCGAGCGCCCTCGCCGCTGGCGAAATCGGCCGTGATGCGGCGCAGGATGTCCCATTGGCGCGGGTTGGTATCCTGCGCCTCGTCCACGAGGACGTGATCGATGCCGCGATCGAGCTTGTACAGAACCCAGGCGGCGTCCACCCGCGAGAGCAGGTCGAGGGCCTTGTGGATCAGGTCGTCGAAATCGAGGGCCCCGAGCCGCGCCTTCTGACGCTCGACCCGCCGATGGATCTCGGCGACGAGGACGAACAAGGCCTGCGTCCGTTCCAGGGCCTTGGCCGCGCGCAAGGTGTCGAACAGGGGATCGAGCCGGTCACGCTCGGACAGGAGCGCCTCCTTCACCTCCGCCGGGACGTCTTTCGTGCCGAGACTCCTGTCCGCCTTCGGCGTGCCCTTCTCGGTGAAGAACACCGACCGGTAGAGGTCGAGCCGGGCGGCAGCCTCACGGGTGGCCTCCGCTGCGATCAGCCTGTCGGCGAGCCCCTCATCGGTGGATTTTCCCGTGCGAAGACGCTCGGCGAGGCTGCTCCAATCGTCGAGCCCCCCGGTGAGGATACGATCGAGGACCGTATCGGCCGTCTCGCCGGCGGAGAGACCGAGGGAGCGCGACAGGGCATCAAGCGGCCCCGAGAGACCGTCCGTCCCGTCGAAGGTCGATTGCGCCCGCATGGCCGCGCGCAGGATCGCCCGGAGCGTATCGCCCGTGGCCTCCGGGCCGACCCTGTCCCAGGCGGAGCGCAGATCGGGGTTGCGGCCGGTCATCGCCAAGGCGAGGACCCGGTCGGTCTCGGCCGCGAACAGGTCAGCGGCCTGGTTCTCGTCGAGCACCTGGAAGCGGGCGGGCACGTTGGCCTCGAACGGGAACATGTGCAGGAGCCGCTCGCAGAGGGCGTGCAGGGTCTCGATCTTGAGACCGCCCGGCGTCTCCACGGCACGGGCGAACAGACGGCGTGCCGCCTTCAGGGTCCGTCGTGCCGGAGCCGCGCCGGTCAGTTCTGTGAGTTCGGCGGTGAGTGCGGCATCGTCCAGGGTGACCCAGCGGCCGAGGGTCCGGAACACCCGGATCGACATGTTGGCGGCGGCCGCCTTGGTGAAGGTGAGGCAGAGGATGCGGGCGGGGGGCGCCCCGTTCAGCAGCAGGCGCACCACCCGGTCGGTGAGCACCTTCGTCTTTCCCGCCCCCGCATTGGCGGAGACCCAGGCCGAGGCCAGGGGATCGGCGGCACGGCGCTGGCTCGCCTTGGTGAGATCGTCGACGACGAAGGGCAACCTGTCTGCTCCGGGCTTGGCTCCCTCTCTCCATAGAGAAGGATGATCGCCTCGCCAAAGCGCCCTATGGTCGGCCGAACGATTCCCTCAGGACACCCCGTCATGCACAGCCACAGCAGCGAGACCTGGCAGCATCGCCACGACTTCCTCGGACACGCGCATGAGCGCAACGAGCGCCGGACTGTCCTCGTCGTCGGGCTGACCCTGGCGATGATGGTCGCCGAGATCGTCGGCGGGACGGTCTTCGGGTCGATGGCCCTCACCGCCGATGGATGGCACATGTCCACCCATGCGGCCGCCCTCGGCATCGCGGCCCTGGCCTATCGCTTCGCCCGCCTCCATGCCGACGACCCGCGCTTTGCCTTCGGCACCGCCAAGCTAGGCGATCTCGCGGCCTTCGCCAGCGCCATCATCCTCGCCATGATCGCACTCGCCATCGGCTATGAAAGCATTTCGCGCCTCACCAGCCCCCAGGCCATCGCCTTCGGCGAGGCCCTGCCGATCGCGATCCTCGGCCTACTCGTGAACCTCGCCAGCGCGTGGCTGCTCCACGGCGACGGGCACGACCACGCCCATCACCACGATCACGGGCATGATCACGGCCACGCCCCTCACGAGGGGCACGGCCATGCCGATCATGGGGACGCCAACTTGCGGGCGGCCTATGTCCACGTCCTGGCCGATGCGCTGACATCGGTGCTGGCCATCGTCGCCCTGCTGGCGGGTCGCTATCTCGGCATCGCCTGGCTCGATCCGGCCATGGGACTGGTGGGTGCTGCGGTCATCGTCGCCTGGTCCTGGACCCTGATCCGCTCCGCCGGCGCAACGCTGCTCGATGCGGTGCCGGATCGGGATCTCGCTCGCTCCGTGCGGACGCGGCTGGAGACGAACGGCGACACGATCACCGATCTCCACCTCTGGCGCCTCGGCCCGGGCCATACCGGGCTGATCGTCTCCCTCGTATCCGACCACCCGCAGGAACCGGCGACGTACAAGGCAAAGCTGGCCGAGCTGGAAGGGCTCTCGCACGTCACCGTGGAGGCGAACCGATGCCCGAACCATGGGCCGGAACGGCGTCCTGTGTAGAGCGTAGTGTCCGCAATCTCCGGAACGCATCGGGTTCGGAGGGCGGCATGCCCGGCATCCGGCGGTGAACCGGACGGGCCTTGAGCGTACCGGCGGGATCCGCTCGGCGCCGGGTGTCTGTCGCGGCACGCCATTCGTCATGGCGTCGATCAAGCAGCCGGGCGGCGGGCCGGTGACGGAAGCTTGCCTTCCCCCCACCGCCGAATCAAACGCGACATGGCATATCCCAAGTATAGAGCGCACGCTTTGATGGGACGTACGGTCGCCTGATCAATTCTAATTCAAAGTCATGACTGTATATCTAATCTTTGCGTAGGTTTATAGAAATTATTAGCAATACTCGACATCCCGACGAGGATTTTTATTCGATATACGCCACTGTACCATTCGCTTTAAATGAATTTTAAAATATAATTGTCATTCTAAGCTTTTCGAACGGCAAAATAATTCGTTTTATAGGGGCTGGGCGTGGCGTTATTTCGATTTACTTACGAGGGTGATTACACACCGAACAACTCGGACCCGATCTTCAACCTCCCGATGGCATCCGGCGTTCGCTCGATTGATTTCGGCCCCGGCACGGCCATCGACGGATAGGAGAGCTTTGGAGACTCCTTTATCTATGTCTTCACCGGCTTGGGATTCGATGCCGATTACGGTGAAGTTGGATACAAGGCGCAGCGAATCGGTGTTTTCGGCGATTCCAGCGACTTCGCCCTCACGACGAGGATCACCGGCGGAGATTATGGCGATGTGTTTCGCACGGGGGCGGGCGACGACGTCCTGAACGGCGGCGGCGGCAACGACACACTGGAAAGTGGTCGCGGCAGCAATACAATCGATGGCGGCTCTGGAACGAATACACTTAGCTATGAGCACTTCGATGCTCCCTACGACGTCATGCCGAGCATTGTCGTGGGATTCAGTGTCTATATGAAAATCGGCTCGACCGAAGATTATACCGGTCAAATATTAGTCGACAATTTCACTAACATATCAAATATTCGCGGATCAGACTACGAGGATAATATCACCGGAGACGACAGCGACAACGTCATCGAGGGGGGCGGTGGCACCGACTATCTCCATGGCGGGGACGGCCGTGACACCTTGAGTTATCAACATTCCAGCGCAGGCGTGAAGATCGATCTCTCGAAGAGTACCGCTTCCGGCGGCGATGCTTTGGGAGATCACATTGAGTCGTTCGAAAATTTGCTCGGCAGTGCTGCGAGCGACGAACTCTACGGGGACGCCAACGACAACGTGATAGAGGGCGGCATCGGCGCCGACATCCTGTTTGGCGACGAGGGCAACGACACGTTGAGCTATCGACTGTCGAGCGAGGGCGTGGGGATCGATCTCCTCAACACGACTGCCGGCGGTGGTGACGCGGAGGGTGATTCGTTCGGCGATTTCGAGAACGTGATCGGCAGCACCGCAGCCGATAACCTTCTTGGAAACGACGACGCCAATATCCTCAACGGCAATGGTGGCGGGGACACCCTGACCGGCAGGGGCGGCAACGATCGTCTCGTCATCAGCGAAAGCCCGTCGACCGTGGACGGCGGAAGCGGAACGGACTCTCTGTTCATCAACAAGGGCAGCCCCGTCATCCTGACGAGCATTTCCTACATCGACATCGAGAAAGCCTATGTGCGTGACGGCGTGTCCCTCGACATGTCGCGCGTCGATGAGGGCACGAAGATCTATTCCCAGAGCAAGGAACAGGGCGGGTCCACGATCGTCGGGACCGCCGGCAACGACCGCATCCAGGCCGGCAAGGGCGACGACGTCATCACCGGCAGTGAAGGTCGAGATGCCCTCTTTGCCGGCGCCGGCGCGGACACGTTCGTGTTCACCGACGGCGACGGCCGCGACGTAATCCGCAAGTTCGATGCGCTCGAGGACAAGTTGGACGTCCACACCCTCGCCGCGAGCATCGATGACATGACCTTCACGTCATACCGCGGCGGAACCGGCATCGTGATCACGTTCGAGGGTGCCTCCGCCCCTACCGACAAGATCATCCTGCTCGACGTTGCGTACCAATCGCTGACCGAGGGCAACTTCCTGTTCTAAGCAGGTTCGAGTTGGCCTGAAGCAAGCGGTCCGGCATGTCCCGGCCCTTGGATTCCTGGCCTTTGGATTCCCGGTCCTCGGATCGAACCGGATCGCGCAGCCGGACCGATTCATGGGCCTTGCCGTGAGAGGGCTCGCGGAACGGGCGCCCGCCCGTTCCAACCAACCCTCACCCCTCGCCTTCCCCCGCCAGCGACCATTCCAGCACGCGGGCGAGGTGATCGAAGTCGCCGTAGGACTTGGCGAATTTCGGGTACGGACGGGAGACGTAGGCCGCGTCGCCGGCCATGAAGCGGGCGACGAGGCCGCGGAAGCGTCGTTCGTGCTCCTCGACGATGGCGTCCAGGGTGCGGGGATCGCCCCTCGGCGGCTTGACCGGGAGGGGGGTGAACGGGTTCCGCCCGCCGGTGGCGTGGACGTAGAGCAAGTCCGGCGTCGCCTCGCTGCGCGGAACGCCCTCGAAGGCTCCCGCTTTCAGCATCGCCGCCTCAAGGGTGAGCTGGGGCGAGAAGCCGGCGAAGACCTCCTTGTTGCTGGGCGGCTGGCCGGTCTTGAAATCGACGATGCAGGCGGTCCCGTCGCGGCGCAACTCGATCCGGTCGGCACGCCCGCGCAAGGTGAAGATCTCCCTGCCCATGGGCAGGGCCCAGCGGCCCGACATTTCCGGCCGCACCCGCGTGAGGGCGGGACGACGCTCGGCCTCCCAGTCCAGGTATTCGGCGGCGATCCGGCCATAGCGCGGCCACCACTCGGCATAGAGTTCGGGAAAGGTGTTGGCGATATCGGCGAATTCCGCCTGCGCCAGGGCGTTCAGGCGGTCGGCGGCATCGTCGGGCAGGATGTCGGGATGGGCCTCGGCGAAGTCGCCGAGGACCGCGTGGATCAGCGTCCCCCGCTCGCTGGCACCGGGCCGCCCGGCGACGGGCTCCAGGGGATCGAGCCCGAGCACGTGGCGGGCGAAGATGACGTAGGGATCGCGCACCAGGGTCTCGACCTCGGTGACGCTCAAGGTCCGCGGAAACAGGGCCGGGTCGGGCTTCGGCTTCGGCTGGGTCAGGCGCGCCGGCACCGGGCCGGCGCCTCGGTCGAGGGCGGCGACATAGCCGAGGAAGCGCCGCCCCCTCTCGCGGGCGCGGTCCCAGCAGGCCTCGCCGGCAAAGGCCTGGAGCCGCTGGAGAAAGCGCGAGGGCACCGTTGGTGCACCCTCGCGCTTGGCCGAGCGGGTGATGACGGCATCGTGGCAGCCGAGCGCCTGCACGAAATCATGGGCGGTCTGCCCGATCCGCCGCTCGGGGGGATTGAGGCCGATGCGTTCGCGCATGGGGCGGTTGAGGAAGGCGTCGGTCACCGTCTTCATCGGCCACACGCCCTCGTCGAGGCCGCCGAGCACGATGCGGTCGGCATCGAGCAACCGGGCTTCGAGGAGGCCGAGGATCCGCAGGCGGGGATGGGGGCGCTCGCCGGTGCAGGTCACGACCCGCTCGCGGGCGAGGGCCGTGAAGAATGCCGGGTAGTCGAGGGGCATTCCCGGCAACAGGCCCGGTTCCGAGGTGGACAGGTCGTCGAACAGGGTGTCGAGGACACAGATCGAATTGTCCTCCAGCGGCTCGTCTCCCTCGGCCGGCGCGATCAGCCGGTCGAAGACCGCGGCATGGCTGCGCCCGAGGGCGACGAGATCGACCCTGCCGCCCTCCTCGGAGCGGAGGAACCCGTCGAAAGCCTGTTCCAGGCGATCGACGATACGGGCCGCCAGATCCCAATCGATGTCGGTGAGGCGGCGCTGGGCACGGGGAATGCGTCCCGTCGCATTCCGCCGGTCGGCGAGGACCCGGCGCAATCCGTCGAATCCGGGAGCGGGCGCCGGCCCGCGCAGGGCCCCGATCTCGAGGGCGGCCGCACCGCGCCGGACCTCGTCGCGTGTCATGCCGAGATGCACGAGTGGGTGGGCGAGGAGGGCGATCACCCGATGCGGCTGCAGGTCCGCCGCCATCTCGGCCGCCATGCGCGCCAGGCGCCCGGCCGGACTGACGGAGAGTGCCTCGCCGGCGGAATCCTCGGCGACGATCCCCCAGCGCGCGAGTTCGGCCGCCACCCGTATGGCGAGGTTGCGGTCGGGGGTGACGAGGGCGGCCGTGGCGCCGGGCGTCTCCAGGGTCTCGCGCAGGGCGATGGCGGCGGCCAGGGCCTCCTCGCGCTCGTCGGCGGCTTCGATCACCGCGATGCCCGCCATTCCCGTATCGGCGGTGTCGCGGCGTTCGTCGAGCGGCAGCTCCGACCAGGCATCGGTGGTCTCGGCCGGGCGCAGAGCCTGCGACAGCAGCGCCGTCCGCGCCCGGTCCCGAGGCGTCGGCTGGCCCAGGACCGTGATCGCTCCGCGACCGAGATCGAGGCAGCCGGGACCGAGAAGCCGATGCAGGATGGCCTGGGGATGGCCGTGGGCGATCTCGCGATCCGCCCCCTCCCCCGTCTCGATGGCGTCCCAACCGGCCTCGTCGAGGTCGGTATCGAGGCCCGGCAGCACCACCGCCCCCCTCGGCAGGGTGGCGACGGCCGCGATCAGCTTTGCGGTCGCGGGCACCGACCCGGTGGAACCGGCGATGATGACCGGGTCGGTGGGCTTGTCACGAAGCAGCCGCGTCGCCTCCGCGAGGATGAGCGTGCGCGAACGGGCCACCGGGTCGCTCAAGGCGCGGTCATGCAGGATCTTGGGCCAGTTCTCGGCGGCGATGCGCACGAAATCGAGGGTGAGGCCGAAGTAATGTGAGTACTCGGCCTCCACCGCGCTGGCGATTTCGGTCCAGGCCACGCCCTCCACGGTGAGCGCGTCCATCAGCTTTTCGAGATCGGAGGCGAGATAGACGGCGTCCGCCGGCGAGGAGGGAACGAGGAAGGGCACGTCGTCGCCCATGGGGAGAAGCTTGCGGTCGACGGTCTCGGCCCAGGCCTGGACGAGGCGGGCGAGAATCAGCCGGCGCTCCAGGGGCGGCATCGCCGGGGCGAGCAGGTCGGAGCCGTTCTCGATCAGGGGATTGGCGGCGACGTCGAGCTCCGCCTCGTCCGCCTCGCCCAGCGGGATCAAACGCGGCAGGAGCGCGCTGCCGAGCCGCTCGGCCAGGATCGCGGACAGGGCCCGCGTCGCGCGCCGCGTCGGCAGATAGAGGGTGACGCTGGCCAGGGCGAAGGGATCACCGGCGACATTCCCCACGAGGTGGCCGGAGGTCAGCGCCTCGGCGAGGGTCGGCAGGAACGAGGCGCCGGGGGGGATCGTGAAGACGCGGGACTCCGTCATGTCGTGGTTCCGATCCTCCCGTCGTGGCCGATCCTGCCCCGTCACTGCACCTGCACGCTCGCCTTCACCCGCGCCTCGGCGGCCTCGATCGCCTCCGGCGTGCCGACATGGAGCCATTGGCCGTCGAGGCGCAGGCCGAACAGTCGCTCCCGCTCGATGGCGCGGTCGAACAGCAGGTTGAGGGAGAACGAGCCGTCGGGCGTGTCGGCGAACAGCTCCGGCTTGAGGATGGCGACCCCGGCATAGATGAAGGGGGCCACCTCGCGCTCGCTCCGGCGCTGGAGAACGCCACCGGCATTCATGACGAAATCCCCCTTGCCCTCGTAGCCGAGACTCGTCGCGGTCGGCGCGACGAGGAGGAGAATGTCCATCCGCTCCGGCTCCCAGGTCTCGAGGAGACGGCCGAGATTGGGCTTGGGCCCTTCGAGCCAGAACGAATCCGAGTTGAGGACGACGAAGGGGTCCGGGCCCAGAAGCGGCAGGGCCTTCTTCACGCCGCCTCCGGTCTCCAGGAGGGCGTCGCGCTCATCGGAAATTTGGATCGCCGGCGCCGTCCTGCGGCGTGCCAGATGACCTTCGAGCAGGTCGGCGAGGTAGTGGACGTTGACCACCGCCTGCCCGATTCCGGCTTCCGCCGCCCTGTCCAGGGCATGGTCGAGCAGGGCGCGGCCGGCCACTTCCACCAGGGGTTTGGGCACGGTCGCCGTGATCGGCCGCATGCGTTTGCCGAGGCCCGCCGCAAGGACGAAGGCGCGTTGGATGGCGGATACGGGGCTGTCGGACATTCCGTCGGCGTCTCGGAGGCGAGGGCTATGGCATCGGGTGCGGCGGCATCGTGGGGAACTCGCTCCTCGGGTCAAGCCCGAAAGCGCGGCCCGCCAGGGCAATCGCTTGAAGCGCTTGCCCTGGCGTTCTCGCCGGCCTCACTCGCGGGCGCCCGCCTCCGCGGGCTCGGGCTTTCGCCCCGCGCGACCCCGCCATCCCGGCGGTCTGACGGAAGCCGCCTCAGGCCTCGCCCTCCTCCGCTGCCTCCTTGGCCACCAGATGCGGCAGATGCTCCTCGTGCCACAGGCGAATGCGGGTGAGCGCCGGATGGGCGAGGTTGCGGGCGAGATAGCCCTCGATCCGCGGCAGATGGGCGAGATAGGCCGGCTTGCCGTCGCGCTTGTCGAGCCGGGCGAAGATGCCGAGGATCTTGGTGGCGCGCTGCGCGGCCATCACCGCATAGGCCCGCGCGAAGCCCTGCATGTCGAAATCCGGCTCGCGACTGCGCCGTTCACGCACGTAGAGGCCGAGCAGGCGCAGTTCGAATTCGGCCGTGGCGTCGACGCGGGCATCCTGCAGCAGGGAGGCGAGATCGTAGGCGGGGTGGCCGAGCACCGCGTCCTGGAAGTCGATGACGCCGATGCGCTCAAGCCCCTCGCGGTCGGGCATCCAGATCAAATTCGGCGAATGATAGTCGCGCAGGGTCCAGGTCGGACGCTCCGGCTCGACACCGCGCAACACCTCGGCCCAGAGCGCCACGAATTCGGAACGGGCGGGTGCGGGCAGCGAGGCGCCGATCACCGAGGGACAGTACCAGTCCGGCAGGAGCTCGGTCTCGAACAGCAGGGCTTCGAGATCGTAGGGCGGCAGGACGTGGTCGACCCCATCGGCGACGGGGAGAACTCCGGGGAGTTCGGTGGCGTGGAGCTTCGCCAACAGCCGCACCGCCTCGGCATAGCGCTCGGGGCGCGGGCCATTGGCATCCACCACGGGCTCCGAGCCGAGATCCTCGATGATGAGCAGGCCCTCGTCGAGATCCTCGCCATAGATGCGGGGCGCCGAGAAGCCGAGGGCGCGAAGGCCACGGTCGACGCCGACGAAGGCATGGACGCTCTCGGCGAGCTTGACGATGGCGCTGTAGGGCTTGCCGTTGCGCACCGGCGGCCCGTCCGGCCGGGCCGGGGAGATCATCAGCACGGCCCTGGTCCCGTCGGGCTTCACCAGCCGCTCGTAGGCGCGGGAGGACGCATCCCCCTGCATGAGGATGCGCTCCGCCTCGTCCCAGCCGCTTCGGTCGAGGAGGGAGCGGAGGGCTCGGGCGCGCTGCATGCGTGCGCGCATCCCGCCCTGGCCGTCGATGCGGGCAAAACGCGAGCCCTCGCCGAATTCCGGCCGCAGTGACAGGTCGACGGACAGGATCGGCCCCTCGCGCAATCCGAGGCGCTCCGGCCATTCCACCAGGGTGATCGCGGTCTCGGTCATCTCGTCGAAACCGAGTTCCACCAACTCGTCCGGCCCGCGCACGCGGTACAGGTCGGCATGGACGATCTGCCGGCCGTTCTTGCCTTCGTAGGGCTGGATCAGAGTGAAGGTCGGGCTCGGCACTTCGAGCTCCGGCTCGCCCGTGAGTTCGCGGATCAGCGCCCGCGCCAGGGTGGTCTTGCCGCCGCCGAGCCCGCCGGAAAGGGCGACGATGTCGCCCGGCAGCAGGAACTCCGCGAGAAAGCGGCCGAGATCCTCCGTGGCGCCCTCGTCGGGAAGGACGAAGGCCCAGGCGGCTTTGGTCTCGCGCCGGGGCTCGCCCGAACCGTCCTCACTCACCGCCACATCCTCCGTCCGAACCAAGCAGGTTTCGCCAAAGCGGTCACCGGGTCTGCGTCCCAAAACCTGCGATACTTCAAAGGCCTAAGCAAGGCGACGCGTTAGATCGCCAACGCGAACCTGCTCAGCCGCCGAGAACTCGAAGTCCGGCCACGGAATGGCCGAGACGCGAGGCGCGCCGCTCATCTAACGCAAGCACCCTTAATCAAAATCGCCACTCACCCTAAGGTGTGGCGCATGTCCGGGCCAGCGGCGCGAGCGGGCCGACCTCGTTTTCACCGGGGATGGATCGGGGTCGATGAGGTTGCGGGGAGACGTCAGGGCGCTGCCAACGCCGGAATGGGCCGGACGTCCGGGGAAAGCGCCGCGGCGACCATGTCGTCGCCGTGGCCTCGATGCCCATCGATCGAAGGCGTCATTCCGCCGCCGCGCGTTTCGGCTCCGCGACGTTCACGGGAAAGGTGCAGGTCACACGGGTGCCACTCCCCGGCTTGGAGACCAGTTCCACCCGGCCGCCGTGGAGCTCCACGAAGGAGCGCACGATGGAGAGGCCGAGGCCGACGCCGCGATGGCGGGTTCCCAGGGTGCGGCTCTCGAAGCGGTCGAACACCCGCGCGGCGACCTCTTCCGGCATCCCGCGGCCCTCGTCGCGGACGGTCAGGGTGAGCTCCGACTCCGTCCGGTGGGCCGTGACGCGAACCACCTGACCGGGTGAGGAAAAGCCAACGGCGTTGGAGAGCAGGTTGAACAGGATCTGGCGCACGCGCTTTCCGTCGGCGACGAAATTGCCGATGTCGGCGGGCATGTCGAGATCGAGGCCGATGGCGGATTCGGCCAGACGGTCCTCCAGCCCGCGGGCGGCCGCCTCCACCGTCGCCCGAACGTCGATGACCTCGCGGGCGAGTTCGAGGGAACCGGCATCGATCGAGGCGAGATCGAGAATGTCGTTGATCATCACGAGGAGCGCCCCCGAAGAGCGCATGATGTGGTCGGAATATTCGCGCTGGCGCTCGTTGAGCGCCCCCACGCTCTCGTCGCCGAGAAGCTGGGTGAAGCCGATGATGTTGGTGAGCGGCGAGCGCAGTTCGTAGGAGACGTGGTGGACGAAGGTGTCGCGCAGCTGCGAGGCCCTCTCCAAGGCATCGTTCTTGTCGGTCAGCGCCCGCTCCACGTTCACGCTGGCGGTGACGTCGATGAGGGTGAGCAGCGTCGCCCCCTCCGGCAGGGGCTGGGCGGCGCAATCGAGGACCGTTCCGTCCACGACCTCCAGGCGGCAGGTGAGGCCGGCCCGGCTCTCCAGCCCGGTGATGGCGCCGCGGATGTCGAGCCAGGGCTCCTCGTCCGGCGACAACTTGCGGCAGGCCTCGATCACCGTATCGACGCGGGGACGCTCACCGAGGGTCTCGTCCTCCAAGCGCCACAGGGTCGCGAAGGCGCGGTTGGCGAAGGTCAGGCGGCCATCGGCGCCGAACACCGCGACGGGTTCCTTCAGGGTGTCCAGGGTCTCGGCCTGCACCCGCATCAGGGCGTTGTAGCGGGATTCGAGCTTCACGTTCTCGGAGACGTCGTCGAACAGGTAGGTCAGACCGCCCTGGGGATTGGGATCGGCGACGACACGCAGCGACCGCCCATCCGGCGGATGCCACCAGGTTTCACTGGCCTCCACGGCGCGGTAAGCGGCGAGCACGTCGGATTTCCACGCCTTGAAGTCGGCCTGTTCGGGAAGCTTCCGGGCGGCGCGCAGATGATCGAGGATCTCACCGTCCAGGGGCCCGGAATCGAGGAAGGCCTGGTCCAGGCTCCAGAGCTGGCGATAGGCGGCATTGTGGAAGATCAGCCGCTGGCGCGCGTCGAACATCGCCACGGCGGTGGGAAGCTGGTCGAGGGTGCGGACGTTGGCGTCCATCTGGCGCTGCAGGTCGGCGCGGACGCTCTCCAGTTCCGAGACGTCCACGGCGATGCCCACGCGGCCGGAATCGATGACGGCCTCGGTGACGTCGAGGATGCGCCGACCGCCGGCCACCACCGCCGACAGGCGCTTTGCCGCCCTGCCCCCGGATGCCGTCCGGTCACCATCGCTGCGGGCGATGAGATCCCGCGCCTGACGGTCGAGGAGTTCGATCCCGTCGGCGATGGCCGTCTCGCGGCTTCCGGCTTCGACGGCGGCGACATAGGCCGTGTTGACCCAGGCCAGGCTGCCATCGCGGTTCCGGCGCCAGACCGGCTGGGGGATCGCGTCGAGGAGGTTTGCGAGGGCGGACAGGCCGCGCTTGGTCTCGTCGAGGGTCTCGCGCAATTCGGCGAGTTCGCGATGTTCCTCGGTGGTCTCGCGCAGACGCAGCAGGGCCCGTCCGGCCAGGGGCTGCCCGTGCGCGTCGATGATCCGCCCCGATTGGGCCCGCACCGTCATGCGGAACCCGGCGCCGCGTTCGCGCAACGCATCGAGGGCGGCTTCGATCGCGCCCGCATCCGCCGGCACCAGCCAGGTTCCGAAGGCGAGGATGAGCCCGGCCGGGCCGGGCTTCACGCGGTTGCCGTCGAAGGCGAGGGTGAGGTCGCCTTCGATGACGGCCTCGCCGCGCCCCGACCATGTGACGATGACCTGCCGCTCGGAGCTGAGCAGCATCTCGGCCCGGTCCTCGGAGCCGCGCAGGGTATCCAGATCGGCGATGAGGGCGCGCTCACGCCGGGTCCATCGCCCGCGCTCGCGCAGATGCAGCAGGGACAGGATCGTGGCGAAGACCGTGAGACCGATGAGGATCGCCAGGCCGGTGGCGTTGTGCATATGCAGCGGCAGGCCGAACCCCCACGACGATGGGTCGGCGGCATAGCCGGAGCCGAGCGTCGCCGCACTCGGCACCGGCGCAACCGCTCCCTCGGCGGAGGCCGCCGCGGCCTGTCTCACCATCGCGATGCCTGCCGCGAGGCCGACCGCGACAGAGACGACGGTAGCGCCGACACGCCCGTACAGGCGTGCCGTTTCATCGACCCTCATGACACGTACCGCCCCTACGAATCGTCGCTGAGGCGCAACTGCGCCCTACCCGCGACACGCCTCGAAAGGCGGCTGCGGGGTTACCTCCACATGAGGAATCACCCCACACTAGCGCGAGCCGGAATCCTGCCGGAAGAGGGTTAAGCTTAAGTTCACCATGTTGCCGATCGGTTGCCCGGGGATCGGCGCAGAAAGGACACACTCGCGGTGCCGCCGCGGCGCGGACCGTGCGACGAAAAAAGCCCGGCGAGACGCCGGGCCTTTCTCCTTGCGTATTCGAGCGCTGGCGAACGTCGCCGCCCGCCGGTCCGCTCAGTAGCGGTAATGGTCCGGCTTGAAGGGGCCGTTCTCGGACACGCCGATATAGGCGGCCTGATCGGGACGGAGCTTCGAGAGCTTCACGCCGATCTTCTCGAGGTGGAGCATCGCCACCTTCTCGTCGAGGGCCTTCGGCAGGGTGTAGACCTGACGCTCGTACTTGCCCGGGTTGGTCCAGAGCTCGATCTGGGCCAGGGTCTGGTTGGTGAACGAGGCCGACATCACGAAGGACGGGTGACCCGTGGCGTTGCCGAGGTTCACCAGGCGACCCTCCGACAGGAGGATGATGCGGTGGCCGTCCGGGAAGGTGATCTCGTCCACCTGCGGCTTGATGTTCGACCACTGCATGTTCTTCAGGCCGGCGACCTGAATCTCATTGTCGAAATGGCCGATGTTGCAGACGATCGCCCGGTCCTTCATCGCCCGCATGTGGTCGAGGGTGATGATGTCCTTGTTGCCCGTGGCGGTGACGAAGATGTCGGCGCGGGGAGCGGCGTCCTCCATCGTCACGACCTCGTAGCCTTCCATGGCGGCCTGGAGGGCGCAGATCGGATCGACCTCGGAGACCAGCACGCGGCAGCCGGCATGGCGCAGCGAAGAGGCCGAACCCTTGCCGACATCGCCGAAGCCGGCGACCATGGCGACCTTGCCGGCCATCATCACGTCGGTGCCGCGGCGGATGCCGTCGACCAGCGACTCGCGGCAGCCATAGAGGTTGTCGAACTTCGACTTGGTGACGGCGTCGTTCACGTTGATCGCCGGGAAGAGGAGCTTGCCCTCCTTGGCGAGGTTGTAGAGGCGGTGCACGCCGGTGGTGGTCTCTTCCGAGACGCCCTTGATCGAATCGGCGAGGCCGGCGAACCAGCCCTTCGGCTTCTCGGCGAGCTTCTTCTTGAGGAGGGCAAAGAAGATCTCCTCCTCTTCCGACTCGGGCTTGTCGAGGAAGGCGGTGTCGCCGTTCTCAGCGCGCAGGCCCAGGTGGACGAACATGGTGGCGTCGCCGCCATCGTCGAGGATCATGTTCGGCATCGAGCCGTCATGCCAGTCGAACAGCTTGGAGGTGTAATCCCAATACTCGGTGAGCGTCTCGCCCTTGATCGCGAAGACCGGGATGCCGGCGGCAGCGATGGCGGCGGCGGCATGGTCCTGGGTCGAGTAGATGTTGCACGAGACCCAGCGGATGTCGGCGCCGAGCGCCTTCAGGGTCTCGATCAGCACGGCCGTCTGGATCGTCATGTGCAGCGAGCCGGCGATCTTCGCGCCCTTCAGGGGCTGCGACGGACCGTATTCCTCGCGGGTGGCCATCAGGCCCGGCATCTCGGTCTCGGCGATCGAGATTTCCTTGCGGCCGTACTCGGCCAGGCCGATGTCCTTGACGATGTAATCCTGGGCCATGAGGTCGCTTCTCCGTCTCTCGCTTCGTTATGGCGAGGCGTATAGCAGGCGAACCGGCGGGAAGCAATCAAGACATAAAGATGTCTTTATACGTGTTCCAGGCTAGGCTTGGTTGGAACTCAGATAGCGGGATTTGGAGGTACCGAGAGGATGGGACGCTTCACCGACGAGATGCGAACGCGCCTGCCGGGCGGCTTCACGCTGCCGCCGGAGATCGCGGCTCTGTTCGACTGGATCGAGGAGCACGGCCTGCTGCACGACAGCCAACGTGTGCCCGGCGACAGGTTCGGGACGCTCCAGCCGCTGGAGCCGCCTTACCGCGGTGCGGTCGTTCTGTTCCGGGTCGAGTGTAAGGACGAGGTTCTTTCCTATGCCGAGGCCTGGTTCGGGAGCCCGGACCCCGCCGCGCGCCTGATCCCCTTCGCCCGGACGGGCGCGGATGGTTCCTATGCGGCTTTCTGGCTCGATGACGATGGAAGTCAGCGCATCGTTCATCTCGGTTCCGAAGGCGATGGCCTCTGCGTGCTCGGACAGACGCCCCTCGATTTTCTGCGGCTTCTGGCCATCGGTCACAACGAGTTGGGCACCGGTCTCGCGCTTCCCGACGCGGAGCCGGAGGACGAACCGGATTACGAGATGGAGGTCGACAACCCGCCCTTCCGGAATTGGCTGACGACGACCTACGGCGTGACGATCCCCAGAACGGTCTCCGAGATCGTACCGACACCGCCGGGCAGTGTCGCGGAGACGAGCGACGACCCGTTCTGGCGATGGGTTCGCCGATTGCAGGAAGCCAGGGACGGGGCCACCCCGCCCGGCCCCTGACCCGCTCTGAGGCTTGCCTAATGTCAGGCCGCCCGACGGGGCTCCTCCATGAGTTCGTCGGCGGGGCCGAAGAACTCGAACCGCACCCGCTCGGCCGGAACGCCGTGCCGGGCGAGGCCGTGGACGAGGGAGGCGAGGAACGGCTTGGGGCCGCACAGGTAGTAGGTCGCCTCAGTGAGCGGAGTCTCGCGCGCCAGCCACTCCGCCGTGATCAGGCCGCCGGCATCGTAATCGATGCCCTGGCGGTCTCCGCCCTCCGGTAGCGCGTAGAACGTCCGGACCTCGATATTGCGCGCTCGAGCCGCCAGTCCCCGGACATGCTCACGCATCGCATGGAAACGGCCGCTGATGGAGCCGTGGACGTACCAGACCGGCCGGTCGGCTCCTGTTTCGACCAGGGTCTCCAGCATGCTCAGCATCGGCGTGAGGCCGACGCCGCCGCTGACGAGGACGATGGGCGCGTTCGTCGAACGGTCGAGGAAGAAGTCGCCGGCGGGGGGCGCCAAGCGCAGGGCAGTGCCCGGCTTTGCCTCTGCATGCAGCCAGTTGGAGACGATCCCGGCCGGTTCACCCGGCCGCTCCTCACGCTTGACCGTGATGCGGTAGGCCCGGTCGTTCGGTGCGCAGGAGATCGAGTAGTTGCGCTTGAGCACGGCCTGCCCAGGCAAGTCGATGAGCATCCCGAGATACTGGCCGGCCTCGTGACGCAGGACCGCTCCGCCATCGCGCGGCGTCAGGACGAAGGACCGGATCGTGTCGCTTTCTTGCGTCGCCGATTCGACGACGAAGTCGCGCCACCCGTTCCAGCCGCCCGGCTTGTGCGCGAGGTCGCGCGCGATCTCCGCCTCGCGGCCGATCAGGATATGCGCCAGGAACCAGTAGGCCTCCCCCCATGCGGCACAGATCTCCGCAGTCGCGGCATCGCCGAGGACGTCCTGGATTGCGCCGAGGAGCGCGTCCGCCACGAAGGGGTAATGCTCCGGCAGGATGTTCAGGGCGACATGCTTCTGGGCGATCCGTTCGACCGCACCACTGAGCACACCGAGATCGTCGATGTGGCGCGCATAGGCCAGGACCGCGAGGGCGAGCGCCTTCGGCTGCGAACCGGTCTCGCCGTGATGCGACTGGTTGAACAGGTCGCGCAGGGCCGGATCGCGGAACAGATGCTCGTACATCCGCTTCGTGATCGTCAGCCCATGGGCTTCGAGGGCCGGAACGGTGGCCTTGATGAGGGCGATGGTGGCGGGCGTCAGGGGCTGGGACAAGGCGGGCTCCAAAGGTTCATTTCATATGAACCTTATCGCCGATGCGCGTCATAAGATGCAAGCGGAATGTATCTTTAAAATCCTGTAGGAGGGTGGGATGCGCCTGACCCGCTACACCGACTACGCCCTGCGCACCTTGATCTATCTCGGGTTGAACGAGACTCGGGTGAGTTCGATCGCCGAGATCGCGCGCGCCTACGGAATTTCAGAAAGCCATCTCACGAAGGTGGTGCATCAGCTCGGCCGCATCGGCCTCGTCCAGACCACGCGCGGTCGCGGCGGCGGCCTGCGGCTCGCGCGCGCACCCGCCGAGATCGCGGTCGGCGCCGTGGTACGGCAGACGGAGGAGGATCTCGCCCTCGTCGAATGCTTCGCGAACGGGGCCTGCGCGATCACCGCCCCCTGTCGGCTCCGAAAGGCGCTGGGCGAGGCGCTGGCCGCCTTCCTCGCGGTGCTGGACCGGTACACGCTCGCCGATCTTCTCGTGAAGGATGCCGCGCCCGATCTCGCCTTCCTCCTCGGCCTGCCCGCGCCGGCCGGAATCGCGCCGCCGGCGGTCGAGGCGACCGCTCCGGTCACCCCTGCGCGCGGTGGATGAGCCTCAGCTCTCGTCGCGCAATTGCCGCCGAATGATCTTGCCCGAGGTGGTCATCGGCAGGGAGTCGCGGAACGCGATCTCGCGCGGATATTCGTGCGCCGAGAGGCGCGAGCGGACGAAGGCCTTGATCTCGTCGGCCAGGGCCTCGCTCGCGACGATCCCTTCCCGCAGGACTACGAAGGCCTTGACGATCTCGGTGCGGAGCGGGTCCGGCTTGCCCACCGCCGCCGCGGAGGCGACCGCCGGGTGGCGCAAGAGGCAATCCTCGATCTCCACCGGTCCGATGCGGTAGGCCGCCGAGGTAATGAGGTCGTCCTCGCGGCCGATGAAATGGACGTAGCCGTCGGCATCCCGCCGGGCGGTGTCCCCGGTGAGCATCCATTCGCCGCGAAACTTCGCGGCGGTGGCCTCGGGTTGGTTCCAGTAGCCGAGGAACATCACCGGGTCGGGCCGGGCGACGCAGATCTCGCCGGGCTCGTCCACCGCCGTCTCGCTGCCGTCGGTGCGCTGGATCATGACCCGGTGGCCGGGCACCGGCCGGCCGGTGGAGCCGGCCCGGGCGATGCCGGCCGTCTTGCAGGAGGCGAGGACGAGGTTGCACTCGGTCTGACCATAGGCTTCGCCGATGGTCAGACCGAGTTCGTTGCGGACCCATTCGAACGTCTCGGGGCCCAGGGCCTCGCCGGCCGAGGCGATGTTGCGCAGGCGGGAGAGGTCGAAACGCCCGCGCGGGTCGGGCACGCCGCGCAGCATCCGGAGGGCGGTGGGCGGCAGGAACGTCGTCGTGATGCCGAGTTCGGCGATGAGCGCCAGGGCCGAATCCGGCGCGAACCGCGCGGTGGCCCGCGCCACCACCGGCACGCCGTGATGCAGGCTCGGCAACACCGCGTTGAGGAGGCCGCCGGCCCAGGCCCAGTCGGACGGCGTCCACATCAGGTCGCCGGGCTTGGGGGGGAAGTCGTGCATCATGGCGAAGCCCGGCAGATGGCCGAGGAGCACGCGGTGGGCGTGGAGCGCCCCCTTGGCGAGACCGGTGGTGCCGGAGGTGTAGATCATCAGGGCCGGATCGTCGGCCCGGCTGTCGATGGCCGTGAAACCGGCCGAGGCCGAGGCGATCAGTTCGGCATAGTCCAAGGCTCCGCCGATGGCGCCGTCGAGACAGACGAGATGGGCAAGGGCTGGGAGGGCATGGCGGATGCCCTCGATCTTCGCCAGTCCGGCCACATCGGTGATGAGCGCGGCGGCGCCGGAATCCGACAGGCGGTATTCCAGCGCCTCCGGGCCGAACAGGCCCGCCAGCGGCAGGGCGATGGCACCGAGCTTGTAGGCGGCGGCATGGGCGATCACCACGGCAGCCGATTGCGGCAGAAGCACCCCGACGCGGTCGCCCGGGCGCAGGCCGAGGCCGACGAGGGCGTGAGCGAGGCGGTTCGACGCCTCGCTCAAATCTCCGAAGGTCGTCGTCGTCACCGCCCCCGAGGGCGAGACCTCGTGGATCGCGGCGCGATCCGGCTCGATCCCGGCCCAGCGGTCGCAGACATCGACGCCGATGTTGAACCGCTCGGGGATGTCCCAGGTGAAGCCCGACACCAGGGCATCGTAATCGGAGGCCGGTTTCAGCACGACGACGACCTCACTCCGCGGCGGTTCTAAAGCCGCCGGCGAACACGAAATCCGTGATCGGACGGCGTCCGGTCGGGCTCTCCTTCGCGGTCTGCTCCTCCGTGAGATCGGCCGCCTTGGTCATGCGGCCGACGCCATAGGCGGCCTCGACCCGGTAGGTCGCCGGCACGTTGAGGGCCGTGATCGTACGCTCCCTGTCGAAGCCGGTCATTCCATGTGCATGCCAGCCCTGGCGGATCGCCTGGAGCTGGAAGTTCGCCGAGGCCGCGCCGGCATCGAGGGAATGGCTCCAGGACGGCTTCAACTCGTCGCCGACCTTCATCTGCGTGTTCGACACCAGGATGACGATGGCCCCGGTATCCTTCACCCATTTCTGGTTGCCGGGCACGATCAGGTCGAAGAACACCTGCCAGTCGGGCGTATCGCGCAGGGCGTAGAGGAAGCGCCAGGGCTGCGAGTTATACGCCGACGGCGCCCATCGGGCCGCCTCGAACATGCGCAGCAACTCCGCTTCCGGCACGGCCTCACCTGTGAAGGCGCGCGGCGAGCGGCGTTCGATGAAGAGCGGATCGATCTCGTGGTCGGTCTGACGAGGCGGCAAGGCAATCTCCAAGGATGACGAATCCGCAGGGCACATTCGTGCCAGCGGCGCGTTCAGGCGGAGATGCACGAGGTTGGGTGCAAAGCGCAAATGTCCCCTGCGGACCCGAACCGAAGGGTCGCTGAATTCTAACTTAAGTTGTATAAGAATCGATCAAATTTGAACGATCGTTTTCAGGAAAGTCCAGCGCCATTAGGTATATTCATCCACGCTGGTAAGATGTTTGACACAGCGATGGGACGAAACGCCAATTTCGAGGTTTAGGACGGTGTGGTCCAAAGCTTGGGCTCGGGTGACTTCGGGGCGAATGGCCGTGAGCCGTGGACGCATCGCGTGACTGAACAATCAATATGCCGGTTGAAGATTGACGCGAAGCCAGCGCTCGATGCCTCGAGCGTCGGCGAAGACGTGCGCATGCTCAATGCCATCGATCGGCAGTTGCACACGCAAAGCTTGAAGCTCGCCTTCGACCCCGCTCTCGAAGCACGCTTCGAGGAGGACACGCGCGAGAAACGCATCCGCGACATCCGTCGTACGATCATCCTCGGCATGGTGGTTTTCCACATCTACAATATCGCCGGTTTCGTGACGACGCCGGACCTGGCCCTGCTCAATGTCGGGTTGCGCGTCTTCGCGATGACGCCGCTCGCTCTGCTCATCATCTGGGCGGTGGGGCGGGTCAGCGGGCCGGTTCGGGAAGCCATCGGCGGAATCGGCATGCTTGCCGCCACCGGCATCCCCATCCTGATCTTCTGGATGGGAACGGGCCCCCTGGTTTCGCTGACCACCGCAACGATCTGGCTCAGCGTCCTCTTCGCCAACATCACCCTGCCCCTGCGGTTCTTCTGGGCCTGCTTCCTGTCGGGCATCACGGCCGTGGCCACGGTGGCGGGTCTGTGTCTCAAGCCGGAGATCGTTCCTTCCGTGGGGGGCGTCCTCGGTCTCGACATGATGACCGGCATCCTCTTCAGTCTCGTCGCCACCTACCGGATCGAAGCCGCGAACCGCCGGGACTATCTCGTCAACCTGCGCGAGACCCTGCGCGCCAAGCGGTTGGCCGAGGACAACACGACCCTCGCCCACCTCTCCACCACCGATTCCCTCACCGGCATCGCCAATCGCCGGGCCTTCGCCCGCGAGCTCTCGGAATTCTGGGAAGCCAGCTTGGCTGGCCGGCATTTCGCCGTGATGTTGATCGACGTCGACCACTTCAAGCTCTTCAACGATCATTACGGCCACGGCGCCGGCGATACATGCCTGCGTGAGGTCGCAACCCTCCTGGCCAAGACGGCCGCGGGCTCCGGGGCGTTCGTGTGCCGCTATGGCGGCGAAGAATTCGCCGTCCTCATGCACACCAAGGACCCCGACGAAGCCTATGGATTCGCGGAACGGTTCCGCCGCAGCGTCGCCGAGAAGGGCCTCCTGCACGGCAACAGGAACGACGATCTCGGCTTCGTCAGCGTCAGCATAGGGGTGGCGACGAGTTGCGGGGTCGCGGCCACGGCCGGGGGATTGGTCGAGGCGGCCGACATGGCGCTTTACGAGGCGAAGGGCACGGGCCGGAACCGGACCTGCCGCAACGGCAAGGCCGGCCACGGCGAAGGGGGCCCCACAAGACGCGTGGCGGCCGCCCATTGGAGCGTCAACCAGAAACCACCTATCGCCAAGGCGGGATGACCGGCACGCCTAGACAGGTTCAGCAAAAGTGGTCGCCGGTCCTGCATCCCAAAACCCGCGACACTTGGAGAGCCGAATCACCGCGAACCTGCTTAGGGGCATGGTCTCGATCAGGGCGGCGAGGCGATGAAGGCATAGCCGACGCCGCTCCTCTCGATATGTCCACGGTTGGTCAGGTGCATCCCGGCCACCGTCAGCCCCTCCACCACCGCCCTGTCGAAAACCCGCCGCCGCGTCGCCAAGGCCTCGGCCCGGTCGAGATCCCAGATCACGGACCAATCGGGATGCGGCATCTGCAGAATGCGGGAGTGGATCACGTCGCCCCAGACCAGCAGGCGCTGGCCGCCATCCTCGAAGAGCAGGCCGGCATGGCCGGGCGTATGGCCGGGCAAGGGGACGGAGGTGACGCCCGGCATCAGGTCGGCATGGCCGGCGACACGCCGTACGCGCCCCGCATAGGCAGCGAGAACGGCCAGGGCGGTGTCGAAGAACGGACCCATCTCCGCCGGAGCTCGGGCGCGCGAGGCCGGATCGCTCCAGTAGGCCACCTCGGCGTCCTGCACCACGATCTCCGCATTGGGGAAGCGCGCCGCGCCGCCGGGAAGGAGCAGGCCGCCGGCATGATCGACGTGGAGATGGGTGAGCCAGACGGCGTCGATGCGGGATGGATCGACCCCGCGAGCGGCAAGAGCCGCCGGCATCCGCCCGAGATCGGGGCCGAACAGGGTGCCGCAGCCGGCATCCGCCAGGCACAGCCGCGTCCCGCGGCGGACCAGGAACGCATTGACCGGCTCCGGCGAAGGACCAGCCGGCGGGAGGCCGGCGGCGGTCAGCAGAGCGCGCCCCGCCTCGCTGTCGGCAGCCGGAATCATGCTCGGCTCCAAGGGGAAGACGCCGTCGTCGAGAGGCTCGATCTCGAACGCGCCGACCCGGTAGATCGCGGCGGCGGGAGTGGCCAGGGCGGTCTCCGACCACAGCAACGGCAGCAGCGGCGCGGCGCCGAGCAGAGTTCGGCGTGTCAGGCTGGGGAGCGCCGGGGAGGCGGGAGGTGTCGAGCCGTGCATGGTGATGGTCCTGACGTCGATCGTGGTCCGATTGTCGCGCAGGTCTTCGCCCGATGCGAGGGAAACCGTCCCGATGGCGGGCGGGAATTCTTCCCGATCGGTTCGGCCACCGCTTGCCCGGAGGGGCGCTATCGTTGCCAGATGCCGCAGGGCGCGGTCGCGCCGATCCTCTCGGCCGGGATGCGCTCATCATGAATCGTCCGGCTCATCCCTCTTGCAGCCTGGGCCTCGGCAGCATGCGCTTCCTGATGGTAGCGGCTCTCTACCTTGCCGGGACGCGGCCGAACTCGCCCGTCAGCCCGGCCTCGGCAGCGCGGAGAACGGCCGGAGGCTGCCCGCCCCGAACTGGCCGGCAATGCCGACGGTCCTCACCATCGTTCCGGGGATCTGCGTCGCGATCGTGATGCGGGCCGAGGCGACGCAGCGCCTGTGCGGCGGATGGGCCGGGGTCGGTAACCCGGCGCCGGCCTGGTTTCCGGGCTCTGTTCGACCTGACCGTCGACGCGTCGGCGCCGACCCTGCGCAGCATCGATTGTCGCGGTCGCTTCATCGGACCGTCGGCGCCTTCGCCGAGCGCGGAGCCACCTCCACCCAGGCCTGGCGGCAGATCCGGCCGATCCTCGCGATCGCGACCGCCATTGACCCTCGCCATGGCGGTCCTCACGGCCCTGACGGCGCCTCCCCTGCTCGCGCCGGTCGGTGCCATCATCGCCGGTCTGCAGGGCCTCGAGCGTGGCGACGCGGTGAGCCGTCTGCCTCGATTCGGCATCATTCAGTTCGACAGGATCGCCGGCGCGTTCGACGCCATGGCCGCCCGCCGGCGGGCTGCGACAAGGCCAGCGCGCTGACGCTCAGGCTGTTCCAGGTTCAGGAGGATGAGAGGCTATCCGCAGGGCTCGCGCTGGATCGCGGCCTACGCCGGTCTCGTCCAACCGGAAGACGAGGCCGGCGCGGGCTGGGTGTGAACTAATCGACGACCTTGGCCGTGGGCCGGTCGTTGCCCTGGGCGGTCTCGTCGTGCCAGGCGCCCTTGCCGTCCTGATAGCGGATGCCTTCCGTGGAGCCCGGCACTTGCTGCTCGGCGGCTGCGGCCTGGGCGGCCTGCAGGGCTTCGTCGTGGCTGGGGAAGGTCTCGGAGAAGACGTCGCCGACCTTGTAGGCGAAGCCGCCATCGTGTTCAACGATGCGATAGGTGATCTCGGACATGCTGGTTTCTCCTCGCTGTGCCGGCGTGTCGGCATCAGGGTCATCGGCAAGGCGAACGGGGCGGGCCTGTCCGAGGTTCCGTCGCGGGATCAGTGCCGGGTGGGCGGAATGGGGTCCAGGACGGCCACGGCGGCCTCACAACCCGCAATCAGAGACTCCCGGACATCGCTTGGGTCGAAGCCGATGGCATCAGGGAACGCCATGACGTGAGAGGTATCTCCCCCTTCCCGGAGAATCCGACAGATCCAGCCCTCGACGACCCGCTCGAAGTGCACCTCGTACCGTGTGCCGTCATGCTCGAATTCGTGAGGGTCCATCTCTGTGTTCCTTCCGGGCCGGCGGATCACGGCCCGTCCCGTGGGCCTCGCCGGATGTGGGAAGCCGGGCTATGGCGTCAACGACCGAATGGAATGCGAAAGATCCGGCGATGCGCCTTCTCCTGCCTGCTGCGTCCCTCTGCGCGATTCTCGCCTGTCCGGCGGCCTTTGCCCAATCGGGCGGAAGCCTGTTCGGGAGTCCCGAGCGCGTGCCGGCCAATCCGTTCGCGTCGAACTACCCCTCGGCCGCCCCACCCCGCGCCTACCCCGCCTACGAACGTTCACCGGGCGGGGAGGTTCGGCGACGCGCCGTGCGACCGCAGCGGACCGATGAGTTTCTTCCACCCCGCGACATCCCTCGGTGATGCGCCCATAGGGGGGGTCAACTCTGGCTCAATTCACCGGCGATGGCGGTGACGATGCGGGGATCGTTGGGTTCCACCGACGAGGGATAGGCGCCGACCAGACCTCCGTCGCGGCCCACGAGATACTTGTGGAAGTTCCAGTTCGGCGTGGAGCCGGGCTTCTCGGCGGCGGCCCAGCGATAGAACGGATGGGCTTGAGGGCCACGCACATGGGTCTTGGCGGCAACCGGGAAGGTGACGCCGTGATTCTTGCGGGCCGCCTCGGCGATGGCGACGCCGTCGAGGGGCTCCTGATTGCCAAAATCCGGCGACGGCACAGCAATCACCGTCAGACCGCGCCCGCCGAAGCGCGTCCACAGAGCCTGAAGCCCGGAGAACTGCCCGGCATAGCCGCAGGCGGTGGCGGTGTTGACGATGAGGATCGGCTTGTCCGCGAAATCCTTCAGGGCGATCAGCCCGCCCTCCGGTTTCTCGAAGGTGAAGGCCCCCGCCTTGCCGTCGCTGGCCGCGGCGCGCGCGCCGGTGGCGATGACGGTGCCGAGAAGAATCAGGGCCTGGCGGCGAAGTAGGGTCATCGAGGGTCGCTCCCTTGCAGAGCCGAGGATGGGAATCGGCCCGCCCGCGACCCTGCCGAAACTAGTCCGGCCAGGCGGCCTGTCCACCATCGTGCGCAAGGAGGGTGGAACCTTTCGCAAGGGCTCAGCTTGAGCGAGGACCGAGTTCGACCCCCGAACCCAGAGCGGAAAGACACGCCCTATGCGCATCCTGTTGCTTGCAGCGACCCTCGCGACGCCCCTCGTCTTCGCGGGAGCGACGATCGCCGCTGCTCAGACGACGGAACCGCAGAATGCGGGCACGGCACCAGTGCCGGCGGCGCCCGCGACCCTCAGCAACGATCTGCGTCCGACCTTCGTCGCCCAGACCCCCACGGACCGGGTCACGTCCAAGCTGATCGGCCTGACGATCCAGAACGGCGCCAACGAAACGATCGGGGAGATCGCCGACATCGTTCTCGACGAGGGCAGCACCATCAAGGCCTGGGTGGTCGGCGTCGGCGGCTTCCTCGGCATCGGCACGAAATACGTGGCCGTCGATCCCAGCGCCCTGAAGCTCACCCGCGTCGACGACAAGACGCTGAAGGCGACGATCGAGACCAACAAGGATCAGCTCCGCGCCGCACCGGAATATGTCTATCTCGGTCAGGCCAAGCCCAATTCCGGCGACGCGAAGCCGGCGGACACGAAGGCGTCCGAGACCAAGCCGGCGGAGAGCAAGACGGCCCCCTGAGATCGATCTTGCCGCGCATCCCGGTCGCGGTCATCAAACGAAAGAGGCGGCCGAGACATCGTTGCCTCGGCCGCCTCTCTCGCTCAGGATCCCAGATCCGGTCAGCCCGCCTCAGTTGCGCGTGCAGAGAGCCTCGCGCACGGTGCTGGCGACCGCGTCGTTCCTCACTTCGTTCGTGACGAACACATCGTCGGCCCCCTCGTCGATCACGTTGGGTAGAGGGTCGCATGACGGCTCGTTGGCGAAGACGATCCGCAGGTCTGGCCGCAATGCGCGTGCCTCCAGAACCAGCTTGGTGGAACACAACTCGCCTTTGAGGCTGATATCGGTCACCAGCACGTCGACCGGGAGGCCGAGCGCCAGAATCGTCATCGCATCGACACCGGAATCGACGGTGGTCGCCGAGTAACCGGCACGCCGGATCTGCGAGGCGACCTCGTCGCGCCAGTGCTTTTGTCGTCCGGCGATCAGAACCTGAACGCCATAGGCTCCACCGGTGGAAGCCGTCGATTCCATGATGGAAGCTCCTCGTTCCTGTCGGGACTTGCCTGGATCGGCATGAGCCGCCACCGGCACTGCGATTACTGTGCGACGCAGCATCGTAAGATGCGATGGTATCGCAAGACAAGGAGCCTTTGCCGGCAGGCGACCTGTATCAAGGGAATTCCTCTCCGGCTCGACTGTTCCCTAGATCGGAGGCGCATCCGCCTCTCCGGCGGTTGACGGGGCGGCAGCGCACGGGGCAACACGGCCCCGCCGCGCGACGCCAACATGCGCGGCGGACAGCCGGAGCCGGACCGACCGATGTCATCAACCAAAGCCACTCCCGTCTCGCCCCTCGCCCCGACGAGCGTGCCCGAGCTCCCCCCCATCGGCGGCGTCGGCATCGCCACCGCACAGGCCGGCATCCGCTATTCCGGGCGCACCGACGTGCTCTACCTCGCGATGCAGCCGGGAACGCAGGCGGCGGGGGTGTTCACCCGCTCCAAATGCCCCTCGGCCCCCGTGGATTGGTGCCGTGAAGCCTTGGCGAGAGAAGGCGCCCGCGCGTTGATCGTCAATTCCGGCAACGCCAACGCCTTTACCGGCGCGCGCGGCCGGGACGCCGTGGCGCTGACCGCCAAGATCGGCGCCGAAGCGGCCGGATGCCGGCCCGACGAGATCTTCATCGCCTCCACCGGCGTCATCGGCGAACCCCTCGACGCGACGAAATTCGAGGGCGTGCTGGCGGATTGCGCCGCGCGGACCGAGACCGGCCCCGAAGCCTGGGCGGCGGCGGCCCAGGCGATCATGACCACCGACACGTTCCCCAAGCTCGCCACCCGCACGGCGACGATCGACGGGACGCACGTGACGATCAACGGCATCGCCAAGGGTGCGGGGATGATCGCCCCCGACATGGCGACGATGCTGAGCTTCGTCTTCACCGACGCGGCCCTGCCGCAAGTGGTGCTCCAGACCCTTCTGAGCGCCGGGACGCAGACCAGCTTCAACTGCGTGACGGTGGATGGCGACACCTCCACCTCCGACACGCTGATGCTGTTCGCCACCGGAGCCGCCGGCAACGCGCCCGTGACCGATCCGGGCGATGCACGCCTGTCGGGCTTCCGCGCGGCGCTGGACGACCTCTTGATCGAGCTGGCGCAGCTCGTCGCCAAGGATGGCGAGGGCGCGCGCAAGTTCGTTACCGTCAACGTGAAGGGCGCGACGAGCAACGCCTCCGCTCACCGCATCGCCATGTCCATCGCCAACTCGCCCCTGGTGAAGACGGCCATCGCCGGCGAGGACGCCAATTGGGGCCGCGTCGTGATGGCGGTGGGCAAGGCCGGCGAGCCCGCCGACCGCGATCGCCTCGCGATCTGGTTCGGCGACGTCCGGGTCGCCCGCGAAGGCGCCCGCGACCCGGATTACAGCGAGGCGGCGGCGAGCGCCGTCATGCGCGAACCCGACGTCTCGGTGACGGTCGACCTCGGTCTCGGCGACGGCACGGCGCGGG
Organism: Methylobacterium sp. W2; assembly: GCF_020662345.1. Lineage (GTDB taxonomy): Bacteria > Pseudomonadota > Alphaproteobacteria > Rhizobiales > Beijerinckiaceae > Methylobacterium. The sequence goes on along the minus strand of NZ_VMOA01000028.1, from coordinate 25,180 downwards.
TTTGGACCTGCGACCTGACCAAGGGCTACATCGAGATCAACGGGGATTACCGCTCATGAGGCGCCTCCTCCGCCGGGCGGCGGCGGCGAGCCTCGCCCTCGCCCTGACGATTCCCGCCTTCGCGATCCCCGCCTCGGCGGACGACGACAGGCCCAAACACGAGAGCCGCATCGTGGTGACGGGCCGCGCCCGCGCCGAGACGCCGCCGGACTTCGCCTCGGTGGAGATCGGGATCGAGGCCAGGGGCGCGACGCCCGCCGCCGCCCTCGACGGAGCGAGCACTGTCGTCCGCGCGCTCATCACGCTGTCGTCCGGGTTCGGCGTCGGCGAGACGGATATCGGCACGACGGCGGTCACCCTCACCCAGGCGACGCGGGAGCTGCGCCAGCCCGACGGCAGCATCACCGAGAAACCGGACGGCTACCGCGCCGCCAACAGCGTGCGGGTGCGCCTCGCCGATATGGGCAAGCTCGGCGAGCTGATGCGCAAGGCCTTGGACGCGGGCGCCAACCGGATCGAGGGCGTGGCGTTCGGCCTGACGGATCCCAACGCGGCGGAAGCCATTGTGCAGGTGGCGGCCATGAAGGATGCGATGGCGCAGGCCGGACGCCTCGCCGAAGCCGCCGGAGTGAAGCTCGGAGCGCCCCTGCTGATCCAGACGACGCCCCAGGGCGGCGGCATGCCGATGGCGATGGCGGCGCCTCCGATGCGGTCCAAGCGCTCCGGCGTGCCGGTGCCGCTCGCGGCGGGGACGATCGAGACGAGCGCCGAGGTCTCGGCCAGTTTCGCGATCCTGCCGTGACGCCGCCTCCGTTCCGCATCCTCCTCGTGGTGGCGGTCGCCCTGGTGGATGCGGATGGCCGCGTTCTCCTGGCCCAGCGCCCGGAGGGCAAGCAGCTCGCCGGTCTCTGGGAGTTCCCCGGCGGTAAGGTCGAGCCGGGCGAGCGGCCGGAGGAGACGCTGATCCGCGAGTTGCGCGAGGAGATCGGGATCGAAGTGAAGGAGCCCTGCCTCGCCCCTCTCACCTTCGCCAGCCACGCCTATCCCGACTTCCACCTGCTGATGCCGCTCTATGTCTGCCGCCGCTGGGAGGGCACGCCCCGTTCCATGGAGGGGCAGGCGCTGAAATGGGTGCGCCCGCGCGCTCTTAAGGAGCAGCCGATGCCTCCGGCCGATGCGCCGCTGATCCCGTTCCTGGTCGATCTCCTCGGGCCTTGATGGCAAAGCCCGGCCGCTACAGGTTGTCCGTCGGAGGCGGGAGGCGGGGAGCATGGCGCGCAAGGCAACGGTGAAGGCGATCCCGGAAACAGTCGCGGTTGAGAAGCCGAAACGCGTCTCGCGCAAGACCACGCCGTCGCCCGAGACCCTGGCGCCGCTGGGACTCGACCGGTTGATCGGCCTTGTCCTCGACGAGACCGCGCGCAACCCCGCCTTCAAGAAGCTCGTCACCGCGGCGATCGCCGGATTGCAGGGCCCCGATGCCGTCGCCGCCCTCGTCGACCGGCGGCTCACCGCCCTGGAGCGGGCCCACGGCTACATCGACTGGCAGAAGCGGCGTGCCTTCGCCGCCGATCTCGACGCCACGGTCTCCACCATCGTCTCGGAACTGGCTCCCCTCGACGTGGACGCCGCCCTCAACCGGTTGATCCGTTTCCTCGGCGGAGCGCAGGGCGTGCTGGAGCGCGTCGACGATTCCAGCGGTCAGGTAGTGGGCGTCTACGAACGGGCGACGCATGCCGCCGCCGATCTGGCGCTTCGGCGTCCCCCGGCCGACGCCGCCCAATTGGCCGTGAAACTGGTGCCGCTCCTTGAGACGGACGGGTTCGGCATCCTCGATGCCCTGCTGCTCACGGTGGTGGAGGGCCTACCCGAGACCGCACTGGAACCGGTCGACGCGGCCCTCGCCGCAGCGACGCCACCAGAACCGAAGGCGTCGGGTAAGCCGCCATCCCGATCGGCTGCCTTCGGCACGCAGGGCTGGGACCGGAAGATGGAGCGCAGGCGTCTGCTGCGGATGCGACAGGCCCTGGCCGACCGGCGCGGCGATGTCGAGGCTTTCATCGCCCTCGAACAGATGATCTCCCCCGACCATCCGGACAGTGTGGCCGTGGCCGAGCGCCTGCTTCTGGCGAACCGCGCCGCCGAGGCACTCGATTGGATCGAGCGGCCGCAGAAGCGCGGAGTCGTCGTCGTCACCCGCGAGCAGATGTTGACGGGAAGCTTCGACCCGGACGCGCCCCAGCGTGAGCGAACCTCCCTCGAAATCCGTATCCTCGACGCTCTCGGCCGCAGGGAGGAGGCACAGGGGAAGCGCTGGGCCTGTTTCGAGGCTCGTCTCGACCGCGAGATGCTGCGCGATTACGTTGCCAAGCTCCCCGATTTCGAGGACGAAGAGGCGCTCGAGCGCGCCTTCGACCATGCGGCCTCTCACGCCGACCCCTACCGCGCCCTGCATTTCCTCGTGCATTGGCCCAGGCTCGACCGCGCGGCGCGCCTCGTCATCGACAAGGCTGCGACATGGGACGGCAACCGCTACGAAATCCTCGCTCCCGCGGCGGAGGCTCTGGAAGAGGCGAGCCCGAAGGCGGCCAGCCTGCTCTACCGCTGCATGATCGACGACATGCTGAGCAAGGGCCGCTCCAGCGCCTACGGTTACGGCGCCCGCCACCTCCTGACCCTCGACGCCCTGGCTCAGCGTCTCGAACCGGGCGACCTCACGCCTGACCACGCCGCCTATCGGGACGCCCTGCGCAAGGCGCACGGGCGGAAATCGGCCTTTTGGGAGAAGGTGAAGGGCTGAGCGATGCGATGGACGCCGTCTCCGCTTCACCGATCGCCTGATCCCGAGCCGAACAGTCCCACGCGTGATGGGGCCTACAGAAGCTCGATCGCGTCGACCCTGTCCGGATAAAAGGCGAGGTGGTCCCTGATCTCGGCAACGGAGGGGAATGGAGCCTCGTAGCTCCAGACCGCATCGGCCCGAACCGTATCGCCGACCGTCAGCGTGTAATAGCTGGCCTCGCCCTTGTAGGGGCAGTGGCTGCTGCGCGCCGAGCGCGTGAAATACTCCCAGCGCGCATCCGCGCGGGGCAGGTAATAGACCGGCCCATAGCTCGCCTCGCGAAGGACGAGGGCGGCACCGGATTCCGCGATCACGGTGCCGGCGAGGATGACGCGGACGCGCCGGTGGCTCGTCTCGATGATGATGGGGTGGTCCGGGCCGGGCTCTTTCATCGTCGTCTCCTTAAGGATCGCTGGTCGTACCGGTCGTGATCTTGCCGGGCGTGATCTCGGGAACGCCCAGGGCGTCGGCGAGACGGGACTTGGCGCTGCCGGGCTTGAGCGGCTTCTGCTGGCTCTCGTGGGGCGCCCAGCCGGAGAGCCACAGAACCTCGAACGTCGCCCTCAGACGCCCGTCGGGATCGGCGAACCGCTCGGCATAGATCGCGGCCATCCGCATCAGGGTATCGCGGCGCAGGGGCGTGCGGCGGCGCTCGGTCAGCACGTTGGTGAGGCCCATGGCGCGCAGGTCGCGCATCAGGGCGAAGGGATCGGCGTAGCGCACGGTGAGCGTGTCGACATCGGTCACCGGCAGGGCGAAGCCGGCGCGCTGGAGCAGGCTGCCCATCTCGCGCACCTCGGCGAAGGGGGCCACGCGCGGGCTGATCCCCCCCTCGATCTCGGCCTCGGCCTGGCCGAAGGCCTGACGCAGCTCGGTGAGGGTGCGTCCACCCAGGAGGCAGCCGATGAACAGCCCGTCGGGTTTCAGCACCCGGCGCAGCTGCGCCAGCGCCCCCGGCAGATCGTTGACGTGCTGCAGGGCCAGCAGCGACACGGCGAGGTCGAAGCGCGAGGCTGCCAGCGGCAGCGCCTCGGGATCACCGACGGCGAGGGCGAGACCACCGCCGGCCTCGGCGAAAGGAGCCACGCGGATGATCGCGCCGACACGGCCGGAGCGCAGGAGGCCTCGGGCGGGGACGGCACTCGGCGTCCCGAGGTCGAGGGCCTCCGGAAATGCCCGCAGGATCGCAGAGAGCCTGTCGTCGAGGTCGTCGGCGAGGCGTGAAAGCAGGAAATCCGCATAGCCCGCGCGTGTAGCGCGAGCGAGCCGCCGGCGAGCGAGACCCGTATCGAAGAGGGGCGGTGGAATCGTCATCTCGACCTGATAGCTGGCGCGGAAACGTGATCCTGCCAGCGGGGAACGGGCGTGAGCGGCGGAATGTTGGAGCCTCATAACGGAAACCGGAGACCGGACCCATGATTCGACTCGTTGCGGCGATCGCCTTGTCCACCCTCGCAGCTTTGTCGCTGAGCCATTCCGCCGAGGCCAAGGGCTGTATCAAGGGCGCCCTCGTGGGCGGCGTCGCCGGCCATATGGCCGGACATGGCAAGATGGGGGCGGCGGCCGGATGCGCCATCGGCCACCACAGGGCCAACAAGAAGGACAAGCAGCAGAACCAGGGACAGCAGCCCGCCGGACAGTAAAGCGCCGTTTCTCAGGTCTCGCTCCACGAAGGGCCATCTCGGAAAAATCTCGTCGCGGGGCGGCGGACGAGGCCGTAAGCAAGGGGCATGGTGTCCGCCGCCCAGTTCCTTCGGCGAGGCGTCCGCTCGCTCTCGGCGGGCGCCCTCGGCCTGATCTATCCGCCGACCTGCGCCGGCTGCGGTGCCGCCACCGCCGATCCGCATGCTCTGTGCCCCCGCTGCTGGTCGAGCCTGCGCCTCATTGAGGAGCCCTATTGCCAGCGCCTCGGCACGCCGTTTCCCGTCGATCTCGGCCTTGGCCCCCTGTTGTCCCCTCGGGCCATCGCCGATCCGCCGGTCTTCGGACGAGCGAGAGCCGTGGCTCTCTACGACGATGTGGCTCGCGATCTCGTCCATCGCCTGAAATACGAGGACCGGCTCGATCTCGCCGCCCCCATGGCGCGGATGATGGCGGCAGCCGGGGCCGAGCTGTTGCGGGAGGCCGATTGCCTCGTGCCGGTGCCGTTGCACTGGACGCGCCTGTGGCGCCGCCGGTTCAACCAGGCCGCCCTCCTCGGTCGCGGGATCGGCCGACTCTCCGGTCTGCCCTGCGAGACCGCGACACTCGCACGAGTGAAGGCGACACGCTCGCAGGTGGGTCTCAGCCGCGCCGCGCGGGCGACGAACCTCCAGGGCGCGTTCCGGGTGCCGGCCGCCGCAAGGTCACGGCTTCAGGGTCGCAAAGTCCTGCTCATCGACGACGTCACCACCACCGGCTCCACCGCCAACGCTGCGTCGCGCGCTCTTCTGCGCGGGGGCGCCTCATCGGTGGACGTGCTCACCTTCGCCCTGGTCGCCTCCGAGGCCGGATGACACGCGCAACCACGATCCGCCCTTGACAGCGAGGCGCAGCCACGGCCTCCCAGCGCCATGACAGGATCGACTTCCAGGGACATTGCGGTGATCGGCGGCGGCCCGGCGGGGCTCGCCGCCGCCGAAATGCTGGCGGAAGCCGGTCATCGCGTCACGCTCTACGAGCGGATGCCCTCGGTGGGGCGCAAGTTCCTCATCGCCGGTCGCGGCGGCCTGAACCTCACCCACAGCGAGCCGCTGGCATCGTTCCACCGCCGCTACCACCCGGCCCAGCCGCCCCTCGCTGGAGCGATCGACGCCTTCCCCCCGCAAGCTCTGCGGGACTGGTGCGAAGGGCTCGGCCAGCCGACCTTCATCGGCTCCAGTGGCCGCGTTTTCCCGAAGAGCTTCAAGGCCTCCCCGCTCCTGCGGGCCTGGCTGGGGCGGCTCGACGCCATGGGCGTCCGCATCCTCTCCCGTCATCGTTTCCTCGGCTGGGAGGACGGGCATCTGCTCTTCGAGACACCGGAAGGGCGGATGGCATTGGAGGCCCGGCCGACGCTCGTCGCCCTCGGCGGCGCGAGCTGGCCGAGGCTCGGCTCGGACGGCGCGTGGGTTCCGGTCTTCACCGAGGCGGGCATCGCCGTCTCGCCGCTCAAACCCGCCAATGTCGGCTTCACCGTGCCGTGGTCGGACGTGTTCCGCGACCGTTTCGCCGGGACGCCCCTGAAGCGCGTCGCGCTCAGGCTCGGCGACGCGACCGTGCGCGGCGAGGCCATGGTCACCGCGGACGGGATCGAGGGAGGCGCGGTCTATGCCCTGTCGCGCCTCATCCGCGAGGAGATCGAGGCTAAGGGCGAGGCCCGTCTCGTCCTCGACCTGCGGCCGGACCTCACCGAGGATGCGCTGATGCGACGCCTCGCGACGCACAAGCCGGGGGCGTCCCTCGCCACGCGCCTGCGCAAGGATGCGGGGCTCGACCCCGTGGCGGCGAGTTTGCTGCGCGAGGCCGCCGGTCGCGCCCTTCCGTCTGCGGCGGCCGATCTCGCGGCACTGATCAAGTCGGCCCCCTTACGCCTCCTTGCCCCCCGTCCGATCGAGCGGGCGATCTCCACGGCGGGCGGCGTCGCCTTCGAGGCCATCGATTCCCGCTTCATGCTGAAGGCGCGGCCCGGCGTGTTCGTCGCCGGCGAGATGCTGGATTGGGAAGCCCCCACCGGCGGCTACCTGCTGCAGGGCGCCTTTTCCAGCGGCCGCGCCGCGGCCGCCGGAATGATGGACTGGCTCGATGAGGCCGACCCGGACCTATAGACGCGAGCAGAACCCGACCATGCCCTTGGCGTCGGACGGACAGGACGCGCTGGCCCCGCCATTGGCGAAGGACGGGCTGCCGGAGGACAGGCAATAGGCCGAGACGAAGGCCTCACCGCTGTCACAGCTCAACTCGCAGCCACCGGACGAGCACGTCTCGTTGCGAACGGGACGCAAGGTGGAGGTGGCGGCACTGGCCGTGATGCCCGCCGCTCCCGGTTCACCCTGCGGACCGGCAGCGCCTCGGGACCCCGTATCCCCCTTGGGACCACTATCACCCTTCGGGCCAACGTCGCCTTTGGGGCCGACATCGCCTTTGGGGCCGATCGGTCCCTGGGGGCCAGTCTCCCCCTTGAGCCCGGCCTCGCCCTTCGGTCCCGCCTCTCCTTTCGGCCCGGCCTCGCCTGCGGGCCCCGCCACACCCGGCGCACCGGCCAGCCCCGCCAGACCCTGGGGACCGGGTTCACCCTGCGGGCCGGCATCGCCCTTGGGTCCGGGCTCGCCGGCCGGCGCGCAATTGGCCACCACGGCCTCCCTCTCGTCCTCGCCGGCTTTCAGCGCCGCGACGCAGGTGGCGGGCCGATAGGGCAGACGGAACAGGAATCGGCCGCGCGAATCGGCCATCACCGAGATGTCCTCGTCGAGGATCACGACGGTGCCGGCCTTGCGCACGCTGCCGGAGATCCGCAGATCCCCCGCCTCGATCCGCGCATCGTAGACCTGGATCGGCTGCGACGGCGCCACGACCCGCTTGGGCCTGGGCCTGGCCGCCCTGGGCCCCGGAGCCGCGGCGGCATCCGTCGCAGGGGCGGCGCTCATCCCACGGCCGGGCTGGCCGGGACTGACCTGACCGGGCGCCTGAGCCGCTGCCGGACCGGCCGCTAATCCGGCGAGGATCATCAACCCTATCAATGATTTGGCCATGAAATCTCTCGGGGCCGGGCACTTGTCGGCATGGTCGAGGCGCATGGGCATTCACTCCAGGCTGATGCGCCGGAGGTCCGGCACGGCGGGGGGACAATGCCGGGTCCGGTCATGCGGTCAAGTCCGGCCCAGCTCCTCCGGCCGTCTCGCGGTCGTTCCTCCATCCACACTCATCCACAGCCGTCCACAGGGGAAGCGTCTGTCACCGTTCAGGAATTTCTCATCCCCCCGAAATCGGTTGAGCTTGTTCTTGTTTTGTTCTTATTGTCCGGTGATGGGACGGACAAGATGGATTTGGCTCGACGAAGATGCGCGATGACGGCGAAACGGAGACGGACGGGCTCGAGCGGCGCCGGCGGATCGCTCTGGACGCCCTACGCGGCCACGGGGGAGGACATGCCGACGCCCTGTCCGTCGAGGCCCTGCCTCTGGGAATCGCCCATATCGATTCCGGCCTTCCCGGCGGAGGGCTTTCCCTCGGCCGGCCGCACGAAATCGCCCCGGAAGCCGAGGGCGACGAAGCGGCGGCGTTGGGCTTCACCCTCGCCCTCATGGCCCGCCACCTCGCGCGGGTGGACGGGGAGGCTCTCCTCGTCATCGGCAAGGGGCATCCGACACCCTACGGCCACGGTCTGGCCGGGCTCGGCCTCGATCCGGGCCGCCTGCTGATCCTGGAGGTCGAGACCGACGCGGATGCCTACCGCGCCGTGGAGGAGGCCCTGCGCTCGCAAGGGCTGAGGGCGGTGGCGGGGCTGGTGGATGCCGGCCTGCCGCTGAAGCAGAGCCGGCGGCTGCATCTGGCGGGCGAGGCGTCCTCCCGCCTCCTTCTCGTCCTGCGGCCACCGCAGGCGGAAAACCCGAACATGGCGGCGACCCGCTGGCGGATCGGCTCGGGCGCGGCCCTGCGGGACCGGTTCGGCTGCATCGAGCGGCCGTGCTGGCAGGCGCGGCTCGACCGCTGCCGCAACGGACGGACGGGGAATTGGCTTCTGGAGTGGGATCATGCCGCGCATCGTTTCGGTCTGGCTGGAGCAGTGGCCGCTGACGCGCCTCAGGCGCGCTCGTGCCGCACCGGATGAGGCGACCTCCCCCGCCGTCGTGGCCGCCATCGGGCCGGGAGGCCTGCGCATCACGGCCGTGGATGCCGCGGCCCGGGCTCTCGGCCTGCGTCCGGGCGAGCCCCTCGCACGGGCTCGCGCCCGGATCGGGCCGGGCGTCGCCGTCCATCCCGCAGACCCGGAAGCCGATGCCGCCGCCCTCGCGCGGCTCTGCCTCTGGGCCCGGCGCTATACACCCATGGTGGCGCCGTTCGGGCCGGGGGAAGGCGGGGACGGCTTCTTTCTCGATGTGGAAGGGGCGAGCCACCTGTTCGGCGGGGAAGAAGCCCTGTTGGGCGACCTCGCCGCCCGTCTGTCGGCCCATGCGGTCCCCGCCCGGCTGGCCCTGGCCGATACGCCGGCCTGCGCCTTCGCGCTTGCCCGCCACGGCGTTTCGACGAACCCCGTCGTGGTGCCCCGGGGGGACAACGCGCCGGCCCTGCGCGACCTCTGCGTGAGTGCCTTGCGGATCGAGCCGGCCATCGCCGAATCCCTCCGCCGCCTCGGCCTGCGCAGGATCGGAGCCCTGGCCGAGGCGGCCCGCCCTCCCCTGGCCCGACGCTTCGGCGAGAGCCTGCTCCTGCGCCTCGACCAGGCGCTGGGCAGGAGACCGGAGCCGCTGGTCTCCCTGGGGGAGCCGGCTACCTTCGGTGCGAGCCGGGGGTTTCTCGATCCGATCGAGCATCAGACGATCATCGTCGCCACCGCCATGCGGCTGATGCAGGAGATCGCCCCCCGCCTCGCCGCCTCGGGCCTCGGTGCGCGATCTCTGCGGCTGAGCCTTCACCGGGTCGACGGAATCGAGCGCAGCCTCGATCTCGGCCTATCGGAACCGACCCTATGCCCGACCCAGATCGGGCGGCTGCTCGATCTGCGCCTCGACCGGCTCGGGCCGGCCCTCGATGCCGGCTTCGGTTTCGAGACCGTGCGGCTCGACGTGACCGGCATCGGCCGGTTGGAGGCACGCCAGGGCGCACTGGCCGAGACGGGCCTCGACCGGGAAGCCGAGACCGGCAGGACCGCCCGCCTCGCCGACGCCCTCAGCCAACGCATCGGGGCGAGGGTCATCCGCGTGAGCCCACGGGCGAGCCACATCCCCGAACGCGCCGATGCCCTGGAGCCGTGGCGGGTGAGAAGAATCGAGATGCGGTGGCCCGAGCGGGTGGGCCCCCGGCCACAGGGCGGGATGCCGTCCCGTCCCCTGGTCCTCCTGTCCCGCAGCGAGGCGGCCGACGAGGTGTTTTCGCTGGCCCCCGACGGGCCGCCCCAGCGCTTCCGCTGGCGGCGGCGCCTGCATCGGATCGCCCATGCCGAGGGTCCGGAGCGCATCGCCGACGCCTGGTGGCACGCGCCTGCCCCCACCCGGGATTACTACGTGGTCGAGGACGAAACCGGCCGGCGCCTCTGGCTCTACCGGGAAGGATTCCACACGGCGCAGACGGCGGCGCGCTGGTTCGTGCAGGGATTGTTCGCGTGAGGGCCGAGATGAGCGCCCTCCCCTCTCCCCGCCGGGCGGGGAGAGGATCGCGGGCACCTTGCCGTGCCTGCGATGAGCGGAGGCGAAGCCGGAGCGAGGGTGAGGGGGAGATTCCGGACGAGGCTCCTTCGGACGCGCCCCCTCACCCTCGGCTACCGCCTCGCCGCGCCGACAACGGGGTCGTCGCGGCCCTCTCCCCGCGTGCGGGGAGAGGGGATTGCGCGAACGGCCCATCTTTCTGCGCATGACCCCGCCCTATGCCGAGCTCGCGGTCACCACGAACTTCTCGTTCCTGCGCGGGGCCTCGCATCCGCAGGAAATGGTGGCGCAGGGTGCCGAGTTCGGGCTCCACGCCATCGGCATCGCCGATCGCAACACGCTGTCGGGCGTGGTGCGCGGCCATGCCGAGGCCAAGCGCCGGGAGAAGGCGGGCGAAGCGACGATCCGCTACCTGCCGGGCGTTCGCCTTGTCACCGAGGAGGGGTTCGAGGCCGTCGCCTATCCGATGGACCGCGACGGCTACGGCCGGCTCTGCCGGCTGCTCACGGATGGCAACCGCCGCTCGGAGAAGGGGGCGTGCCGGTTCGGTGTCCCGGACATGCTCGCGGCGACAAGGGGGCAGGTCTTCATCGCGCTCCCGCCGGAGGAGGACGATCCCGTTTTCGCCCGCCATCTCGCCGCCCTGGCGGAGGCGGCCCCCGGCCGCGTTTTCCTGGGCGCGAGCCACCGCTACCGCGGCGACGAGCGGCGTCGACTCGGCCGCCTCGCCGGGCTCGGGCAGCGCCTCGGCGCACCGATGGTGGCGGTCTCGGATGCGCTCTACCACCATCCCGACCGGCGCCCCCTGCAGGACGTGCTCACCTGCATCCGCGAGGGCTGCACCCTGGTCGAGGCCGGCTACCGTCTGGAGGCCAATGCGGAGCGTCACCTGAAGCCGCCGGCCGAGATGGCCCGGCTCTTCGCCGACCACCCGGAGGCGATCGCGCGCACGATCGAGATTGCCGAGACCTGCGGCTTCTCCCTGGAGGAGCTGAAATACGAGTATCCCGACGAGTCCGTCCCCCCCGGCCGGACGGCCCAGGGGCATCTCGAATACCTCACCCGGCAACGGGCAGAACTGCGCTACCCGGACGGCATCCCGGATGGAGTCGCGACGTCCCTCGCCGACGAACTCGATCTGATCCGCCGCCTCGACTACGCCCGCTACTTCCTCACCATCCACGACATCGTCGAATTCGCCCGCAATCGGGGAATCCTGTGCCAGGGCCGCGGATCGGCGGCCAATTCCGTGGTCTGCTACTGCCTCGGCATCACGGCGGTGGACCCGACCAAGATCCGGTTGCTGTTCGCCCGCTTCATCTCCGAGAGCCGGGACGAGCCGCCCGACATCGACGTCGATTTCGAGCACGAGCGCCGCGAGGAGGTGATCCAGTATCTCTACGAGCGCTACGGGCGGGACCGGGCGGCGATCTGCGCCACGGTGATCCACTACCGGCCCCGCAGCGCGATCCGCGAGGTCGGCAAGGTGCTGGGCCTCACCCCCGACATCACCGGCATGATGGCCGACACGGTCTGGGGCTCCTGGGGCGCCGGCCTGCCCGACCAGCATATCGCGCAGGCCGGGCTCGACCCCGCCAACCCGGCGATCCGACAGGCGGTGGACCTCGCGATCCAGCTCATCGGCTTCCCGCGCCACCTGTCGCAGCATGTGGGCGGGTTCGTGCTGACGAAGGGACGTCTCGACGAGACCGTGCCGGTGGGCAACGCAGCGATGGCCGACCGTACCTTCATCGAATGGGACAAGGACGACATCGACACGATCGGCCTCCTCAAGGTCGACGTGCTGGCGCTCGGCATGCTCACCTGCCTCCGGCGCGGCCTCGACTTCCTGCGCGAGGATCACGGCATTGCCTACGAGACCCTGGCAGACCTCCCGAGGGAGCAGCGGGACGTCTACGCAATGCTGTCGAAGGCCGATTCCGTCGGCGTGTTCCAGGTCGAGAGCCGGGCGCAGATGTCAATGCTGCCGCGCCTGAAGCCGCAGGAATTCTACGACCTCGTGGTTCAGGTGGCCATTGTCCGTCCGGGGCCGATCCAGGGCGACATGGTCCATCCCTACCTGAGGCGGCGCTCGGGCGAGGAGCCCGTCGTCTTCCCCTCCCCCTCTCCCGAGCACGGGCCGGTGAACGAACTCGAAGAGGTCTTGAAACGGACCTACGGCGTGCCGCTGTTCCAGGAGCACGCCATGCAGATCGCGATCACGGCGGCCGGCTTCACGCCTTCGGAGGCCGACGGGTTGCGCCGGGCCATGGCGACCTTCCGGCACAACGGCCAGATCGGAAACTTCAAGACCAAGTTCATCGAGGGCATGGCCGGGCGCGGCTATCCGCGCGATTTCGCCGAGCGCTGCTTCAAGCAGATCGAGGGGTTCTCCACCTACGGCTTTCCCGAGAGCCACGCGGCGAGCTTCGCCCTGCTGGTCTATGCCTCCGCCTGGATGAAGTGCCGCCACCCGGACGTCTTCCTCGCCGCGATCCTGAATTCGCAGCCCATGGGCTTCTACCAGCCGGCCCAGCTGGTGCGGGATGCCCGCGCCCATGGCGTCGAGGTGCGCGGACCCGATATCAATGCCAGCGAATGGGATTGCACCCTGGAGCCGGCCTCGGAGCAGTGGGGGCCGGAGCGCCGCTTCGCCGTCCGTATCGGCCTGCGGCAGGTGAGCGGCCTGCCGAAAGCCGCCATGGCCCGGCTCGTGGCCCTGCGCGGCAACGGTTATGCCAGCGTCGAGGGTCTGCAAGCCGCCCTGACGCTGCCCCGCAACGCCCTCGAGCGCCTTGCCGAGGCCGACGCCTTCCGCTCCCTCGACCTCGACCGTCGAGCCGCCCTCTGGGCGGTGCGGGCGCTGGAAGGCACCTCGATGCGCGCCAGCGCCGCGCGGGGCGTCCCCACCGACCGGCGCACCCATCTCCTCGACGCCGCCATGCCGCTCTTCGCCTTCCATGCCGATGACGGCCTGTTCCGGGCCGAGCCCGCGGTGGAACTGCCCACGATGGCGCTCTCCGAGCATGTGGCAGAGGATTACGTCTCCACCGGGCTCTCATTGAAGGGCCATCCGATGGCGTTCTTCCGCGCCCGCCTCGCCCGCATCGGCGCGATCCCGGCGGCAGCGCATCACGATCCCTCATGGGCGCAGAACGCCCGCGTCACGGTGGCGGGCCTCGTCCTCACCCGGCAGCGCCCCGGCACCGCCAAGGGCGTGGTGTTCCTGACGCTGGAGGATGAGACCGGCATCTGCAACGTCATCGTCTGGAAGAAGGTGTTCGAGGCCAACCGGCGCATCGCCATGAGTGCCCGGTTCATCGCCGTGCGCGGGCGCATCCAGCGCTCGGGGCTGGTGGTCCATCTCCTCGCCGAGCAGTTCCGCGACCTGACGGAGGAATTGCGGACCCTGCGCGAGGGTGGCCTCAAGCTCCCGGCGGAGACCACGGATTTCGGGGCACCGCCGGACCGGCGCGTCTACCGCAGCCGGGACTTCCATTGATGAAAGGAAACAGGATCACGGCCGCAGCAGCACCTTGCCCACCGCCTCGCGGCGCTTGAGGATGCCCAGGGCCTCGACGAACTCCTCCATCGGATAGGTGCCGTGGATCTTCGCCTTGAGGCGCCCTTCCGCCACCCAGGCGAGGAGCTGTTCCTGGTTTGCCCGGTGAGCCTCCGGCTCGCGCTCCACGAACACGCCCCAATGCACGCCCTGGATGTCGATGCCCTTCAGGAGAGCGAGGTTGAGGGGGATGCGCGGGATGTCGCCGGCGGCGAATCCGATGACGAGGTAGCGCCCCTTCCAGCCGAGCGAACGCAGGGCGGGCTCGGCATAGTCGCCGCCGATCGGATCGTAGATCACATCGACGCCCCGTCCCTCGGTGAGCTTCTTCAGCCCCTCGCGCAGATTGTCCGCGCTGTAATCGAGGCCCATCTCGGCGCCATGCGCCTGCGCCACCGCGAGCTTTTCCGGCGAGGAGGCGCAGGCGATCACCTTCGCCCCCATGATCACGCCGAGTTCCACCGCGGCGAGACCGACTCCGCCTGACGCCCCGAGCACCGCCAGCGTCTCGCCGGCCTGAAGCTTCGCCCGATCCCGCAGGGCGTGGAGCGAGGTGCCGTAGGTGATGGTGAGGCCGGCGGCCTGCTCGTCGCTCACCGCATCGGGCACGGGCGTGAGATGCCGAATGCCCACCGCGATGCGCTCGGCGCAGGTGCCGTAGGTGCGGTGGACGATGACGCGGTCGCCGATCCCGAACCCCTCGACGCCCTCCCCGAGGGCCTCGATGATTCCGACCGCTTCGCCGCCGGGCGAGAACGGCAGATCGGGCTTCACCTGATAGCGCCCGGCAATGATGAGCGTATCGAAGAAGTTCAGCGCGGCCAGCGTCACCCGCACCACGACCTCGGCGGTCGCGGCGACCGGATCGGCCACCTCGACGATCGCGAGATCCTCGGGGCCGCCGAGTTTGGTGCAAAGCAAAGCCTTCATGCCGATCCTCCCTTGAGCCGCAGCGCCTCCTGCTTGAGCGCGCTTGCACCGATTGGCGGCAGCAGCGCAAGCGTTCGCCGTCAGCGGCGCTCGTAGAGCCCGGTCAGGCAGCCCTTGGCGAGGACCCGACCCGCCATGGCTTCGATGAGTGCGGCGCGTCCCGGACTCGCCGGCAGGTCGAGCGGAGCAGACAAGGCATAGATCTGGAACAGGTAGGCATGCGGACCGTGTCCGGTGGGCGGATCCGGCGGCAGCCATTGGTCCTTGAGGAAGCTGTTCTTGCCCAGGTCATGCCCCCGCCCCTCGCCGGCGGTGCTGGCGAGATCGCCTTCGGACAGGCTCTCCTGTGCTGGGAGATTCCAGGCGATGAGATGAACCAGGGGCTTCGGCGTCGGGCTGCCGGCATCCTCAACCAGAAGCACCACGCGGCTCGTGCCGGCCGGCAGGCCGCTCCACGCCAGCGGTGGCGAGACGCCCGGCCCATCCTCGGTGAAACGAGCCGGCAGGCTCGCCCCATCGGCGAAGGCCGGGCTCGTCAGCGCAATCGTCTCGGGCACACTCTCGAAATCCTGGTGGTAAGCGGTTGTGTCGAGGCCGGCTTTCAGACCCGACAGGGCCGAGCCGACCGCGTGCGGAAGCTTTTCCAGCATGACGTCTCCTCGTCGATCCGCATCGTCAACGAGGAGGGTGGGGTCCGGTTCAGGCCGGACGGGCGGCCGCGACCATGTAATTCACAGCCGTGTCGCGGGCAGGCCGCCAGCTCCCGTCGAGGGGATTGAACACGACGCCGGTGGTATCGGTGACGGAGAGGCCGCCGCGCGCGATGGCGCGGGAGAGTTCCTCCGGCTTCACGAACTTGTTCCAGTCGTGGGTTCCGCGCGGCAGCCAGCCGAGGACGTATTCCGCTCCGACGATGGCCAGCGCGAAGGAGCGCATCGTGCGGTTCAGGGTGGCGGCGAACAGGAGACCGCCCGGCTTCACCGCCTGGCAGGCGCTGGCGACGAAGGCCGGCATGTCGACCACGTGCTCCACCACCTCCATGATTAGCACGACGTCGAACCGCTCGCCCGCGGCCACCACCTCCTCGATGGTCTGAGAGCGGTAATCCACCGTCACGCCCCCGGCCTTCGCATGGGAACGCGCCACGGCAATGTTGGTGGGTGCCGGATCGAGCCCGATGACGGTGGCGCCAAGCCGCGCCAGGGGCTCGGACAGGACCCCGCCGCCGCAGCCGACATCGACGATGGTCAGCCCCTTCAGCGGGTAGGACATGCGCGGGTCGCGGCCGAACTTCGCGCAGATGGCGTCGCGGATATAGGCGAGGCGCACCGGGTTGAACCGGTGCAGCACCTTCATCGGCCCGTCCTCGGCCCACCACGTCGCGGCGATGCCTTCGAAGCGCGCGACTTCCTCGGCGTCGACGGAAGAGGATGCCGCTGGATTCATTCGCCTGACCTTCCGACCCGGATGCGGGCCATCCCGCCCGCATGCCCGATTGTTGACACGTCCGAAGTGCCCTTGTACCCGCCGAAGCACCGGCCGGTACAGCGGCGGGACGCCGCTCCGGCTCGAAGCCGATAAAGCGCCGCGCTCCCGGCAGACAGCCGGCTCTGGAATGGATCGACGCGGACCCGACATGCCCCGTTTGGTGATGAAGTTCGGCGGCACATCGGTGGCGACCGTGGACCGTATCCGCAACGTGGCGCTCCACGTGCAGCGCGAGATCGCGGCGGGCTACGACGTCGCCGTCGTGGTCTCGGCCATGTCCGGCAAGACCAACGAACTCGTGGCCTGGGTCAAGGACGCCAACCCGCTCTACGACGAGGCGGAGTACGACGCCGTCGTCGCCTCGGGCGAACTCGTCACCGCGGGCCTCCTCGCCACGGCGCTCCGGAAGAACGGGATCAAGGCCCGCTCCTGGCAGGGCTGGCAGATCCCGATCGAGACCTCCGATGCCCACGGCTCGGCGCGGATCGAGGCGATCGACCCCAAGAATCTCGATGCCGGTTTCGCCCGCGGTGAAGTCGCCGTGATCGCCGGCTTCCAGGGCATCCATGCCGAGACCGGCCGCGTCACGACGCTCGGCCGGGGCGGCTCGGATACCAGCGCGGTGGCCATCGCCGCCGCCATCGGCGCCGAGCGCTGCGACATCTACACCGACGTCGACGGCGTCTACACCACCGACCCGCGCGTGGTGCACAAGGCCCGGCGCATGGAGCGGGTGACCTTCGAGGAGATGCTGGAGATGGCCTCCCTCGGGGCCAAGGTGCTCCAGGTCCGCTCCGTCGAGCTCGCCATGGTCCATCGCGTACCCACCACGGTGCGCTCCAGCTTCGACCCGCCCGACAATGCCCGCACCGGCACCCTCATCTGCGACGAGGACGACATCGTGGAACAGCAGATCATCACCGGGATCGCCTTCTCGAAGGACGAGGCGCAGATCACCCTCCGCCGCGTCAAGGACAGCCCCGGAGTCGCCGCGGCGATCTTCGGGCCGCTGGCGGATGCCAACATCAACGTCGACATGATCATCCAGACCGTGTCGGGCGACCAGTCGACCACCGACATGACCTTCACGGTCCCGTCCGCCGATTACGACCGCGCCCGCACGATTCTCGACGCGCAGAGCGGCATCATCGAATTCGCCCAGATCGAGGGCGCCACCGATGTCGTGAAGGTTTCGGCCATCGGCGTCGGCATGCGCAGCCATGCGGGCGTCGCCGCCAAGGCATTCAGGGCGCTCGCGCAAAAGGGAATCAACATCCGCGCGATCACCACGTCGGAAATCAAGTTTTCCGTATTGATCGATGCGGCTTACACGGAGCTTGCCGTGCGCACGCTCCACTCGCTATACGGCCTCGATCAGGCTTGAGCGCCGCCCCCGTCGCCGCGCATGAAACTTGCGCCTGCGGGTCTCGGGGGACTGAATTCGGATCGAGGAGTCTATGCCTGCTGCGCCCGGAGGCCCGCGCCTGCTGCTGCGCCGCCTCCGCGAAGCGATGGCGGAGCCGGTCAGTCCACAGGCACGCCTCGACCGAATCGTCACCCTCATCGCGGCGAACGTCATCGCCGAGGTCTGCTCGGTCTATGTCCTCAGTGATGACAACACGCTCGAACTGTTCGCCACCGAGGGCCTGAACCGTTCGGCCGTCCACCTGACCCGGATGCGGGCGGACGAGGGCCTCGTCGGCCTCATCGCCAAGACCGCCGAGCCGCTCTCGCTCTCGGACGCCCAGTCGCATCCGTCCTTCTCGTACCGGCCCGAGACCGGGGAAGAGGCCTACCACGCCTTCCTCGGCGTGCCGCTCCTGCGCGCCGGGAACACCCTCGGCGTCCTCGTGGTGCAGAACCTCACTTACCGGGTCTATTCGGAGGAGGAGATCGAAGCGCTCCAGACGACGGCGATGGTGCTGTCCGAGATGATCGCTTCGGGTGAATTGCAATCCCTGGCCCCGGGTGCGGGCTCAGCCGCGCGCCGTGCCGTGAGCCAGCGCGGCGTGGCGCTCGCCGACGGCATCGGCCTCGGCCACGTGGTGCTGCACGAGCCGCGCATCATCGTGAAGCAGCTCATCGCCGAAAACCTGGAGCGGGAGGTCGAGCGCCTGGAGGAGGCCATCGGCGAGGTCCGCTCGGCCATCGACGAGCTCGTTGAGCGCGGCGACATCATCGGCACCGGCGAGTCGCGCGAGGTGCTGGAAACGGTGCGGATGTTCGCCCACGACAAGGGCTGGCTGCGCCGGATGCGCGAGGCGGTCCATTCCGGCCTCACGGCGGAGGCCGCTGTCGAGCGTGTCCAATCGGACAATCGCGCCCGGATGATGCGGCAGAGCGATCCGTATCTGCGCGACCGGCTGCACGACCTCGACGACCTCGCCAACCGGCTCCTGCGCACGCTGATCGGGACGGAGAGCAACGGCACGCACCGCGAGCTCCCCGAGA
Organism: Methylobacterium sp. W2; assembly: GCF_020662345.1. Classification (GTDB taxonomy): domain Bacteria; phylum Pseudomonadota; class Alphaproteobacteria; order Rhizobiales; family Beijerinckiaceae; genus Methylobacterium. Next base: position 6,585 of record NZ_VMOA01000028.1, on the reverse strand, counting down.
ACGCGATCCTCGTCGCCCGCTCCATGGGGCCGGCGGCCCTCCTCGATTACGACCGCGCCTCCCTGCGCGGCGTGGTGCTCGAGGAAGGCGGCCCGACGAGCCACATCGCCATCGTCGCCCGGGCGCTGGGCATCCCGGCGGTGGGCGAGATCGCCAACGCCACGGCGCTCTGCGACGCGGGCGACGCCATCATCGTCGACGGGGTCACCGGCGAGATCCAGGTCCGGCCCGGGCCTGAGATCGAGGCTGCCTATGCCGAGCAGGTCCGCCTGCGTGCGCGTCGCCAGGAACAGTACCGGGCGCTTCGCGATCTGCCGGCCGTCACCAGGGACGGGGTCGCCATCGGCCTGCAGCTCAATGCCGGGCTGCTGGTGGACCTGACCCATCTCCACGAGACCGGGGCGGAGGGCATCGGCCTGTTCCGCACCGAGCTGCAGTTCATGGTGGCGCAGCGGATGCCGTCTGCCGCCGAGCAGCAATCGCTCTACGAGGCGGTGTTCTCGGCCACCGGCGACCTGCCGGTGACGATCCGCACCCTCGATATCGGTGGCGACAAGATCCTGCCCTACATGCCGGCCCTCGAGGAGGAGAACCCGGCCCTCGGCTGGCGCGCCATCCGCATCGGCCTCGACCGCCCCGCCCTGCTGCGGGTGCAGTTACGCGCCCTGCTGCGAGCCGCATCGGGCCGGCCGCTCAAGATCATGTTCCCGATGGTGGCGACGGTGGACGAGTTCGTCCGCGCCAAGGCCATCGTCGATCGCGAGAAGGCGCATCTGCGCCGCCACGGCCATGTCCTGCCGAGCGATTGCCGCCTCGGGGTGATGGTCGAGGTGCCCTCGCTCCTGTTCCAGATCGACGAGATCGCCAAGGTGGCCGATTTCCTCTCGGTGGGCTCGAACGACCTGATGCAGTTCCTCTTCGCGGTGGACCGCGAGAACCGCCGCGTCGCCAACCGGTTCGACACGCTGAGCATCCCGGCCCTGCGCGCCTTCCGCCTCATCGCGGAGCGGGCGACCGCCGCCGGCTGCCCCGTCACCATCTGCGGCGAAATCGGCGGCAAGCCCCTGGAGGCGATGGCCCTGATCGGCCTCGGCTTCCGCAACTTGTCGATGTCGCCGGCCTCCATCGGCCCGGTCAAGGCGATGGTGCTCGCCCTCGATGCGGCCGCCGTTACCGCTCTCATCGATGCGGAGATCGAACGGTCGGGCGACAGCGCCAGCCTGAGGCCGGTCCTCACCGCCTTCGCCAAGGCGCAGGGCGTGCCTATCTAGCGAGCGTGACGGCGTCTTGCCGACAGCCATGACCACCCCCGCGGACCCGGCACGTCCGTCGGACATGCGCATTCCACAGTTGAGAGTATCCTCCGGGCGATGACCCCTATTCCTTCAGACCGTCTCGACGCCATCCTGACGCGGCACGACATCGTCACCGCCACGCTCAGCGCGGGCTCGGCCGATTCCGACAGCTTCGTCCAACTGTCGAGGGAGCTCGCCGAACTCGACGGCGTCGTGGCGGCGATCCATGCCTACCGCGCCGCGGCGACGAACCTTGCCGAGATCGAGGCCCTCATCGACGAGCCAGGGGGCGATGCCGAGATGCGTGCGCTCGCCGCCGCCGAGAAGCCCGATGCGGAAGCGGGGCTCGAGGCCGCGCACAAGGCGCTCCAGGTCATCCTGCTGCCCAAGGACGCCGCCGACGAGAAGAGCGCCATCCTCGAAATCCGTGCCGGGACCGGCGGCGACGAGGCCGCACTCTTCGCCGGCGATCTGTTCCGGATGTACGCGCGATACGCCGACCTGAAGGGATGGAAGGTCGACGTCATCTCCGAGAGCGAAGGCACTGTCGGCGGCTATCGCGAGGTCATCGCCGAGGTGAAGGGCAAGGGCGTCTTCGCCAAGCTCAAGTTCGAGAGCGGCGCGCACCGCGTCCAGCGCGTGCCCGATACCGAAGCTCAAGGGCGCATCCACACCTCCGCCGCCACGGTGGCGGTGCTGCCGGAGGCCGAGGAGGTCGATATCGTCGTCAACGATGCCGACCTGAAGATCGACACGATGCGCTCGCAGGGCGCCGGCGGCCAGCACGTCAACAAGACGGAATCGGCGATCCGCATCACCCATATGCCGAGCGGGATCGTCATCTTCGTCCAGGAAGAACGCTCGCAGCACAAGAACCGTGCGCGCGCCATGTCGCTCCTGCGTGCCAAGCTCTACGATGCCGAGCGGACGGCAAAGGACGCCGTCCGGGCCGCAGACCGCAAGTCGCAGGTCGGGTCCGGCGATCGTTCGGAGCGTATCCGGACCTATAATTTCCCGCAGGCGCGGGTCACCGATCATCGCATCAACCTCACCCTCTACAAGCTGGAAGAGGTGCTCGCGGGCGAGGCGCTGGACGAGCTCGTGGATGCCCTCATCACCGAGCATCAGGCGGAACTCATGGCCGCCGAAGGCATGGCGTGAAGCAAATTGCCGTCACGGACGACGGCGCTGTGAGCAGCGGCATCGATCCTCGGCAGAGCCGCGCGCAGGCCCTACGCCACGCCGTCACGGCTTTGTCGGAGGCCGGGATCGACGGCGGCGCAAACGACGCCCGCTTCCTCCTCCTCCACGTTCTTGGCATCACGCCGACCGAACTCGCCCTTTCCGGTACGGTCCCCATCGGCGAGCAGGGCGCCCTGCGGCTGGGGGACGCGATGCGGCGGCGGCTCGCTGGCGAGCCCGTGGCGCGTATCCTCGGCGAGTGGGAGTTCTGGGGCCTCCCGTTCGTCCTCAACGCCGCCACCCTGGTTCCACGGCCGGACACCGAGACAGTTGTCGATGCCGCATTGGCGCTCCACCCCACCCGCGACCGCCCCCTGCGCCTCCTCGATCTCGGAACCGGATCCGGCTGCATTCTCGTCTCGCTCCTGAGCGAATGGAAACAGGGCTTCGGCGTAGGCCTCGACCGCTCGCACGAAGCGCTCGCCTGCGCCCGGACCAACGCGCGGATCAACGGTGTCGGACGGCGTGCCGCCTTCCTGGCCGGCGATTGGTGCTCCGCCCTCGGCAAGCCCTTCGACATCGTCCTCTCGAACCCGCCCTACATTCCGAGCGCAACGATTTCGACATTGTCCAAGGAAGTCCGCTGCCACGATCCACGCGGCGCCCTCGATGGTGGCGAGGATGGACTCGCGGCGTACAGACGGATCGTGACGGAGGTGCGCGGGGCAGCAGGCGGTTGCGCTCTTCTCACGCCGGACGGTGCCCTCGTCTTCGAGATCGGTCATGATCAGGCCGAGGACGTCTTGCGGATCGGCCGCCAAGCGGGTTTCGCACGCGGGTCCGTGAGGCATGATCTTGCTGGTCACGCCCGTGTCGTCACATTGTCCGGCCTTCTGCCAACAGCCAACGATGACAGGCGATGAAAAAGAGCTTGTTGTAGGCTTGGGGAGCCGCTAATGTCACAGTCAGGTCGCGAACGATCCGTCAAGGCGGATCGAGGTAGAAGTGTCGGCGGCGTCTAGCACGCGATACTTTTAGACGATCTCCCCACCATCAAGCCGATACGCACGAGACGCCGTGTGGAAGCTTGATGAATTGAGTGCCAGACGACCGATGAGCGCCGCACTGTGAGCGCGGGAATCGGTTGACCGGACATACGGCGAGCACGGCAAAATCGATCGCGGAACCACTGACCGGATCCTACGAGGACTAGGAAGAGCCCGAAACGGGTCATCTTTCTTCGCCCGTAGCCCCGCCGCATCATCAGACGCTCCGATTTGAACGAGGGTCAATCGAGACCGATGAGACCAAACCAGAATAGACGGATGCGCGGTCGCAACCGCCCCAAAGGTCCGAATCCGCTGACGCGTTCCTACGAGTCCAACGGGCCGGATGTAAAAATCCGTGGGACGGCGCAGCACATCGCCGACAAATACGCCCAGCTCGCGCGTGATGCGCAAGCAAGTGGCGACCCGGTGGCTGCGGAGAACTACTTCCAGCACGGCGAGCATTATTTCCGCATCATCTCGGGTGCCCAGGAGCAGAACCGCCAGCAGAATGGTGGGTATGCCCGCAACGGCTACGACGACGATGACGACGGCGACGATGAGGGTCAGGGCGCGAGCCTGGGCTATGCCGCCAACGGCTACGGCAACGGCTATAACGAAGAATACGGCGATCCGGCCCAACAGCCGCAGCCTCAGCCGCAATCCTACGAGCCCCGCCAGGATACGCGCCAAGATACACGGCAGGAATCGCCGTCGGATCAGCGCAACCCGCGCCGTGAGCGCTTCCAGAACCGCAACGATCGTCCGCAGCGTTTCGAAGGCAATCGGGACAGCCAGCGGCAGGACGGCAACCGGCAAGATGGCGGCCGCCAGGAAGGCTCCCGCTACGAGGGAAACCGCAACGACGGTGGCCGACAGGATTACAATCGGCAGGATTCCTTCCGGGGCGAGGGCAACAGGCAGGACAGCCCGAGGCACGAGCAGCCACGGAACGAGCAGGCCAGACCGGACCAAGCTCGGCCAGACCAGGTGCGCCAGGACTACGCTCGCCAGGACCAGCCGCGTGCCGATTTCAACCGTGCCCAGGGCCGCAACGAGGGCCGCAACGACAGCTCCCGCTACGACGCCCCTCGCAGCGAGTTTCAGGGCAACGACGCTCCGCCGAAACAGGATGTGACCTCCCAGGACATCTCACGTCAGGAGGCGCCCAGGCAGGAAGCTCTTCGTCAGGAGAGCCCACGCCAGGAGCCTGTCCGGTTTGAAGCCGCTCGGCAGGATGCACCCCGTCAGGACACCCCGCGCAACGACAGTCGCCGTTCGTCTGAGACGGCTCCGCGGCGGTCCCGTCGCCGGGAGGAGCCCGATCTGCGTTCTTCCGAGGATGTCGTCGGTGCCCTGCCGGCTTTCCTGACCGCCGCCCCCCGTCCGGTTGCGGCGCCGGCGCCCGAGCGCTTCGTGGAACCGACGAGCGAGGCGGAGCCGACGCGGGATCTCGCCGGCGAGGTGCCCAGGGACGAGACCTCTCCCACCACCCCCAAGCCGCGTCGTCGGCGTCGTCCGCGTTTCGAGGGATCGGACAGTTCCGAGGGCGGCGGCAACAGCACCGACGATACGCCCTCCACCGTGGAATAGGGTATCGGAGCCGCTACTCGACCATTATCGGAAGGTCGGTCGTTCAGACATTTCGAAAGCCGCCCCCGTTCGGGGCGGCTTTTTTCATATCGATCGTTATGACCGCCAGTCGAGGTGAGCCTGAACGTGATGGCGCTCCCTCCGGTGCCGCCCGACTTCACCGAACGGCGCGATCTCCCAGATCCAGGACCGGTCGGGATCGGGCAGAGTGATGCCATGGAGCAGATCGAGCCGTTCGATGACGTGGCCTTCGCGATCGTCCGTCACCTGCCCGGTATCGGCGATGAGGCAGACACGCGCCTGTAGACGCGACAATCCTTCGAGGTGACCGGCCACGATGCTGCGGCCGAGGTCGCTGGGAGGGGGCCTATTGCGCGCCTCGAACCAATCCAGGGGCAGGATCGGCAATTGGGAAAGACAATTGGCAGACACGACGAAGTCGATGTCGTCCCGGTCGAACACCGAGAGAGGATCGGCACACCGCTCCCCCTCCCCTCTCAGCCAGCTGACGCATCCACTCAGATCCAGGACCTGGAGAGTGACATTCGCATAGCGACGCGCTGCCCAGCGAGCCGGCCAGAGATGGACCATGTCCACCAGGATCACGCGCGCGAAGCGTTGGGCCAGATCATCCAAGGGCACGTCGTCAAGAAGGCCCGAGCCGAGGATCACGGCGGTGCGACGACGAACCAGATCTGCGCAGGATTGCCGGGTGGCGGACCGGGCCGCATCGAGATGATCCGCCCATGCCGCACGGCAACGCCGCGACCGCGACATCAAGAGGACGCTCTCGCGCAGATAACCCAGCTTCCGCTGCGCCCGCGGGACCGGTGTCGTAAAGTAATGAAACCCTTCGATCAGCATGAGATGTCGACCATTCACGCAGCGGGAACAGCGAGGCTGAGGGAACTTAAGCGCGGCCGTTTCGGTTCACCGGGGCGACCCATCACTCGATCGATCAGGGAAACACCGTGTCCAGCCTTATCCGCATTCTCATCGCGATTTTCCTGCCGCCGATTGCGGTGCTTATGACCGTCGGGATCGGGGTTCAGTTCTTCCTGAACATCCTGCTGTGCATTCTGTTCTATCTGCCAGGCTCGATCCACGCTCTTTGGATTGTGATGCGTTCGCGCTGAGTATTTCTATTGTGACGGACACGACAAAGCCCGCGGCGTTGTGCGCTGCGGGCTTTGGGTATGGGGTGCCTGGAGATGGTCTGTGATGTTGGTTGCGGGGACAGGATTTGAACCTGTGACCTTCAGGTTATGAGCCTGACGAGCTACCGGGCTGCTCCACCCCGCGCCAGGGTGTTCTGCCGGCGAGGGTGCGCCGGCAAGGTCGAGATCGTTTATTGGGAGTGTATGTTTCCTGTTCTGTGCAGGTCTGGCGGCGACCGACTCTCCCGTGTCTTGAGACACAGTACCATGGGCGCTGGTGTGTTTAACGGCCGAGTTCGAGATGGGATCGGG
>NZ_VMOA01000027.1 GCF_020662345.1 Methylobacterium sp. W2 | reverse complement strand
CCGAGGAACGACGCCCCCGCCCTCCCCGCCGCGGGTGCGCCGTTCCTCGGCCAGACGGTGCCCGACCTCGCCCGCGCGCTCGCCAAGCGCCCCTTCGTCGCCCCCCGCACCGACGACCTGCCCGGTGCCCTCACCGGCCTCAACCGCGAGCAGTACAACGCCATCCGGACCGTGCCGGGGAGCGCGATCTGGTCGAACGATGCCTTCGGTTTCACCCTCGAGCCTTTGCATCGCGGCTCGGTCTTCACCGGCCGCGTGGCCCTGGCCCTGGTGGAGGACGGCACGGTGCGGCCGCTCGCCTACGACCGCTCCCGTTTCGAGGCGGAGGGCGTCGCCCTGCCCGAGTTCAAGGACGATCCCGGCTATTCCGGCCTGCGCATCCGCGCCCGGTTCGATGGCGGCGAACTCACCGATTTCGCCACCTTCCAGGGGGCGTCGTTCTTCCGCCTCGTCGCCACCGGCCAGGGGTTCGGCGTCACCGCGCGCGCCCTCACCCTGCGCCCGGCCGATTCCCGCGGCGAGGAGTTTCCCGAACTCCGCGCCATCTGGGTCGAGCGGCCCGGCCCCGGCGGCCCGCTGGTGCTGCATTGCCTTGTCGATTCCCCCTCGGCCACCGCCGCCCTGAGAATGAGCCTGCGGCCGGGCGGCGCCTCGCTCTGCGATGTCGAGGGCACGGTGTTCGCCCGCGCGGCCATCGACCATCTGGGGCTCGGCGGCATGACCACGAGCTACTTCTTCGGCCCCTACGACCGGCGCGGTGCCGACGACGCCCGGGCCGGCGCCTATGCCTCCACCGGCCTGCAGATCCGCACCGGCGCGGGCGAGGCGATCTGGCGCCCCGCGCGCAACCCGGAGACCCTGCAGGTCTCGTCCTTCGTCGACGACAACCCGAAAGGGTTCGGCCTGATGCAGCGGGCCCGCAGCTACGCCGATTTCGAGGACGACGTGCAGCATTGGGAATGGCGTCCCTCGCTCTGGCTCGAGCCGTTCGGCGCCTGGGGGCCGGGGGCCGTGACGCTCCTGGAAATCCCGAGCGATTCCGAGTTCAACGAGAACGTGCTCGCCTATTGGCGGCCCAAGGCCAGGCTGGAGGCGGGCGCCGAGTTTCCCTTCGGCTATCGCCAGCACTGGTGCTGGCAGCCCCCCGAGGCGCCCCCCGTGGCCCTCGTCTCCGGGACGCGCAGCGGCAAGGCGAAGGGCGAGGGCAACCGCCGCCTGTTCCTCGTCGATTTCACCGGCGAGAACCTGTTCGCCGATCCCGACCTGCAGCCGATTCTCCTGACCTCGCCCGGCACGGTGGCGGCCCCGACCCTGTACCGCTATCCCGACCGCAAAACGGTGCGCGTCTCCTTCGAGCTCGATCCGGGCGGCGAGAAGACCTGCGAACTCCGCCTCCTGCTCAAGCGCGGGGAGGCCCCCGTCACCGAAACCTGGCTCTACCGGTGGACACCCTGAACACGCACACGCCTTCCCCCACCGCCCCGGCCTCCTTCCGGCCGGCGATGCCCCTCGAGGCGCCGCTGCCCATGCCGGTGCAGGACCTCGACCGCTTGGACCCCGCCTCGGGGCATCGGCCGGCCAGGCCCGCGCGGCGCCCTTGGGCCGCCCGCGCCCTCGTCTTCGGCGGGGCGGCGCTGCTCACCGCCTATGGGGCGCTGGAGATGTACGAGGTCGTCGCGGTCTCGGGCGGGACGACGGCGCTGCAATACGTGCTGCTCGTGCTCTTCACCCTGAACTTCTCCTGGATCGCCCTCTCCTTCATGAGCGCGATCCTCGGCTTCTTCACGCTCCTGCGCCGGCCCAAGGCCGCGCCGCCGGCGGTCCGTCTCGCCTCCCGGACCGCCATCGTCATGCCGGTCTATAACGAGGCCACCGCCCGCACCTTCGCCGCCGTGGACGCCATGCGGGCGGAGATCGACGCCACCGGCCACGGCGCGGCCTTCGACTATTTCGTCCTGTCGGACTCGACGATAGGCGATGCCTGGATCGCCGAGGAGCGTGCCTTCCTGGCCTTGCGGGCGCGCTGGGGCGAGGATGCGCGGCTGTATTACCGGCACCGGGCGAAGAACCATCACCGCAAGGCCGGCAATATCGGCGACTTCGTCTCGCGCTGGGGCGGGGCCTACGACCACATGCTGGTGCTCGACGCCGACAGCCTGATGACGGGCGCCTGCGTGGTGCATCTCGCCGCCGCCATGGAGGCCGACCCCGATTCCGGCATCATCCAGTCGCTGCCGCTCATCATCAACCGCAACACCCTGTTCGCCCGCGTCCAGCAATTCGCCGCCCGCATCTACGGCCCGGTCATCGCCACCGGCCTGTCGGTCTGGTCGGGCCGCGACGGCAATTACTGGGGCCACAACGCCATCATCCGCACCCGCGCCTTCGCGGAGGCCTGCGGCCTGCCCGACCTCAAGGGAAAACCGCCCTTCGGCGGCCACATCCTCAGCCACGATTTCGTCGAGGCGGCGCTGATCCGGCGGGCCGGCTGGAGCGTGACCATGCTGCCCGCCCTGCCCGGCTCCTACGAGGAGAGTCCGCCCTCCCTCATCGATGTCGCGGTGCGCGACCGGCGCTGGGCGCAAGGCAACCTCCAGCACAGCCGTGTCATCGGGGCGGCGGGCCTGACACTGGCCTCGCGCCAGCATTTCGCCACCGGCATCGCCGGCTACGTCGCCTCCCCGCTCTGGCTCGGCCAGCTCGTGGTCGGTATCGCCCTGGTGCTGCAGACCGCCTATGTGCGGCCGGAATATTTTACCTCCGAATTCGGGCTCTACCCGGTCTGGCCGCGCTTCGACCCCGTGCGCGCGCTCCAGCTGTTCGGCCTCACCATGGGCATCCTGCTGGCCCCGAAGCTCCTGGGGCTGATCCTCGCCCTCATCGACGGGCCGGTGCGCCGGGCCTCGGGCGGGGCGATCCGCCTCGTCCTGTCGAGCCTGATCGAGACGATCCTCTCCGCCCTCATCGCCCCCATCGCCATGCTGATCCAGTCCGGCTCGGTGTTCGAGATCCTGGTGGGGCGCGACACCGGCTGGAACCCGCAGCGGCGCGACGACGGCTCGATACCCTTGCGCGACATCGTCCGGCGCCATCGCTGGCACATGGTGCTGGGGCTGGTGACCGGCATCGCCGCCTTCGCCATCGCCACCTCGCTGTTCCTGTGGATGTCGCCCACCATCCTCGGCCTCGTCCTGGCGATCCCGATCTCCTGGGCGAGCGGCCAGCTCTCCTGGGGCCTCGCCCTCAAGCGCCTCGGCCTGCTGATGACGCCGGAGGAGCGCGACCCGCCCGCCATCGCGTCGAGCGCCGGGGCGATCGCCGCCCGCAACGCCGAGGCCGGCCTCGACGATTCCGATGCGATCCGTGCCCTCCACGCCGATGCGGGCTTCGCCGAGGCCCATGCCCAGATGCTGCCCGAGATGCCCAAACGCCCCCGCGGCGTGATCGACACCGACCGCGCCCTCGCCCAGGCCAAGGTGGTGGAGGCCGAGACCATCGCCGAGGCCGCCGAATGGCTTAGCCCCAAGGAGCGCATGGCCCTCCTCCACGACCGCGCCCTCCTCGACCGCCTCACCCGCCTCGCGCCCGCGTGAGGCGGGGGGATTTTTCGGACTTGGGGCCCGGCTCCACGGAGCAGGTTCAGCAAAAGCGCTCACCGGTTTCGTGTCCTGAAAACGGCGGCACTTCAAAAGCTTGAGCGGGGTGAAGCGTCTGGCTTACCAACGCGAACCCGCTTCGAGCCTGTTCGATCGAATATCTGAGCGGATGATCCTGGCTAAGTTGGATCATCCAATCGGCTCACCTCATCCTGAGGCGCCCTTTGCTTGAGCAAAGGGCCTCGAAGGAGGCTTCCAGAACCAGCTGCGGTATCTGGAGCCCTCCTTCGAGGCCGCTACGCGGCACCTCAGGATGAGGCAAAGCCTTGGAAAAACGACTCGAACAGGTTCTGAGAGCCCGCCGCATCCGGGCGGCTAATGCCGGCCCCTTGCCCGCTCCGCGGCCGATCCGGACGGTCAGTCGGCGCGTCCCGAATCGGGCGCCTTGGCGAGACGGTCGGCCAGGGAGGCTTCGTACTGGATGAGCTCCTTGCCCCGCTTCATCGCTCGGTAGAAGTCCCGCGCCGCCACATGGGCGTTGATATCGCGGACATAGGGGGCCGTGCTCGGCACCGCCTCGAGCAATTCGCTCGCCTGGGCCACGAACAGGTTCTCGATCTCCGACACGTCGTCGGAGAGATAGAGCACCGTGAGGGTCAGGTAGAGGCGCTTGCAGGCCGTATCGGCCTCGCTCTCCGTGATGATGTCGGATTCGCGCAGGAACTTCGTCATCGTCTCGATGACGAAGTTCGAGCGCCGAGACCCGTTGCGGATTGCGGCCCCGCCGATCAGCAGCCGCTCGAACGGCTTGAGTTCGATCTTCAGGGGCATGACCGGTCCTTCGGGTTCGGTGGGGATCATCGATCCGGGCGGTTAACAATACATGACCGCCATGGCGAGGTTTGCTTGCGGAATCCGGCCTCTCCCTCGGAGGCCGCGAAGATACGGAGAATACGTCGGATCTCCCACAGGGTTCGTTGACTGTCCGTCTTAAGACGTTCGCAACGTCCTCGTGGTTTGGTGACGTCGCACCCAAAAAAGGGTGCTTTCAGATCAGAATGGATCGAACCTCATGTCTTCAGGCATCACGCTTACCGCGGCAACGCGTCAGAACCTGCTCTCGCTGCAGGGCACCGCCGATCTGCTGACCCAGACCCAGAACCGTCTGTCGACCGGCAAGAAGGTCAACTCGGCCCTCGACGATCCGACGAGCTTCTTCACCTCGCAGTCCCTGTCCGGCCGCTCGGGCGATCTCGGCTCGCTCCTCAACGGCATCTCGAACGGCGTCCAGACGATCCAGGCCGCCAACCAGGGCATCACCTCGATCCAGAAGCTGGTCGACTCGGCCAAGTCCACCGCCAACCAGGCGCTGGCCGACAAGAGCGCCGTAACGAGCGGCACGCCGGCAACGGCAGCGATCCTCTCGGCAGGGACCTCCTTCCAGGGCACCTCTACTGCCGCCACCGATGGCACGCAGGACTTCTCCGGCACCCGCAATGCTGTGTTCACGGTGAACGATGGCACCAACAACACCACCATCACTCTCGATGCTTCCACGCTGAGCGGCGTGACGAACAACGTCGGCAAAGCGACTGCTGACGACGTCGTCAAGGCCATCAACAACCAGCTTGCCAACGATACGACGAATCCTGCCGCGGTCTCCGCTTCCAAGACGACCAATGGCCGGATTGTCTTCACGTCGACCGCGACCGGCAAGGACGCAACGGCAACGGTCACCAACGCGGCCAACAACGAAGTCGACCTTGGTTTTGGAGTTGCCACGACTGCACAGACAGCCAAGGGTGCCGACGCCAAGAACGGCGCCACGGCTGCAGCGGCAGAAGGTGCAGCCGTCGCTGGTCTGGCCACCGGTGGTACCGGCCCTGACTTCACTGGCGCAGCCGATGCGTCGTTCACCATCAAGCTCGGCGATGGCCCGGCCAAAAAGATCGAGCTGAACACCGCTGCGGATGCAACGCTCGGCGCTCTGACGGATGCGAAAGCGACGGACCTTGCCACGGCCATCAACAAGCAGCTGAATGCGGATACCGGCTTCAAAGGTAAGGTCACTGCTGTTGGTGATGATACGACTGGTAAGGTGACCTTTACTTCGACGGCGACGGGGTCAGATCAGAAGATCACGATCGATGCCTCTTCCGCGGCGACCGATACGGATATCGGTTTTGGTGCGGGTGTCACTGCAAAGCCAGTGGTGGCGAGCGGTGCTGGTTCTGCCAGCGGAACCAACGCAACCCGAACCTCGCTCGCCAAGCAGTTCAACACCCTGCTGGATCAGATCACCCAGCAGGCGAAGGATTCGAGCTACAACGGCATCAACCTGCTGTACCGCTCGGGCACCGATGCCAAGGAAAACTCCTTGAAGGTCACCTTCAACGAGACGGGTTCGTCTACCCTGAACATTGAGGGGGCCAAGCTCGACTCCGATGGCCTTGGCCTGAGCTCGGTCACCGGCGGCTTCCAGTCGGACGATGAGATCAACAAGGCTCTGACGGCCATCACGGCGGCCACCAGCCAGCTTCGCGCCCAGTCCTCTACCTTCGGCTCCAACCTCTCGGTGGTGCAGAACCGTCAGGACTTCTCGAAGAACCTGATCAACATCCTCGACACCGGCTCGGCCAACCTGACGAACGCGGACCTCAACGAGGAAGCCGCCAACTCCCAGGCGCTGTCGACCCGCCAGTCGATCGGCATCTCGGCCCTCTCGCTCGCCAACACGGCGCAGCAGGGCATCCTGCAGCTCCTCCGCTAAGCGGATCAGCCTCCACGACGATGAGCGGCCGGGGGAAACCCCGGCCGTTTTTTTTGCGCACGCACGGCTCCTTCCCGTGGACACCGTGCGGCGTCGACGAGCCGCAGCGCCGCCGCCTTCGGCAGGCCGCGGAGCGTCGGACGCCCGGCCTACGCCTGCCGGACGACGCCGTCCTCCATGCCCAGGCCGGCGAGCCGGCCGTGCAGCCCGACGCACGCCGATCCTCGACCGGTCGACGCCCTGCCCCGCAGTCGCGTCCGCGGCTTGCGCCCCAGGCGCGCGGCATCCCTCCCGGGATCGCCCAGACCAAGCTCGCCCGGACGCAGCCGGACTACTCCGGCATCTGTCCTCTCCCATGATACCGCGACGGTTGACGCTGCCCTGCGCGCGGCCATAGACAAGGCGACCGAACGATCGGATGAGCCATCCGATCGCCACGGACGAAGAGCCCCAGCATAGGCAAAGGCAAACGATCCCGCCTTCGCAACGGCTTGGAAGGATGGCTTGGAAGGGTGGCCGAGTGGTTTAAGGCAGCGGTCTTGAAAACCGCCGTGGGGGCAACTCCACCGTGGGTTCGAATCCCACCCCTTCCGCCATTTCAGTCCCAAGCTGGGCACGCCGATTCCCGCCGATTTCCCTCCGGAAACGGCGGTTAGCGTGCGAAGCAGCTCTCCCTTCGATCCCATGATGCGAACTTCGGTATCCGTGACCTCGACGCGCTGGGCGAACGCCCGCAGGTGATCCCGCCGATAACCGCCCCCATCTAGCTTGATGCGCTGCCGCGCCACGTCGGCGAAACGGCGCACGGTGGCGGGTGTAACCGCCCGATTGCCGGAGCTTTCGAGCATGGCCTGCGCCCGCTCGGCATCGACCTGCGCCTGGTCGCGGAGCGCCTTGAGACCGGTGATGCGGTCTTTCAGCGCCGGGTCGGACAGATCGGCGACGCCTGATTCGATCGCGTCATAGAGGCGCTTGAGCCGCAGGTCGGTCTCGGCCGCCCGGCGGTTCAACTCGCCGATATGGTCCTGCCGACGTTCGGCGCGCTCGTGTCGGCGATCGAGGACGGAGGCCAGCACCTCCTCCAGCCGGTCGGGCTGGAGCAGCCGATCCTCGATATGGCTGGCAACGATGGTGTCGAGCTTCTCCATCGGGATCGAGCGGCCCGAGCAGCCGGTCTCGCCCTGCCGCGCCTTGATCGAGCAGGTGTAGTAGCGATAGCGCCCGCCCTTGCCGGTGCGGATGGTCATGGCTCCCCCGCACTTGGCGCAGAAGCAGATGCCCGTCAGCAGAGTCGGCCCGCTGACGACGCGCGGCGGCGTGACCTTGGGATTGCGTGCTTTCAGATGCGCCTGAACGGCGTCGAAAGTCTCTAGGTCGATCAGCGGCGGCACGGGCACCGTGACGATCTCGCTGATCGGCTTTAGCTCCTTGGTCTTGGAGCGCTTGTTGAACTCGTGCTCGCCGACATAGGTGCGGCGCGTCAGGATGCGGTGAAGCTGGCCAATGCCCCAGCGACCGCCGTCGCGGGTAAAGATGCGGCGCGCGTTCAGATGGGACACGATCGCCTTGACGCCCATCGGGCCGGACGTGCCGTTCCCCTCCAGCGCCAGCCGGTAGATCAGCCGCACCGTGTCGGCGTGCAGCGGGTCGATTTCGAGCTTCTTCTTGGTCTTCGCCCCGCGCTGCTCGGCCGCGACGATGCGGTAGCCGATCGGCGGCAGCGCGCCGTTCCAGAAGCCCTGCCGGGCGTTCTCCTTCAAGGCGCGCATGACGTGCTTGCCGTTCTCCTTGGACTGATACTCGTCGAACAGCGCCATGATCTGGCGCATCATGACATGCATCGGATCGTCGCCCATCTCCTGGGTGATCGAGATCAGCTTGACGCCGTTCTTCGCCAGCTTGCGGACGTAGAACTCCAGCTCGAAGTGATCTCGAAAGAAGCGGCTGAACGAGTGGACGACAACGATATCGAAGGGTGCCGGCTTGGACGTGCCCGCCTCGATCATGCGCTGGAACTCCGGCCGGCGATCGTTCGTGGCGGATGCCCCCGGTTCGACGAAGGTGTCGATAAGCTGGTAGCCGCGCGACAGGCAGTAGGCCTCACCCTGGCGCTTCTGGTCGGGGATCGAGACATCATGCTCGGCCTGGCGGGTGGTCGAGACGCGAAGATAGAGGGCGGCGCGGGTGGCGATGCTGGGTGTTTCAGCGTTCATGATGGGTCTCCCTCTGCCGTGGCGGTCCGTGTCCGAGATTGTTTCAGCGGCAAGTCCAGTACGACGCGATCGTGAACGAGCTTCGGCGCGAGCTTTCTGCCGCTTCGCTCCATGCGGATCAGGCCGTAGGCGGTCATCGTCTTCAGGGTGCGTGAGAGGTTGGATTTGGCCCGGTCGGTTAGCGCCGCCAGCTCATCCAGCGAGTCCGGTGCCTGCTCTGCGATAGTGCGCAACATCTCGCGATTGGGCGCGGAAAGAATGCGGGCGAACGATTCGGTCGAGGCGAACCAGATCTTGGGGTCGGCCTCGCGCGGCTTCTCCTCTCCGCGCGCGATCCGCAGCGTACGAGCCTTCATTTCGTCGGGATCGGCGATGCCAACCTTCAGCGTCGTCATGGCGTTTTGCCTCCGTCCTGGCATTCGCCGGGCCGGGCAAAAGCATCGGGCGGCGGATCGACTAATCACCGCCTATAGTTATCATCACAACGCAACTAAATCAAACGGATTATGCTCGTATGAGCTTCACCAAGGCCGATCACGGCTCACCGGGACGGCCCGAACAATTCGTCGAAGATGTCGCCGAACCATGCCTCGAACAAGTCGATCTCGGCCTCCGTCACCGGAACGCGCTCCGGCCAGTCGTCGGTCACGGTCCAGGATTCGACATCGTGCTTGGGCGGGCGGCCAATGGGCGGGGCTGGCGTCGCGATCTCGTCCGGCGGGATATAGTCGTAGAGGTCGTCGGGCAGAGCGCCGGCCACGACACGGAGCCGGCGATGCGGGCGATCAGCGCTGCGCCGGGACATGGGAATCGCATTCTGTGAAATGACCAACCGTAAAGACACTCGATCCTTCGCCACGACGCCGCGCAATTCTTCCAGCATCAACGGATCGCGCGGACTGTGAAGACGGCGTGATCAGAAACCATGATCGTGTTTGGCTATCGGTCCGGCGGAGAACGGCGAGCGTCGGACTCATGATTGCCCGCCTGCGGCCGACGGCGTGGTCCGCCTCGCCTTCGCAAATGCCCGATCAGTCGCGATGAACCGCTCCAGCATCGGCACGATCAGGCGGACGGGATCGGTCGGCGGATGGCCGTTCTCGCGGCCGAGCACGTCGGCATAGGCAGTTAGATCCCGATGCAGGTCAGCGGGCAGTTCCACCGTCACCTTCACCGGCTTGGTCTCAGTGATCGGGCCGAGCTTCAGCTTGGTCATGGCGTGGCTCCATAGGGTTCGAGCACAAGGTCGCGGGTGACGATGACGCGGACAGGGAAGCCCGGCCGGATGGTCAGCGTCGGCGCGATATTGAGCTGGCGCTGGACGATCTGTCGGCCGGTCTGGCCGATGCTGTCGGATGCACCGTCGCGGATGGCGCTGAGGAGATCGCTCTCGTCGCTGGACGATCCGGTGTTGGCGCCGATGCTGAGCAATGTCGAAAGCGCCACTGCCTTGAACAGTTCGCCCCAGTGATAATCGACGCCATCCTCCAGCCCCGCATAGCCTTCGGCGTCCGCGCCCGGCTGGCGCTCTAGCACGATCGAGCGGCCGTCGGGCATGATGAGGCGGTTCCAGGCCAGCAGGACGCGGCGCTGACCGAAGCCGACGCCATTGTCATACTGGCCGATCAACCGCGTGCCTTGTGGCACCAGCAGGATGCGGCCCGTGGGGCTGTCATAGACGTTCTCCGTGACCTGGGCGGTGATCTGGCCCGGCAGATCGGAACGGATGCCGGTGATAAGCGCGGCCGGAATGACCGCGCCGGCTTGAAGGATGTTCGGAGACGCCGGCGCGGCAACGCGATCCGGCGCGACGGTGCGCCGATCGGCCGCCTGGTTGAGAAAGGCTGTTTGCCGGTCCTGAGCCGTTGGCGTCGTCGGCTGCGGCGCGAGACCGAGGCTGGTCAGGTCCGGGAGGGGTGCTGCGGCATTGGCGGTAGTCGTCGTCGCTGGCGCTGCGTTGCGCGTCTCGGTCGATGCGAACAGCCGGCCGGTCCGCGCCGCTTCGATCTCCTGTAGCCTGCGTTGTTCCTCGGCGGTGAGGCTGGGCGGTGTCGCGGCGGGTGTACTAATGCCCGGCGCGGGCACGGGCTGGCCACGGTTCTGCGCATCGAGGATCGGCCGACCGAGATCGCCGGGCAAAGCCGGGCCGAGGACAGGTCCGGTATAGTCCTTGGGCAGGCCGGCGAGACCATCGGCGGTTGCGCGATTCTCGGTCGAATGGAGTTCGGTGCTTCCGCCGCCGCCATCGCGGGTCTGGAGAGCATAGATCAACGCGCCGCCAATACTGAGGCTGCTGACCAGACCGAGGCCGGCCAGAACCTTCCGCGACAACCGGGTGACGCGAGGCGGTTCGGCACGAAGGCGCATCGGTGCGACCGGCTCGCCGGTCAGCGGGCGGGCATCGTCGTCAGATGGCTCTGGCGTCGGTCCTGGCTTCGCGCTCTTCTCGGGATCGACGTCACTCACGATGCCGGCCTCCCGTCAGTGCGGGTGATGCGGACGCGGCGCTGGGTATCGCCCGTGCCGAAGCGCAGTTCGGCGGCAGCGAACAGCCGATCGACGATCATATGACGGCCGCGCACCCGGTAGTTCACTAGCTCGGAGGTGTTGCCTTCGGGGCCGACGACGAATAGCGGTGGCATCTCGCCCTGCGCGATGCCACGCGGGAACTCGATGAACACCTGCCGCCCATCGTCGAACGCGCGCAAGGGCCGCCACGGTGCGCGGTCGCCCTCGATCGCGTAGCGGAAGTTGACGTTGGCGAGATCGACGCCGCTGGCGATGGGCTGCGCGGCCTCGGCCTGGCTGTTCTGACGACGCAGGGCGATGAGTTGGTCCTGCGGATATTGCCAGGACACCGACGCCATATAGGTCCGTTCGGTCGAGCGCAGCTCCATGTGATAGGTGCGCATATTGGTGTTGATGATGAGGTTGGTCATCAGCTCGGCGCGGGTCGGCTTGACCAGGATATGCACCTGTTGCGTGGCCCCTGAACCGCTGAGCGTGTCGCCGATGATCCACCGCACGGTGTCGCCGGCCGCGACCGGGCCGGAGCCGACAAGAGTTTCGCCGTGCTGGAGCGCGATGTCGGTGATCTGCCCGACGGCGGTATAGACCTGATAGAGCGCGCCGCCGGTGTAGGGATAGACCTGCATGGCGTTGATGAAGCCGTCACGGACAGGCTGCACGCGGGCCTGCGCGTTCGCCTGATTTACGCGGGTGGCGGGATCGGTCGGCTCGGGCACACGGCGGGATTCTTCCACCGGCTTCATCTGGCCGGGCAACGGCAATGGCCGGGGAAGTTCGACAACGGTGACAGGCGATGGCGGATCGACGGTCTGCACGGCGGGCGCGGCATCGTCATAGGCGATCTCTGGCGGCTTCTGCGTCGTGGCGCAGCCGGCCAGCGCCGTTGCTGAGAGCAGCAAAACCGCAAGTCCGACTTTAGGGAAACCCGCCTTTCCAGCTCTTCGTGCAGGGATAATGGTGTGAACAGGGTTGGCCGGGCGTCCGGCGGTCAGATGAGACGGCCGGATCATTGTCCAAGCTCCTTCGACCAGTTGATGGCGTTGACATAGATTCCGAGCGGATTGGCCCGTAGCTTTTCGGCGTCACGCGGCGGCGCGACGGCGATGGTGAGGATGGCGGTCCAGCGCTCGGTGGAAGCGAGGCTCCCGTCCTGATAGCGGCGCTCCACCCAGGCGACGCGAAAGCTGTCGGGTGAGGCTCGGATCACGGACGACACCTCGACGGCGATTTGGCTCTTGCCGACCTTGGTGAAGGGGTCGTTGACGCGGGCATAGTCGTTGAGCGCCATCGCGCCGCGATCCGTCGTGAACTCGTAGGCGCGAAGCCAGTTCTGTCGGACGATGATGGCGTCGGCCGGGATCGAGCGCACCTGCTCGATGAACCGCGCGAGATGCCAGGCGATCTGCGGATCGGTCGGGCGATAGTCGGCGACGGCAGGCGCGATGGCTTGCGCTTGGCCGAGCTTGTCGACCTGCACCACCCACGGCACGATCGAGCCGTTGGCGGATTGCCAGACCAGCGCGCCGGACAGCCCGGCCGATAGGATCAGCGAGCCGAACGCCATCAGCCGCCAGTTCCTGGCCTGGACGCGGGCCGAGCCGATGCGGTCGTCCCAGACCTGGGCGGCGCGTTGGTATGGCGTCTCGGGTTGCGGCGTCTTGCCGTAATGGGTTGAGGGTCGTTTGAACATCAGCGGTCGCTTTCGGAGAGGTTGACGGAAGAGCCGCCGCCATGGCTGTCGCCGGATTTGACGGCATGGGCGGCGGCCTGGATGCCGTGCGAGGCTTGCTGGCCGCGCTTCATGCGCTTGGCCCACGCGGGCGGGCCGTCAGCGCTGGCGGACGAAGACGATGCGGATGAAGCGTCGGCGCTCTCTTTCGTCGCGGCCTCGCCGGTGACGGACCGTTCGCCGGTCTGGAAGCTGTCCTTCATGGAGGCGGCGGCGCGCTTGAACGGGCTGGCGATGGCGGACCCGGCTTGGGACGCTCCGGTACTGGCGACGCCCGATGCGCCTCCGGCCCGATAGGCGGCGGTCGCGCCGCCAGCGAGGGTCGCGCCGCCACGGGCGGCAGCGGCGGCTCCCCCTGCGAGAGCGGCCGCGCCGGAGGCGACTGCACCGATCGCTGCCCCTCCAGCGGCGACCATGCCACCAGCGGCCAAGCCCGTTCCGATCGCCGCGCCCGCGCCGAGTTGCGGGCCGCCGGAGACGAGGCCGTTGGCGATGCCGGGACCGAAAATGCCGAGGCCGAGCAGTGACAGTGCGGCCAGCACGATCGCCATGGCGTCGTCGATCGTCGGCGCGGTCCCGCCGAATCCAGCAGTGAACTGACTGAACAGCGTCGAGCCGATGCCGATGATGACGGCGAGCACCAGCACCTTGATGCCGCTGGAAATGACGTTGCCCAGCACCCGTTCGGCCATGAAGGCGGATTTGCCGAACAGGCCGAACGGGATCAGCACGAAGCCTGCCAATGTCGTCAGCTTGAACTCGATCAGGGTGACGAAGAGCTGGATGGCGAGGATGAAGAAGGCGAGCAGCACGAGCGCCCAGGCGAACAGCAGGCAGGCGATCTGGATGAAGTTCTCGAAGAAGGAGATCCAGCCCATCAGGCCGGAGATCGATTCGAGCAGCGGTCGCCCCGCGTCGAGACCGACCTGCGCCACCTTGCCGGGGCGCAGGAGATCGGCGGTCGTGAACCCGGTTCCACTCGCCTTCAGCCCAAGCCCGGCAAAGCTCTCGAAGACGATGCGGGCGAGGTTGTTCCAGTTGCCGATGATGTAGGCGAAGACCCCGACGAACAGGGTCTTCTTTATGAGCCGGCCGATGATGTCGTCGTCGCCGCCCATCGACCAGAACAGCGCGGCCAGCGTCACGTCGATGACGATCAGCGTGGTTGCGATGAAGGCAACCTCGCCCGACAGCAAGCCGAAGCCACTGTCGATGTAGCGGGTGAAGACGGCCAGGAACTGGTCGATGACGCCGGTGCCGCCCATATTAACGTTCCTCGGTCGTGCTCGGCTCGGCCGGCGCGGTCTGCTTGGTGACGGGATCGTCGTTCGACGGCACGGACGGGCGTTGCCGATCGAGACCAAGGAAGCGGTTGCGGCTATCGGCCCAGACGCGCAGGCATTCGGCGTCGCGCGCGCCGGCCTCGCCGAGCCGCTGGCACCGGCGCTGCCCCTCACGCAGCGGATCGGGCGCGGCCGGAGCGACGACGGCCGCCGCCGGATCTGCCGATGTCTCTTCCTCGCGGGTCATCTCGATCGCGGTCGCGGTGATGGCGACGCCCGCGAACACGGCGGCGGCGATGCGGGCCAGCGTCTTGCCTTCCATGGCGCGTCTCCCCGGTCAGTTGTTGCCGTTGTTGAACATCTGCGCGTTGCCGGGCTGGTAACCGGTGCCCGGCGTCAGGAACCGGCGACGCTGCTCGCGGCCCTGTTCGGCCGCTGCCGCGCGCTCGGCCTCGGTCAGCGCCTGCGCGCGGCCATTGGCGGCGACGACGGCCGTGAGATCGGCGAGTTGCTGGGCCTGGAGCGCGAGGAGCTGGTTGCCGGCCTGTGTCGCCTGAAGCGCGCCGGTCGCGGACTGGCTCGATCCGACCAGCGCCGACATCTGGCTGCGGTTGGTGTCGATATTGCCGACGACGCCGGCCTGCACCTTCATCGCGTCCTGCAAGCCGCCGACGGTGTTCTGCCAGCGCGAGCGGGCGTCGGAGACGAGTTGGCTGTCGGAGGCCGACAGCGAGACGTTGCCGTATTTCTGGCTGAACATCCGGTCGATCTGCTGGACGTCATAGGCGACGTTTTGCGCCTGTTGCAGAAGCTGCTGGGTGCGCTGGACCGACTGCTGAAGCTGTTGCAGCGACGAATATGGCAGGCTGGTGAGGTTGCGAGCCTGATTGATGAGCGACTGCGCCTCGTTCTGAAGCGAGGTGATCTGGTTGTTGATCTGCTGGAGCGAGCGTGCGGCCGACAGGACGTTCTCGACGTAATTGCGCGGGTCGAACACGATCCCGCCGAATTGCGCGTGGGCGGGCGTCGTCACGAGGATCGGCGACAGCGCGATGGGTGCGACCAGCAAGACGGCGGCGAAGCGGCGGCCAAGGGAACGACGAGTGGTCATGATGGGATCTCCAGGTTGGTGAGGTCGGGGATGAGGTCGGCTGCCCAGGCGAGACCGCGATGGCGCAGCCAGGCGGCGAGGAAGCTGTCGCGGCCATGCTCGGCGACGATCCGGGCAATCTCGGTCTGGTCGGTCTTCGACGAGACGGCGCAGAGCGCTAGCGCCACATCGGACAGGCCCAGCTCGAACAGCCGGTTGCCCCGCCGCGACTGGCAGTAATAATCGCGCTTCGGTGTCGCCCGCGCGAGGATCTCGATCTGGCGGTCGTTGAGGCCAAAGCGGCGATAGATGGCCGTGATCTGCGGCTCGATCGCCCGTTCATTGGGGAGCAGAAGCCGGGTCTGGCAGCTTTCGATGATGGCGGGCGCGATGGCGCTGCCGTCGATGTCGGACAGCGACTGCGTGGCGAAGATGACGCTGGCGTTCTTTTTGCGCAGCGTCTTCAGCCATTCGCGGAGCTGGCCGGCAAAGCCTTCGTCGTCCAGCGCCAGCCAGCCTTCGTCGATGATGATGAGCGTCGGCGAACCGTCGAGCCGGTCGCCGATCCGGTGAAACAGATAGGCCAGCACAGCGGGCGCGGCCTCGGTGCCGATCAGCCCCTCGGTCTCGAAGGCCTGGACCGTGGCGGAGCCGAGATATTCGGCCTCGGCGTCGAGAAGCCGGCCATGGGCGCCGCCGACACAATAAGGCCGCAGCGCTTGCTTCAGGTCGTTGGACTGGAGCAGCACGGACAGGCCGGTGATGGTCCGCTCGCCGATTGGCGCGGACGCCAACGAGGTCAGCGCCGTCCAGATATACTCTTTCACTTCGGGCGTGATGGCGACGCCTTCGCGGGTCAGGATCGCCACGATCCAGTCGGCGGCCCAGGCGCGCTCCGGCACATCATGGATGCGGGCCAGCGGTTGGAGCGACACGCTCTCGTCGCTGCCGTCGCTCAAGCCACCGCCGAGATCGTGCCAGTCGCCCCCCATCGCCAACGCGGCGGCGCGAATGCTGCCGCCGAAGTCGAAGGCGAATACCTGCGCGCCGACGTAGCGCCGGAACTGGAGCGCCATCAGCGCCAGCAGCACGGACTTGCCTGCGCCGGTCGGCCCGACGACGAGCGTGTGCCCTACGTCACCGACGTGAAGGGATAACCGGAACGGGGTCGAGCCTTCGGTCTTGCCGAAGAGCAGTGGGGGCGCTGCAAAATGCTCGTCCCGTTCCGGACCCGCCCATACCGCCGAAAGCGGGATCATGTGGGCGAGGTTCAAAGTCGAAATCGGCGGCTGCCGCACATTCGCATAGACGTGGCCGGGCAAGCTTCCGAGCCAGGCGTCAGCCGCGTTGATGGTCTCGGCCATCGCGGTGAAGTCGCGGCCCTGTACGATCTTTTCGGTCAGCCGCAGCTTCTCGTCGGCAATGCGCGGATCGTCGTCCCAGACCGTGATCGTCGCGGTGACATAGGCGACACCGGCATAGTCCGCGCCCAGCTCCTGCAACGCCAGATCGGCGTCGGCCGCCTTGTTGGCCGCGTCTGTGTCCACGAGGGCCGAGGCCTCGTTGGTCATCACCTCTTTCAGGATCGCTGCGATCGACTTGCGCTTGGCGAACCATTGCCGTCGGATCTTGGTCAGCAGCTTCGTCGCATCGGTCTTGTCGAGCAGGATCGCGCGGGTGGACCAGCGATGGGGAAAGGCCAGCCGGTTCAGCTCGTCGAGCAGGCCGGGCGTAGTCGCGGTCGGGAATCCGACGATGGTCAGGACGCGCAGATGAACCGAACCCAGTCGCGGTTCCAGTCCGCCGATCAGCGGCTGATCGGCGACCAGCGCATCGAGATACATCGGTGTTTCGGGCACACGGACGCGGTGGCGATGCGTGGAAACGCAGGAATGCAGGTAGGTCAGCGTCTCGACGTCATCGAGCCAGACGCATTCGGGCATGAAGCCTTCGACCAGTTGCAGCACGCGGTCGGTGCGATCGGTGAAGACGGTGAGCATCTCGCGCCCATCGACGCCGACACGCTCGCGGCCCTCGTACAGCCAGGTCTCGGCGCGAGCGGCATCCTCGGCCGGCGGCAGATAGGTGAAGGTCAGGAAATAGCTGGATTCGTAGTGGGAGCCGGCTTCCTCGAAATCGGCCTTACGCTCGGCATCGACCAGCGCTGAAGCGGCGTCGGGAAAGCGGCTGGCGGCATAGGACGCCGCCTCATGGCGCTGGGCTTCGACGAAGATCGCCCATCCCGATCCCAATCGGCGGAAGGCGTTGTTCAGCCGCCCGGCGACCGCGACCAGTTCGGCCGGCACGGCGCTGTCGAGGTCGGGGCCGCGAAACCGCGCGGTGCGCTGGAAACTGCCGTCCTTGTTGAGGACGACGCCTTCACCCACGAGCGCGACCCAGGGCAGGAAGTCGGCGAGACGGGCGGCGGTGCGGCGATATTCTGCGAGGTTCATCATGGGATCGGCCTCCTCAAACGCCGAGATGGCCGGGGATGCGCAGATGGCGGCGCACCACATCGACGAACATCGGATCGCGCTTGGCCGCCCAGACGGCGGCGAGATGGCCGACCGCCCAGATGGCAAGGCCGACCAGCCAGAGGCGCAAGCCTAGGCCAAGCGCCGCCGCCAATGTGCCGTTGAGGATGGCGAGGCCACGCGGCGCGCCGCCGAGCAGGATATGCTCGGTCAGCGCCCGGTGGACCGGCACGGAATACCCCGGCACGTCACCGCCCTGTTCGACAAGGCCGGCCATCAGACGAGCGCCCCGCCGCCGAACGAGAAGAACGACAGGAAGAAGCTCGACGCGGCGAACGCGATCGACAGACCGAAGACGATCTGGATCAGACGACGGAATCCGCCCGACGTGTCGCCGAAGGCCAGCGCCAGGCCGGTCGAGATGATGACGATCACGGCGATGATCTTGGCGACCGGGCCTTCGATCGACTGGAGGATGGATTGCAGCGGCGCTTCCCACGGCATGGAAGAGCCGGAGGCATGGGCGGCGGGCGCCAGCATCATGCTGATGGAAACGGCAAGGGCCGCGGTCGCCATGGTGTGGCAACCGCGCGAGAGGAAGCGGATCATCGGATATCTCCTGTAGGAAGGTTGAGGACGGGCTGGATGTCGCCGCCGTTGACGGCGGGCACGACGCGGTAATCGCCGTCCGGGCCGAGACCCTCGACGCGGGCGAGTTCGACGAGCCGGCGCTGCGAACCGCGTCCGGCGAGCACGGCGACGAGATCGATGGTCTCGGCGATCAGCGCGCGAGGCACGGTGACGACGGCTTCCTGGATGAGCTGTTCGAGGCGGCGGATCGCGCCGATGGCGCTGCCCGCATGGATGGTGCCGACGCCTCCGGGATGGCCGGTTCCCCACGCCTTCAAGAGATCGAGTGCCTCGGGGCCGCGCACCTCACCGATCGGAATGCGATCGGGGCGTAGCCGCAGCGCTGAGCGGACAAGATCGGAGAGCGAGGCGACGCCATCCTTGGTCCGCATGGCGACGAGGTTTGGCGCGGCGCATTGCAGTTCGCGCGTATCCTCGATGATGACGACGCGATCGGCGGTCTTCGCCACCTCGGCCAGCAGCGCATTGGTCAGCGTGGTCTTGCCGGTCGAGGTGCCGCCCGCGACGAGGATATTGGCGCGGGACGCCACGGCGGAGCGGAGCGCCTCGGCCTGTGCCGCCGACATGATGTCGGCGGCGACGTAATCGTCGAGCGTGAACAGGGCGACGGCGGGCTTGCGGATCGCGAAGGTGGGTGCGGCCACGACTGGCGGCAGCAGCCCCTCGAACCGTTCGCCCGTCTCGGGCAGTTCGGCGGAGACGCGGGGCGCACCGGCATGGACTTCCGCGCCGACATGATGCGCGACCAGGCGCACGATGCGTTCGCCATCGGCCGGGGCGAGCCGCTCACCCGTATCCGACAGTCCCTCCGACAGCCGGTCGATCCATAGCCGCCCGTCCGGGTTCAGCATCACCTCGACGACGACGGGGTCTTCCAGAAATCGTGCGATGGCGGGGCCGAGCGCGGTGCGCAGCATCCGCGCGCCTCGCGTCAAGCTCTCCGAATTCTGGTGCGATACCGCCATCTGATCCCCATTTCTCGAGGAGATCGACAGACGCTCCCCGGACCGGGATGATTAAAAGAGCCGGAAGTTTGGCTGATTCAACAAGTATCTAGCAGCGGGCGGCCATGGCGAAGAAAAGGCGGCAATCGGCGGGTTGTCTCCACACGTCCAAAGATATCACAGCCATCTCGACAACATCGGTGGCAATAGTTGGTAGGTATTAGCACGTCCACTTTTCCGCAAACCTTCCTGGAAAAGTGGACGGTCTAATACGGCACTCAGTCCGTTGGACGCCATCCGATTTCGATCAGGATACGCCCCGGTGCAAAGCAATAGAACAGCCAGCCGCCACGTATGGCTTGTGGCTCGCTCCATAGTTCTGCGCCAGCGGCGCGCAAGCGCTCGAATAGATCGTCCACTTTTGCGCGCGAGGGCTGCATAAAGCCGATATGGTACGTGTTGAAGCCCGCCGTCGGCGTATCAGCGCCTCCGAACTTCTCAATTGGACGACTGATGACAAGTTCCAGACCGGCGTCGTCATGCAGGATCGCGAGGCCATTTGCCCCGCGCGTTTCGATTTCAGTCAATCCGAGGTAATCGCGAAAGAAATCACGCGTTGCGGCTACGTCGGGCACGTGAAGATCAAGGTGGTTAAGGCGCATATTATCTCCATCATCAAAGATCGCGACGGAGCTTGAGCGTTCTGCCAGGCACACCGACGCGATTGCCCAGCCAATTGGCAGGACCGCGTCGTGGGTTCTCATCCGAGGACGGAACAGAGCTTCCAGAAGGAAGGGGTCGGGCTTACCGTATCCGACCCAAATGCCTTTTTCGACAGCTTCTCATAACTTATTAGAGGCAACGCCGTCAACGATGTGCGTTACTGGCGACTCGTAAGGGAACGTTGGCAACGGGAATTGCGTGCTTCCAATCTTACAAGAATATCTTACTCGGTTTTTGGGCTAGCCTGACTGTTCGCGTCTACATCCCGCGATAGTTCCTTTAGGAACCGATCGCCGGTCGCGAGCCTCCGTCCAAGCGATTGCAGGAACCCGTCGAATCGCTCCGCGCCCTTCGCCCGTGCCGACGCCTGCGCGCTGTCGGGCAGCGGCGGGGTCACGGTCAACCAAAAGCGGATGAACAGCGAGAGCGCCTCGCCAAGGATGGCGAGATCCTCGTCCAGGCCATCGACCTGCCGGCCGAGCTTGTCCATGCGGCGAGCGAAGACCGCCTCCAGCCGTTCGGAGGCGTCGGCGGACAAGAAGGACGCGACCGCCGCTTCGATCACGGCTGATTTGGACACGTTGCGGCGCAGCGCTAGCGCCTCAACCTTCTTCAACAGGTCCGGCTCGAAATAGACGTTCATGCGGGTCTTGGTTTGCATGGCGGCGGCTCCTTACAGTTCGATGCCATCGGCAGGGTCCATCGTCGCCTGCCTAGCGACGGAAGTGACCTGTTGGCGGATGGTGCGGGCTTTGGCGGCGTCCACGTCCGGTTCGTCGTCGAGCACGTCGAACTCACCGACTACCGGACGTTCGTCGGGAACGATCTCCTCATGCTCGGGCAATTCCGGCTCGCGGCGGATGCCCGCATTGGCGGGATCGATCGCGGCGGCATCGGGTGCCGCCGGTGCTGATGGTGCAACGGGCGTCGGTATCGTCAGTGCCGACCAGTCGTCACCCGATGGTGCTTTCGAGGCTTTGGCCCCGATGGACAGGTCCGGCGGAGGCAGCAACCGCTCCTTGAAACGAGCGTCTTCGTAGTAGCGCGCCTTCGTCGCCCGGATTGGCGGCACGCCCGCGACCAGCAGCAGTTCGTCCGTCGGCGGAAGCTGCATCACCTCGCCGGGGGTCAGAAGTGGCCGGGCCGTCTCCTGCCGCGAGACCATGAGATGGCCGAGCCAGGGCGATAGCCTGTGGCCGGCATAGTTGGTGGAATCGCGCATCTCTGTCGCGGTGCCCAGCGAGTCCGACACGCGCTTGGCGGTGCGCTCGTCATTGGTGGCGAAGGCAACGCGGACATGGCAATTGTCGAGCACCGAATTGTTCGCGCCATAGGCCTTCTCGATCTGGTTCAGCGACTGCGCGATCAGGAAACTCTTGATGCCGTATCCGGCCATGAAGGCCAGTGCGGACTCGAAGAAGTCGAGCCGCCCCAGCGCCGGAAACTCGTCCAGCATCAGCAGCAGCCGATGGCGGTTGGCGGCGTTCAATTCCTCGGTCAGCCGCCGCCCGACCTGATTGAGGATCAGGCGGATAAGCGGCTTGGTGCGGGCAATGTCGGACGGCGGCACGACGAGGTAAAGGCTGACCGGCCGCTTGCCCGAGACGAGATCGGCGATGCGCCAGTCGCAGCGCGCCGTCACCTTCGCCACCACAGGATCGCGGTAGAGGCCGAGGAACGACATGGCGGTGGACAGCACGCCCGAGCGTTCGTTGTCGGATTTGTTGAGCAGCTCGCGCGCCGACGAGGCGATGACGGGATGGACGCCCGCTTCGCCCAGATGCGGCGTGGACATCATGGCGCGCAGCGTCGCCTCCATGGGACGTTTCGGATCGGAGAGGAAGTTGGCGACCCCGGCCAGCGTCTTGTCGGGTTCGGCATAGAGGACATGCAGGATCACGCCGACCAGCAGCGAATGGCTGGTCTTTTCCCAATGGTTTCGCTTGTCGAGCGCCCCTTCGGGATCGACCAGTATGTCGGCGATGTTCTGGACGTCGCGCACCTCCCAGTCGCCGCGCCGGACCTCCAGCAGCGGATTGTAGGCGGAGGATTTCGCATCCGTCGGATCGAACAGCAGCACGCGGCCATGGCCGGCGCGGAATCCCGCCGTCAGACCCCAGTTCTCACCCTTGATGTCATGGACGATGACGCTGCCCGGCCAGGTCAGCAATGTCGGCACGACGAGGCCGACGCCCTTGCCGGAACGGGTCGGCGCGAAGCACAGCACATGCTCCGGACCATCGTGGCGTAGATAGTCACGCTCCAGCCTGCCAAGCACCACGCCGTCCGGGCCGAGCAGTCCGGCCGCCTTCACCTCCTCGGGCGATGCCCAGCGCGCCGAGCCATAGGTGGCGACGTTCTTGGCCTCGCGCGCCCGGATGATCGACAGGGTGATGGCGACTGCGATGGAGATAAATCCGCCCGACGCGGCGATGATCGCCCCTTCGACGAAGATCGCGGGCGCATAGGCATCGTAGGAATACCACCACCAGAAAAAGGCTGGCGGATAGTAGACGGGCCAGCCGGCCAACTCGAACCATGGGCTGCCAAGTTGTGCCTGATATCCAAGCCGCCACGCTGTCCACTCGGTCGCGCCCCAGATCGTCGCCAGCACGATGACGACGACGATGGTGATCTGGCCCCAAAGGACACGGCTTCCCGACATACAGACTCCAATCGGCAGATGAGACAGAGCCGATCAGAGAATAGGCGGTTTCGCGAGAGGCAACAGGAAAGAGCAGCGAGCGTGTTGCCGGATACCATGGCGTAGAAATCGGACGGGTCAGTTCGCGCCGGTAGGCGCATGATTGGCCCTCAGTCGTGCGTGAGAATATTCACCAGCCGTCCAAAAGGATCGCGCACGTAAAAGCGTCGAACGCCCCAAGCCTCGGTCACCGGGCCATATTCGATTACCAAACCGGCGGTGGATATCCGGCGGTAGACCTCATCCAGATTATCGACTTCGATGGAGAGATCGGGCACGGGCGTTCCCGCACCGCCCTCTGTCGCAATACTGATCTGCGGTGCCATAAGCCTCGACGACGCAAACGTCATGATCCATCCGTGATCCATCACGATGTCCATGTCGAGGATATCGCCAAAAAAGGCTTTGGCAGCATCCAGCTTTTCCGCCTGGATATTGGCGACGATACGTTTGACGGCCAAGTCCTATCTCCCTTCGACTACCGGCGTGGTTGGGCCTCGACTGCTGCTTGTTCCAGTATTTTGCGATAGCCGGTTTTTGTCATCCATTGAGCGCGGGCGAGATGGCTTTTCCAGCAAGCTCGTGTGCGGTCCATTTCCGCAACCGGATCGCGATGGAGCACGATCCGCGCCACCTCCGTCCAACCCGCTCCGTCCGTCTCGGCGTCCAGCAGGCGCAGATAGGTGACGAAATGCGCCTCGTCATAGATCGTCACCTCCGGCTCCATGGGGGCCAAGTCATCGACATCGGGGTCGAGTTCGGGTTTGACGCGCATCTGCGGCCTCCTTCCGGCACCGCGGCTCGGGACGATGATTAACTCATTTGGCTTCTCGTGTGAGACGGTTGAGACCTGGCGAGACAGTCGCGCCAAGCATCTCGCCGTCGCGAATAGTCGAAGCGATCCGATGAATATCACATCACGTGACGAATCGGAACTATCGTTCCTGGATCGATCATTCCTGTTCAGGCTCCGCTTTCGTCATGGATCTCAAGGAGATCATGGCGATCAATTTGCGTCGGATACGTCATGACAAGCGACTGACGCAGGAAGAGTTGGCGGACACCGCTGGCTTGAGCACACGCTATATCGGAGCGGTCGAGCGCGCCGATGTGTCGGCTAGCGTCACCGTCCTGGGTCAGATCGCAGATGCGCTGGGTGTCGAACCGGCCGAGCTCGTGACGAGATCAGGCTGACCGGCCCATTTCGGTAGCCAAGTCGAGCAGGTTTTTCAACGTGGGGCTGCGGTTGTGCGGGGACCACACCGCGCTGAACCGTGCCGGTTCGGCCTCATCTGCGATTGCGCGGAAAACGATGCCGGGGAACGGAATATGCGTCGTCGCCTCGGTCGTGAGGGTTATGCCGTCGCCAGCCGCCACCATCCCCATCAGGGTATCCCGCCCGACGTCACAGCGGCGAATACGCGGAGACTGGTAGCATTCGCTGACCCGGCGTACCACGTGGTCGAACACCTGAGGCCCCGTGCCACCATGGCGGATAAGGAACGTCTCGTCGGCAAGGTCGAGCCAGGCGAGGGATTTCCGGTCGGCCAGACCGTGATCCGCCGGCAAGGCGATGACCATCGGTTCACTCCATAGCTGTCGCGTATGGCAGTCGGGTGCCTGCACCGCACCGACGACGAAAGCCACGTCCAGCTTGCCATCGCGGACCAGCGCAATCGTTTCCGAAGATCGACCTTCTATGATCACCTGCTCGATCGTCGGATAGCTGGTGCGGAGCCGTCGGCGCAGATCGGCAAGGAAGCCACCGACGAGAGGACTTTGAAGCCCGATGCTGATATGTCCTTCGACGCAGTGTGAAATCGCGCCGGCAGTGCGGACGGCATGGTCTAACTGCTCGATACCGACACACACTTCGGAGACGAATCGACGTCCAGCATCGGTAAGTCGAACGCCTCTATGCCGCCGCTCGAACAGCAGGATGCCCAGTGCGTCTTCCAGCCGCTTAATCCGCGTACTCACACTGGATTGTGTCACGCCGAGAACGTTGGCTGCGTGGCGGAAGTTGAGGACTTCCGCGACCACAACGGCATGGCGCAGGGACGTGAGCGGAATGCTGTGCAGCATGTCACAGCCCGGCTCCGACACCTCCTTTCCGTATCCTGTCCTCCTCCAACGCATCGACGTCTACCGCGCATCTGAGAAGACGACGTTCGAAATCCAATGTTCTAACCTCACAGTCCCATGCCTTTTTGGATCTCTCGCTTGCTGGTGGTGGCAATCCAGATCCCGGCGAACACCGTTATGATGCCGATTGCGAGATTCCATCGGAGCGGTTCGGCTAACAACACGGCACCGACCAGGGAGGCGGTGACCGGATTGATGGTAACGGAGATTGCGACACGTGTCGGCGTCGTCCGCCCCAGAGCAAAAGCCCAGAGATAGAATGTGAGGGCGCTGCCGATGAGGCCGAGATAGAGTACGGCCAACCATTGCGAGGCGCCGAAACCCGAGACGGGGATAAAGCTGGCGCGCCACCATGAAATCGAAATGAGGCATATGGCGCCGACCGCCATCGCCATGGTGGTGAAGGGGATCGGACCACACCGGCGGACATAGGGGCGAGACCACACGCTATAGAGCGCCATGCAAATTGCTGCGCCAACCATCAGCAGATCCCCGCGCCAAGCGTCAGGTGGGGCTGAGGAAAGTCCTGATAGCAGCGCCGTCGCGACACCCGCCATGGCGACGAGCACGCCTGTGGATTTTCGCGCCGTCAGCTTTTCGACACCTAGTGCCGCGCCGACGACCATCGTGAGGACTGGCAGGGTCGACAAAGCCAACGCGCCGCGTGCCGCCGTCGTAAAAATCAGCGAGGCGTTGAACAGAATCGGAAAGAGGCCGAAGAACAACAGGCCCAGCCCGGCGATCGCGGGCCAGTCCCGGAGTGCGGGCCAGGGTGCCCGTTGAGCTAAAGCGATCGGCAGCAGGAAGATACACCCAAGGCCAAAACGGAACGATCCAATCGCCAGCGGATCGATCGAGCCCACCAGATATCGGGTTGCGCTGATTGATGTCCCGCCCAAGGCGCTCGATAGGACCGCCGCCAAAACACCCCAGATCTCGCCCATTGCCCGTCGCCATCTCCATGTTGTTGCGAGACCGTACTGCAAAAGGTATTAATCATGGAATAGAATTACTGGAATGTCAGTCATAAGGATTCGTCATGAGCATGCCCGTTCTTGATCTGGAACTCGTGAAAGCCTTTGTCGCGGTCGCAGACCAAAGGTCGTTCACGCGCGCTGCTGCCATGCTCAACCGCACGCAATCGGCTGTCAGCATGCAGATTAAGCGCTTGGAGGAACGGCTCGGTGTCGAGTTGCTTCATCGCACCAAAGTGAATGTGGATCTGAGCCCGGCAGGCGAAGGTCTACTGGGCTACGCGCGCCGCCTTCTAGTGCTAAACGATGAGGCTGTCGGCCGGCTACGCGACCACAAGGTCGAGGGAATCGTTCGGCTTGGCGTGATGGACGATTACGGCACCCTCGTCGTGCCGCCGCTGTTGGCAAGCTTTGTCTCCGGCTATCCGCATATTCATATCGAAATGGAAACAGGACTGACAGCGACAATGGGCGAACGCCTTGGTGAGGCTTTCGATCTCGTAATCTCGATGCATGCGGAAGGGCAAGGAGAGGGAGAGTTTTTACGGCGTGAACAGGCTGTGTGGGCGGCAGGAGCAGCGCATACCGTAGAGGAGCAGGATCCACTCCCCCTTGCGCTGTATCCGCAAGGTTGCCTGTTTCGCAAATGGGCATTGGAGGCGCTCGATTCGGCGAAGCGGCGATGGCGGCTTGCCTTTGTCAGCCATAGTCTCGGAGCCGCGGAATCGATCGCGGCTCAGGGCTTAGCGGTGACGGTGGTCAAGTCGGGGACCTTCCCGCCGAAGCTCAGGCCGCTTTCCGGTCGCGACGGCCTGCCGCGTTTGCCCGCCGCCGACATCCGCCTGCATCGCGCCTCGAATCTTTCGTCGGCCGGATCGCTGCTGGCAGATCATCTTGTTGCAGGCATGTCTAAACCGCATGCTTTCCGACAACATGAGATCGATACTTACTGACCGTGAAAGCTCGAGGGTCATCCCCTATACCCGGCGCGCCAGCCAGATGCCGAAAATTATAAGGGCTCGTGGCACAAATATTTGCGGAAATTACCACAGCTTGGACGGAAGCGGCTTCTGCGATGCCGACGACTGGCTGCAAAAATTGCAGTTGCGCGACTGTGGCTGCGCCAGCTTCACTAGCACTACTTTGGCAGAAGCGTGATTTTTGGGATTCCCTGCAGAGGAAATGCGTGATTCATAGGAAGCCAGCTTTGATGGAGGCTGGCGATGCAAGAGGATTGGCAGCGGGATCTCGAGCATTGGCTTGAGCCGTATCTGCAGAAGTTGGGTAACAAGACGCGGCGGCGGATGTGCCCGGCCTATATCGCCGGCTTGATTGGCCCCGGCGATCGCAAGAGCATCCAGCCCATGGCGGCCCGCGCAGACGCGCTCAGCTATGACCGGCTGCATCATTTCATCGGTGCCGGGATTTGGGACAGCGCGCCGCTGGAGGCGACGTTGTGGCGGCAAGCGGATGAGTTGGTCGGTGGCGACAAGGGCTGGCTGATCATCGACGACACAGCCCTTCCCAAGAAGGGCAAGGCCTCGGTCGGGGTCGCGCCCCAATATGCTACAGTACTGGGCAAGAATGCGAACTGCCAGACGCTCGTGTCGGTGACCTTGGCTTCGGGGGAGGTGCCGGTCATGCTGGGTTTGCGGCTATACCTGCCGGAAA
This sequence comes from Methylobacterium sp. W2, assembly GCF_020662345.1. GTDB lineage: Bacteria > Pseudomonadota > Alphaproteobacteria > Rhizobiales > Beijerinckiaceae > Methylobacterium. The sequence continues at coordinate 45,673 of NZ_VMOA01000027.1, read as the reverse complement.
GCTGGACCAGCGACACGGCCCGGATGGAGAGGGCTGGCGTGCCCGAAGATTTCCAATCCTATCGCACGAAGCCCGACATCGCCATCGAGGAGATCGACCGGGTCATTGCTGCCGGCGTGCGCTTCGGCTGCGTCCTTGCCGACGCCGGCTATGGCTTGCCAGCGCCGTTCCGGCAGGCGCTCAGTGCACGAGGCTTGCGCTGGGCCGTTGGTATTCCCCGGCACCAGAAGGTCCATCCTGCCGACGTGCAGTTGATCTTCCCGGTGGCAGGACGTGGACGACCACGGGTTCGGCATTTGCCCGACGTCAAATCCCGAGCAGCCCATGCCATGCTCGAAGATGCAAAATGGCGGCAGGTCAATTGGCGCCGAGGGACCAAAGGCCGCCTGACGGCTCGCTTTGCGGCCATGCGTGTGCGTGTCGCCGATGGCGCGCCACAGCGGATCGGCGCTGCTGGCGCACAGCATATGCTAGGTGAAGAGGTTTGGCTGGTGGGTGAGCATCGCTCGAACGGCGAGCGAAAATACTATCTCTCCAACCTTCCCGCCGACACCGCGATCAAGGACGTCGCCGGTGCCATCAAGGCGCGCTGGATTTGCGAACAGGCGCACCAGCAACTCAAGGAGGAACTCGGCCTAGACCACTTCGAAGGACGATCATGGACGGGGCTGCATCGCCACCTTCTCATGACAATGATGGCCTATGCCTTCCTGCAAACACGAAGGCTCGCGCAGGCGGGCCGGAAAAAAAAGAGTCTCCGGACCTCCGCCTCAGCCGAGCATGCCCGCCATCCGACAGGCCATCATTGACCGAATATCGCGACCTCCGCCGCGCCAATGCCCTCACTGCGGTGGGAGCCTATCAGTCATGCATCCCACACTTCTGCCAAAGTAGTGCTAGGCGGCGTGGACAAATCGTCGCCGCCTTTCTGGCGAAGGATTTCCACCTCTTCCTCGGACGCTACCTCGCTGCTTATGGCAATCCGCTGGCCGCGCTGAACGCCGCCACATGGGAACGATCGATATGTCGCTGGATGCACGGGTACTGGCAATTGCTCGTTGATCTGACTACCGACAAGGAAGAGGTGAGCGACCTCACTCTATCATGCCAGACTGGACGATGCGGTGACCGCCCGCCTTGAGGTCCAATCAGGGCACGTCTTAGCTAAAAAGTGCACTGGCAATTTGTCCACGCCGCCTATGACCGGCATCGCTTCGAGAGATTGCGACGGCTACGAACGATCGGTCTTCACAAACCCAATCCCCGCTGACGCCCAATTTGCCACGACACCGATCCACCTTGCACGATGCCAGTGACCTCGCGCCCAAGCTGCCGGTCGATGACAGGCCGCCACGGGACCAAGGTAAACTCGTGGCTTTTCTCGACGATGGCGAACTTTCCACTGGTGAGTTGAACCGACCCCGTGAAAGTGCCGCTGACCGTCTCGCCGTCTCCGGCAGCGCGGAACGACATGGGCCTGGTGACCGCCAGCTCGGCCCCGGCGCGGGCGACCTCGCGCGCTTCCAACGTCGATAGAAGATCGCGGCGATAAAGGACGCGGCCGTTCTGCTGACGGGTGGCGTCGCCTTGCTCGATCAACTGCTCGCGGCGACGGTCCATGGCCTGACTGACCTCCTGCCCGAACCCCGCCGGTGCGATGTCGGACGTGCCGCGCCCGACCAGCTTTCGGTCGAGCCAGGTCGCGCCATCCGTCGTGATCTGCTTTTCCAGATCGAAGGTCGAGAGGACGCGGATGTTGAGCTGCCGTCCCTGGCCCGCATCATGTGCGGCGGCGCGGGCCTCCAAGTCCTGCGGGATGCGCCAGTGGTCGGCGTCGATCCGATCGACGATGCCGGCGCGGCGCAGCGCCTCCAGACGGCGCACATGGGCATCGACGAACCCCTCATAGTCGCCGCCGGGCACACGGCCATCGAAGCGGGCCTGCTCCAGATGGCGGCTCGGCCGGTAGATGCCGTCTTCGGCCATACCAGCGAGGGCGCGGTCGGCCGGGCGTGGTCCGGCGTCGGTCGCGCCGATCTCGATGACGCTGCCGATGCGGGCGTCCGCCACCTTCGCCTGATCGACGCCGGAGACGTGATGGGTGTGGCCGTCGATGCCATCGATCACGAGGGTCAGGTTCTCGCCCAGTTCGTCCGAGAGATGCTTGTCGACCACGCGGCCGACGATCGGCGTCGCGGGCGCGGCGTCGTGGATCTGGAAGCTCATCGGATCGCGGTCGTGACCCTCGGCGCGCATCGCGTTCTGCATGGTGCGGACGATGTCGCCGCGCTCACCCATCTCGCGCAGCGTCGGCTCCAGTCTGTCGCTCAGGTCCCAGACGCCGGGTGACTGTTCGGTGGCGAGGCCCATCTTCTCCAGCTTGCCGAGACGGCGGATGCGCAGCGTCCGATCCTCCTGGCCGCGCGGATCGTCCGGCGCATGGCGCAGATCGAGCGCGCCGCCATCGGCCTCGTTCAGCATCGCCCGGTCGATGCGGGTAAAGCGGTCCTGATCGATCTCGACCGTCAGCTTGCGGCGCTGCTCGATCTCGGTGACGGGGCCGAGTTCCAGCGTCGTCAACTCGCTCGCCCGTTCGCGGATGCCATTGGCGAGATAGTCGCCGTTGATGACCAGATCCTCGCCGAGATCGTCGCGGCCGTTGACGACGACATGGACATGGGGATGACCGGTGTTGAAGTGGTTGACCGCCACCCAATCGAGCTTCGTCCCGAGGTCGGCTTCGAGTTGCCGCATCAGGTCGCGGGTATGGCCGGTCAGATCTTCGATCTCGGCGCCGTCTTCCGGCGAGACGATGAAGCGGAACTGGTGACGATCGTCCTTGCCGCGATCGAGGAAAGCGTCACCATCGGCGCGGTCCTCCGTCGCCGAATAGAGCCGACCGCGTTCGCCGTCGCGCGAGGTGCCGTCGCGCTGGATGTAGCGCAGATGGGCGGCGGCCTTGCCGCTCTTGCCGGCGGCGCGGACCGAGCGCGATTTGACGATGACACGGCGGCTGCCGGGCTGGCGATGGCTCCAGCCGTTCGACAGGTTGCGCGAGCGGACGAAGGCCGCGCCGCGACCGCGCTTGACGCCCCGGCCCGAGGCGACCGCGCCATTGCGGCCCGGCTTGCCGGAGGCTCCGGCGCTGCCGCGCGACACCCTCCCGGAAGCCGCGCCCTGCTGGCGGGCGATCTTTCTGACCTTGGTGAGGAAGCTCTTAGTCTGGCCGGCCTTCGACGCATCGGAGCGGATGCGGCCGGGTTTCGGCCGGAAGCGGTTGTCGTCGTCGGCGCTCATCGGCGGCAACCCGCCCGAACCCGCCGATTTCGACAAAGAGTGCCGCGAATAATGTGGCAGATACTGGCTTTACCGCGCCTCGCGGCACTATGCAGGCCCGGCGACGGTGCCGCCCCAAACAGTGTGCAGACAAGGGCTTGGCCACCGGATCGGACCCATGGGGTGCCGTCCGCTTTAATCTTGCCCTCCCGCCTTCCTACCCCTTCTGCCCGTCCTGACCCTGATTCCGCCTGATCCGATCCATACACGCTGCACACTGGAAAGCACCGCCGGGCACACCCAACCATCATGCTCATCGCGGCCCTCCCGTTTCTGCTCGGGCCACGAACAGGCCGCCCGACTGCGGCGCGATCGCCGAGAGATCGCGCACGGGCGTTGCAGCCAGAGTGTCATTCGACTGCGCAGGATCGGCGGGCGATGTGCGCTCGGCCTGCGCGACGAACAGCGGCGCGCGTGTCCATGACAGCGGATCGGCCACCGCAACGGCGACCGCCCCTGTGATCGCGCCGCCGCCGATCAGCGGTGCGAGCGTGGCGACATAGGCGCGGGTTTCGGCGGGCAATGGGCGACCGGAAAGATGCTCTTCGTATCGACCGGGACCGGCATTGTAGGCAGCGAGGAATCCCGGCGATCCGTAGCGGTCATGCAGCTCGCGCAGATACGCCGCGCCCGCCAGAATGTTGTCGCGCGGATCGTAGGGATCGCGGCCGAGCCGATGCCGGGCGCGCAAATCGTCCCAAGTCGCCGGCATGATCTGCATCAGACCCATCGCGCCCTTGGACGAGATCGCCCGCGCCTCGTTGGCGCTTTCGACGCGCATGACGGCCCTGATCCACGCCGCCGGGATGCCGAACCGCTGCGCCGCCTCGGCGATATGCGCGGCATGAGGATCGGTTTGGGATGGGGGCTGGACCGGCTCCGGCTGCGCCCGACAGGGCAGCGGCATTGCGACGGCAAGCATGGCAGACAGCAAAAGGACCGCCAATCGGACGGGCGTTCTGTCTCCGCAACGACGCCAGCCTGCCAGCGTGCTCGCTGCGGTCAAGGGTTCGCGCGAAGCGCCGATCTTCGATCGCCCTGGACCTACGCTGCGCGCGCCGGCCGACGGATCGTCGAGCGGGACGAAGGGATGAGACGGCCTGTTCGCGAACAAAGGGATGGGACTTCGACGGGACAGCAGGCGCGCAATTCTGAAGGGATAGTGCATGGGATCACTCCCGCTCGCCGCGCTTGACGGGTCGCGTCCAGTGCAGCGACCAGGCAGCTCCGCCGTCGTCATCGCGGAACAGGTTGGCGCGGATCGGTTGCGGCAAGGCGGGATCGTCGATCAGCAGCGAGATGTATTCGCCCGCGCGTTCGCCGGTACGTTTCCAGCCCGCGCCGATCTCCGGCCCGTCGTCGCCGCCGTGGTGGATGCGATAGTCCGGCGCGTTCTCGGCATCGGACGGCTCGGCCGCGACGATGGTGAGTTCGCGGAAGAGTGTGAACGTATGGATGCGCCCGACGAAGCCCGTCGTCTCGCGCGTGAATTGGCCTATCTGCGGCATGGAAGTCTCCTCGATGCTGGGGGTTGGGTGGAAGCCAGCGAGCAGCGCGCCCGCCGGAAACGTGGCGGTCAGCGCGTCGCGGCGCGCCAGACGAAGCGACCATCGCCGGCCTCGTCGGTGTAGATCGGCGTCGCGCGGCCGATGACGGTGCTGATCGGGATCGGACCGAAGTAACGACCGTCGAGGCTGTCGCGGACTTGCCGGTTCATCAGGAAGATCTCGTCCCCGGCGATGCGGCGGCAGCCCTGCCAGACCGGCAGGTCGCGGCCCGAGCGGTCGCGGTCGAGCGCCGCGCCAAGCTCGACGCCATCGACCGTGATCGTGCGGCGGATTCGGCAGACCTCTTGCTTTGGCAGCCCCATGACGCGCTTCAAGAGCGGTACACCGCGGCCGATATAGCCGCGCTCCACCATGAAGTCGGCGAGCGGCTCGGGCGGATCGATCGCGACCAGATCGGTGACGGTCAGGTCTTCGGGCGGATCGATGGCGTAGAGGCCGATCGGCGCGCTGGCGGAGACGTTCCAGACCAGTCGGGTCGGCGTCGGGATAAAGGACGCGATGGCGACGCCCATGATCGAAAAGTACGTCACCATCACATAACCGAAGCGGGTCATGGCGCGACGCTCCGGCGCAGAAGGAACGCCCGGTGCTGGTCGGCGCTGTAGGCGCGCGGCTCGTAACCGGCGGTGAGCCGGTTGTGGACGTGGCGCCAATGGTCGGGCGAAACATCCTCCGGATCGATGCCGATCGCCTGGATGGCGTCGATGTGGCGGAGCACCTGTTCGACCTTCGGCCAGCCGTCGATCTTGAGCAGGATGTCGCCGCCGGGCCGCACGAAGGGCAGCGTCTGATAGGGTTCGTGCGGCTCCACGGCGCGCACGATGTCGATGCGCGAGATGATCGTGCCGAAGTCGTTGGACGCCCAGCGGACGAAGGCGAAGATCGCACCGGGCCGGAATGCGAAGATGCGCCGCCGCCGGTCGATGACGGTTTCTGCCGCGAGCGGACCGAAGCGAACCCAGTGCTCGATCTTCTTCTCGATATGCGTCAGCTCGACATGGGTCAGTTCGTCGGACTGAAGCGCTGACGGCACGGGGCCGCCGCGCACGCGGGGAGCCGCGTTGCCGGTCATGGGGTATCTCCTTCGGTGGCGGGGAATTCGCGCGCGAGCAGATCGCGCAGCATGTCGGCGACGGTGACGCCGCGCTGGAAGGCGACGATCTTGATCCGGCCGCGCAGCTCCGGCGTGATGTCGATCGTCAGCCGGGCGGTGAACGCAGCGGCATCGCCGGTGCGGGCCGGTGGCGTTTCGGTCGCCTTGATCCAGCTTTCGGGATCGGCGGGACGCGCCGCGAAGCCGCGTTTCGGGGATCGCTCGCTCATGGCGCGATCCTTCCGATGTTGAGGCGGCCGATCTCGGCGGCCAGCGCGGCGATCTCGCGCGCGGCCGGACTGTCGGCGTCGATCTCCGATGCCAGCCGGCCTGACTGCGCGGCATCGGCGAAGACGACGCGCTGGCCGATGGTAGCGGCGAGCAAGGGCGGATCGTGATCGGCCAGCGTCTCGGCCGTCTCGCGGGCGATGACGGTGCGCGCACCGCAACGGTTGAGCACGAACCGAGCGGCCAGCTCGGGCCGGTAGATGCGGGCTTCCGTCAGCAGCGCCAGCATCTCGGCGGAGGCCCAGCCGTCGAACGGCGACGGCTGCACCGGGATCAGCACCAGGTCGGCAGCGAGTAGTGCCGAGCGCATCAGGCCGGCGACGCGCGGCGGGCCGTCGATGACGATATGATCGATGTCGCGGGCCAGCTCGGGCGCTTCCCTGTGCAGCGTATCGCGGGCCAGGCCGACGGTGCCGAACAGCCGTGGGCAACCCTCACGCGCCCGCTGCTGCGACCAGTCCAGCGCAGAGCCTTGCGGGTCCGCGTCGATCAGCGTGACACGGCTGCCAGTCCTCGCCCATTCGCCGGCGAGATGCAGGGCCAGCGTCGTCTTGCCGACACCGCCCTTCTGATTGAGCAAGGCGACGATCATGGCCGCCCCCGGTTCGGGCGAATGATGGTTCGCGTGCTCGCGGAATCCTGAGCCAGTCCACGTTTCGAGGCACCATTGACGGCACCGGCACCATGGTTCGCGCCCGCGCGCGTCAAAGATAAAGAGTTAGATTCTCTATTAGACTCTAAGTTAGCAGTCGGATTCCGCGTTTCGAGCCAAAGGTTTAACTGCGGTCCGTGCGCCTGATGTGCCGATAGGGCTGCGCCTGATGTACCGATACCGTTTGCGCCTGATGTACCGATGGCTTCCACAGCCTTATCCACAGGCACTGTGAATTGTTCGACGGGCCGGATTTGCAGGAGTTCGCGCCGTCCTTCACGCCAGATGTCGAGGCGGTATCCGGGCAGCGGCTGGCGGGCGGCGATGCGCCGGAGGTCGAGCGCAAAGTCGGAAATCCGCGCGAGGCTGCCGGACTTTTCGTGGAGATGGGCGATCTCGAACAGCCAGCCATGGGCCTGACGGCCGGCGTGCTTGCGGGCGACGCGATAGAGCCAGCGTTCGATGCCGCCGGTCAGGCGGAAGTAATCCGGGTCGATGGTCAGGACCAGCGAGCGATCGACGACGCCGTTGTAGAACCATTCGGGCAGGACGAACTCCATGCCTTCGACGCGGCCGTCATGGGTGGTCATCTCCTCCCACTCGTTGATCCAGGAGAATTGCCGCCGTCGCCAATGGACACCGTTGCGGATGGTGGTGGCGACGACGGTGGACTGGAGCCTCGCCAGCGAGGCCTTCAGCAACTGGTACTGGCGATTGCCGGTATCGCGGCCGATACCGCGCAGGAGCTGGTACGGCGTGAAGCGGAAGAAGCGCGACGTGCGCAGGCCGTGGTTTTCGGCCTCGACGATCTGGCTCGCCGCCCAGATCAGCACGTCGGCGTCCCAGATGGTCGCCATGCCGTGCTCGGGCATACCGAGCACCTGCACCTCGATGTCGGCGGCCTTGTAGAGGATGGGTCTGGTGCGCGGCGTCTTCGATAGCGAGAAGAACGGCCGCTCCATCAGGTCGCGTTGATCGCGCGGGCTGGCATCGCCCGTCGCGACGACGAAGGGATCGAGCCGCGCCCGTTCACTGCCGGCAAGGCGTTGCGTACGCCGTCCGGCGTCAGGGGAGGAACCGCCCGACATTCAGCGTGCGCCCCGTTCGGCGGGCGTCAGAGGCCGTGCCGGAAAGACCCGTTCGGCGTCCTTGTCGGTGGTGGATTTGCGGGCGGCGACCGCCGTCCAGGCTTGCAGGTCCTCCAGCGCATAGACAACGCGCCCGCCGATCTTGCGATAGGTCGGGCCGGTGCCGTAGGTGCGGTGCTTCTCCAGCGTTCGTAGCGAGATGCCGAGAAAGCGGGCCGCATCGGGCGTGCGCAGGAATCGGGGCGGCAGCCCCGTCTTCGGGTCGATCATGGAAATGCCTCCGGGTCGGGTTCGGCGGCTGTCGGGGGCGACAGCGGGCTATGGCGAACCGTGGCGGAGGATCGGCGGCTTGCAGCGTGCCGGAATCAGGGGGGTGCGAACTCGGCACCCGATGCCGGAATCAAAGGGGTGACGATCCGGCACCCCGGAGGGGCCGGCTCAAGCCAAGGCCACGCCGCTCCTCAGCGGCGGCGTGGCACCCGGACGGGATAGTGGAGCAGCTCGCGATAGCCGCCGCGCATGTAGAACAGGCCGTCCGCAACGAGGCGGCGGACCTTGTTCTTCAAGGGGCTGACCTCCCAATCGTTCTTCGACCGACCGCGAAAGCCGAGCAGCGCCTCGGCGATGACGCGATAGCTGGCCCCGGCCAGCTTTGCGTCGAGGGCGCGCAGAATCAGGATGTGCCGGTCGCGGGTCTGCGATGGAAGGTCGTGCCGCCGGTCGCCGGGCGGGCGTCCGGCCAGCGCCAGCCAGAAGCGCAACGCCGCTTCGGCGCGTAACTCGAACAGGGTGTCGAGCGGCAGGATGACGACGAAGCTTGTCGGACCTTCGGGCGGAGCGTTCGCGAGCCAGAAGCGATGCTCCCCGCCCGATCCGCGCCAGAGGCCGTGCCAGGTGCCATCGACGGCCGATCGCGCCGCGACGCCCGGAAGCCTCGGCAGCACGATGGGCATGGCAAAGTTGTCGGGCGGATCGCTCGATGGCTGGAGCCAGAAGGCGTCAGGCTGAAGCGCATGCGTCCAGAAGAGAGATGCGCGATCGGCGGGCTGGTCCGGGTCCGCCGCGAAATCGCAACCCCCATCGGTTGGTGAAGGCGGTCTGCGCGTGGGTGTCGTGGCGGGGTTTCTGCTTCAGGCGATGGAAGTCGCGGCGATACTCGTCGTCGCGACGGAGATATTCCCAAGCGAAGCCGGCGGCAGGAATGCTGTGTGCATGTCCATAGGCGGCCGGCGCGCGCCAATCGGAACTCGGCATGGCGTCACCTCTTTTCTTCCAGCATGGGATCAGCGCTGGAAAGACGAAGTGTCCACAACTTTGGATATACTCTGAAGCCAGAGTTACGGGATATGTAGATCGCGCAATGCGATCAATATTGGTGAATCATTGCTTAACATTGCGGACGTGTTTTGGCGAGCCGGGTGCAGCCCGGCGAGCGGCGGCCGTGGCATCGACACGGCTGCGCCGCCGATCCGGGTCCACGGATCGGCGGAAAATCGGATAGCCGTGCAAGAGCAAAGCCGTGCAACCGGAAACCCGGCTGCACGGCTCTACGATCATCCGCGTTTCAGGCGCTGCATGCCTTCGGCCAGCGTCCACAGCGCACGGTTCAGCCCGACATTCTGGTCGATGCCGTTGATGGGGCGGGTCTGGCTGCGGCGGATACGGCCCTCGGCATTGGTGCGGCGACCGTCCAGCCCGCCGCGTATCATGTTCTCCTGAATGACGTTGAACGTGCTCCACAGGCTTTGCCCGACATCCTCGCGGCGGCGCGGGGCGATGATCTGATCGGGGCGAACGGGGCTTTCCTCCTCGCCATAGCGGGCGACAAGGCTGGCCTCGGCCAATACGTGCCGCTCGTCCTGCGACAGGCGGGTCTCCTTCATCGTCTCCGTCGCATCGATCAGGCGGGGGAAGTCCTCGGCGACCGTATAGACTCCCTCGATGATCTGATCCTGTATGCCGCCCTTGTGAGGGACGCGGACTTCCTCGAAGCGCTCGCCCGCGATCATGCTGTTGGTGCAGACAAAGCGCAGCATTCCGGCGAACATCTGATAGGCCGACGTCCCGTCATGGCTGTTGACGATGATGACTTCCGCCGCCTCGGGCTTGCCGATGCCGTCATCGCGGCGCAGGCGCAGCATATGCTTGGCGTGGCTGTGCCGGCTGCCGTCGCGCGGCACCGACTGCACGGCGAAGAACGGAAACCATCCTTCCTTGCGCAGCCCCTCCACGATCTCGATGGTGGGGACGTACACATAGCGGTCCGACCGGCTGTCATGAGCCTCGCGGGCGAACACGGACGGGACGTGTCGGTAAAGGGCTTCGTTGTCGAGGGCTTCGCGCCCGCTGATCTGGTGGCTGTTGCGGCCGAACCGGGTGGCGAGTTGATGATACATGATCTGTCTCCGTGGGTCTGGGTTGGAGCGCAGCGCTGCGCTGCAACCCTGGCCGTCGCCGAGACCGGGGTAGCAAGGTGCAAGGGCGGCCGGGCCGGAGGGGGATCGCCCGGCCTGCACGGAACGGAGGAACGACGTGGAGGAAGGCCGGGGACACCGGCCCGGACGAGCGCCAGCGATCCCTTGCACCGCGCGGGGGCAGCGCCCCTAGCCAGACCCGCCCGGCATGAGCGCCTGCGGGCGCCGGGCACGGAAATCCGATCGGGATGTGCAAGGCCGTAGAACCTGAAAACCGTCCATCCTGATCGCCGTATCGCCTGACAGGCGGCAGGTTGGCTTTGGGCACGCGCATACCCACATGCAAGGCGACGATATGGGGAGGTAAATACTTTGGCGGACTATCTCGTAACCTATGATTTCAAGGTCGGCGCGCCGTCGCAGTACAGAGAGTTTGTCGAATGTGCGGAGATCGAAGGCCTCGTTTATGTGTACGATCGGGGCGACGATCTTGCGCGCCTGACCAATACGACGATCTGGGGCGTGTTTCCTGACAAAAAGGCCGCAAAGGCTGCTTTCGAACGGGCGCAAACCTCAGCGGAGAAGAATCTTGGCCGCAAGATCGTTCTCGAAAAGCGCGTCATCACCCAGATGGCTGATGTCTTCGTCCGCTCCGACATAAAGAAGCCCCGTGACGCTCGTTGGACCAAGTCGACGAAAATCGAGACCTGCCGCGCCCATCAAAAGAACGATCCTTTCTTCGCCTACTGAGGCAGGGGTGGCGACGATCATGACAAAGCCCCGCTCGGGCGAGCGGGGCTTCTGGAGTTGTCCGGCTTCAGTCGCCGTTGCGGCGGGACCAGATGAGGTTATGGGCTTCGCCGTCCTCGCCCTCGACCAGGCTGGCGTAGATCGGTGCCGGGAAGCTCGGATCGTCCAGCTTGACGGAGAGATATTCGCGCTGCGTCTCGCGGGCGGTCTTCTTCCAGGCCGCGCCGAACTCGGTGGCCCCTGCGAAGATGCGGAAGTCAGGGCCGCGCTCGCTTTCGCCCTCGGTGGGGACGAACTTGGCCTTGACGTTGAGGGTCAGGGTCTTGACCGCGCCGGTGAAGCCCGCGCCGTTTTCGTTCTTGGTGAAGGTGCCGATGGTCGCCATTGTCATGTTCCTTTTCGCATCCGGCCGCGCCTATCGCGGCCTCGATGGTGGTCGTGCGACCGGGGACGCGGCCCCGCACCCGTAGGGCTGCAACGCAGTGGAAGGCGGAGGGCGACGGCTTTTTTGCTTCGCGATGCAAAGCCGAAGGCGGCGGAAAAAAGCTGGCGACGGCCGTTGCGGGAAGCCGAGCGAGGCGCAGCCGGTCTTCGGTCAGACCCAATCCATTCGAGGACGCCGTGGGTGTGGCTGACAGGGAAATCAGAGGGACATGATATTGGTGGCGGTCGGCCTCCGCGCCAGACATGAGAACGGTGGACAACTGTCGGTCGGGTCAACCTGCCCCTGACCTTCGACGGCACGGCCAGTCCATGGTCCACGAGCAGACGTGGTTGCTTCCCGATCTTCATCCTCTTCGAAGCGCCGGCATTGGCAAGCTGGAGACGATCACCTGCTGAGCAACATGACCGTTCTCGCCAACTGGCGATTTGAGCTTCCCAACGCGCTACCCGGCCGAGGGTGTCGATGCCGAGAACGGAGACCCGCCCTCATGGTCCCGCCGCTGCTACTGTGGCCGGATATCTCTAGAAGCCCGGCTCGCCCGAGCGGGGCCTCATCATCGGAACGGCCATCCACTGCCGCTCTTCGCGTTAGCGATTGAAGCCGAATGGCGGAAACGCGCCTGTGGCGTGGTTCCGGCGCAGCCGAAAGCGCGGCCCGCAGGGCAACGCCACTCCTTCGCTCGCTATACTTGCAAAGCCACCCTGAACAGCACAGATTATAGCAAATAGGGGGAAAGGCTCAGATCAATGCCGACTTACGAACTAATAATAACGGATGTCACGCGATACGGTGATCTGTTCTGCGTCGCAGGGTGGGACTTGAACAATGGCGGCATGATCCGCCCGGAGCCGCCGACCGCGAACGCCGTCGCGGAAGCATCGCGATTCTGGACGGATCAGCACGCCGGGCCGGGCAAGTTCTTCGCTGTCGGCAATCGCGTTCGATTCGATGCAGCGACACCACCAGCGAATTTCCCGTTCCCCCATGCGACCGAGGATCGCGTTGTAATTGCCGGCAACAACAGCGCGGTCCTTGGTCAGATGACTGCCGCGCAGATCGCACACGCCGTCGCGGCTGGTGTATCAGCGTCGATCGACCAGGCCTTTGGCGGCCATTTGCATCGAGCCTATTCGGGCAAAGCCCATGTGGTCGCCGGTATGCAGACCGGCTCACTCGACGCCATCTTGATCCAGCCAGGGTCGATATCCTTCTACGAGGACAATCCATCCCCTGGAAAACGGCGGCTCCGCGCGCTCATCGACCAGGCTGGCGTCGAATATGACTTCTCCGTGCCCGCCGATGCCGCGAGAAGCCGGTTCCTCGCGGGAGGGGTAGCTGCATTGGAGGCCGATGCCGCCGCAAGCCAGAGCATTCATGTTCGCCTTGGCTTGTGTCGTCCGTTCGCGGCGATGCCGAATAGTTGCTATGCCCAAGTCAACGGTATGTATTTCCTGTGACCATCGCATACTACACGAGCAATTCGCATAGTCGGAAAAGTCTATATTGCGCGCGAAGATTGCTGGTCGCGCAGGTGCATCATTGATATGATCGCGACGCGCTGAAAATGGAGATCGTGTCGGACGAACGGTCGTAGCATGAAGGAGGCTGGGTTGGCGGATGCGGCTGTAGAGGTTCTGACGATCGGGCATTCGACACTGCCCTATGAGCGTTTCCTCGCGCTGCTGCGTCAGGCGTCGGTCACGGCGGTCGCTGATGTCAGGACTGCACCGTTTTCGCGGCACTTCCCGCACTTCAATAGGGATACCCTGCGCGACGAGCTGCGCCAGGACGACGTTGCCTATGTCTTTCTCGGTGAAGAACTGGGTGGGCGTCCGAAAGGCAAACGATTCTTTTGCGACGGCGTGGCCGATTACGAGAAAATGGCTGAGACGCCCGACTTCGCGCGAGGACTGGAGCGTGTCATCGACGGGGCGAAGAAGTATCGCATCGCCATGATGTGTTCGGAGCATGATCCGCTCGATTGCCATCGCTGCCTTCTGGTGGGCCGGGCGTTGCAAGAGCGCGGGGTGGCTGTCCGCCATATTCTGAGCGGAGGTCAGATCGTCGATCATCGGCAGATTGAGGACAGGCTGATGGACATGGCGGGCAAGAGCGATATCGATCTCTTCGAACCGCCCGCAAAGCGACTTGCCGCAGCTTATCGGGATAGAGCAATGAAAGTCGCGTTTTCCGAGCGAGAAACCAGCGCGCGAAAACCGGCGGCGGCGGAGTAGATGATTTGAGCGGTGTGGATTTAACGACGATCGGCTTCACCAAGACCACGGCCGCCAAATTTTTCGACCGGCTGAAGAGCGCGAGCGTGAAAAAGGTGATCGACGTCCGGCTCCACAATACGTCGCAGCTCGCGGGTTTCGCGAAAGCCGATGACCTCGCTTTTTTCGTGAAGACGATCTGCGGCGCGCAATATGTGCATCAGCCGCTTCTCGCCCCGACCGACGACATCCTGAAAGCCTTCAAGCGGGACAAAGGCGACTGGGGTATCTACGAGAATTCGTTCATGCGGCTGATGGCGCAGCGCAAGATCGAGGACAGGTTCAAACCCGAAATGTTCGAAGGCGGATGTCTGCTGTGTTCCGAGGACAAGCCCCATCATTGCCATCGGCGGCTCGTCTGCGAATATCTGAACAGCAAATGGGACGGCACTTTGAAAGTCAGGCACCTCTGATCCTGCCTGACCAATCCACGGTCACAATTGATACGGAATCTTACGGACCAACCGCATCAGCGCCGAACCGCCGCCGAACCCGCCACCCATGATGCAGAATATCTCCCGCCAGACCTCGGACGGCACGTCGCCCGTGACGCCGTGGACGAGGGCGTAGCCCGCGACCGCGGCGGGCGCGGCGAAGACCAGCGCCACAATCGCGCACAGGACCGGCGAGCGCAGGGATGCGAAGGCGATTACCAGCAAGCCATAGGCTGCGGCCCCGGCGACGAGACCGACGAGGCCCGCGCCGATCAGGCCGGAGCCGGAAACATAGGCCCATTTCGCCGCCTCGATGCCCATCATGAAGGGTAGCGCATAGACGGCGAGCGTATAGGCCAGGGTAGAGAGACCGGCGACCAGCGCGACGGTCATCAACATGAGTACGATCATCGAACGATCCTCCTTAACCCGATGACCGCGAAGGGCATCGGATCGGTCGCGCGGGGTCGATCCCCGGGCGACCGATTTTTTTTGGCGTGATGGACGGAAGGAAGGCCGGGACCGCTCGCGCGATCCCGGCCCGGTCCTCACTCGGCGGCGATCTGGAAGGCGTCACCGTCCTGCTGCGGCTCGTCCAGCCACGCGAGCCGCGCCGTCCGTAGGGCGGCGGGTAGCCATCCTGTTCCGGCCAGAAACTGCTCGGCGGCATCCGCCATGTCCGTCTTCTTCAAGCCCGCGATCCGCTCCGCCGCCTCGTCGCTGACGGCCTCGCGCACGACGGCGAGGATATGCGCCTTGGTGACGCGACCGAGATAGGCTCGCACGGTCGGCGTCCAGTGCGCCGTCATGTCGAGCGCCACCGCCGTCGCCAGCTTGTCCGCCGTCGCATGGGCGTGGGGCTTGCGCTCCCACGGCTGCTTGACCGCATTGACGGTGAGCGAGGCGCAATGGGCGAACAGCGCCATGATGCTGGCATGGTCCAGACCGGCGATGAAGCCCCACAGGTCGGCAACATCACGCGGCATATCCGCCGCCCAACCGGCATGACGATCCGCCAGCGCCTTGCCCGCCGCCGTGTCCTCGATGCCGTCCGCGTGGGAAGCAAGGTAGCTGCTCGTTGGGCGGATTTCGAGGCAGGCGGCATCCACCCCCCGATAGAAGGTCTGCGCCGCCAGCGCGTGGGTGACGGCGATCAGCGCCATGTCCGGCTGCTCGCCCAGAGCAAGGCGAAGGCCCAGCGTCCGGTGCGAGGTCAGGTCACGGATGAGAAGGTCCGACAGCGGCTTGCCCGCATCCCCCGTATCTTCCTCGGTCTCGATCGCGGAAACGGCATTGCCGTCCTCGTCCCGGTCGCCGTCTTCGATGATCTCGCCATCGCCGTTGACGCGAACGCTGTCGATCACGCTGCCGCCTTCACCGTCCTGACCTTCTTCGGTTTCAGGGAACTCATCCTCGGCGCGGATGAAGCCGCGCTCGATGCGGGCTTCCCCGTCATGAGAAAGGATGACGAACACACCGCCACGGGCGATGTCGTCCGCATCATAGGCGTGACGCAAGGCGTCGATGCGCTCGATCTCGGCTTCAAGCTCCCCGAACCGCCTATCCACGTCATCGGGCAGTTCCTCGGCGCTGTCATACTGCTCGGACAGGGCGTCATATTCGCCTTGCGCAGCGGCATAGGCTGCTTCGTCTTCCTCCGACAAGGCCATCAGATGCGGATAGGTGCGGCGCAAGCCGTTGCCGTGCGGATAGTCGATATGGACAGACGCCCATTTCCAGCCTTCCCCGGCCTTTATGGTGTCAGCGATCCCGTCCAGCTTCTCGATCACCAGCCGGTCGAGCAAACCGGCATCCTCATAGAAGCCGCCGCGATCCTCGGTGAACAGGTCACGCAGGATCACGCCACCGGCTTCGATATAGACTTCCGCGCCGACGAAGACCGCCCGCCGTTCCGTCGCCGCGATGTGCATCCGGGTCAGGTCGCGCCGGATGGTGGAAGGGTCCTTGTTCCACGACAAGTTCTCGTAAACCTGCTCCTGCCGCGCCGGATCGTCCACGATGGCGAAGGCCATCAACTGCTCCAGAGTCAAATCCCCATCGCGATAGACCTGCATCAGCCTGGGGCTGACCGCGCCGAGACGCATCCGCTGGCGCACGACATGGGCGCTCACGCCGAAGCGGGCGGCGATTTCCTCCGCGCCCCAACCGCGCGTTTCGGCAAGCTCGCGGAAACGCTCGAACTGGTCGGCGGGCGAAAGGTCTTCGCGGGTGACGTTCTCGTCCAGACTGATTTCGCTGGCGTCGTTCACGGTGTCGATGACGCAGCGGATGGGTTCGGTCTTCTTGATCTGCTTGCGCTTCACGCGCAGCAACTGCGCCAGCCTGCGGCCTTCGCCGATGCTGACGAGATAGAAGCCGGTCGCAGCTCCGTCCGTGTCTAGCTCCGGCTCCACCACGAGGTTCTGCAGGATGCCCTTGGCGTGGATGCTCGCCGCCTTCGCCTCGATGGACGCTTCGCTGTGCGGCGTCTTGCGGGCGTTGTTCGGATGCTTCTTGAGCTTGTTGAGCGGGATGAACACCTCCGTGCCGGTGAAAATGGCGGGGGTGGCGGTCGTATCATTGGCGATGGTCGTCATGGTCTTGCTCCTCATGGGCTTGGGTTTCGCGCAGCGAAGCGCCGCGCTGAAACCCTGCCCGTCGGCGAGACCGGGGGGTGCAAGAGCCAGGGCGGCCGGGGTGGAGGGGGATCACCCGGCCTGCACAAGCGGATGTCCGTAATGACGGATGTGCTGAACATCGCATCCGCGCGGAAGGTCGGGGAGACCACCCCGGTCGGCGCGGCTTGCCGCGCTTCACCCTTGCCCGCGCCAGGGGGCGGCGCCCCCAAGCAACTCGCTCGGCGTGAGCGTCAGCGGGAGCCGGGAGAAAAAAGCCGGATCAGGATGTGTAAAACCGAGATGCCAGAAAACCGTGCATCCTGATCGCCGCGGTTTATCCCTCTGGTGGCGCGTGACCCAGTTCAACAGCCTTGCGACGCTGCGCCGTCGTCAATGCGCTCCAGAAGCGATGGACGCGCGCGGTCGGCATCTGTCGAAGATCCTCGACGTGCTGCGCGCGACGAAGCTCGACCTGAAAGAACGACGGGTGGTGATCGACGTTGAACGCCTGGAGCTTCCAGAACACGACGGCGGCATATTTAGGCGTGAGCTTCTTGTTCTTGCGATAGTAATCGAGTGCTCCCGACAGGATGGGGTTGCTCTCTTTCGTCGCAAGCTGCTCAAGGGTGCGGATGCAGGATTCCAACTGCATCTGCTGGGTCAGTTTGGTGAGGTGTCGTTTCGCCTCTGTCGGCGACAGACGCCGACCCTTCTCAAGGACGGCCACGTCGAACTGAAGTATGCAGTGGGAGCCGACCCAGAGCTTCGAGTCGGTATATTGATTGGCGATCTCGAAATGGTAGCGAAGATCCTGCTGGCCGCAGAGTTCGCAGGTTTCGATGGGCTGTTCGTGATCGACCGTATTCTCGGTAAAGGACCATTCGCCAAAAGCAGTCGGCAGGGTTCCGGCCACTGAAAGCGGAAGAATACTGTCTCGGACCCGCTGCGTGTACCCGCCCATGGTGACATCGCCCCTTATTTAAGAGCGCTTACCTTAGCTCATTTCCTATTTAAGCCAAGCGCCTATTGCTTAAATAAGGCTGCGGCATCATATTCAGCTCATGTCCGAACCCGCGCCCAATCTCCGGCTAGGCCGCTTCGTCGAAACGCCCGTTGCGGGCGAGATGGTGCGCGCCTTCGTGCCGCCGCCGTTGCCGCCAGAGCCGTCGATCGACGTGCTCGCTCTGCTGGAACGGCTGAGCCTGGCGGAGCGAGCGTTGGGGCGTCTGGACGGCATTACCATGCTGCTCCCGCGTCAGGAGCTGTTTCTCTATATGTATGTGAGGAAGGAAGCGGTCCTCTCGTCCCAGATCGAGGGTACACAATCGACCCTTTCGGACCTGCTTCGCTTCGAGACCGAGGCACAGGCCGGTCAGCCGATCGACGATATCCGCGAAGTCTCGAACTACGTCGACGCTATGATGTACGGGCTGGAGCGGCTGGAAGACCTGCCGCTGTCGCTGCGTCTGATCCGTGAGATGCACGCGCGCCTGCTGCAAAGCGGACGCGGCGGCACGAAAAGCCCCGGCGAGTTCCGGGGTTCGCAGAACTGGATCGGTGGGACACGCCCCGGCAATGCGCTCTTCGTGCCGCCGCCACCGACTGAAATGGATGCCTGCCTCGATGCGCTGGAGCGTTTCATGCACGAGGAAGGCTCGCGTCTTCCCGCCCTCATCAAGGCCGGCCTGCTGCACGTTCAATTCGAGACCATCCACCCGTTCCTGGACGGCAACGGCAGGATCGGCCGCTTGCTGGTCACGCTGTATCTCTGCGTCAACGGCGTGCTGCGCAAGCCGCTGCTCTATCTGAGCCTCTATCTCAAAACCCATCGTGCCGACTATTACCGCCTGCTTCAGGAGGTGCGCGAGCATGGCGCGTGGGAAGCCTGGCTGGACTTCTTTCTCACGGGCGTCGCGGACACCGCTAATCAGGCGTTTGACGCAGCCACCCGGATCGTCGAGCTGTTCAAGGAAGACCGCGAGCGCATCACGATGGAGAGCGATCGGGCCGGCTCGGCGTTGCGCATCCACGATCTGTTTCAGCAGAATCCCTATCTGACGGCCAACCAGCTCGTCCACCAGACGGGCCTTTCGGCCCCCACGGTCAATGCGGCGCTCGCCGATTTGGAGCGGTTCGGCATCGTCGAGGAAGTCACGGGCCGCAAGCGCGGCCGCGTTTTCAGTTACCGGGGGTATCTCGCCATCCTGAGCGAGGGCACCGATCCGCTCCCCACTGCCGCCTGACGGAAGGAAGCCTGTGCGTATTGACTCTGTAACCCTGTCCGGCTTCCGCTGTTTCGGTCCTGATCCGATCACGGTGCCGATCTCGCCCGAGATCACGGCGGTCGTCGGCCCGAACGCGGCGGGCAAGACCGCGCTGCTCCATGCATTGTCGAAACTGTTCGGCGTGTCGCGGACGCAGCGCACCGTGCAGCGTTCGGATTTCCACCTGGGTGCCGGCGATGATCCCGACGATCGTGAACCCAAGGATCTGTTCATCGACGTGTTGATCGGTTTGCCGGAGTTAGCCGATGGCACCGCGACGCCGGAGACGATCGCGCCCTCGTTCCGGCACATGCAGATCGAACGGGAGGGCAAATCGCCGGTCTGCCGCCTGCGTCTTGAAGCACGATGGGAAGATGACGGGACGGTCGAGGGTGAGGTTTCGCAGGAGCTGTTCTGGGTCGATACGCTCGATGACGAGCCGGCCGAGGACAAGCGCCATCCGGTGTCGGCAGCGGATCGCGGCCTGATCCAACTCTATTACACACCCGCAAGCCGGGACGCTGCGGCGCAGATCAAGGCGACGACGGGTGCGCTCGCTGCGCGCCTGCTGCGAGCTATCGAATGGTCGTCCGAAACAGAAGAGGCCGTTCAGGAAGCCACCGAAAGCCTGGCGACAGCTTTCGAGGGCGAGTCGGCCATCGCCGCAATCGGCAAAGCCTTGCAGGCGCGCTGGTCCGGGCTTCACGACGATGTTGTCGATACGAAACCCCGGCTCAGCCTGGTAAGTCGCCGGTTCGAGGACGTCATCAGCAAGATCGCCGTCATTTTCGAGCAGGGACCGGACGGCCAGGAACGCGGTCTCGACGCCCTGAGCGACGGGCAGCAATCGCTGTTCTATTTCGCGTTGGCTGCGGCAGTGTTCGATCTGGAGCGCGAAGTTGTCGCCGGCACCGTGAACGGCTTCCGTGACGATACCCTGCGTATCCCGGCGCTCACGCTGTTCGCGCTGGAAGAGCCGGAAAACCATCTCTCCCCATACTTCCTCGCGCGCATCATCCGTCAGGTCCGGTCGCTGACCGACGCTGGCGGCGCGCAGGCGATCGTCACCAGCCATTCGCCAGCGGTGCTGAGCCGCGTCAATCCGCGAGAGGTCCGCTACTGCCGGTGCGACCCGAAGACGCGGGTCTCGACGGTCAAGAAAATCAAGATTCCGCCGGGCATTGACGAGGCGTCCAAGTTCGTCCGTGGCGCGATGCTCGCCTATCCTGAACTCTACTTCGCCCGGTTCGTCCTGCTGGTCGAAGGCGACTCGGAACGGATCGTCCTGCCACCCTTGGCCGATGCGCTCGATCTCCTGATCGATCCTGCCTTCGTCGCCATCGTGCCCTTGGGCGGGCGGCATGTGCAGCATTTCTGGCGATTGCTGAAACATCTCGGCATCCCGCACGCGACCCTTCTCGATCTCGATCTGGGTCGCGACGGCGGTGGCTTTGGTCGCGTGAAGACGGCGATCGAGAAGCTCATCGAGTTCGGCGTGCCAAAAGCAACGCTGCTGAAACTTGATGAGGGTGTGCTGTCCGACGAAAGATTTGCGGCTATGCACACTTGGCAGGACCCGGAAGATCGCAAGATTTTGCAAGGGTGGATCAATTGCCTGAAGCCGCATGGCGTCTACTTTTCAGCGCCTCTGGACCTCGATCTGGCTATGCTCGAAGCCTTCCCGGACGCCTATAAGGCGATCATCCCAAAGGGTGGCGGTCCGAAGATGGCCGCCGACAAAGCGGCGGAAGTGGTGCTCGGGACAGCGGGACCGGGGCTCACGCTCTACACCGGTCCGTTCAAGGACTATCCGGCGCTTCTGCCAGCCTACCGTTATCACTTCCTCACCAACAGCAAGCCTGCAACGCATCTCGCAGCTCTGACCCACATCAAGAAAAAGGATCTGGCCGAGAACATGCCTCCGGTTCTGGCCGAGGTCCTCAAGCACATCGCCAAGTCGTTGCGGCGGGATTAGCCATGGCGGTGCTGTCGCGACGGGTACGCCCCGATGATTGGAAGCCGGTGGGCGTGGAAGCGCTCGAAGCGAATGCGTTGAAGGTGGTTCGCTCGACAGACAATCGATCCGTCATCGCCGGCCCCGGCGCGGGCAAGACGGAATTGCTGGCGCAACGCGCCGCCTATCTCCTTCAGACAGGCGCCGCGCCCGCGCCAAGGCGTATTCTCGCGATCAGCTTCAAGCGGGACGCCGCGACCAACCTCGCTGCGCGCGTCCGTCAGCGCTGCCATCGCAATCATGCCGGGCGCTTCGACTCGATGACCTTCGACGCCTTTGCGAAAGGGCTTATTGACCGCTTTGGTCAGGCGCTGCCCGAACGCTGGCGGCCACGGCCCGATTACGACATCATGTTCCCCAATGATCGTGATTACCGCGATTTTCTGTATCAGACGGTCGGCACGCCTCCTGCATCAGTTGGCACCTATGCCGACCTCCAGGCGATAGCGGTGAAGACATTCGAGCGCCGTCATCTTGTTGGGTCGCCGCTCCCGGTGGACGGTTGGCCAAAGCCGACGCCGGGCCAATGGGCCGCGGACCGCTTCTGGCAAACCTCGCTTCACGAAGGCAAGAAGAGCATCCTGTCGTTCCCCATGATCGGGCGGCTCGCCGAACTCCTGTTGCGGGTCAATCCGATGGCGCGTGACGCGCTTCGACTGACCTATTCTCACCTGTTTATGGACGAATTTCAGGACACGACGCAGATCCAATATGATCTGGTTCGAACCGTCTTTCTCGGCACTGAGACGGTGATCACGGCTGTGGGTGACAACAAGCAGCAGATCATGCGCTGGGCGATGGCGATGGATGATCCTTTCACCGCGTTCGACGCCGATTTCGGCGGGAAACGGACGCCGCTCTATAACAACTATCGGTCGTCGCCAGAGCTGGTGCGTATCCAGCATGTCCTTGCGCAGGCGTTGGACGCCCGCGCCGTGGCGCCGGTATCGAAAACGGCGGGCACGATCGCCGGGGACAGTTGCGCGATCTGGGACTTTTCGACGCCGGAGGTCGAGGCGGATCGTCTGGCGGCGTTCGTTGCCGCCGAAATGAAGACCCACAAGCTCGGCCCGCGCGATTTCGTTATGCTTGTCCGCCAGAAGGCCGTCGATTACGCGGCTGTCCTCGAACCGGCATTCGCGGCCGCCGGTATTCCCCTGCGCAACGAAGCCGGGACCGTTGGCGCGGTCATGCTGCAAGAACTGCTGGCGGAAGAAGCATCGGAGCTCGTCGTCGCCATTCTGCGGCTCGCGACGACCAAGCGGGCTGGCCGATACTGGACAGACTGTCAGGAAGCGTTGGCGGCCCTACGCGGTGTCTCGCCGGATGAAGAGGCCGCGCAAGCGAGACTTGCCGGCGAATTGGATGCCTACGCGATCAAACTGACCGCCGCGCATTCCAGTCCACCGAAATCGAAGGCCGTGGCGCGATCCATCGTGGACGACATTCTGGCGTTCATCGGCCGAGAACGGCTAATTGCGGTTCACCCCGCCTATGGCCAGGGCGGCTGGCTCGACAAGGTGCTGGACGCCGCCGCCTTGCATCTACTGGCATCCTCAGCCGGCGGTATCGACTGGCCGTCAGCTCTCGACGCCTACGAAGGCGTTCATGCTACTCCGCTGATGACGATCCATAAGAGCAAAGGGCTCGAATATCACAGCGTCATCTTCGTCGGTCTGGACGATGGCGCATGGTGGAGTTTTGCCGGCGATCAGATCGAGGCGACGGCGGGGTTCTTTGTCGCTTTTACTCGTGCCAAGCAGCGCGTTATTTTCACCTACTGCGCGCGGCGCGGTTCCCGAACAAAGATCGCGACGTTGTACGATCTTCTGGGCAAAGCGGGCGTGCAGAGCGTCAAGGTTGCCTAATGCAGCCCCTCCTTGGGGTGTCACATACTTACGACTGCGCTTCGTTGCGGAGGGGACCGGCGATAAGCGCAGGATCATATATTTGAGGGGAAGCGCATCGCTCAGTTATGCTGCCACAACGCTCGCTCTCGTCAAACCGGGATACTCTAGGATGAGGTGATAACAAGAAAAGGCGGCGGGATACGCCTTTCCGGCAGGCACTGTCCTTGAATGGCTGGAAACGCGGTTTTTTCTCTCGACCTGCCCAGGGACCGGATCGAGTTCACAAGCGAGCTTTTGCGCAATCTTTGCGAATGCATCGTCCGCGTCACCCTTCAACAAATAGCCTAACATCGCGCCAGAGTTGGAAAATGGAGCGTAGCGGCATGTCAGAAATTGCTCGGTGACGTCGGACACATAGCTTGCGACGGCATTCGGCGTTTCGAGAACTTTGGCTTCTATCGGCCACATGATTTGCTCATTGGCCCTGAGGACGAAGGCAAGATCATATTCTGGCGGTTGTGCGGGCGGAGGCAGCATGGTCTCCCGCTCGAAGGGACCATGCTGGATGTAGAAAGGCTCAAACCCTGTCATCGAAGATCGCACGCGCGGTTCGAGCAATTGTGTAATGCTCCGTTCCAAGTCGCGCGGGTCAATTTGAGGTTTGTCGGCCTGCATGCTTGCATATGCAGACCAGATGAAACCCAGCAGTGCTTCCGTTGGATTCTGCATCCACGCCTGGGCTAAGACGACAAAGTCTGGGTTGACGATTCTTGCCGACCGGATATCGCCGCTCCCCTTTATCAATGCAGCGAGCCTTCCGGTGCTTCTTCGGTGGTCTGAGCCAACCGGAAGAGATCCAATGCGACTTCGTCGCCGTCCTGCAGCGCGGTACTACGCGTCCAAAAACGCTTCTGGTCTGGCTTGACGATGAAAACTGTCGGCACCCCGTCTTCGACATCATAAATGCGAACTACGCGTTGATTGAAAATACCGCCTTGCGAACGAATGCTCGTATCGAGTCGGCGGAATTCGCCGAGAAGTTCGTCAGAGTCTACTTTCTTGACGCCGATGCTGTCGATCGACGCCCCCCCAAGCTCGAATGCAACTAGCCGGTAAGGAATGTGCTCTTCTTCAACGTGGAAAATGCTCGCAGCAATCGATTTTTGCTCGCCAAACCCTGCCTTCAGGACGCGGGCGAAAATCTCACAATAGGACCGTAGATGCGCTTCAGGATCGGCCCCCACCAATAGTGTGGACTGGCGGCCCACTGACTGCTCGTTTCCGATGAAATCGCCCAATGTATAGTCGATCATATCCTCGACCAATATCCGCTCGGGCTCATTGAGCTGAAACAACTCGAAGCTCAGTCGATCAATCGTGTCCGGCGCATCGAGCGAGTAGGTCCATTCAGCTTCGCTGTGCGGCACCGGCAGGCCGAGTAGTTCTCCCTTTGACGGCTTGGGACGGTAAAGAAACCTACCGCTTGTTAGGAGCAGGATGTAGACCGCAACCTTACTGTTGAAGACCAAACACGCAGAATTAAGCACTGCCTCTGAGTCGCAGTGGATGGAGTAGTAGCTTTCGTTGCAAAGTAGCCCTTCGCCATGCGCGCTTCGTGTCAGACGCGCGTTGAAACGTCCCGAAGGCTTGGTCCAACTTTGCTTCACGATTAGCTGTGGCGCTGCGAAGGGAGCAACGCTCGTTGATGCGCGCGAGTGGATTGGCGCGTTTCCCATCTTTGGAAAATCGGCGACATCTAAGTAGTGGGATACGCCATCGGGGAAAGAAGTGTCGTTGAAAATGCGCCATTCGCTGAGAGCAGGGACAATTTTGGTGCGATCTCCAAACTTGATGCCCTGTTGACTCAGCATATCCGCCCTGCTCGCGAGCGAAGGGTAAGCTCGCAGCCGTTTGAGCAGAGTGATGTCGCGTTTGCTGCCCCACATCAGCTGAGTCCAGATCAGTTGATCGCTAACCGCCTCGGCCACGGTGAGCGCGCGCCGGTCATTGGGCTCGATCACAACTGTAAATTCGTCGACGAACGGCTTCAGATATCTCGGGCTGATATAGTCGATTACGTCCTCGGCGGCAGGCGCCGCCTTGGTCAGAACTATTACACAAACCGGCGCCGCCGATGTCTTGGTAGTATGCGTCTTTCGCTTGAAGACGCTGAAGCGCAGCGCCGAGAGATTATAGATTGTCTCCACCCGGTGGGAAAGCAGCAGCTTTTGTCGGAACTCGATTGCAGTCGGGCTAATGTTGAACAGCAGGCTATTCGCCGACTGGATCAATGCGACCCGTCCGTCTCCCTTTGCGAGTTCGGCCGCCTTGACCACAAACAGGCCACCAATGTCATTATTTGTGACCGGCCATTTGCGTCGCTCATCTAAAGCCCACTCACGCGCCCTGTCAGTGATCACGCCGTCACCCCACGGCGCGTTGCCGATGATCAGGTCATAGGAATTCGCATCGCTCGCACAACTGAACCCCTTGTGCGTTTCGTTGAAGAAGTCAGACCGAATCAGACGCACGTCGCGCATCGACGGGAAACTGACCTGCGTCCAGTAGTGTCGCGGCTCGATCTCGTCGCACATCGCCAGATAGAGGCTGAAGCAAGCGACACGCACGGCGTGCGGATCGATGTCAACGCCAAAGATATTGCGCTCTAGCAGGCGCCGCAACACTTCGGCGCGCACCGGCTGATCGGGATTTGCAGCTTTCCAACGATGCACCAGCCGCTGGAAGGCCTTGACGAGGAAAATGCCGGAACCGCAGGATGGATCAAGTATCCTCAAATCCCATTCCGTGCCGTGCCACGGCAGCACGCGATCGAGCACGAAGTCGACCATATGGGGTGGGGTGTAAAAGATCCCATCCTGCGATGCACGTTCGGTGACGAAGGTTTCGTAAATACTGCTAATGAATTCGAGTGGAATCACGTCGAAGGCGTACTGCGGCCACAGACAAGCTTGCCTCGACTGCATGTCGAGATCACCACGGATAAATTCCGCGAGCAATCCAAGATGGGCCGGCGAAACGATGCTGCGTTCCTTGTTCCATCCGATCGCGCGGGCCTCAGCAGTGTCCCCCTTGCCGGGAAAGAGGTCGCCATTAAACTTCGTATTTAGCCAGTCGAACAACCGATAGGTGTCTTCATAGTTTGCAAGGACACTGCTGAACGAAGAATGGCGCTCTTCGAGAACCTGATCCTTGTGAAGGCGATGTAACTTGGCCTCAGTCAGTGCCGGATTGCCGTCCTGGTCTTTGCGATCGAACAGGAACTGGACGAAGATCACCCTGGCAAGGAGATCGTGGCACACGTCGTCATCGACCAATCCGCGCGCGGCAAGCTCGTCGCGGATATAGCGCATATTGCCGAGCAGCATCTGATCGGCGCGGCCGTCCCGATCAAACCGCCCTTCATGCATGGCGAAAAAATGACCGGAGACCAGGTTGACCCAATGAAGCGCGCGCGCCGCGCGTCGCTGCAAATCTGTCGACTGATCTCCTGCCATCTCAAGCGTGGTGAGAGCGGTGACAAGATAGTCGGCGATTGGACGATCGGGGTTCGGCGCTTCGCAGCAGCTCCATACCCGCAGCGTCGTGGGTTCAATAGTGATGAGCGTGGGCGAGTGCGAGAAGTTCCACGATAGCCGCTGAAGCTCGCGCAGCGCGTCGGCGCTTGGACTCTGATCGAACTCGACGACAATCGCGAGCGGCGGTTCGGAAGTCGCTGCGTCGGGATCCGCCATCAGGACACCAAGGCGTGCATTGCGAAAATCGGGGGAAGAGCCGAGGGAACGACCGATCTTGTCATGAACCAACGACGCATAGACCGACGCCCCTGAACCCTGGGGATGGGTCACCTGCTTCGGCTCAGGCCATCCGAGCATTTCGTGCGCCATATCAAGCGTGATGGAGATCGATTGAGTCATGGCAGCAACTCAAGACGGCCTTGCTTGTCGCCTCCAAACTTGCCGACAGCCGAAGCTCCACGCGGCTTCTTTGCGCTTTTGGTCAGATTGAGACGCGAGAAGATCGGGTCGATTGGGATGCGGTGAGCCCCCAGCTCAGAAAGTAACGCTGCGATCACGGCCAAATGCGTCGGGACCTGGCCGCGTTTTGCATTGTTCGACACAGAATTGGGACGCATGCCGACCAAATCGGCAAACTTGCGCACGCTCAAGCCGGCCTTGCCGAGTTCCGATATAAACTCCTCATACGACAAGTCTGCCTCACATCCAGTTCACACGTTTTAATGACCCTAACACATTAAAATATGAGCGTCGAGGCTCGATGGTCCGCCCAATGGTAGCCCCCATTACCATCAAAGCGCATCGCGGCCATCTACGGAGACCGTCGCATTCTCCCGACAGGCATCCCGATATGCGGCGTTAGAGGGCTATAGCGTAGACATAGTGCTCATCATCGTCGGGCGCGGCCCGCCAGTGCCTTGCTAAGTGACTGGAAACGCAAGAAGCCTTGACGATCAGACACTTGGTTGCCACCTCTGCTACAGGTTGCTGCTACAGTCGGTGCTCGTCAAATGGCCTTGGATCCCCGCCTCGTTCGCCGCAAAAATGGTGGTTACGCATTCCGTGGGTGGGTTCCAACGGAGCTGCGCGAGTTGGTGCCAGGGGGGCGTAGCGGCCAGAAATGGATCTCGCTCGGCACGACGAATCGAGCAGAAGCCCAACGTCGTGCCCGCGTGCATTCGGTCAAATTCGATTGTGAACTTAATATCGCCCGCACCCGTCTGCGTGGTGAGGCGGTGAATGTGTCTAAGGCTGAGGCAGAACGGTGGGCTGGTACATGGCTTCATCAGCTGCTGGCAAAGGATGAGCAACAGCGGCGTAACGGGCCTGGAGTGGGGCAAGCTGAGGAATTTGAAGACCAATTGCAGGAGGCCGATTATGAGCTCGAACGCCTGGAAAAATACGTCAGGCAAGCGCTCAGAACGGGCAAGATGGAGAACGATGAGTACGGTCTACCGAAAGTCTATACGGCGGACGGAGTCGAGCTGAATCCTGACACCTCGGCGTGGAAGCTGGCCGCCTATGAGTTTATGAAGTCATCCCAGGTCGCAGTGAAGGCCCTACAAGCCCGGAATCGGGGCGATGTCAGTGAAACGCCACAACCGCCAGCAGCGGTCGCTCATGTGACTAATTGCTCAGTGGACGGACTGATCAAAGACTACCTTGACGATCCGACCTCTACGCGAACCCCAGGCACATTGAAGACCTATCGCACAGTGTTCCGTGCAATGCGTGAGCTTCTCGGGGCGGACACAGATATAAACAGTATTCATCGGACAGATTGCGAGCGCATTCGCGCAGTTATTATACGCCTCCCCAAAAATGCGACCCAACGCTTTCCAAAGCTTTCCCTTCTTGAGGCGGCAAATTTGGCAGACGAAAAAAATCTTCCAAGGCTTGGTA
This sequence comes from Methylobacterium sp. W2, assembly GCF_020662345.1. Taxonomy (GTDB): domain Bacteria; phylum Pseudomonadota; class Alphaproteobacteria; order Rhizobiales; family Beijerinckiaceae; genus Methylobacterium. The sequence continues at coordinate 17,148 of NZ_VMOA01000027.1, read as the reverse complement.
TTGCAGCCGTAAATAACTATCTCAATAATTTATCATCCTTGTTTAAGTGGGGCGTCAAGACTTGGCGGGTGACACGAAATCCTGCAGAAGGCCTCGCGATCACTGATACGCGCAACCAAAGGGAGCTTAGGCATTCCTTCACTCCATATCACCTTCAAGCTATCTTCAATGCCCCCCTTTATAGAGGATGTCGCGATGATGAAGATGGTTATGCCAGGCTTGGCTCTCATGTAATCCGCCGCGGACGATTCTGGGTCCCTCTCCTTTCGCTCTGGACCGGCATGCGATTGGGCGAATGCTGCCAGCTGCGAACCGATGATGTGACATCTTATGACGGGGTCAATGTCATTCTTATCAACGACTTGGCTGATGGACAAGAAGACGAAACGGATCGAAAACGGGTAAAAACTGAAGCTGGACGCCGCTTCGTGCCAGTACATCCTGAGCTAGAGCGCATCGGTTTCTTGGATTTTGTCGAACGTCAACGTCTCCGCAAGGAGAGGAGGCTATTCCCAGAAATTGTGCCAGACTCCCAAGGCAGTTTGTCTGGAACATTTTCCAAGTGGTTTAATGACAAGCGCAGATTTCTAGGTAAGCTAGGGCTTGTTCAGGATGGTATCTCGTTTCACAGCTTTCGCCATAATTACCGAGACGCTTTGCGAGAGGCCAGCATTCCCTTGGATTGCGTTCGGGCTCTCGGTGGTTGGCGTCGCGATAGTGATGGGGAGGAAGCAATCTATGGAAATGGCCACCGTGCTGAGACTTTATACAATCATATTGTAAAAATTAATTATCCCAAGTTCGATCTTTCTCATTTATATCTGGATAAGAAGAAAGAATGTTTTACTGGATCCTTATCCGATCAGGTTGGGTCAAATGCGTCGTAGCCTGCAGCTACGACGTAGTTGTGGCATTCGACCGTTGTGAAGCGCCTCAAGTCCTGTTCGATGGTTTCGCCGAGGTCTGCAAACGTGCGGGCGGTCTGTACACGCAAGCTGGTTTTGAGGTTGGCAAAGGCCAGTTCGATTGGATGGAAGTCGGGCGAGTAGGCTGGCAGGCCACACCGTGCTCTCAAGCTTGGTATGGCCGAGCAGCAGCTGGCAGGCTCGTAGGTTGCACGTTCGCCGGTAGATCAGCGCGACCTTCGTGTGGCGCTGGCTGTGCGTGCCGTGCCCTGCCGGGTTGATGCCAATCAGCGCCACCCACTCCTCGACGAGCCGGCCGTACTAGCGCGTCGTCAAATGCTTGGCCGAGCGCACGAACTGCATCTGTCCGAGCGCGTCGTGATGCCGGCCAACAACCTCAGTCTGATCTTTCACCGAGGACGCCGAGGCTCCACCGTCGACAGGGAGGCCGCGCTTTGACCGCCTCGCATCCGACCAACGCGGTCGTCGTCGGTGCGTCCGGCGGCATAGGCGGGGCCTTGGTCCGAGCGCTCACCGAGTGTTCGACCCACGCGCCAATCGTTGTGCTTTCTCGCTCGGGGGGGCTTAAGTCCCGCAGGGCGTCCGAACCCTTCCGATCGACCTGAGCGACGATTGCGGCGGCGGCGGCGGCGGCCAACCAAGCCGTTCATCATCGCTGCTGTGCGCCATAAGCGGACACCAGCACACCACCCGGCAGCAGACATTCATTCTCAGATGAGCGACCGTCCGGTGTCGACCGAGGCTATGTGAAAACGCGTTTCGGGCTGATGCAAGCAGAAGGATTTCCCGCAGGAACGCTCAAGGGTCGCGATCGCGTCCAACCGAGCTGATGTTTTTCAATCTGTCATGGAAGATTGCACTTCGGCGTGGCGAAGTGCCAACGTTTCTACACAGCCTGCACGCAGTCCGGTATTTGACGCTTGTGGCGCGATTGTCGGACGGTGAACATCTCGGGTAAGACGCCGCGCTTCCACGGCTACGGCCGCGTGCCTACATTACCCTTGTGCCCGTCCTCCTAGCGCTTGGCGCAATCCTCCTGTTCGTTCTGGTATTCGGCCCCCAATGGTGGGTGCGCCGGGTGATGCAGCAACACGCTACCGAGCGGCCGGACTTGCCCGGGACCGGCGGCGAACTCGCCCGCCATCTGCTCGACCTGGCACGGCTGGAGCACGTCCTCGTCGAGATCGCGCCTGCCGACCACTACGATCCGGTCGCGAACGTCGTGCGACTATCGCCAGAAAACCATGACGGCCGCTCGATCACGGCGGTCGCGGTTGCGGCGCACGAAGTCGCCCACGCGCTCCAGCACGCGGCGGGGGACCAGCTCCTTGCGGCGCGGGTGAGGTTCGCCCCGGTTGTGCAGGGCTTCGAGTTCGCCGCGGCCGTGGTGATGATGACCGCGCCCGTGGTGCTCGCCTTCGTCCATTCGCCCATCCTGCTCGCCCTGCAGGTGGGTATTGGCATCGCGCTCCTCGGCGTTCGCGTCCTGTTTCACTTTCTGACGCTGCCCGTTGAACTCGATGCGAGCTTTCGCCGGGCCCTGCCCATCCTGGAGACGGGTCGCTACCTCGACGCCAGCGACATGCCCGGTGCCCGCACCGTTCTGCGCGCCGCCGCTCTTACTTACGTGGCCTCGTCACTCGTTGCGCTCGTGAACATTGCCCGCTTTCGGCGGCTCCTCCCGTTCTAAAACCTTTGGGGCGAGCGCCGGATTTCCCAGTCGCGCTTACTGGGAAGCGCACCATCTCTTTCCGGTCAGACCTACTTCGCTGCTTGGCACCCTTATGGGCCGGCGGGGAACTGGGTGCGGCGGCCTGCGGGTAAGCCGCCGCGATGTTCGCTAAATGTCGGTCTGCTCGGACATGACCAATGCGTCGTCTGCCTCGATACCGAGGTAGCGCACCGTGCTCTCCATCTTGGTGTGGCCGAGCAGCAGCTGACAGGCACGTAGGTTGCCTGTCCGCCGGTAGATGAGTGCGACCTTCGTCCGACGCAGGCTGTGCGTGCCGTACCCCGCCGGGTCGAGGCCTATCAGCGCTACCCATTCGTCGACGAGCCGACCATACTGGCGCGTCGTCAGGTGCTCGCCCGGGCGGCTGCGACTCGGGAACAGCCAATCACTCGCACGAAGCCCCCGCAGCTTGAGCCAGGCAGACAGCGTCTCACGGGTGGTTTCGGTCAGCTCGAACAGGACGGGTCGGCCAGTTTTCTGCTGGACGATGGTGGTGTGCAGGCGGACGCCGTCGCCGAGGTGGACATCTGCCACGCGTAAGCGGACGAGGTCGCAGCCACGCAGCTTGCTGTCGATGGCAGTGTCGAACAGGGCGAGGTCGCGAGTGCGGCCCTCGTGCTGTAAGCGGGTGTGGATCGCGCAGATGTGCTTTGGCTTGAACGGCGGTTTGGGACCGATCAGGCGGCCAAGGTTCCACGGTCGGCGGGTGGTGTTGCTGGTTGAAGGCATGATGGAACTCCGGTTAAGGAGCCATCAGCATCTCACTACGATCCGCCGACGCTGCAGCTGCGCGCCATAAGCAGGAGTTAGCGGCGTGCCGAGAAGCAGACGTTCCGCATCCGACCCAACCACGCCATAGAAGCTTGTTGGGGCTTTCTCTAGAAGCGGACGTTCAGCGAGCCGAAGAAGGCCCCCTCAATTCGACACTACAGACTTCCCGTGATGTCCCGTCCAATCAGTTCGAGGACGGCATCGATCAGCGGGTTGTGATGCGCAGTGGACCAGACCAGCGCCGTAGCGACGATCTCGACCCGCTCTTCCAGTGGCCGAAAGACGACGCTCGATGGAGCCAGCTTTTCGGCCCTCGACGGCACAAGCGCGATCCCCTGGCCGCAGCCCACGAACGCGATCTGCGACGTGACGGAACGAACTTCATGGAGGATGCGGGGCGAGAAGCCTCCGGCGCGACAGGCCGCCAGCACCCGGTCGAAGTAGACCGGGCTCGAACGGCGCGCGAACATCGCGAAGTCCTCCTGCGCCAACAGGGTGAGGGGCACCTCGGCCATCGCCGTCAGGCGGTGCTCCTTTGGGAGGACCACCGCTAGCCGGTCCTGCGCCACCGGCCGCGACTGGATCGTTGGCCCGAGCACGCCCTCTAGCCGAGCGAAGGCGAGATCGATGTCGCCGGCTTCGAGGGCGGGGACGGCCTCGACGCTATCTATCTCCGTGATCGCGACCGTCAGGCCGGGATGCGCGGTCCGTAAGGCGGCGACCAGGGGTGGAATGTCCTCGACCAGCGCGGCGTTGATGGCGCCGATGGTCAGTGTCCCGGTCCGGCCTGCCACCGCCTCCCGGACGGCAAGTTCCAACCGCCCCGCCTGCTCCACGAACTTGCCCACGGCCGGGAGGATCGCTGCGCCCGCCGCCGTGAGCCGGACCCCACGACGGTCGCGCACGAACAGCGCGGCTCCCAGGGACTGCTCTAGGGCCTTGATCTGTTCAGTGAGCGGCGGTTGCGACATCCCCAGCCGCTGGGCCGCGCGCCCAAAGTGGCGCTCCTCCGCAACGGCCTGGAACAGCCAGAGGTGCCGAAGCAAACGGAAGTTGACCATCGGTGATAGGCTCAGCGGATCACAGGCATTCGATCTTCGTATTTTACCTATGGAAGCGGCGGTGAGAAGGAGTGGTGGACACGCTTTCGGCGAGAGACCATGCCCGACACTTCAACCCTCACGGCCTACCTCATCGTCATCCTTGGCTTGGCCGTAACGCCGGGGCCGAACATGATCTATCTGATCTCCCGCTCCATCGCCCAAGGGCGCACGGCTGGGATCGTCTCCCTCGGCGGCAGCGCCCTCGGCTTCGTCGTCTATATGGCCTGCGCCGCCTTCGGGATCACGGCGCTGCTGTTGGCCGTTCCGATGGCCTACGAGGCTCTACGGATCGCCGGGGCGGGATACTTGATGGTTCTCGCTTGGCAGGCGGTCCGGCCCGGAGGGCGTTCGCCGTTCCAGGTGAATGCACTGCCGAGCAGCGGACGGGGCAAGGTTCTGGCGATGGGGTTCGTGACCACGATGCTGAACCCGAAGGCGGCGCTCCTCTATCTCGCGCTCCTGCCGCAATTCGTGGTTCCGGAACACGGCAGCATCCTGTCGCAGACCTTGATCCTCGGAGCGATGCACATCGTCCTGAACCTCACCATCGGCGTCCTCATCGCCAGCACGGCCGGTGCCATCGCCTCGGGCTTGGCTAAGCGCCCCTCCTGGCTCTTGGCGCAACGCTGGCTCATGGGGAGCCTGCTCGCGGCCTTCTCGGTCAAGATGGTGTCGGCGGCTTAGCGCCAGTTACTGTGACCCTGCCTGCGTGCGTGTTATTGAACGGCCCATTACCTAAGCTGCGACGCGTAAGCGTACCAGCCAGAAACCACCCGACTTGGTCGTAAAGCGGACAGTCGAGACCCGACCTCGATCGGACGTTCGGGAGGTCCGTTTGCGGGCGTTCGATCGCAGCGACGTCAGAACACGGCGTGGTCTCCGCGCTCGGCAACCGCCTCGCCTCGGATCAAGCGAGCGTAATAGTCGAACAGTGTTTCCGACCCTGTAGAGGGGGGCGCACTCGCATCGTATCGCCCTGTCGCCGGGTCCAGGACAGCATGGACTCGGTGGCGTAGTAGCGCCCGATGCGCGCGAGCTCGGCCTTCGCTGCCAGTGCCGGCACCAACCGTCCTAGCGTTGCCAGAACAGCAATAATCACGTCCAGCATCACTACCGGGACATGGGTAAATCGCGGTTCTCGCTCAAGCAAGGCGAAGAGCCGCTCGCCCTGCGCCTTCGGTGTGACCGCTTCGCCCGGCCCGCCGATCGGGAGCACGCGATTGCGCCGGTCTGCGTTGTCGACGCAATCGGCAAGGTAGTTGCCCAGGTCGTCTTCGCTGATCGGCTTGCAGGCGGTCATCTTGCCGGTGCCGAAAACCAGGAATGGCTTGCCGCGTTTCACGCGGTCGATCTGGCCCGAGAGGGATTTGAAGAAGGCCGTCGGTCAGACGATCGTGTACAGGAGCCGTCGTTGTCCCAGATCCGCCCTCGCTTGGGCTGCTTGGCCGGCACTTTCAGCCCCTCACGCCGCCAAATGCGTTCGACGCGCTTGTCGTTGACGAACCACCCGGCCGCCTTCAGCAACGCACTGATCTTGCGGTAGCCGTAGCGCCCGTACTTCTCGGCCAAAGCCACGAGATCAGCCGTCAGCGCCTCTTCGTCGTCGCGGCCCCGCGGTACCTTGCGCTGTGTCGAGCGATGCTGTCCGAGCGCCCGACAGGCGCGGTGCTCGAAGACGGTCATCGTCAACATGATGTGCTCGACACAGGCGCGTCGGCGCGCGGGGCCCAGAAGCTTCCCCGGGACGCATCCTGCAAGATCAGCTTGTCGAGGGTGAGATCCGCAATCGCCTTTCGCAGCCGAGCGTTCTCGGTCTCCAGATCCTTCATCCGCCGAACCTGATCCGACTTCAGGCCGCCAAACTCACGCCCCCACCGGTAGTATGTCACTGAACTCACGCCGAGCGCGCGGATTGTATCGGCCACGCTCTGGCCCAGTGAGATCAGCACATCCGCCTGCCGTAGCTTGGCGACGATCTCCTCGGGCTTCGGGTGCTTTGCCATCTCGTCCGTCCTCCAGGCTCAAAAGCCATACCAAAGGGCGGACCACTTCAATGGGGGCTGATCAGTTTGCGGTCTGGCAGCTTCTGGGGTGAACACGTCGGATAGCTGCCATATGCTTGTCGCCACCGCTGAAGCAGGAATAGGCAACATCCGGGCAGGATCGGGAGCATCGCCTGAATGCACGTGCCTTTAGGAGGAGTGCACGAAATCAGGTGGAAACGAGCATGACAATCGCGATCATCACCGGCGGCAGCCGTGGCCTTGGCCGGAGCACTGCAATGCAATGCGCTGCTCGCGGCATAGGCGTCATCCTGACCTACAACAGCCATCCAAAGGGTGCCGACGGCGCCGTGCGAACAATCCAGTCCGGCGGCGGCGAGGCCGTTGCGTTGAAGCTGGACGTTGCCGACACCGGCTCGTTTCCGGCGTTCCGGGAGGCCGTGGCGGCGGCGCTTGCAGCGACCTGGGACCGGGATAGCTTCGACCACCTCGTCAACAATGCCGGATACGGGGCGTTCAACCCGATCACCTCGGTCACCGAGGCGGAGTTCGACGGGCTGTTCGCCGTCCATTTGAAGGGCCCGTTCTTCCTGACCCAGGCGTTGCTGCCGCTGATGGCAGACGGCGGCTCGATCGTGAACCTGACCAGCGCCACGACACGGGTCGCGACCGCCGGCGTGGCGCCCTATGCGGCGTTCAAGGGCGGTCTTGAGGTGCTGACCCGCTACATGGCCAAGGAGTTTGGCGAACGCCGCATCCGCGCCAACGCCGTGTCGCCCGGTGCCATCCGCACCGACCTCGGCGGTGGGCTGAACGACGAATTCGAAAGGCTCCTCGCCGGACAGACCGCACTCGGCCGGGTCGGCGAACCCGACGATATCGGCCGCGTCATCGCCAGCCTGTTATCGGACGATAGCGCCTGGATCAACGCGCAGACGATCGAGGTCGCTGGCGGCTACGTCATCTGATCCGCAGTGTCATTGAAAGATACAGACGTGTCCCAAGCCATCGAGATCACCACCTTTCGGCTCGCCAGCGGCCTGACCATCAACGAGTTTATCACGGCGAACTCGGACATCGATCCGTGGCTCCGGAAGCAACCCGGCTTCGTCTCCCGTCATATCTGCGAGCGCGACGACGGCTTCGTCGTCGACATGCTGGTGTGGGAGGCGGCTGAGGCCGGGCATCGCGCCGCGAACGGCGTGACGACCGAGATGGCCGCCTCGCCCGTTCACGCGTCGATCGATCAATCCACCGTGGAGTGGACGATCGCCACCGTCCGGCACAGTTTCAACTGTGATGGCTCAACCTGGTAGGAGGGCCGGCCGCACGATAGTGGTTTGCTCGACATTTCGCCACGCAACGATTGCTGCGACGCTCGCGATGATTGCCCCGCCGACGAACGCTGCTGGCAGGCCCGAAGCGAACCGGCCGGGGACAACGGCGAAGGCATAGATCGAGGTGATCGCCGCAATCCCAAGCGCCCCGCCGATCTGCTGGTCCATCTGCAGCAGGCCCGATGCGGTGCCAGCGTGCTCCTCCGGAACACCGTGCATGATGGCGACCGTGCCCGGTGCGAAGATCAGCGCGATACCTGCTGCATGGATCAGCAACGGGATAAGCACGCCCGGGAAATAGCGGCCGTGGTCGCCCAGCAAGGCGAATCCGACGAGGCTGACCGCGACGGTCAGGCTACCCGCAACCAGCAGGGCACGAGCGCCGAACCTGTCGATCATCTGCGGCGCGAACTTGCTTATCGCGTAAACAGTGACGGTGAGCGGCATATAACCGAGGCCGGCACCCAGCGGCGTCCAGCCGAGCACGCGCTGCAGATACTGCACCAGCATGAACAGCACAGCGAAATGCACGCCGACGATCAGTGCCATGGCGGCGAGGCCACCGAGGCGCGACCGGTCCTGCAACAGGCGCAAGTCTAACAAGGGCGCTGAGTGGCGCTTCTCGACCTGGAAGAAGGCGAGCGACAGCACGACCGCAACGCTGAAGGACAGCAGCGTGCCCGTAGCCGTCCAACCATGGTCCGCCGCGCTGATGAAGCCATAGACCAGCGCGACCGAGCCGATCGTCGCAGTTAGTGCACCGGCGGTGTCGAGACGCGCCGGCTTGGGGTGGGTCTCGGCCACAAGCCGACCGATCGCCGTCACCACGAGGAGGCCGACCGGTACGTTGATCAGCAGCGCCCAGCGCCACGAGAGAAAGTCGGTCAGCACACCGCCCAGGATCAGGCCGGCGGACGCGCCCATCGAGGAAACGGCGGTAAATAGCGACAGGCCGCGCGCCTTCTCCGCCTCGTCGCGCGCCATCACCATGACCAGTGCGAGGACGCTCGGGGCCGCCAGCGCGGCACCGACACCCTGGACGACGCGGGCCACGATCAGCAGCATGGGTGTCTGCGCCAGGCCACCGAGCAACGACGCAGCGACGAAGACGATCAGGCCCGTCCTGAACGCGCGGACCTGCCCGATCATGTCGCCCAGCCTCCCGCCGAGCAGCAGCAGGCCGCCGAACGCCAGGCCAAAGGCATTTGGCACCCACGTCAACTCCGCCGGGCTAAAGCCCAGGTCATGCTGGATACGTGGCAGCGCAACGACAACGATCAGGAAGTCCATCGCAAGCATGAGTTGCGCTGCAAGGACCACCCATAAGGTGAGCGTACGCCGTCGAGACGTGGTTGGCATAATTGTATTTCCAATGATCGAAGTTGTATTTCCAAGGTCGAGGCTGTTCAAACCCGGGGGCACTAGGCCCCCGGCCCTGGACTAGAGGCCGCGTGCGCCGCCGGTGACGCGGATGGATTCGCCGCTGACCCAATATGAGTCGTCGGAGGCGAGGAAGACCGCGACTGGGGCGATATCCTCGGGTTCGCCGACGCGGCCGAGTGGCGTCTCGGCGAGCAGTCGCTCGCGCAGTTCGCCGGCGAACTTGCCGTCCGTCGCTGGCGTGTTCGTGTAGCCCGGCATGATCGCGTTCACCCGGATCTTGCGCGGCCCGAGTTCGCGCGCCAGGCCATAGGTCAGGTTATCGACCGCGCCCTTGGTGGCGGAATAGACGCTGCCGCCGGCCGACGGGTGGGTGCTGAGGATCGAGCTGATGTTGACGATGCTGCCGCCGGCTTCGCCGAAATGCTTCGTCGCCTCGCGAACGCCTAGGAAATAGCCGAGCACGTTGACGTTGAACTGCTTGTGGAACGCCTCCTCGGTGAGGTCGGAGACCATCTCGAAGACTGCGACGCCGGCATTGTTGACGAGCACGTCGAGCTTGCCGTGATCGGCAACGACCGTGTTGAACAGGCGCACCACGTCGGCCGATTTTGACATATCCGCCTGCACCGCGACAGCCTTGCCACCGGCTGTTGCGATCGAAGTGACGACCGCATCGGCGCCCTCCTTGCTCGTTGCATAATTCACGATCACGGTGGCGCCCTCTGCGCCAAAGGCCTTGGCGATGCCGGCACCGATGCCGCTTGAGGCGCCGGTCACGATCGCAACTTTTCCGTTCAAACGCATTGGATAATCCTTTTCAATCAGCGACCTGATGCGAGAGACAAGGTGGCCTGCTCGTCGTCACGATATGGCAGCGGCTGGGGTGGGACCCATGCCTCCCCTTCTCGATCTTATGCCTAATCTTCTCACCCTTGCTTGTTTCAGCTGTCTAACGGTGCCAATTGGCGAGTTATGAAAAGCCAGATGGACGAGTTGCGCGGCATCGTGATGCGCGCTGGAAGCCGGTGGACGCCGACCGGCCTGCCTCGGGTGGCGATGGTGCGATCCGAGGGCTGTGCGGACCAGGTCTACGAGCCGATGCTGCATTTCGTCCTGCAGGGCTCGAAAAGCCTGTCGATCGGCGACCGGAACCTGCGCTTCGACGAGGCGACCTATTTCGTCGTCCCGGTTCATGTGCCCGCGACGGGAGGGGTCCAGTCGGACGGCGACGACCAGCCATACCTCGCCGTCAGCCTGGCGCTTGATCCGACGATTATCGCCAATTTGATCGCCGAGATGCACGAGACCGGCACGCCGAGTCCGACCGGCTTTGCCGTGTCCGCCGCGACGCCGGAGCTGATCGACGCCTGGCTACGCATGATGCGGTTGATCAATCGCCCGGCCGAAGCTCGAATGCTCGCCGCGACGATCGAGCGCGAGATCCTGTTTCGCGTCCTGATCGGCCCTCAGGGCGACAAGCTGCGCGAGGTCGCCTGCGCCGATAGCAAGCTGGCGCAGGTCAGGCCGGCGATCACCTGGCTCCGCGACCATTATGCGGAAGCGATCCGGAGCGAGCCGCTGGCGGCGATGACCGGCATGAGCGTCGCGGCGTTTTACCGGCACTTCAAGTCGGTGACGTCGATGGCCCCGATCCAGTACCAAAAGCAGCTTCGACTGCTCAAGGCACGGCGCCTGTTGCTGTTCGAGACCCATAATGTCGGGTCGATTGCCCATATGGTCGGCTATGAAAGCGCTTCGCAGTTCAGCCGCGAATATACGCGGCTGTTTGGCATGCCGCCCGGCCGGGACGCTGCACGGTTCAGGGTCGCGGCAACCGCTAACGACTATGTCCCGGTCCAGCAGGCTGTCGGCTAAGCGCCAGAGGGGCATAATGCCCCCGGCTGGCGCTCAGCGATCGGTTATAGATCCACGATCGTCGTGTCGGCTATCGTCTCCGCAAAACCGTCGCCGAACAGGCCGGCGGGTGTCTGGAAGCCGGGACGGGCCTCGCCGTTCAGCACGCGCCGAGCTGCCTCCGCTGCTGCGATCGCCGTGAATGTATAGCCGTTGACCGTGTTGAGGATCGAACGAACGATCGCGCCGTCCTCGCCGGTGACTTCGACCGCCGCATGGTAGGGACTGGCTTCAAGCTGGGCGGGCGTCGGCCCATCGGGCATCGCGGCAAGGTCGCCTTCCGGGAAGACGGTGTCGGTCAGATAGACGAAGGTATCGATGTTCGGGATTCTGGTCGCGCGCCAAATCGTGATGAGGTCCGGGAGGGTGACACCGAACGACGAAACCGGTCCGTCGCCGAAGTCGAAATCGCGAACCGCCCCGGCTTCGTGGTCGACCAGCGCGCCATCGACACGGTGTAGGAGCTTGGCGGTGACGTTCTCGCTGGCGGAGACTGCCGACCCGCGCGAGAACCCGCCCGCGACGTGCATCGCGATGCTCAGGCTGCGCGGCTTCGCGACGCGTTTCACGGCATGGGCGGCAAGCGATCCCAGCATTGCGACACTGCCACCACTGCCCGGCAGCAGCATCACGTCTGCGGCGGTCGCGGCCTGGTCGAGCTTCTCAGCCAGCTGGTAGCTGTCCAGCTCGGCCGCAATGTCGAGATAGTGGACCCTCGCGGCGATGCAGGCCTGCATAAGTGGTTCGGCGGTGCGCATGAACGGCCCGGCGGTGTTCAGCAGCACGCCAACGTCGTGGAGCGCGGCGTGTGCAGCAGAGATATCATGCACCGCAAACAGCCGATATTCGACGCCGAGCTCGGCCGCCAAGGCGACAAACTTTGCCTTGTCCTGCTCTCGGCCTGCTACGACGATCGCGAGGCCTGCCTTCTTCGCATTGGCAGCCGCCATCCGCCCCGTGTAGCCAGCGGCACCGTAGATCATCAACTTCTTCACGCTCGTAGCTCCGGTTCAAAAGGCCACCCGACACTGTATCCGTCGGGCTTCAGCACCTGCTGCCTGTCCCGTAGATAAGCCCGCGCCCGACCGCCTGCGCCCACGATCCTCTCCGAAACCTGCCTGATCCTGCTTGCCAGCTTTGACCGAGTGCGCGCCCGGGTTAACACGAGGCATGAGCATCAACCTCAGTGAGCTGCGACGCCTCGCTGCCAGAGCCCAGAACCGACCGACGATGACCGGCATTCCACGCGTTGCGATGGTTCAGGGCGAGATTCCCGAACACAGGCTCGCCGCCGTCTACAGCCCGATGATCAACCTAATCCTGACGGGCTCGAAGACTATGACGGTCGGCGAGCGCACCTTTCGCTACGATCAAGCAACCTATTTCGTGATGTCCGTCGACCTGCCCGCCGTCGGCGCCGTCCATCCGTCCGACGAAGGTGCCCCATACCTTGCGGTCAGCCTGACGCTAGAATCCGCGATCGTCGCGAACCTGCTTGCCGACCTGCCGAAACCGACCGGCGGCGGCTTGTACAGCTCTGGTTTCTCCGTCGCGCCCGTCACCGAAGAGTTGCTAGATGCCTGGGTCCGAATGCTCCGCCTGATGGACCGGCCCAACGATGTTCCTGCGCTTGCACCCGCCTATGAACGCGAGATCCTCTACCGCGTCTTGCAGGGACCGCTCGGCTGGATGCTGCGCGACATCGCCGCCCCCGGCGCTGCCCTGTCGCGCATCGGCGTGACGATCCGTTGGATCAGGGAGAACTTCACGACCCCGCTACGCGTCGAGGCGCTGGCATCAATGGCGGCCCTCAGTATCTCCGCCTTCCACCGCCACTTCAAGGCGGTGACCGCACTCAGCCCATTGCAATATCAGAAGCGGATTAGGCTGTTGCACGCCCGGTCGCTGCTGATCGCCGGGGAAGGCAACACGACCTCGGTTGCATTCGGTGTCGGCTACGAAAGCGCCACGCAGTTCAGCCGAGAATATGCCCGCTTCTTCGGACTGCCACCATCAAAGGACAGCCGCCGCATCGTACAGGCACTCCAATCAGAACCGGCTTAGCGGTGCTCAGGAACGACTGGTTTCAGGAAGCCCGAAATTTCTGAGCTACGTCCGACTGGGGTCGAGATCCGCCCGTCCGGTATACGGCTAAAATGGGTGGATCGCCGTCAGTCCACTTTGGGGGCACTGATCCATGGAAGCGGATATCATCAGTGAGCCTGCTCACGACCCCTTGCCGACACTCGGAAGGTTTGCTTGCAGGCTTTCGGTGAGGCAGAGTTTCAAGACTGGATCGGGGTATATTATTGCCAGTCTGCGTTTAGACGAAAATTTTTAGCTGAGCAGCCATTCGCCTTTTTTCGCCGCTCCACGTCGCCCCGTTAGAATTACTAATGTATGATGGTACCTGCGGCCAGTTATTGCTTTATATTGAAAAAATCGTCAGCCGTTCCGATACAGGTGCTGATGCCTGGGAGAGTCGCGCGCTTCCGCCTGCAATGTAAGGCGAAGCCACGTGGTCTCGAAGTCTTCCCATTTCCTACAACCGATGGTCACCAAGCTGGAGAGCATCTCCCCCCTCACGGAGGAGGAGCGCCAAGCCGTCGAGACCTTGCCCGTCAAGGCTCAAGCTATCAGAGCGGATCGCGACATTGTCCGCAATGGCGAAACGGCCACGCAGTGCTGCCTCATTCTCGAAGGCTGGGCCTGCCGCTACAAGATCATGGGCGAGGGTAAGCGCCAAATCTTCTCGTTCCATATCGGCGGTGACATCCCGGATCTTCAAAGTCTGCACATCCCACGGATGGATCACAGCCTCGCCACGATGACAGCTGCAACCGTGGCCTTCATCCCCCACGAGGCGATGCAGGATCTCACCTACCGCTTCCCACGCCTCGCCGCCGTGCTCTGGCGCGACACGCTGGTGGATGCAGGAATCTTCCGTGAATGGATGGCGTGTATGGGCCAGCGCTCGGCCTACGAGCATCTCGCCCACCTCTTCTGCGAGTTGTACCTCAAGCAGGAGGCTGTGGGGTTGGCCAGTGAGTACCGCTGTGCCCTGCCACTGACGCAGGCTGACCTTGGGGACGCCACCGGCATGTCGAGCGTGCACATTAACCGTACTCTGCAAGAGATGCGGGGCAACGGGCTCATTACCCTCCGTAGCAACACGCTGGTCATTCTAGCTTGGGATAAGCTTGTCCGCGCTGCTGAGTTTGACAAGGCCTACCTACACCTGCAGGAGCGATCAGCCGGATGAGCCCGAACGTCCCGCCGGTACGTAGATCATCAGCCTACCGAGGCCGTCGTCCATTCGACCGGTGAGGAGCCGGTGGCAAACGTCCGCTTCAGAAGAGATAGGCTAGGGTCCGCTCCCCAACCACCCCCGTCGTAGGGCGGACGGATAAATATCGACCCATCCTCGCCGTTCCAGCCATCTGCTTTCCCGCCTATGAAGCGACATTCAGAACACCGCTGAGTATCGAGCAAACTCGCTTTTGAGCATGCTTCACAGGTGTATCTAGTCGGACCCTGTCGCGCCGGCAGCGAACGCGACCTGAAGGTTCTGGGGTCGCGTGACTGTGATGGGCATCCCAAGCAACGATCGCAGTCGGTGAACTTTGTGCAGGAGTGCGGCCACGTTCGGGGCATGCTTTTTATCCTCCTGTACCGATGAGTTTTCGATGACGCCTCAATTCTGGCTTTGGCTCGGCTTCGCCGGCATGGCGGCAGGTGCCGCCGCGATCCTATTCATGGGCAAGCGACGGACACACGCCGAGGAGGCGGATACCATCATCCACGGGATCGTGCCGATCATCGCGGCCTGCTCCTACTTCGCAATGGCGACGGGGCAGGGAAGCCTTGTCCTGCCCGCCGGTCCCGACGCGGCGGACACCGCCCGCCAGTTCTATTTCGCCCGCTACATCGACTGGACCTTCACCACGCCTCTGCTGCTCCTGGGCCTCTCACGCACCGCGATGCATTCGGGGATGCGCCGGCCGGCCATCGTCTGGGGCCTGATCGGTTCCGACCTGATCATGATCGTGACCGCGCTGGCCTTCGGCCTCTCGACGGTTGCCTGGATCAAGTGGACTTGGTTCGCGATCTCCTGCGGCGCGTTCCTCGCCGTATTCTACGGAATTTTCGTGCAGCTGCGCGAGGAGAACGCCGCTGAGCGGGCCGACGTGCAGTCCGCCTTCCGGCGCAACGCCGTGTTCCTCACGGTGGTCTGGTGCATCTACCCCGTGGTGCTTCTCGTCGGCCAGGATGGCCTAGGGATCCTGTCGCCGGCGGTAGCCCTGGCGGTCGTCGCGCTCTCGGACCTGACCGCCAAGGTCGTTTACGGGATCATGGCTACGCGGGAAACGACACGAGCGGTCGACCGTGATCTAGCCGAGGGGCGTGCTACCACGACGCCGCTGCGCCGGGCGGCCTGACCCGGATGGCGGCTCGTGCGACCATTCCGGTCCTTGTGACCCCCGTTCGTGCGAGTCGCCGACGTCTGGGTTCGGCGGGAGCCGGGCCCCTGCTCCTGGCGGGGGCCCTCGTGGCGCTCGCCCTGGTCACCTCGGCCGCCTTGCCACGCCAAGCGTCCTGGCTTGTGGCCCTGGCAATCGTGATTGTCCTCGGCGTGCCACACGGCGCGCTCGATGGTGCCGTGGCGGCCCCCCTGCTGCGCCCGCGCTACGGCCGGGCGTGGTTCGGAATCTTCGCCGTTCCCTATCTCGGCCTCTCGGCCCTGGTCCTGCTCGCCTGGCAGGTCGCACCCTTGGTGACCCTGGCGGGCTTCCTTGCCTTGTCGGTCCTGCATTTCGGTGAGGAAGATGCCGGTCCGGGCCGGCCGTTCGAGGCCCTGGTGCGCGGCGGGCTGCCGATCGCGCTGCCGGCACTGCTGCGGCCCGAGGAGACCGCCGCGCTGTTCGCGGCCGTCACGCGGGTAACGATGGCGCATCTCCCCGGCTGGTGGATCGCTGCCGCTTGGCTCTGGCTCGCGATCGCTGCCGCGTGGGTGCTGATGCGCCGACACCGGGGCGCTGTACTGATTGAGATGGTCATCCTGGCGCTCGCCTTCCGGCTGCTGCCGCCGCTGACGGCCTTCACCTTGTACTTCGTCGGCCTTCACGCCCCTCGGCACATGCGCGCCCTGGTGCAAGACCCAACCCGGGCGCCGGGCATCGACACGATGCGCAAGGCTGTCTGCGCCTCGCTGCCGGTCTTCGGGCTTACGCTTGTTCTGGGCGCCGGTCTCTGGCCGCTCTACGCCGCCGACGCGAACGACCCCGCTGCCACCCTCCTGTGCCTCACCCTGCGAATGCTGTCGGCCCTGACGGTACCGCATGTACTCCTCGACCGGATTGTAGGCTGGTACGAGCATTAGCGGCCGATGCCGGTGACTGCATTGCCGATTAACAGACACGGCCTCGATTTGAAGGTCGGTCAATCATCAGCCGTGCACGTAAGCCGCTATTCCGCTTCCCACCCATCTAAGCCGTTCGTTATCGCCGCTGTGCGCCATGAACGGACATCAGCTGACCGCCCGGTAGCGGACATTCAGTGTCGGATGACCGTCGCCGTGTCGGCCCCTGGAGCGGGCCGCTCCTATGCGATCAGTTCTACCGAGCTATCAGCCGAACTGCGGGGACACGGAATGTCCTCTCCTCCCCTGGCGCTTCTGACAGCCAAACCACTTACGGCTGCGGGTGGGCCTGTGGCGTGGGAGCCATTTTTGGCTTGGCGGGCGTTGGCGGAGCCGGATCGGGTGGCGGGCTTGGCTTATACCAGCGAGCGCTGATGGTGACTCATGGGGTTTCGGATCGGCGGCGGATCTGATTCGATGCGGTGAACCGGGGAGGTTTGCCATGTCCGCAGCCGTGCCGCTTCGCGAAGACTTCAACGCCGACGCTCTGCGCCATCTGGCCAAGACGAGCCGGGATGCCGGGCAAAGCCGGCGTCTTCTGGCGCTGGCGACGATCTACG
>NZ_VMOA01000026.1 GCF_020662345.1 Methylobacterium sp. W2 | reverse complement strand
GATCAGAGACGCCCCAGGCGGCGCAATCGAGGAGCAGGCCGGACAAGTCGGCGGCCAGGATCTCGGGCCGCGTGAAGGGTTCGAGGGCGCTGGTCGCCGCCTCCGACCAGAGGCGGTGGCAGATGCCCGGCTCGGTCCTGCCCGCGCGACCGCGCCGCTGGTCCACCGAGGCGCGGGAGGCGCGGGCGGTGACGAGGCGGGTCAGGCCGATGCCGGGCTCGTAGAGCGGCACGCGGGACAGGCCGGAATCGACCACGATCCGGACGCCCTCGATGGTGAGCGAGGTCTCGGCGATGCTGGTCGCCAGCACGACTTTTCGGGTTCCGGGCGGGGCGGGCGCCACGGCGCGGTCCTGCTCGGCCGGGGGAAGCGCGCCGTAGAGGGGCGCAATCTCGGTGCTCGCGTCGACCCGTTCGGAGAGGAGCGTCGCCACCCGGCGGATCTCGCCCTGTCCGGGCAGGAAGGCGAGGACGGAGCCGGGATCGGCCCGCAGGGCACGCAGGATGGCCTCGGCCATCGCATCCTCGATCCGTCGGTTCGG
Organism: Methylobacterium sp. W2; assembly: GCF_020662345.1. Taxonomy (GTDB): domain Bacteria; phylum Pseudomonadota; class Alphaproteobacteria; order Rhizobiales; family Beijerinckiaceae; genus Methylobacterium. Next base: position 73,692 of record NZ_VMOA01000026.1, on the reverse strand, counting down.
ATCGCGCTCAGTGTGGCGCGTCTCCACTGGATAGGCCCGCCCCTCGGATTCGACGATCCGCGCGTCGCCCATGAGGCGCGACACCCGCGCGCCATCGAGGGTGGCGGACATGACGAGGATGCGCAGGTCGTCGCGCAGGCCGGACTGAGCATCGAGGGCGAGGGCGAGTCCGAGATCGGCGTCGAGGGAGCGCTCGTGGAACTCGTCGAAGATCACCGCCCCGATGCCGGACAGTTCCGGGTCGTCGAGGATCATGCGGGTGAAGACCCCCTCCGTGACCACCTCGATCCGCGTCGCCCGCGAGATCTTCGAGCCGAGGCGGACGCGCAGGCCCACGGTCTCTCCCACGCGCTCTCCCAGGGTGGCGGCCATCCGCTCGGCCGCGCCGCGGGCAGCCAGGCGCCGTGGTTCGAGGAGGATGATCCGACCGGCCGCGTCGAGCCACGGCGCGTCGAGGAGCGCCAGCGGGACGCGCGTGGTCTTGCCGGCTCCGGGGGGCGCCACGAGCACCGCCGACGGGCCGGCTTCGAGCGCCGCGAGAAGGCCCGGCAGGGCCGACTCGATCGGGAGGGCAGCGGAGGGGGAGGGGTTTGTCGCCATCGCGGATGTGGTGGTGCGGGCAAGCCGAAGGATGCGCAACCCCGTTTCGCCGTGCCGACGTGGATCACGTGCGCGATGCGAAAATCATCCCATCAACCTGACCCGTTAAGTGTCTTTATCGGTGCGTAATTCTGCATCGAAAAGAATGGGAACGGAGTCCGGGCGAGCGACTTGTTGCCTCGACGCGCGCGGCGCGATCCGAACGGATGGACTAGATGACCAAGATTGCACTTGCTCTGGCAGCAGGAACCTTTTTCAGCGCCCTCGGCCTCGGTGCGGCCTCCGCCGCCCCGGCCATGCCGGCCGCTCCCGTGATCGCCGGCGACGCACTGACCACCGAGGTGGTCACCCGCGGTCATCACCCGGGCTATGCCAGCCATCGCGGCATGCGCCATCGCCACCACCATCATCGTCACGGCATGCGCCATCGCCGCGCACCCGCCGCCTACAGCCACGGTGATCCGAACTCCCGCAACCCGCAGCAGCCGGGCTACATGCAGCGCAAGGGCACCACGTCGGGCGGCCCGCGCTACTAAGCCATTGGCAGTTTGATCGTTAGGAGGGCCGGTGCGGAAACGCATCGGCCTTTTTTCGTCGCTGGACGGTTCTCCCCAGATGATGCCGGGCGGGGCGCTGATCCGGTCCGGCCGCCTCTGCTATGGTGGCGCATGTCCCAGCGCGCCGCCCGTTCCAGCCCGAAGACCAGCGTCCCGGCCGAGGAGACGGTGAGCGCCTCCCCCCTCGACATCGCCGGCGCGACGCCGATGATGGCGCAGTATATCGAGATCAAGGCGGCCAACACGGATTGCCTCCTGTTCTACCGGATGGGGGATTTCTACGAGTTGTTCTTTGAGGATGCGGAGATCGCATCGCGTGCCCTCGGCATCGTCCTGACCAAGCGCGGCAAGCATGGCGGGGCGGATATCCCCATGTGCGGCGTGCCGGTGGAGCGCTCGGACGATTACCTCAGCCGCCTGATCGCCCTCGGCCATCGCGTGGCGGTCTGCGCGCAGACCGAGGATCCGGCCGAGGCCAAGAAGCGCGGGCCGAAATCCGTGGTGCGGCGCGAGGTGGTCCGCCTCGTCACCCCCGGCACAATCACCGAGGACCGCCTGCTCGACCCGTCGCGGGCCAGCATCCTGCTGGCTCTCGGCCGCCGCAAGTTCTCGGAATCCGGCTACGCCTACGGTATCGCCGCCGTCGACATCTCCACCGGCCGGTTCTCCCTGAGCGAGGTTCCAGAAGGAGAGCTGGGTGCCGCCATCGCCCGGCACGACCCGCGCGAGATCGTGCTCTCGGAAGCCATCCATTCCGATCCGTCGCTGGCCGGCCTGTGGCGCGACGTAAAGGCCCCGGTCACGCCCCTGGCACAGGCGGAGCTCGAACCCGCCTCGGCGGAACGGCGGATCAAGGAACAGTTCGGCGTCTCGACCCTCGACGGGTTCGGGCAATTCGGGCGGGCCGAACTCGCCGCAGCGGGGGCAGCCCTGCTCTATATCGAGCGCACGCAGATCGGCGCACGGCCCGCTCTGTCGCCGCCGACGCGGGAGACGAGCGGCGCGACGCTGGCCATCGACGCCGCGACCCGCGCCAACCTGGAGCTCACCCGGACCCTCTCGGGCGAGCGCACCGGCAGCCTGCTCGATGCCATCGACCGCACCGTGTCGGCCATCGGCGCGCGGCTCCTCGCCGAACATCTCGCCGGCCCCCTCACCGATCTGTCGGCGATCACGCGCCGCCACGAGGCGGTGTCGTTTCTGGTGGAGGACGGCGACCTCCGCCGCAGCCTGCGCGACGCCCTGGCGCGGGCGCCCGACATCGCCCGCGCTCTGTCGCGGCTGGGCCTCGGGCGCGGCGGCCCGCGCGATCTCGCGGCCCTGCGCGACGGCCTCGCCGCGGCCTTGGCGATCTCGCAGCGTTGCGGGCAGGTCAAGGCCTTGCCGGAGGATCTCGCCGGCATCGTCCAGCGCCTCGGCACGGTCGATGCCGACCTCGTCGAGCATCTGCGCGCGGCGCTCGCCGACGATCTCCCCCTCAACCGTCGGGACGGCGGCTTCGTGCGTGCCGGCTACGATGCGGAGATCGACGAGGCGCGCCTCCTCGGCCAGGATTCGCGCAAGGTCATCGCCGGTCTGCAGGCGCGCTATGCCGAGGAGACCGGCTGCCGCACCCTGCGGATCAAGCACAACAACATGCTCGGCTACTACATCGAGGTGCCGCAGGCGGTGGGCGAGACCTGCCTCAAGGGCGCCTTGCGCGAGACCTTCATCCATCGCCAGACCATGATCGATGCCATGCGGTTCTCGAGCGTGGAACTGAACGGGCTGGAGAGCCGCATCTCCGGAGCGGCCGACCGGGCGCTGGCCCTGGAGACGGAGGTCTTCGATGCGCTGGCGGCACGGATCATGGTGCAGGCCGAGACCATCGCCGCCATCGCCGACGCCCTGGCCTGCCTCGACGTCACCGGCTCCCACGCCGAACTGGCGGTGGAACGGGATTGGCGCCGGCCCTTCGTCGACGACAGTTTCAGCTTCGTCGTGGAAGGCGGCCGTCACCCGGTGGTGGAATCGGCCCTGCGGCGGTCCGGCGAGCCGTTCATCGCCAACGATTGCGACCTGTCCGGCGAAGGGCGCGGCCGCATCCGCCTCATCACCGGTCCCAACATGGGCGGCAAATCGACCTTCCTGCGCCAGAACGCCCTCATCGCCGTCCTCGCCCAGATGGGCGCCTTCGTGCCGGCCGCTCGCGTGCATCTCGGCGTGGTCGACCGGCTGTTCTCGCGGGTCGGCGCCGCCGACGATCTCGCGCGCGGGCAATCGACCTTCATGGTCGAGATGGTGGAGACGGCTGCAATCCTGAATCAGGCGAGCCGGCATTCCCTCGTCATCCTCGACGAGATCGGCCGGGGGACCGCGACGTTCGACGGCCTTTCCATCGCCTGGGCCTGCCTCGAATATCTCCATGAGCAGAACGGCTGCCGCGCGCTGTTCGCCACCCATTTCCACGAGCTCACCGCCCTGAGCCAGCGTCTCACGCGGCTCGACAACGCGACGCTGAAAGTGGCCGAGCACAAGGGCGAAGTGGTGTTCCTGCACGAGGTCGTGCCGGGTGTCGCCGAGCGGTCCTACGGCCTTCAAGTCGCCCGTCTCGCCGGCCTGCCCGCCGGGGTCATCGCCCGGGCCGGCTCGATCCTGAAGAACCTGGAGAAAGCCGAGCGCGATCGCCCGGCGCGTCCCCGCATCGACGACCTGCCGCTCTTCGCCAGCCTCGCCCCGCCGCCCCTGCCGGAAGTGCAGGCTCCATCGGTGGACGATCCCCTGCGTATGGAACTGGACCGGATCGATCCCGACGCCCTGACGCCGCGCGAGGCGCTGGAGGTGCTCTACCGCCTCAAGAAGGCGGCGCGCGACGGCATGGACTGAGGAAGCGTTAGGGCTTCGGCCCGGCCCAGGGTGTCTGCGACCAGATTGCATCCTCCGACACGCCCTGCGATGCCGGCCGGAATCCGTCCGATCCGTCGGCGTCGGCTTGCCCGCCGGCCCGGAGCGCCGCCACGTAGCGCAACGCGCCGGCGACCGCGCGTTCCGAATAGGGCTTGGCGATGACGCCCAGCGCGCCGGCGAAATCCGCGGGGATGCGCTTGTCGTTGGCGGTCATGAACACGACGCTGATGCGCGGGTCAAGGCTCAGAATTCTCGCCACCTCGATCCCGGTCGGACCGTCGATGAGGTGGATGTCCACCAGGGCGATGTCGGGGGAGGTCGCCCGCCCCAGTTCGATAGCCTCGGCCGAACTCGCCGCCACCCCGGCGATGACGTAGCCGAGATCTTCCAACAGACATTGGAGTTCGAGGGCGATGAGCGCCTCGTCCTCGACGACGAGGATGCGAAGTCCGTCCCCGCCGCTCACCCTGCCGGCCCTAAGGCGGCTTCGCGCGGTGCGGACGTGCTCGGTCCTGGGCTCTCCGAATGCAGGGGAATCACGATCTCGACGCGCGTGCCCAGGCCGGGTTCGTGCCAGGTGATGACGCCGCGCAACTGTTTCACCACCATCTCCACCAGGGAACAGCCGAACCCGGCCGGGTTCGGCGCCGCGGCTTTCCGTCCGATCCCGTCATCCTCGATCAGAAGGCGCAGGCCGGTCTCGCACCGGCGGGCGGAAATGCTGACCCGTCCTTCGCGATGATCCGGGAAGGCATGGCGCACGGCGTTGGTTGCGAGTTCGTGGAGCATCAGGGCGAGGGGCGCCGCGATGGCGGCCGGCAGGGAAATCGGGTCGATCTCGGCGGTGACCGCCGTGCGCGCCGGATCGATACCGGCGGTGAGGTCGGACATGAAATCGTCGGCGAACTCTTCCAGATTGAAGCGCGTCACGTCGCCGGCGGAATAGAGCATGCGATGGACCATGGAGAGCGCGCCGATGCGCTCCGCCATGCCCTGGAGGGCGTCCCGCGCCTCGCCCTGGGGGGTTCGCCGCGCCTTGAGCAGGACCAGGGACGAGATGACCTGCAGGTTGTTCTTGACCCGATGGTCGACCTCGTGGAGCAGGGCGGTCTTCTCCTCCAGGGCGGCCCGCAGGTCGGCGGTCTGCTCGTGCACCTGCCGTTCGAGCTCGTCATTCGTCCCCTGCAGCGCGAGTTCGAGAGCGTGCTTCCCGGTCATGTCGGCCTGAGCGGCGTAATAATAGACCAACTCGCCCGCATCGTTGCGAACCGGCGAGATCGTCATGGCGTTCCAGAACGAGGAACCGTCCTTGCGATAGTTGCACAGCTCGACCTCCACGGGGGCCTGCCGCCTCACGGCGTCGCGAATGGCGTCGATCGTCCGCCGGTCGCTATCCGGCCCCTGGAGCAGGCGGCAGTTGCGACCCTGCAGTTCCGCGCGCGCATAACCGGTGAGGTTCAAAAAAGCGTCGTTGGCCCAGACGATGGGGTTGTCGGCGAGACGGGGGTCGGTCACCACCATGGGCGTGGGACTGGCGTCGAAAGCCATGGCGAACATCTTGGCATCGACGGAGGCGTTTCCCACCGGGCGGAGTTCGGCCGAAACCGGGTTGTTGTTGCTGCCCATCATCCTGACATCACGCTTGCACCACCGCCCTCATGAGAGGACGGCAGCACTTCTACGGTACAGACCGAAACGACCGCCTTGGCAAATAGATCGCGAGGACGTTGCCTCGGCACGTCGACTCGTCAGCAAGGAATATGTCTCATTGCGAGCCAATAGCTACCTACAAAGTACGCCCACTCATTAAGTTCCTGGTGACCATTCTTCATTTCAGTCATGCGTGGCGGCACGGGCCGTACCGCATCGTAACGACCCTTTGGACGAACCAGCGTCTGGCGAGCATGGCAGCCGACCCTAAAGGGTCATAAGCCTTCAGGAGTTCCACGAATGGCTCAGAGTCCAGCGGTATCGGGGAAGGTGCGCCCCAGGCTCTCCTTGCGGGATATCTTCGAGGATCCCCGCATCGTCCTGATGCTGGCCCTCGGCTTCTCGTCCGGCCTGCCGCTGCTCCTCGTGCTCGGCACGTTCTCGACGCGGCTCGCCTATTCCGACGTGGACATCAAGGCGATCGGCCTCTTCAGCTACTTGGCGCTTCCCTACACCCTCAAATTCCTCTGGGCGCCGCTCATCGACCGGTTCGACGTTCCTGTCCTGAGCGCACGCATCGGCCGCCGGCGCTCGTGGATGATCGCCACACAGGTCGCCGTCGCCCTCGCGCTCTCGCTCATGGCCACGGCCAACCCGGCGAGCAGCCTCGTCCTCCTCGGCCTCGGGGCGTTCCTCGTGGCGATCTGCGCCGCGACCCAGGACGTCGTCATCGACGGATGGCGCATCGATGCCGCCGGCACCGATCTCCAGGGTGTCATGGCGGCCACATCGAACCTCGGCTACCGGCTGGCGCTCATGTGCGCCGGGGCGGGCGCCCTGTTCATCGCCGACTGGGCGGGATGGTCGGTGGCCTATTTCAGCATGGCCGGTCTGATGGGAATCGGCATGATCGCCGCTCTGCTGGCCCCCGCCTTCGACAGACAGCACGCCGAGGTTCTGGCCGCAGCATCGGCGCCGCCGGCCGGAGCGCCGGTGAAGGCCTGGTCGTTCCGCGCCGCGGTCCTCGAACCCCTCACCGAGCTGCATACCCGCCTCGGCCCCGGCCTGTGGGCGATCCTCGTCCTCGTGGCGTTCTATCGTATGCCGGATTTCATCTCCGGCGTGATGGCGAGCCCGCTCTACCGGCAGATCGGGTTCACCCTCACCGAGATCGGCGCGGTGTCGAAGCTCTACGGCATCTGGGTCGGCATCGCCGGCGCCTTTGTGGGCGGCTGGGCGATGACCCGGCTCGGGCTGTTCCCCACCCTCGTCACCGGGGCGTTCCTCGGCGCGGCCTCCAACCTCTCCTTCTCGTGGCTGTCCTATGGCGGACCGGAGGTCTGGCGCCTGACCGCCGCGATCTCCATCGACAATTTCTGCGGATCCTTCGCCGGCATGGCGCTCATCGCCTACATGTCGAGCCTCACGGCGCCGGGCTTCGCGGCCACGCAATACGCGCTGTTCTCGTCGCTCTACGCGCTGCCGGGCAAGCTCGTGGCGGGCACATCCGGCTTCATCGTGGCCAGCTACGGCTACCCGGTCTTCTTCGCCTTCACCGCGGCCGTGGGCATCCCGGTGGTGATCCTCTGCTTCTTCGTCGGACGTGCCGGTGAGCGCAGCGCGGCCCGCGCCGCCGCCGAGACCGCCGCTACGGGCGACACCGAGACCGTGAGCGGGAACCATCCCGCGGGCCTCACGCTTGCTTCCAGCGATCGGCCCGGCGCGCCGGCACCCGAAACACGGATGAGACAGTAGTGGTGAGCAACATTTCCCTCGTCGACGATACCCGCTCCACCCCGGCCGAGGCGTCGGCCGGCCAGGAGCTCAACGATGCCGACCGCGCGGCCCTCGTCCGTGCCGTCCGTACGCTCGAGACGCCGGGCCTCGCCGCGCGCCTGTCCGCGGCGGCGGGGGCTCCCCTCGAGATGATCAGCCGCAGCCTTCCGGCGCCCGTGACGGACGCGGTGTCGCGCGCCACGGAAGGAGCGATGCGCACAGCCCTGCGCGTGGCCCTCGCGACCCTGCCGGAGGCCGAGAAGACGGTCGTCCCGGCATCAGCGGTCGGCGCGACCGGCGCGTCGGTCATCGACGACCTGCCCGCGCCGGTGACGTCCACGGCGGCAGAGCGCTTCGCGCGCTTCCTGCCCACCGGCGATTTTGGACACAAGGCGATGGCGGCCCTGTCCGGCGCCGTGGGCGGAGCCTTCGGCATCGCGACCCTGCCGGTGGAACTGCCGGTCTCGACCACGCTGATGCTGCGCTCCATCGCGCAGATCGCGCGGGACGAGGGCGAAGACCTGTCGGACCCGGAAAACGCCCTGGCCTGCGTCCAGGTCTTCGCCCTCGGCGGACGCAGCGGCGCCGAGACGGCGCTGGCGGAGAGCGGATATTTCGCGGTCCGCGCCGCGCTCGCCAAGACCATGTCGGAAGCGGCGCGCTATGCCGGCAACCGCGCCTTGCTCGACGAAGCGGCCCCGGCCTTGATCCGCTTCTCGACGCAGATCGCGGCGCGGTTCGGCTTCGTCGTCTCGCAGAAGGTCGCGGCGCAGGCCGTCCCCATCCTCGGTGCGGTCGGGGGGGCGGCCGTGAACACCGCCTTCATGAACCATTTCCAGGCGATGGCGCGCGCCCATTTCACCGTGCGCCGCCTGGAACGGGCCTATGGCAAGGACATGGTGCGCGTCGCCTATATCGCGGAGAAGGCGCAGCTCGCGGCCTGAGCCCCTCGCTACCGGGCCGGATAGCGCTCCTTGAGGAGGGCATAGACCAGGCGGGCGGTCTGGACCTCGCCGCCTTCCGGCCGGCCCGGCTTGGTCGACGGGTTCCAGCCGTACAGGTCGAAATGCACATGCGCCCGTGTGTCCGGTGCGAACCGCCGCAGGAACAGAGCGGCGGTGATCGCACCGGCGAAGGGGCCGCCGGAGACGTTGTTGAGGTCCGCCACTTTTGAATCGAGCAGGCTCGCATAGGGCTTGTGGAGCGGCAGCCGCCAGACCGGGTCGGCGGCGACCTGTCCCGCATCGAAGACGGCCGAGGCCAGGGCGTCGTCCTCGGTGAAGAAGGCCGGGAGGTCCGGACCCAGGGCGACGCGCGCCGCTCCGGTGAGGGTGGCGAAATCGATGAGGAGATCGGGCTTCTCCTCATCGGCCAAAGCAAGCGCGTCGGCGAGGATCAGGCGTCCCTCGGCATCGGTATTGCCGATCTCCACCGTCAGCCCGGCGCGGCTCCGGAACACGTCGCCGGGCCTGAACGCGTTGCCGGCGATGGCGTTCTCGACGGTGGGCACGATGACGCGCAGGCGCAGGTTCAGGCCGGCGCCCATGATCATCGCGGCGGCGGCGAGGGCGGCGGCCGAACCGCCCATATCCTTTTTCATCAGCAGCATGCCGCTCGACGGCTTGATGTCGAGGCCGCCCGTATCGAAGACGACACCCTTGCCGACGAGGGTCACTTTCGGAGCATCCGCGTCCCCCCAGCTCATGTCGATGAGGCGGGGCGCGCGGGGGGACGCCGCACCGACCGCATGGACGAGGGGAAAGTCGCGGGCGAGCGACGCGCCTTCGGTCACGGAGATCGCCGCACCGTGGTTCTCGGCCAGGGCTCGGGCGACGGCCTTGATCTCCTCGGGGCCGAGGTCGTTGGAGGGCGTATTGACGAGGTCGCGCCCGAGGGCGACCGCCTCGGAGATCCGGCGGACCTCGGCGGCATCGACACCGTCCGGGGTCACGAGAACGGGCCCTTTCGGCGACGGCTTGCGGTAGCGCGTGAAGCGATAGCTTCCGAGCAGCCACGCCAGGGAAGCGGTCTGCCGGTCGAGGGTGGGCGTGGGTTCGAGACGGTAGGTTCCGGGGGGCAGCAGCGCGGGCAGCTTGCCGACCAGGAACGGATCGGCTCCATCCCCGAGGCCGAACAGGACTCGATCGACGCTGCCATCCTCGGCGGGAAGCAGCGCCACACACCCGGCCTTCGGCTGAAAGTCGGTCCCCTTGGCGAAGGCCCTGTGCCTCGCGCCGAGTTCCGCTTCGAAACTGGTCCAGTCCTCGCTGCGGATGCAGAAGATCGGGAGGGCGGCGGGATCGTCGGCGCTGAGATGGGGCAGGGTCGGATCTCGAGGGCATTGCGTGGCGCGGCCGGCTGACCCTTGGACGCCCTGAAGTCGGGTTAACCGGCGATTAGGGTTAACGGTCTATCACTGCGCGACCGGCGGCGTGAAGCGTCGACCGGCAGGCTCGTGCGGAGCACGTGATGGTGTCGTTGCGTTCAGACCAGCCCCAATCCTCGTCATCGCTGCCGGTCCGGACGGGACTGTCGCTCCCGCTGCGTTTGGCCGGCGTGGCGCTGCTCGGCCTCCTGGCAAGCGCCTGCCAGTCACGCTCACCGGAGACCACCGGCTCGATCGGCGGGCTCACCCTCTCCAACTCCGGACGCGCGCCGAGCCGCGAGGCGGTGACCCTGCGCGACGTCGACGCCCTCGGCCAGAAATACAACGCCGACCAGAACGATGTCGGCCTCGCTTTGCGCTATGCGCAGGCGCTGAAGGCGACGAACCAGAAACCGCAGGCCGTGGCCGTGCTGCAGCAGACGGCCCTGCGCAACGCCAAGAACTCGGCCGTGCTGGCGGCCTACGGCAAGGCCCTGGCGGAGGTCGGACGCTTCACCGAAGCCGCCGAAGTGCTCCAGAACGCCCATACCCCGGCCCGGCCGGACTGGCGCGTGCTCTCCGCCCAGGGCGCGGTGGCCGATCAGATGGGCGACCATGCCCGCGCGCAGGGCTTCTACGAGGCCGCGCTGAAGATCCAGCCGAACGATCCCACGGTCCTGTCCAATCTCGGTCTCTCCTACGCTCTGGCGAGGCAGCTCGATCAGGCGGAGGCCGTGATGCGCAACGCCGTGGCCCAGCCGCGCGCGGATGCACGGGTGCGCCAGAACCTCGCCCTGGTCCTCGGGCTGAGGGGCAAGCTCGCGGAAGCCGAGGAGTTGACCCGGGGTGACCTGACCCCGGAAGAGGCGGCGGCCAATGCCGCCTCCCTGCGGGCGATGACCGCCCAGGCTCGGGCACCGAAAGCGCCGAGATCCCCGAGCCGTTCGCTCGCCGGTGAGGTGCCGCGCGGCTGAACGGCGATGCCACGACGAGCGAGGCGCTGCGTCGGGCAATCCCGGCTCATGCGGTGACCGCGAGCGGGCGGGCCGGCCGTTCCGGGATGTCTCGGGACCAACACGGAACAGCGTAGGGGCGGGCCGGGGATCAGGCGCCGAACAGGAACAGGTCGCTGGGACCGTTTTCCAGCTGGGCGACCGTTACGTCGTGCAGGAAAATCTTGTTGCTGCCATCGACACCATCGAACGTCACCAGCGTGTTCTGGCCGCCATTCAGTGAACGGAAGACAAGATCATCGGAATCGATACCGGCGATGCTGACGACGATATGGTCGTTGTTGACGTCGAATTCCTGAATGGTGTCGCGGCCGAAGCCGGCCTGGAAGACGAAGGTGTCGTCGCCCGCACCGGCGAACAGCTTGTCGGCGCCCGCGCCGCCCGCGATCGTTGCTCCGGCATCACCGGCCTCGATCCGGTCATTGCCCGCGTCACCATGGAGAACGCTGTACACGTCGTCGCTTCCGACGATGACGTCGTTGCCGTCCCCGCCACTGGCAAAGCCGCCCCCTTCACCCACGGCAATGACATCGTTGCCATCCTCCCCGGCCATGGACGCGGTTCCGCTGCTGCCTTTGAGAACGTCGTCGCCGTCGCCACCTCGAAGCGAGACGAATCCCCCGCCGCCGGTGATGACATCGTCACCATGGGTTCCGACGATGTTGCTGGGATTGCCGATCTTCGCTGCCAGGACGATCGTCACGCCTGTGGTGACAGCGGAAAGATCCAGGTTCGAGCCCGCTCCCACATGGATCGTCTCGATGCTCGACAACGTATCGTCGCTGAAGCTGAATGTGTCTGCGCCCTGCAAGAACAGCTTGTCATGGCCTTCGCCGCCGTAAACGCTCGCGCCGGCCTCACGGACCACGATGCGGTCGTTGCCGTCCCCGGCCGAGAACATGTCGGCGCCGCCCATGCCCCGCAGCGTGTCATTGCCCGCGCCGCCCGAGAGGGCGTCGTTCCCACTTCCTCCGCTTATGGTGTCATCGAAGTCATAGCCATTTAACGTCACGCCTCCAGTGTTGGAGGAAAAATTCATATGGAAGCTTACGATACCGGCGCCGAGATTATAGTCCTCGGACAGATTGTTGGTGCCGTTGTACAACTGAGAAATGACATCCCCGTGGGCGTCGGTATTGATTTGGGCGCGAAACTTATATTTCGACTCATCCGAGTCGTAGATATCGCTCGAGATCGCTATGGCGAAGCTAAAGTTCGGATCAAATGCAGATCCGTATGTGTATTCCACCAAAGGCATGACCCGCTCCTTGCCACAACACCTGAAATCAAATCGTGCACTGCGAAGATACGACTATCTTCTGCTGTAACTTGCCGCAGTTAAAGATCAGAATCCTACCAAGACGGCAATTGCAAATAAAGTACTATCGCCTCGATGAGCGGAAGCAATCAATCGGGCTTGCCTGGCACAGTCTCAGGATATCGACAGCAGTCGACATCGAAGAGAAGATAAAAATAGTCCATGCCAATCGCAGCCAAGACGGGGTATATTCGGCACATACTTTGGATGGAGGAATGAGAGCCGCACGAATTGGCGGTGTCCCTTCATCCCGCCGGACGACTGACTCCGATCGACCTGCGACCGGATGGAGCGGCCGGCCAATTCCCAGCCACTACAGGCAAGGGGTGTCGAGCGTGCCGGACATGACGGCACCGGACGGGGTCTCGACCGAGATGCCGGGGGACGTCCCCTTCACCCCGAGGATCTTCGGAATGAGGTCGCCCGATAACCCGTGTTCGAGACCGGGTGTCCGCTCCGACGCTTTCGATCTCGTCCGCTGTCGAAGGTTGGGAGAACGGAGAGCAGCGCCGCCTCAGCGGTAGATCTGGATGATCGCCGGCGTCAGGATCACGACGAACAGCACCGGCAGGAAAAACAGGATCATCGGCACGGTCAGTTTCGGCGGCAGGGCGGAGGCCTTCTTCTCCGCGGCGTTCATGCGTTGGTCGCGGCTCTCCTGGGACAGCACGCGCAGGGCCTGGCCCATGGGCGTGCCGTAGCGCTCGGCCTGGATCAGCGCGGTGGCGACCGCCTTGACGGAATCGAGGCCCACACGGTTGGCGAGGTTCTCGAACGCTAGGCGGCGATCGGGCAGGTAGGACAGTTCCGCCGCCGTGACGGCGAGTTCCTCCGCCAGCGCCACCGACTGGGTGACGGCCTCGATGCTGACCCGGCGGATGGCGTGCTCCACCGACATCCCGGATTCGACGCAGATCAGGGTGAGATCGAGGGCATCGGGCCAGGCCGCCTGGATCTCGGACTGGCGCTTCTTCGTGGCATTGAGCAGGTAGAGTTCGGGCGCCTTGATGCCGAGGAGCAGGGCCGCGATGACCATCATGAGGCGGACGGTGACGGAATAGTCCAGCACCTTCAGGACGAAGAGGTAGAAGATCGCCGCCAGTCCGACCGCGATCGGGGTGACCATGCGGAAGAACAGGAATCCGGTCTCCGCGCCCGGCGAACGGTATCCCGCCATGACCAGTTGCTGCCGGGCGGTATCGGTACCGAGCCAGCGGCTCAGGTTGAACTGGTCCACGACCCGCTTCATGTACGCCTTCGGCGCCACGCGCAGGGTCGACCGGTTGTTGAGCCGGTCCCGCTCGCGCCGGCGCAACTCCTCGCGCTCGTCGCCGATCAGCTTCATGCGCTTGTTAAGCTTGTCCGGCTCGATGAGGGGCTGCAGCAGGGCGAAGGCGGTCGCCGCAGCCGCCACCCCGGCCAGAACCATGCCGATGAAGCGCGGATCGATGAGCTTTTCGCCGATGAGGGACAACATGGGCGGTCAGACCTCGAAGCTGATCATCTTCTTCATCACGAAGACCCCGATCGACATCCAGATCGCGGATGCGACGAGGGCCATCTTGCCGGTATCCGTCGTCCACAGCAGCGAGATGTAATCCGGGCTGGACAGGTAGGTCAGCACCGCCACGATGAAGGGCAGGGCCGCGATGATGCCGCCGGACGCCTTGGCCTCCATGCTCATGGCCTGGATCTTCCCGGCCATCTTCTTGCGCTCGCGCAGGACCTTGGAGAGGTTGCTCAGGGCTTCCGAGAGGTTGCCGCCGGACCGGCCCTGGATGCCGATGACGATGGCGAAGAAATTGACGTCGGAGACGGGCACCCGCTCGTACATCCGCACCATCGCGTCGCCGAGGCTGAGACCGAGGGTCTGGGATTCCACCACCTGGCGGAACTCGCCGCGGATCGGCTCCTCGGCTTCCCGCGCGATGATGCGGAAGCAGTCGCCCACCGGGATGCCGGCGCGCACGCCGCGGGTGATGATGTCGATGGCGGTGGGCAGTTCGGTGATGAAGGCGTTGATGCGCCGCTTGCGCAGGACGCTCAGCATCCACAGGGGCAGACCGAACCCGCCGGCGAAAAGTGCCGCCAGCGCCGCGAGCTTGTGCGCGGTGAGGACGAAGATGACGAGGCCGGCAACGACGGCCATGAGCGCGGAGACGACCCGGAACTTCTGCTTCGTCCAATCCAGGCCGGCCCGGGCGATCTTGAGTTCGAGGGTGATCGCCGTCCCGCCGCGCTTGGCCTCGACCTCCTTCAGGCTCTTGGCCACCTGCTCGCGCCGGCTGGCCGTGACCGCGCGATGGGCGGGGGACGTCACCACGCTGACCGCTTGCCTGCGTTTGGCCGCCCGGTTCTCCCCCGACAGGAGGGGGGTCAGCACCACATAGGCGATGGCCCCGGCCGCGACCGCCGCAAGCCCGACGGCGAGAGGCATCTGCAGGGCGTTCATAGCCAGGCGTTCATGAGTGGCCGGCATCGTAGGCCGCCGCATCGAGGGCGGCTGCCAGGGCCTTCTCCTCACCGTAATAGCGCGCGCGGTCCCAGAAGCGCGGACGGCCGATGCCGGTGGAGCGATGGCGCCCGAGAAGCCGGCCGTTCGCATCCTCGCCGAGCACATCGTAGACGAACAGGTCCTGGGTGATGATGACGTCGCCCTCAAGACCCATCACCTCGGTGATGTGGGTGATGCGGCGCGAACCGTCACGCAGGCGCGTCGCCTGGACGATGATGTCGATCGACCCGACGATCATTTCGCGCAAGGTCCGCGAGGGCAGGCTGAACCCGCCCATGGTAATCATCGATTCGATACGGGCCAGCGCCTCGCGCGGCGAGTTGGCGTGGAGCGTGCCCATCGAGCCGTCATGGCCGGTATTCATGGCCTGGAGCAGGTCGAACGCCTCCGGGCCGCGAACCTCGCCGACGATGATCCGCTCCGGCCGCATGCGCAGGCAGTTTCTGACGAGGTCGCGCATGGTGACCTGCCCCGACCCTTCCATGTTCGCGGGCCGGGTCTCGAGGCGGACGACGTGGGCCTGCTGCAGCTGCAGCTCGGCCGCGTCCTCGCAGGTGATGATGCGCTCGTCCTCGTCGATGTAGCGCGTCAGGCAGTTCAGCAGGGTGGTCTTGCCCGAGCCCGTACCGCCGGAAATGACCACGTTGCAGCGGACGCGACCGATGATCTGCAGAATGCGGGCTCCTTCGGGCGAGATCGCCCCGAAGGTGACGAGCTGGTCGAGGGTGAGCTTGTCCTTCTTGAACTTGCGGATCGTGAGGACCGGCCCGTCGATGGCGAGCGGCGGCGCGATGATGTTCACGCGGGACCCGTCGGGCAGGCGCGCGTCGCAGATCGGCGAGGATTCGTCGACGCGCCGGCCGACCTGGCTGACGATGCGCTGGCAGATGTTCATCAGCTGCTGGTTGTCGCGGAAGCGCACGTTGGTCAGCTGAATCTTGCCCCCGACCTCGATGAAAGCCCGGTTGGCGCCGTTGACCATGATGTCGGCGATGTCGTCGCGGGCCAGCAGCGGCTCGAGCGGTCCGTAGCCGAGGACGTCGTTGCAGATGTCGTCGAGGAGTTCCTCCTGCTCGGCGATGGACAGGACGATGTTCTTGAGGCCGATGATCTCCGAGACGATGTCGCGGATCTCCTCGCGCGCCGATTCGACGTCGAGGCGCGAGAGCTGCGCCAGATCGATGGCCTCGATCAGCGCCCCGAAGATCATGCTCTTGGTGCGGAAGTAATCCTCCGACTTCACCGCCTCCCGGAGCGGGACGAGCCGTTCCACCCGCTGGGTCTTCGCCACGCCCGGCTGGTCGTCGAAGACGGGAAGCGGACCCTGCGGCTGTGGCGCGGACGAAACCGCGATCGCCGCCGGGACCTCCGAGGCCGAGCTTCGTCTACCGAACATGACGGGCCTCCAGACGGCGCAGGACCATCACGACGCCTTGCGGCGGGACAAACGCGACAGGAGAGGCTCGAACAGGTTCCCGCGGACGCGGCGGGTCTCGGGACGGCCGATCATGCGCGCGGCGAGTTCGGAGAACACGTCCGAGGCCTTGGCGCCGGCCTGGACCTCGGCGATCATCTGACCGTTATTGGCCGCCGTGCCGAACAGGGCCGGATCGTAGGGAATCGTCGCCGTCAGCGTGGCGTCCAGGGCCTTGGTGAATTCGCCGGCCGAGATTTCCGGACGCTTGGGCACGCCGACGCTGTTGAGGACGATGCGCGGCCTGGCGTCGTTGGGCCGGTTCTGCTGCAGCAGGGTCAGCAGGTTCTTGAGATTGCGCAGGGAGGCGAGTTCGGGCTGGGCGACGACGATGATCTCGTCCGAGGAGATCAGCAGGCGCCGGGTCCAGGCCGACCAGGTATGGGGCACGTCGAGGACCACGCAAGGGACGGCCGCGCGCAGGAGGTCGATCAGGTTGTCGAAGGACGGCTCGATCAGGTCCGTGGTCCGTTCCAGGGTGGCCGGCGCGGAGAGCAGCGAGAGGTTGTCGCTGCATTTCGAGAGCAGGCGATCGAGGAGGTTGGAATCGAGGCGCTCGGGCGCGAAGACCGCCTCCGCGATCCCCTGCGGCGGGTCCTGATTGAAGTTGAGGCTCGCCGTCCCGAAGGCGATGTCGAGATCGGCGATGACCGTCGCCATCCCGTGCTCGCGCGCCACGGTCCAGGCCAGGTTGTGGGCGATGGTGGAGGAGCCCACACCTCCCTTGGCGCCGACCACCGCGATGGTGCGGCCGAGCGGCTTGGCGCCGGGGGCCGTGAACAGGTCGGACAGGGCCTGGATCAGGACGATCGGCTCCACCGGCGCCATGAGATACTCGCTCACGCCGCGCTGGATGAACTGGCGATAGAGCTGGACGTCGTTGACGTGGCCGATGACGACGACCTTCGTCCCTTCGTCACAGACCTCCGCCAGGGAATCGAGGATCTCCAGGGGGCGCGACTTCGCGCCCTGCGTCTCGATGATGACCACGTTCGGGGTGGGCGCGTGGCGGAAGGCCTCGACGGCGGCGGGGCCGCCGCCCATCTGGATCTTGATCTGGGCCTTCTGCAGCCGCCTGTCGCTCCCCGCCACCTCGATCGACGCGGCCGTCTCCCCCGTCTCGCAGAATGCCTGGATCGTGATCCGCGGCACCGGAGCGATGACGCGCTCGGGTGACTCGTTGAAGTCAGGCATGGGGCGGGGTCCGGTCTTTGGGTGACAACGAGGGCCGAAGCCCTGTCAAACGACGGGAGGGGACACGCCGATCAGTTCTCGATGGCTGCCTTCACCGACGTCCTCCCATCCTGACGCCATATGGTTGACGGATCCTTGCCCTCCCGCAGCCGATTGATGTCGACGGTGCGCCGGATCGAGTCGATGCGCCCTTCCGGCCGGCCGCGGACGAGGTCGACGGGATCGGCCACCTGGCTCGCGACATTGGCCTGTATGGCGCAGCCGAGGTTCCAATGGGTCTCGTTGCGCGAGGCGAAGGCCGGGCTTCCGACGCCGAGATCCTGGGGCCAGACGCCGCATTGGCTCGCGACCTTCGCCTCCATGCGCTGGAAGCTGAGGCGGAGCGGAGCGGCGAGGAACGGGTCCGCCACCGCGTAACCGGTGACGATCATCTGCCGTCCGCCGACGCCGTTGTCGGCGCCGAGCCTGCGGATCGCCGCACCGGTCCGCTCCACGGCGGCGCCCTGCGACGGCGAGACCCCGCGGGGCATGTCGAGGATGACGGTACCGCGCCCGTAGCGGCGGAATTCCAGCAGGAAGGCCTCGATATCGGCGCGCTGTCGCGGATCGATATGGCCGGTCCCGGTGACGAAGACGTCCAGGGCGCGCGTGGCGTCGGCGAGCACGATGGGATGACGGGCCCGGTAGTCTGTCGGATAGAGCGAGCCGGTGGTCTCGGCACGGTCGGCGCGGCACGCACCGAGGGCGGTGGCCAGGGCGATCGACGCGACGACCGCGACGGGGGAGCGGAAGGGGAGGAATGACATTTGGGGGTCGGGTCCTGATGGTGCCTGGGCCGCGTCGTCCTGCGAGGTCGTCGTGGTGCGATCTCGAATCGTGGCGTTAATCCGTGATGAAGCCGACGCGGCCACGGTAATTGGCGCCCAGCGGCGCGCTGCCGCCCGAGCGGTAGACGCGGTTCAGGCGTCCGAGCAGGATGCCCTGACCGTCCTGGGCATCGATGAAGCCGTCATCCGGCCGAACGACCTGCTTCGCCTCCATCGCCTTGGCGATGAAGGGCGTGACCATGATCATCAGCTCGGTCTCCTGGCGCTGGTAGTCGCGCGAGCGGAACAGGGCACCGAGGATGGGCAGGTTCACGAGGCCGGGCAGACCACCGATGGCAGCCTTGTTGCGCTGCTGGATCAGGCCGGCGGTCATCATGGTCCCGCCGGAGGCGAGTTCGACGGTGGTCTCGGTCTTCCGCAAGGTGAAGGCGGGCACGGAGACGGCGGAATCGCCCTGGGTGAAGGTGAAGGAGTTGGTCTGGTCGATCTCGGAGACTTCCGTGGCAACCCGCACGGAGATGCGGTTCTCCGCCATCACCACCGGGGTGAAGTTCAGGGTCACGCCATAGGTCTTGAACGCGATGCCGATGGTGCAGACTCCGCCCGTGCAATTCTGCGAGGCGGGGACGGGAATCTCCCCGCCGGCGGTGAATTTCGCGGATTCGCCCGAGATCGCGGTGAGCGTCGGCTCGGCGAGAATGCGTGAGACGCCGGCCTGCTCGAAGGCCCGCAAGGTGGCCGAGATACTCGCCCCGCCGCCTCCGTTGATCGTCGCCTTGATCTCGTTCCCAGTCGGGAATTGACCGCCATTGAGACCGAAGGGCGCGACGTTCGCGAGGTTGAGGCCGGACCAGTTGCCGCTGAGATTGACGCCGAACTGCTTCAGTACGGTCCGGGCCACTTCGACGACGGTGACGCGGAGCATCACCTGATCCTTGCCCCGGATGGTGAGGTTGTTGATGACGGCGCCCCTGCCGCCTGCTCCGCCGGCGGCACCGGCGGCTTGGCCGACGAAGGCGGTCGCGATGTCCATGGCCTGGGCCGCCTCGGCCGCGGAGCCGACAAAGCCCGACAGGATCAGCGAGTCGCCGGCGGTCCGGATGTCGAAGCGCCCGCCCGCGATGCTCTGGAGCAGGATCTGCCGCAGGGTCCCGAGCTTGAGGTCCCGCGCCACGGTGACGTCGAGGGCGGTGATCTGGCGGCCTTCGGCGTCCATGATGAAGATCGAGGTCGCACCGTCCTCCATGCCGATGACGAAGACCTTGCGGGTCGAGCGCACGACGGCGTTGGCCACCTTCGGATTGGCGACGAAGACCTCCTTGGCGTCGCGCGGCAGGTCGATCACGATGGACCGCCCCGTCGTCAACTCGAGACGGCGCGAGGTACCGGATTCGTTGCCGCCGACATCGACGATCGGGGCGGCGGTGAAACCGTCCCTCGGCGCCGCCACGGCGGAGGTGGCGGCCAGCACCAGACCGGCAAGGGCCGCGAACACGGACAGGCTGCCCACGCGGACCCGGTGTCTCGTGGTCATCGGAAAATCTTTCATCATCGCGCGGTTCGGCATCTCAGCGACGCGGTTGTTGTTTGGCGACACCGAAGCGGACGACCGTCAGGGCCGTGTCCTGCTGCGTCTCCGGCGGGGCATCCACGGTCCGGCCGGCATCCATGAGGCTGCGCAGGGAGAGGGAGAGCTGTCCCACCTTCTGGGCCAGGGTGACGGTTTCGGCTTGGGCGGGTGTCAGAGCGAGGGTGGCGGTCTCGCCGGTGACGACGTTGGTCCCGTTCCGCTCCTGAACGATCTGGCCGACCGCGAGCACGCGGATGTCGGTGAGCAAGGTCTCTGAAATCTGGACCTCGCTGCCCCCGGAGCGCGTGGATTCCTCGTCGCGATAGGTGCGGATGAGGTCCACATGATCGTTGGGAAGGATGAAGCCACCGGCCGAACTCGACCCGCGCGTATCGGTGACGATGGCGACGGCGCGCATGCCGGCGGGCAGGATCGCCGCCATGAAGCCGCCGTCGGACCGGGCGAGTTTCTGCGGCCGGATCGGCTCGCCCGCCAGGAAGGCGCTGCGGGTGATCGAGCCGATGATGGTGTCCATGCCGTTCGGCGAGGCCGTGCGCGTCATGTAGCCGACGGTGATGGCCTGGTCGGGCCAGGGCTGCCAGCGAAGGTCGGCGGCCTGGATGTTCTGCCCCATCGGCAGATCGGCGGCGGCCACCAGCACATCCGTGACCGGCAGCGGGGGAGGAGGGGGCGCCTCGACCACGGCCTGGACCGGCGGCGGCGCATCGCTGCCACTCATCAGAAAGGCGGCGCCCGAACCGGCGGCGAGCGCGATGGCGATGACGGCAAGGCGGGCTGGTTTCATCGCCGTGTTCGAACCTGACAGGACGGCCTGCTGCCGTCGCCGTTCAGGCTTCGCCGGGATTCCTCAAATTACGGTTAACGAAAACTAACTCATGCGAATTCTGGACGACCCGCGATAGGTCAGCTCGATAAAGCACCGGGTTC
Organism: Methylobacterium sp. W2; assembly: GCF_020662345.1. Lineage (GTDB taxonomy): Bacteria > Pseudomonadota > Alphaproteobacteria > Rhizobiales > Beijerinckiaceae > Methylobacterium. The sequence goes on along the minus strand of NZ_VMOA01000026.1, from coordinate 52,999 downwards.
GACAAGCTTCGGGCCGAGCCCGGCAAGTTCAGCTCTTACGTGTATCTGGCCTCACGATGCCATCATTCTTGCCCAGGTCATCGTTTCCGGGATCACGATCAGCGCTCCGAGGGAGAGGGCGATGCCGTAGGGTACGCCGGTCTTGGAGTCGTGAAGGTGCAGGGCAAAGGGCAGGCGGCCTAGGAGACGCGGCAGGGGATGCGCCCGCGCGACGAGGATTGCCAATGTGAGCGCGCCGCCGGCAAGCGACGCGACGACCAGGTACTCGCCCAATCGGTCGAACCCGATCCACACCGCGGTGGCGGCGGCGAGCTTGGCATCGCCTCCGCCGATGATGCGAAAGGCAAAGAGGCTGAACGTCACGACCAGCGTCGCCGCTCCCGCCCCGAGATGGCCGACGAGATCCCAGCCCCACATTCCGGTCGCGCCGGCGAAGATCGCGAAGCCAAGCAGCAGCAGCAGGGACACCGCGTTCGGGATCGTCATCGTCAGCAGATCCCGAGCGGCCGCGTAGGCCATCAGGAACGGGAAGACGATCAGGAGCGTGACACTCGCCATCGGGGACGTCTCGGTCTGAAATCGGAACTCGGATCGTCACCCGGTAAAACACCCTCGCCGCAGGGTGCTCGATCGCGGCGGCAAAGGCGGTTGTCGGGAGCTCGACGGACCGTGGGGTCACCGTCCGCATGAAGCGGGAGGGATTGGACAAGCTCTGCCGGACGATCGGGTCGGACCGTCCGGCGAGGTGATCGATCCACGCACGACCTTGCGTGGATCACCGGTCGCGCAAGAGAAGGGAAACAGTCCGGATCAGGACTGTTCGAACCGGCTTACTTGCCGAGGCCGCCAGCAACCTTGCCCAGGGTCGTGTTGAGGTTGGTACCGACGGTGGTGAGGATGGTGATGACGGCGACGGCGATGAGCGACGCGATGAGGCCGTATTCGATCGCCGTTGCACCCGACTCGTCGGCGGCAAAACGCTTGAAGAGGTTCGACATATTCGTATTCCTTGAGGGTTCGTCTTGCGGAGTTGCCGTCGAGGAGCGGTGTATTTCGACCGGCGACTAAGGATGAAGATGGCCGGTTTCGTCTTGAAATTGCGTTAAGCCGGGGCTGGAAACGGCTTCAGACGCTAATCGATTGCCGTGTGGTAAAAAAACATTAAATGAAAGATAGATACTTCTTCAGTAATACCTACGCAGAGATACCTGTAGAGATCCGGGAAGTATTACAGGGTGCAACCTTTGCTCGTGCGATAAACGTTCAACACACGGCAACTGAGGTCGAGGAGGCCGGAACGACGGCGCTCAATCATACACCGGCGTTAGATCTTCGTTTACCAACACGCCGTTAAAACTGTCACGACGACAAAGCCGGCTGTCCGCTCCGGCGCTCGCGATTCTGTCGAAACCTTACCGTCGCAGCCGAGAACACCCGAGCCATGGGCCACCGGTCAATGCCGACACCGTCGTCCTTGAAAAGATGCGCTCGAGCGAGCGGGATCGCTCTCTGCCTCGCCCTCGGTGCGGCCCCGGCCCTCGCGGAGACGGTGCCGGCCATCGTGACGGTGAATGTCGACAATGCCAAAGTCATTCGCCTGCCCGACCGGACACAGACGGTGATCGTCGGCAACCCCCTCGTGGCGGATGTCGCCCTTCAGCGGAACGGGATCGTCATCCTGACCGGCAAGAGCTTCGGCTCCACCAACCTCATCGCCCTCGACGCGTCCGGCGCGATGCTCGCCGAATCCACCATCAGCGTGCAGGCCGCACAAGGGTCGATCGTCACGGTCCAGCGCGGACTCGACCGCGAATCCTATTCCTGCACCCCGACCTGCATGCCGTCGATGCAACTCGGCGACGCGACGAAGTATTTCGGAGACGTGAGCGGTCAGGCCGACACCCGCCGCAACCTGGCCACCGGCGGGGGCGGGGGCGGGGGAGGCCAGAAGTAGGTCGGCGCGACGTTGAGGCCGCCTCAGCCGCGCATCGTCAGCCGGCCGTCGGACATCTTGAAGTCGTTGAGGCGCCGCAGGAACGACATGCCGAGGAGGCTCTTGCCGAGACGTCCCCGCGGCAGGATCACGGCCTCGACGTCGCGGATGCCGATCGTCCCGATCCGCATCACCGGGATCCGAACGGTGGCGGCGGAGACGGCACCGTTGGCGGTGTCGATGCGGCGGTTGAAATCGCGCTCGTAGACATGGAGCCCCAATCGCTGCGCGTCCTCGTAGCTGAAGGCGCAGATGCTCGCCCCGGTATCCACCAGCATTCTGAGGCTGCGCCCCGCCACGTCGACCTCGGTGGAGAAATGCCCGAGGGAATCGGCCGCCAGGGTCACGGAGTTGGGTGCGAACCGGGTCGCGTTCGTCCCCCCGAGACCCGCATTGTCGAGGTTGAGGACCGTGTCGCCGCGTTCCCGTGGGCGGGAGGCATTCTCGAAGCGCGTGACCAGGGTCAGGCTGACCGTCGCCGCAAGGGAGGTGGCTCCCAACGCCCAGAGGACCGGATGCGTCATCGATGGATCCCTCGCCACACGGGGTGCGATCCTCGGCGGAGCGAGTGAACGAAGTCTTCGCTTGTCCGCGCAGCCAGGGAGCCGACCGTTCGGATGATGAACGCCGCCTTGGTGAGATGCCGGGCATTCATCGCAAACGCGTCGCGGCTCGTGTTGCGCTGCGCGGCGCTTATTGCGCTTCACGGCTCTTGCGGGTATGCACCTCACGCGCCCGCCAGACACCCTTGGAGGCACGGGCGCGTCGTGGATCGGTGAGGGCCGTCCGTTTCGGGCGGCCTTTGGCGTTGCACGGCTTTTTTCTGTTTTTTTGAAGGATCACGCCATGAGCGCAGTAAAGCCGCTTGAGGCCGTGGCACGCGACCGGGTCGGCAAGGGGGCCGCCCGGGAAGTTCGTCGCCAGGGCAACGTTCCCGCCGTCATCTATGGTGGCGGTCAGGCTCCGCAAGCCATCGCCATCGACCTCGTCCGCACCCGCACCCTGATCTACGCCGGTGGCTTCAAGACCACCCTGTTCGAGATCAATGCCGGCGGCCGCAAGACCCGCGCGATCCCGCGCGACTTCCAGCTCGACCCGGTGACCGGCGTGCCGCTGCATGTGGACTTCCTGCGCGTCGTTGCGGGCCAGAACCTCACCGTCGAAGTGCCCGTGCACTTCATCAACGAGGACGAGGCTCCCGGCATCAAGAAGAACGGCGGCACCCTCAACGTCGTGCTGCACACGCTATCGCTCGAAGTGCCGGCGGATGCGATCCCCGACGCGGTCGAGGTCGACCTCACCGGTCTCGAGATCGGCGATTCGATCCACATCGAGGCCGTGAAGCTGCCGGCCAACACGACCTTCACCGGCGAGGCCGAGGCCGTCGTCGCCAACGTCGTGCCGCCGACCGTGCTCGGTGCCGAGGTCGAGGCCGAGGAGGCTGCGATCGCCGAGGCTCAGGCCACCGAAGCCGCCGAGGAGAAGGCCGAGGCTGAGGCCGAAGAGGCCGCCGAGGCTGAAGAAGACAAGAAGGAGGATTGAGGCCCTGGGGCTTCGCGCCCCGGTCTCGTCTCTGTCAACAGGTGCTCCGGCCGCGAGGTCGGGGCACCTTTTCGTTTGACGCCGCTCGTCCGTATCGGTGACGCAGCCTTCTTGGAGTTGATGCCATGCGCCTGATCGTCGGGCTCGGCAATCCAGGGGCCCGCTATGCGGGCAACCGCCACAATATCGGCTTTCTCGCCCTCGACGAGATCGCGCGCGTCCACCGCGCGGGCCCATGGCGGCGCAAGTTCCAGGGCGAGGTGACCGAGGCGACCCTCGGCACCGAACGGGTCGTCCTGCTGAAGCCGCAGACCTTCATGAACGAATCCGGCCGCGCGGTCTCGGAGGCGCAGCGCTTCTACAAGATCGCGCTCTCCGACGTGATCGTGCTGCACGACGAGCTCGACCTCGCGCCGGCCAAGCTCCGGGTGAAGCTCGGCGGCGGCAATGCCGGCCATAACGGCCTGCGCTCGATCACCGCCCAATGCGGCAACGATTACCGGCGCGTGCGCCTCGGTATCGGTCATCCGGGCGACAAGGCCCTGGTCCATGCCTACGTCCTGAACGATTTCGGCAAGGGCGAGCGGGCCTGGGTCGAGGATCTCTGCCGCACCGTCGCGGACCATGCTGCGCTGCTGGCGGCGGGCGAGGATGCGAGCTTCCAGAACAAGGTCCACCTCGCCATGGCGGGCCGCGGCTGGGACGACGTCAAGCAGCTCAACGCCGCGGCCACCGGCCGTGATTGACACGAAAACACGGGGACACGATATCTCGGCCATCGCGAGGATCGCTCATGAAGAACCTCACCATCACCCTCGACGACGATCTGTTCGCCTGGGCTCGCGTCGAAGCGGCTAGGCGCGGTCAGAGTCTGTCGCGTTTCGTCAGCCATGCTCTCATCGAGCGCAGGGCCCCGGACGTCGCCGACCAGTTGGCGGCCCTCAACGTCTTCCTCGACGGTCCGGGATGGCCCGGCGTGACCGAGAATCTGCCGTCCCGCGAGGATCTCTATGACCGGCCGGCTGTTCTTCGACACGAATCTGCTGATCTACGGGATGGACCCGAAGGATGGGGCGAAGCGGGCCCGGAGCGTGCGGCTTCTGAAGCAGGCCTTCGGTCAGAGCCGGATGGTGATCAGCCCGCAGATCCTGAACGAGTGCTACGCCGTCCTCGTCCATAAGCGTCGGCTCGTCTCGGCCTTCGAGGCGGCATCATATCTCGCAGCGCTGTATCCGGCCTGCACGGCGCCCCTCGACGCGCAGACGCACCGGGCGGCGATCGTCATCGAGGAGCGCTATCGCTTCTCGTGGTGGGATAGTGTCGCCATAGCCTCCGCGCTCCAGGCCGGATGCCACTTCTTCGTGTCCGAGGACATGAGCGACGGCCAGACCGTCGATACGCTTCACATCGTCAATCCCTTCACGCCACACGCCAGCGCAACGCTGGCCCTCACCTGACGGACACGCGATCATGGGCTTCAAATGCGGCATCGTCGGCCTGCCGAACGTCGGCAAGTCGACCCTCTTCAACGCGCTGACGCAGACCGCGGCGGCGCAGGCGGCGAACTATCCGTTCTGTACCATCGAGCCGAATGTCGGCGAGGTGGCGGTGCCGGACCCGCGCCTCGACGATCTGGCGCGGATCGCCACGTCGAAGGAGATCATCCCGACCCGGCTGACCTTCGTCGACATCGCCGGCCTCGTGCGCGGCGCCTCGAAGGGGGAGGGGCTCGGCAACCAGTTCCTCGCCAACATCCGCGAGGTCGATGCCATCGCCCATGTGGTGCGCTGCTTCACCGACGGCGACGTGACCCATGTGGAGGGCAAGGTCGACCCCAAGGCCGATATCGAGACCATCGAGACCGAGCTGATGCTCGCCGACCTCGACAGCCTCGAGAAGCGCCTGTTCGCCCTGGAGAAGAAGGCCAAGGGCGCCGACAAGGAGGCCAAGGAGATGCTTGACCTCGTCAACCGCGCCCTGCCGCTCCTGCGCGAGGGTAAGCCCGCCCGCCTGGTGAGCCGCAAGCCGGAGGAGGAGAAGCTGTTCCAGACCCTCGGGCTGATGACGGCCAAACCCGTCCTCTACGTCTGCAACGTGGACGAGGGCGATGCCGACAAGGGCAACGCCTATTCCGAGGCGGTGATCGCCCAGGCCAAGGCCGAGGGTGCGCGCGCGGTGGTGGTCTCGGCCAAGATCGAGAGCGAGATCGCGGTGATGCCGCTGGCCGACCAGGGCGACTTCCTCGAAGCGGTGGGGCTCGTGGAGCCGGGTCTCAATCGCGTCATCCGCGCAGGCTACGAGCTGCTCGGCCTCATCACCTACTTCACCGTGGGGCCGAAGGAGGCGCGCGCCTGGACCATCGAGAAGGGCACCCGCGCCCCGGCCGCGGCGGGCGTGATCCATACGGATTTCGAGAAGGGCTTCATCCGCGCCGAGACCATCGCTTTTGCCGACTACACCGCCCTGAAAGGCGAGAGCGGCGCCAAGGAAGCCGGCAAGTTCCGCCTCGAGGGCAAGGAGTACGTGGTGCAGGACGGCGACGTGCTGCATTTCCGCTTCGCCAATTGAGGAGCGGATACTTCCTCACCTCCGCGGAACCGAGGGCGCACATCCCCTCTCCCCGCGCGCGGGGAGAGGGCCGCGACGACCTTGTCGTCGGCGCGGCGAGGCGGCAGCCGGGGGTGAGGGGGCTCGTCCGCGTAAGCCTCCTCCGGACCGGCCCCCTCACCCTCGCTCCGCTCATCACAAGCACGACAAGGTGCTTGTGATCCTCTCCCCGCAAGCGGGGAGAGGCGGGCCGCCCCTGTAGCTAGCGCGGCGCCATCCTTCGATCCGAAACTCTTCGACCCGAAGACAAGAGGTTCAATGACCGGCATCACCTTCGAGGATTTCACCCCCGGCGACGTGATCGAAGGCGGCCCGCTCGTGGTCACCCGCGACGAGATCGTCGCCTTCGCGACGGAGTTCGATCCGCAGCCGTTCCATCTCGACGAGGAGGCCGCCAAGGCGACGCTCGCCGGCCGATTGATCGGCTCAGGCTGGCAGACGGCCGGGTTCGGCATGCGTCTGCTCCAGGCCCATGTCTTTCGCGGCGCCACCTCCATGGGCTCGCCCGGCATCTCGCAGCTGCGCTGGCTGCGCCCCGTCCTGCCGGGCGACGCGCTGCGGATCGTCACCAAGGTGGAGGAATGCCGCGCCTCGAACTCCAAGCCGGATCGCGGTTTCGTCCGCTTCACCCTCACGGTCCTGAACGGCCGCGACGAATCGGTGATGATCCAGGCCTTCACGGTGATGTTCGCCCGGCGCGGGGCCGATCCCCTGCCGCCGCGCGCAGTGGTTCCGGGCGAGCCCTCGGCCGTCGTCGAGGGCGAGGATGCCGAGACGCTGCTCTTCCTCAAGGAAGCAAAGCTCGGCACGATCCGCGATCTCGGCCGGCACGTCTTCACGCCGGAGGCGATCACGGCCTTCGCGCGGGCCTACGACCCGCAGGCCTTCCATCTCGACGCGGACGCCGCCCGCAAGACCCATTTCGGAGCGCTCTGCGCCTCCGGCTGGCACACGGCGGCGGTCTGGATGAAGCGCCTGCACATCACCCGCCAGCGGGACATCGAACGGACGGAGCGCGACGGCCCGGTGCCACAGCTCGGCCCCTCGCCGGGGTTTCGCGACATGCGCTGGCTCGCCCCGGTCTATGCCGGCGACACGATCGCTTACGCCTGCACCCTCCTCGACAAGCGCGAATCGACCTCGCGCCCCGGCTGGGGTGTGGCCACCCACCACAACACCGCGCAGAACCAGCGCGGGGAGCGGGTGTTCGAGTTTACGGGGTCGGTGTTCTGGCAATGGCAGGCGCCCGTCTGATCGACGACGCTCGGGCACCGAAGGCAGAGGCCTTTGGCATTCGTGCTCCGGCGAGGCAGCAGCATAGCCTGTGAAGCTCGGAGGTGTGCCTTGACCGCTTCACCGAAGACCGGACCGACCACCGAAACCATTCGTCTGCGTCACGCTCGCCTGCGCCGCCAGGGATTGCGGCCGGTAAGGGTCTGGATTCCAAACCCAAGCTCCGCTTCGTTCGCCGCGGAAGCGCATCGGCAATCGGCAGCTGTCGCCACGAGCCATCACGCCGAGGACGATCAGAATTTCATCGATGCCGCGTCGCATTGGGACGAGGGGTGAATCGATATCGCTCGAGGCGAAAGAGGCTCTGACCCGCGTGGGGAAAGGCGGCGTGTCGTCCCTCGGCTACGCCGCCGGACGCCGCTCTGGATACAGCGACAGCAACCCCTCCGCATTCGCCGAGGCCACGCCGCGCTCGGTGATGATGCCCGTCACCAGCCGGGCCGGGGTCACGTCGAAAGCGGGGTTGGCCACCGGGCTGCCCGGCGACACCACCTCGATCGTGGCGAAGCCGCCATCGGCGAGGCGGCCGGTGAGGTGCGAGACCTCGCGGCCGTCGCGCTCCTCGATGGGGATCTGCGCGACGCCGTCGTCGAGGGTCCAGTCGATGGTGGAGAAGGGCAGGGCGGCGTAGAACGGCACGCGGTTGTCGGAGGCCGCCAGCGCCTTCAGGTAGGTGCCGATCTTGTTGCAGACGTCGCCCGAGGCCGTCGTGCGGTCCGAACCGACGATGCAGACGTCGATCTCGCCATGCTGCATCAGATGGCCGCCGGCATTGTCGGCGATGACCGTATGCGGCACGCCGTGCGCGTTGAGCTCGAAGGCGGTCAGCGCCGCGCCTTGGTTCCGCGGCCGGGTCTCGTCGACATAGACGTGGACCGGGATGCCGGCCTCGTGCGCCACGTAGATCGGCGCGAGGGCGGTGCCCCAATCGACGGTGGCGAGCCAGCCGGCGTTGCAATGGGTCAGCACGTCGAGGCGCCGCCCCTTGGCTTTATGCAGATCAGCCAGGATCGCAGCACCATGGCGTCCGATGGCGTGGCAGCTCTCGACATCCTCCTCGGCGATGCGCCCGGCCTCGGCGAAGGCGAAGGCGGCGCGCTCAGGAAGCGCGACCTCGCGCAGCTTGGCGGCGACACGGTCGAGGGCCCAGCGCAGGTTGATCGCGGTGGGGCGGGTGGCAGCCAGGGTCTCGACGGCGTGGTCGATCCCGGCATCGGAGGCGTCCCGGCGAAGGCCCAACGCCAGCCCGTAGGCCGCCGTGACGCCGATGAGCGGCGCTCCCCGCACGATCATGGTGCGGATGGCGACGGCCGCTTCATCGAGGGTGGCGAGCCGCTTCAGTTCGAAAGCGAAGGGCAGGCGGGTCTGGTCGATGACCTCGACGGAAGCGCCGTCGGCGGCGGGCAGGATGGTGCGATAGGGTTTGCCGTCGATGTTCATGGGCGGGCCTCTCGCATGTTCCGGGCGGCGGGGCCAGCCCATAGGTCGCGCGCGCACCTAAGACGTGCGCCGTCGCGCAGGTCATTCATGCTGCGATGTGGAAGGCCAGCCAGTCGACATCCCGCCTGACCTTCCATTGCCTGTTCGCCAAACGTCACGGGACGCTCGCCGCCTTCGCCTGAGACAAAGGCCGCAAACCCTCTCCCCTCTGCGGGAGAGGGTGGCCTTCGCGTCAGCGAAGGTCGGGTGAGGGGAGCGCCCTCTCCGGAAGGACCTGTGCCGGCCCCTCTCCCGCCTGCTCCGCAGGCACCCTCCCCCGCGAAGGGGAAAGGGGGAGACCGAAACCGAGGCTCGTTCCGGTCAGAAGCTCACCGGCCGCGCCCGCTTCACCTGCGGGATCGTCTCGATCTCCGCCCGCACGCTCTCCGAGATCGGCGCATCCACGGCGCAGAAGCAGATGGCGTTGCCGCCCTCTTCCTCGCGGCCGAGGTTGAAGGTCGCCACGTTGACGCCAGCCTCGCCGAGGATGGTGCCGAGCCGGCCGATGAAGCCCGGCTTGTCGTGGTTGCGGACGTAGAGCATGTGCGGCGCGAAGGCGGCGTCGATGGCGATGGAGCGGATCTCGATGATCCGCGGCTTGCCGTCATGGAACACCGTGCCGGCGGCGTCGCGCGGCATGTCCTCGGCATCCACGGTGATGCGGATGACGGATTCGTAGTCGCTCGCCCCGCCCTCGCGCTTGATCTCGTCCACCACGATGCCGCGCTCGCGCGCCAGGGCGGGGGCGGAGACCATGTTGATGTCCTGCAGGAACGGCCGCAGCGCCCCGGTCACCGCCGCCGCGGTGAGCGCGCGGGTGTTCATGCCGGCGACGGCCCCTTCGTAGGTGATGCGGATGCCCTTGATCGGCGCGTCCGTCAGCTGGCCGAGGAACGAGCCGAGCTTTTCGGCCAAAGCCACGAACGGCTTCAACCGGGGAGCCTCATCGGCAGAAATCGATGGGAAGTTGATCGCGTTGGTGATCGCCCCGGTCATCAGGTAGTCGGACATCTGCTCGGCAACCTGCAGCGCCACGTTCTCCTGGGCCTCGTTGGTGGAGGCGCCGAGATGCGGCGTGCACACGACGTTCGGGTGGCCGAAGAGCGGGTTGGCGGTGGCGGGCTCCTCGATGAACACATCGAAGGCCGCCCCGGCCACATGGCCCGAATCGAGGGCCGCACGGAGCGCCACCTCGTCCACGAGGCCGCCACGGGCACAGTTGACGATGCGCACGCCGGGCTTCGTCCGGGCGAGGTTCTCGGCCGACAGGATGTTGCGGGTCTTGTCGGTCATCGGCACGTGGAGCGTGATGATGTCGGCCCGTACCAGCAGCGCGTCGAGCTCGACCTTCTCCACGCCGATCTCGAGGGCGCGCTCGGGGGAGAGGTAGGGGTCGTAGGCCACGACCTTGAGCTTCAGGCCGATGGCGCGGTCGGCGACGATGGCGCCGATATTGCCGCAGCCGATGATGCCGAGCGTCTTGCCCGTGAGCTCGACGCCCATGAAGCGGTTCTTCTCCCACTTGCCGGCCTGGGTCGAGAGGTCCGCCTGCGGGATCTGCCGCGCGAGGGCGAACATCATCGCGATGGCGTGTTCGGCGGTGGTGATGGAATTGCCGAACGGCGTGTTCATCACGATGACGCCGCGCGCCGTGGCGGCCGCGACGTCGACGTTGTCGACGCCGATCCCCGCCCGACCGATGACCTTCAGCCGCGAGGTCTGGGCCAGCACCTTCTCGGTGACCTTGGTGGCCGAGCGGATGGCGAGGCCGTCGTAATGGCCGATGACGGCCGCGAAGCGCTCCTTGTCCTTGCCGAGGTTGGGGAAGAAATCGACGTCGATTCCACGGTCACGGAAGATCTGGACGGCCGCGTTCGAGAGGGAATCGGAAATGAGCACCTTGGGAGCAGCCATGATGGCCTCCGGCTCTTGAGGAAGGGGGATTACTTCGGAGATGAGGCGCGACAGCGCGGCAGATCTCGACCCTCCCCCCATTGCGGGGGAGGGTGGTCGCGGAGCGACCGGGAGAGGGGACGACCTCTCCGGACAGCGCGCTCCCCTCACCCGACCCGCTGCGCGGGCCACCCTCTCCCGCAGGGGGGGAGAGGGGGAGGAGCGTCGAGCGTCAGGCCGACGTCACGCAGCCTTGGCGAGCTTGGCCTTCTGGGCGGCGTAGGACCAGTCGAGCCATGGCATCAGGGCCTCGAGATCCGAGGTCTCCACCGTGCCGCCGCACCAGATGCGCAGGCCGGCCGGCGCGTCGCGATAGGCACCGATGTCGAAGGCGATGCCCTCGGAATCGAGCGTATCGGCAATACCCTTGGCCACAGCCGCCACGGTGGAGTCACCCTTGGCGAGGACGTCCGGATCGGTGATGACGAGGCAGACGCCGGTGTTCGAATACGTCGCCGGATCGACGGCGAGGTGGCCGATCCACGGGGTCCGCGCCACCCAGTCGTGGACGACCTTGGCATTGGCGTCGGCACGGGCATGGAGCGCGTCGAGTCCGCCGATGCTCTGCGCCCAGCGCAGGGTGTCGAGGTAATCCTCCACCGCGAGGAGCGAGGGCGTGTTGATCGTGTCGCCCTTGAAGATGCCCTCGATCAGCTTGCCGCCCTTGGCCATGCGGAAGACCTTGGGGATCGGCCAGGCGGGGGTGGTGTTCTCGATGCGCGCGACCGCGCGGGGCGAGAGGATCAGCATGCCGTGCGCGGCCTCGCCGCCCATCACCTTCTGCCAGGAGAAGGTGACGACATCGAGCTTGGCCCAGTCCAGCGGCATGGCGAAGGCGGCCGAGGTGGCGTCGCAGATGGTGACGCCTTCGCGGTCGGCGGCGATCCAGTCGCCGTTCGGCACGCGGACGCCGGCGGCGGTGCCGTTCCAGGTGAAGATGACGTCGTTGTGCCGGGTGTCGATGGCCGACAGGTCCGGCAGCACGCCGTAGGCGGTCTGGTGGACGATGGGCGAGATCTTCAGTTCCTGCAGCGCGTCGGTGACCCATTCGGAGCCGAAGGCTTCCCAGGCGGCGACCTCGACCGTCTTCGGTCCGAGCATCGACCACATGGCCATCTCGACGGCGCCGGTATCGGAGGCGGGGACGATGGCGATGCGGTAATCGGCGGGCACGCGCAGCACGGTGCGGGTCAGCTCGATGGCCTCGACCAGCTTGGCCTTGCCGGCGGGGGAGCGGTGCGAGCGGCCGAGAGCGGCGTTCTGAAGGGCCTGCAGGGTCCAGCCGGGACGCTTGGTGCAGGGGCCGGACGAGAAGTTCGGCACGCGGGGGCGCGTGTTGGGACGTGTCATGATGAAAAGTCCATCCTTACAGATGAATGCTCCTCGTTGGGGAGGAGTGGCCCGGCGCTGCCAATGAACCTGTCTCGGCAACTTAGCAAGATGCTCGGGCAAGAAATTCAGTCCCGCCGAGCACAAAGGCATCGGTTTTTCCGATCAAGTCTTTGAGAGTCGGGCCTTTGTCGGATGAGATTTATCCGTGTCCAACAGGTCGGGCCGGCGCTCGCGGGTGATCCGTTCCGCCTCGTCCCGGCGCCAGCGGGCGATGGCGCCGTGGTTGCCGCCGGTGAGGATGTCGGGAATCGCACGGCCCTCCCACTCCCGCGGCCGGGTGTAGTGCGGGTATTCGAGGAGCCCGCCCTCGAAGCTCTCCTCGTCGCCCGAGACCGCCTTGCCCATGACGCCGGGCAACAGGCGCACGCAGGCATCGATGGCGACGAAGGCCGCGACCTCGCCACCCGACAGGATGTAGTCGCCGATGGAGACCTCCTCGAGTCCCCGCGCCGCGATGACCCGCTCGTCGACCCCTTCGAACCGGCCGCAGACCACGACGATGCCCGGCCCCTCCGCCAGTTCACGCACGCGGCCCTGCGTCAGGGGGCGGCCGCGCGGGCTCATGAGCAGCCGGGGGCGGGTATCACCGGGGGAGGCGGCGGCATCGATGGCCGCCCCCAGCACGTCGCAGCGGAGCACCATGCCGGCGCCGCCGCCGGCCGGGGTATCGTCCACCGCGCGGTGGCGGCCGATCCCGTGCTCGCGGATCTGCCGGGCCTCCAGGGTCCAGGTTCCGCGCGCGAGCGCGTCGCCCGACAGCGACATCCCGAGGAGACCGGGAAACATCTCCGGGTAGAGGGTGAGGATCGTGGCGGACCAGGGCGCGCTCGTCATGCCGCTTGATGGCGCGTGTGGTGAGGGCGGGTCAACAATCCCCTTCCGGTCTCACGCCGCGACGGGCTCCGCCGAGGATCGCCGTCATGCCGCAACCGGGGGAGGGCACTTCCGGGCGGGCCGCCTCGTTGTCCCGCCATGTCTCCTCGTCTCGCCCTCGCGGCCTTCCTCGCCCTCATCGTCCCGGCCTTCGCCGCAGAACCGCTGGCACCTCCCGGCGCTCCTGCTTCCGCCTTTCCGAAGCCGGACCGGCCGGTGGCCGAGATCATCGCGCCGCTCTGGGCGTCGGAATCCCAGCGCGACCAAGTCGACGAGGTCGGCCAGGTCGCCCGGCTGATGCGGATCGCGCCCGGGGAGACGGTGGCCGATATCGGGGCCGGCAGCGGCTATTACACGGTACGCCTCGCCGAGCGGGTCGGGCCGCAGGGGCGGATCCTCGCCGAGGACATGACGCCGCGTTATCTCGCCGACCTGACGGCGCGCATCACGCACGCCAAACTCGACAACGTCACCGTGGTGCGGGGCGAGCCGCACGATCCGAGGCTCCCGTCCGGCTCCCTCGACGCGGCGTTACTGGTCCACATGTACCACGAGATCAGCCAGCCCTACGGCCTCCTGCACAATCTCGCCGCCGCGATGAAGCCCGGCGGCCGTGTGGGGATCGTCGATGCCGACGCGATTCCCTCGCGGCACGGCACGCCGCCCGCGCTCCTACGGTGCGAACTCGCAGCGGCCGGCTACCGCGAGACCGGGTTCTCGGTGCTGGAGGGCGGGGTCGGCTATCTCGCGATCTTCGAGGCTCCCGCAGCCGATGCGGGTCCCGCCCCCTCCGCGATCACGCCGTGCAAGGATGTGGCGACACGATCCGACCGGCGATGAGCGTGCCCGGATTCACGGTTCGGTAGCGGCGAAGCGCTAGGGTGGCCCCGCCTCGAACACCGAGCGGGAGAATGAGTGCGTGGTCCTGACGTTTTGGCTCGATCAGCCTGTCTGGCTGATGTTCGTCCTTCTGAGCGCGGTCTTCGCCGTCTGCATGGGCGTCCTCAGCATCCTCTCCACCTGGTCCGCGACCCGGCCGGGCATGCACAAGCTCGGGGTCGGCGTCGTCGCTCCCTATTTCAACGCCATCTCGGTGATGCTGGCGCTGCTCACGGGCTTCGTGGCCAACGATGCCTGGGAGCGCCAGCGGCAGGCGACGAAGATCGTGCAATCGGAGAAGACCAATCTCCTCGCCGTGCATGATCTCAGCCTCGCCACGGCCTCCGACATGTCCGCGATCCGCGCCAGGCTGCTCGCCTACGCGAATGCCCTGATCGACGACGAATGGCCGAAGATGACGGTGGGCGAGGCGTCGACGAACGCCAACGAGGCGCTCGGCCAATTGATGCAATCCGTGGCCGATCCCCGGCACAGCACCGAGGCGGGAGCTGCCGCGCATGGGAGCCTCCTCGACGCGGTGATGAACCTGCGGGCGGAGCGCGGCACACGCCTCGGCCTCAGCGACGTACACGGCGACCAGTCGAAATGGCTGACGCTGATGGTGCTGGCGCTGCTCACCCTCGTGTCCATCGGATTGATCCACGTGGACAAGCCGGTGCCCCAGGCCGTCGCGATGATCCTGTTCTCGGCCGCCACGGTGACGACGTTGGGCATGATCGGACTGCACGAGCGGCCGTTCGACGGGCCGATGCCGGTGACGGCGGCGCCGCTGGAGATGGCGCGGACGGCGATGACGAGCGTCAAGCCCTGACCGGTTCCCCGGTCCGGGCGCTCTCGCCTCAGGCCGGCTCGTCGGGCGGCTTCGGCCCGGCGGGCGCGAACAGGTCGTCCGGCGGATCGACGACGACCCGGCCGTTGGCGACGTCGAGGGTCGGGACGAAGACCTTGGTGAAGGGCAGGAGCGCGGTGGGACCGCCCAGCGCCGGCTTGATCTCGAGGAGATCGCCGCCGCCATAATTCGGCACGTCGGTGACGGTGCCGAGGAGCGCGCCGGACAGGTCGACCACGTCGAGGCCGACGAGGTCGGCCGTAAAGAACTCGTCTTCGTCCTCGACATTGCCGAGGCGTTCGCGCGGCAGGTAGATGGCGAGGCGGTTCAGGGCTTCCGCGCCGGTCCGGTCGGAGACGCCCTTCACCCGCACCACGAGGAGGTCGGGCGAGGCACCGCCGGCGCGGCGCACGTCGGTGAGTTCGATGCGCTGGCCGCCGGCGCCGATCAGCGGCCCGTAGGAGCCGATCGCCTGTGGATCGCCGGTATAGGATTTCAGGCGGATCTCGCCGTTGAGCCCATGCGCACGGCCGAACTCGCCCATCTGGACGAGGCTCGGATCCGTGGACGGGAGCGGGACCTCCGGCATCGGCCGGGGCCGATGCGCGGAGGTCGCCGAGCCCGAGCCGATACGGCCCGGGCGGTCGCGACGGCCGCCATCGCCGGTGGGATTGCTGCCTCCGGGACGGCGCGCCATCGCGGGATCGCCTTAGGCCGCGGCGTCTTCGGCGGGGGCAGCGGCCTTCTCGGCGCGCTTGGCGGCGCGCTCCTTGGCCTTCTCGCCCGGCTCGGCCTTCTGCGGGTTGTTGCGCGCGGGGCGCTTGGCGAGGCCGGCGGCGTCGAGGAAACGCAGGACGCGGTCGGTGGGCTGGGCGCCCTTGGCGAGCCAGGCCTGGATCTTCTCGGATTCGAGCACGATGCGGGCCGGATCATCCTTGGGCTTCATCGGGTCGTAGACGCCGACCTTGTCGATGAAGCGGCCGTCACGGGGCGCGCGGGCATCGGCGACGACGATGCGGTAGTACGGGCGCTTCTTGGCGCCGCCACGGGTGAGACGGATCTTGAGGGACATGGTGTGCTCCTAGGGTGTGATGGTGTGGTCGTTCTTGGCGGATAGCGAGTAGTGAGTAGCGAACAGAGTGAGACGGCACCCTCTTCGCTATTCGCTACTCCCCATTCGCCCCTACTTCTTCTTCCCGAATGGGAAACCGCCGAGGCCCGGCAGACCGCCCGGCCCCTTCGGTCCTCCGAGCCCGGGCAGGCTCGGCATCTTTCCGCCGCCGAAGCCCGGCGGCAGGGGCGGCAGCTTGCCGCCCATCTGCTTCTGCATGGCCTCGATCTGCTCCGGCGTCGGCTCGGGCATCCCGGGGGGAAGGCCGGGCATGCCGCCCATCCCGCCGCCGCCCAGACCGAACATCGAGCCGAGCGCCTGGCCGATGCCGCGCTTGCCCGAGCCCATCGCCTTCATCATGTCGGCCATGGTCCGGTGCATCTTGAGGAGCTTGTTGAGCTCCTCCACCTTCGTCCCCGACCCCGCCGCGATGCGCTTCTTGCGGGAATTCTTGAGGATGTCGGGATTCTTGCGCTCCTGCGCCGTCATCGAGGAGATGATGGCGCGCTGGCGCTTGAACATGTTCTCGTCGAGATTGGCGCCCTCGACCTGCTTCTTCATGGCGCCCATGCCGGGCAGCATACCCATCAGGCCGCCGATGCCGCCCATCTTCTCCATTTGGGCGAGCTGCATCGACAGGTCGTCGAGGTCGAACTTGCCCTTGCGCATCTTCTCCGCGGTGCGGAGCGCCTGCTCGTGGTCGATGGTCTCGGCCGCCTTCTCCACGAGGGAGACGATGTCGCCCATGCCGAGGATGCGGTTGGCAACGCGGGAGGGGTGGAACTCCTCCAGCGCGTCGACCTTTTCGCCGGTGCCGACGAGCTTGATCGGCTTGCCGGTGACGGCGCGCATGGAGAGGGCGGCGCCACCGCGCGAATCGCCGTCCATGCGGGTCAGCACGATGCCGGTGACGCCCAGGCGCTCGTCGAAGGCGCGGGCGGTGACCACCGCGTCCTGGCCGGTGAGCGCGTCGGCCACCAGCAGGACCTCGTGCGGGTTCGTCGCCGCCTTGACCTCGGCGGCCTCGGCCATCAGCGCCTCGTCGAGGGTGATGCGGCCGGCGGTGTCGAGCATCACCACGTCGAAGCCGCCGAGGCGCGCGGCATCCATGGCGCGGCGGGCGATCTGCACCGCCGACTGGCCCTCGACGATGGGCAGGCTGTCGACGCCGACCTGCTTGGCCAGGATCGCCAGCTGCTCCATGGCGGCCGGGCGGCGGGTGTCGAGGGAGGCGAGCAGCACCTTGCGCTTGTCGCGGTTGGTCAGGCGCCGGGCGATCTTGGCGGTGGTGGTGGTCTTGCCCGAGCCCTGCAGGCCGACCATCAGGATGGCGACGGGGGCGGGCGCGTTGAGATCGATGAGGCCGGCCTCGGAGCCGAGCATGGCCACGAGTTCGTCGTTGACGATCTTCACGACCATCTGGCCGGGCGTCACCGACTTGACGACGACAGCGCCTACCGCCTTCTCGCGGACCTTCTCGGTGAAGCCGCGCACCACTTCGAGGGCGACGTCGGCTTCGAGCAGCGCGCGCCGCACCTCGCGGAGCGCCGCGGTGACGTCGGCTTCCGTGAGCGCACCCCGACGGGTGAGCCCGGAGAGGATCCCGGACAGGCGGTCGGACAGGCCTTCGAACATCGCGTGTGTCTCCGAACCTACTGGAACAGGCCGGCAGACGAGACGCGGCGCGCCTGCAGCGCGGCCTCGAAACCGTTGATCGCCGCCGCGAACTTGTCCCGGCATTCCGGGTTGCAGAACCCGACCACGGCGCCGTTGTAGAGCGTCAGGGAATCGGCCGCGATCGGCTTGCCCGACCAGGGGCAGACCTCGTTGACCGCATCCTCGATGCGAAGGGTTTCATGGACTTGCGACAGGGCGGGTCTCGATCGTCAGATTCGGCGGGGCGACGGCCTGTCTCCAACGCGAAACTCGCCCGAGGGCGCATCGCGCTGTCGGGCGTTGACCTCCGGCCTCACAGGGCCGGTCGGCGTTCGAATTGACGACATGTCGTCGAATGAAGTGTGAGGCGGTTAGTCCGATGGCGGTGGCAAGTCAAGTTTTTGCGCTTGCGGGTAGTGTCTCAGTTTGAAATCTGATCCTGAACGGTTGAGCCTCGCGTTCCCGTTTCGGTCCCTCGCGCGAGACCTCCGGCTGGCGTATGCTTAGCGCCAAGCAGGGAGGCTGAACATGGTCGGGTGGGAGCAGATCAAGGCGATGTTGACACCAACATCTAATATGACGACCCGCGACATCGCGAAGGCGATCAATCTCTCAGCAGGCCACACCCGCCGGGTGCTCGTCCACATGCGTGATGTTGAGGGCTGGGCCGTTGGCTCAGGTAGCCCGGCGCGTTGGTCAAAGAAGAAGTAGCCATGCCCACCGGACCTAAAGGCCAGAAACGCCCCGCCGACGCTATCGGCAACGCCGTGAAGGTGATGCGCATTGCCACCGAGGAGGAGCCGGAGGATTACGGCTCCGTTCCCGAAAAGAACGAAGCCGCAGCCGAGATGGGAAGGAAGGGCGCTGCGGCGAGGGCCGCCAACCTTAGCCCCGAGAAGCGCGCCGAGATCGCAAGGGCGGCTGCCACAAAACGATGGAAAAAAGATCAGGATTGCTGAAAAATTTTCTTTTTCAATATTTCCTTGTCTCTGTACCCGTCAGAACTTGCGATAACATTTAGATATGTGTCTTTTTGAACCGAAACAGGGAATGAAGGAATTACTATTGTACCTACTTCTTCTAGCTTCTTGGGGCTAACCTTGCCTGTGATTTGCCCAATCATTTCTTTTTCGAGGAAAACGTTTAATAAAATATCAATTTCTTGAAGAGTGTCTGGTTTGAACTCTGCAAAAAATCCAAATAGTAGAACGTTCGGAAGTTCTTCGACAATCACGTCGCCTGAAAAAACATTTATAAGCGTATGCTTACTGCGGTCACCCGCAATAACGTGTTCGCATAGCACGACATTTCCAAAATTTAAGTTTTTTGCCATGGTCATAACGCCGGCTTAAGTTTTGACATTGTTGTTTTAGCTACAGACGAATATGTTTTGACGGGTGATGTGGTGAGATTGATTTGATACGATGCAGGAATAGTTTCTGGTCCCAACGGATGATTGATTTCAGGCCTTTCTGTTGGATCATATATATCAATATCAATACAGCAACCAAGCGCCCACACAAGGTCCGCGACCGATTCCAGTGTCATATTTGTTTGGCCAGTAAGCCTCCTATTAATAACAGATCTATTTACCCCAATTTTATCCGCAATACTTGATTGAGTTTCAGTGCGCGCATGGGATTTCTTTGCAAACTGATCCCGGAGCTGTGATTCGACTGAGCCGGATAGCGCCAAGAATATGTCCCTGCGCTTGTCATTATTTTCTCGGAAAAAGCTCATTCAACCCTCCTCTAAGCACCGTCTGCTCCAACTCGTGATCCTGTATAAATTTAATAACCTCATCGCGCTTGTCGTTAATTAATTTCATATTGCCACTGGGCATTTTCAGACAAGGTACAACAGCAACAAACTCATGTGGTGCTGAGCACCAACCCAATACGCGAGAGCCAAACGGTTGAAACTTTAGAATCCCATCACTTGTTGGATTAACCCTGCGAATTTCACCTGCCCCAGGGTGATCTGCACAGCAGAAATCGCAGAACATTTGCTCTAAATGCTCAGCCCTAACCCTTCTGCCTCGACCTAATTCTTTTGACCACATTTCATCGGTCGTCTTCACCCAATCAATCAAGCTTGGCGCCACATAAAGCGGTCTAATCGATTGTCGCGTTTCCCAGCGAGGAAGCTTGAACATGACCAGGTGACCATCCGCAACCGCACTTCCGATCGTTGCCATATAAGTCAACATGGGCTATGTGTGAAGTGGTACTCTTGTCACATTGCTGATCAAACCGCGCCAACGCAAGCTATAGCGAAATGATCAAATTGCTTTACGCCAAGCACAAAGTTCACTATCATGTTTGGCATGAACAAGCTTCCTCTCGCAAAGCGCGTCCAAATCCTGAGCATGCTCTGCGAGGGCTCCTCCATGCGGTCGATCAGCCGTGTGGTGGACGTGTCGATCAACACGGTGTCGAAGCTGCTTGAGGATGCCGGTAAGGCGTGTGCCGCCTACCACGATCAGAACGTGCGCGGTGTCGCTGCCGAGCGCGTCCAGTGCGACGAGATTTGGTCCTACTGCTACGCCAAGGCGAAGAACGTAGCTGCCGCTAAAGCGGCTCCTGAGGGCGCTGGCGACGTGTGGACGTGGACGGCGCTCGACGCCGATTCAAAGCTGATCGTGTCCTACCTCGTCGGCGGCCGCGACGCCGAGTACGCCGACGCCTTCATGGGCGATCTGGCGGGTCGCCTGACGAAGCGCGTCCAGCTCACCACGGACGGGCACAAAGCTTACCTCGAAGCCGTCGAGGGTGCGTTCGGTGCCGACGTGGACTACGCCATGCTGGTGAAGCTCTACGGCCCGGCTCCCGGCGGCACCACGGGCCGCTACAGCCCCGCCGAATGCACCGGGATCAAGAAGACCACCGTGACCGGATCGCCCGACGAGGCGCACGTCTCGACCTCCTACGTGGAGCGCCAGAACCTCACGATGCGGATGCAGATGAAGCGCTTCACCCGCCTCTCAAACGCCTTCTCGAAAAAGTTCGAGAACCACGCTCACATGGTCGCGCTCTACACGGTCTGGTACAACTTCGTGAAGATGCACAAGAAGCACCGTATGAGCCCGGCGATGGCCGCTGGCGTGTCGGATCGGCTTTGGAGCATGGAAGATGTGGCGGCACTGGTAGAAGCCGCAGCGCCCGCGCCGGGCAAGCGTGGGCCATATCGAAAGAAAGCATAAGTTATCATGCTTATTATGCGATTAATATAATATGAGATTTATATAGTCATCGTTTGATTAAGTGTCGAACAATCCGGCGTTGATATCGTTCTTCTTCGACAATACGGAGGAAAATCAATGCGAATTTCTACACTCGCGCTTGCTGCGGTTCTCGGATGTGCGTTCGCCGCGCCGGTGGTGGCGCAAGATAAGAATGCGACACCGGAAAATAGCGCATCCCCTGCGAAAGAGGCGGATAAGATGAAGTCGGGCGATAAGGCGGGCTCAGCGCCTAACTCATCGAACCCCGGCGCCAACTCAGCCGCCGATGGTAACGCCACTCAGGACTCGCGTACCACGAAGACTAAGGAACGCTGATCGGGCAAACCACGATATTGTGGTAGCTTTGGAAGCCCAGGCATCGGCCTGGGCTTTTTGCTGCCCGCTTAACGGTACAAGCGTTCACCCATAAACCGTGATCCGAAAATGTCCGACGTATCAATGGTGGAATTTGCTCGCAGAAAATGGGGCTCTAAATCGCCTTATGCAGGCACGTCCACTGCAGCCCTGAAACGTAAGATTGCCACTGGCGCCCTTTCGGCACAAGCCCTCCACGCTGCAGAAACGGAGTTGGCTGTACGCGAAGGGCCGCTGCGGAGAAATTCAAACTGAGACACTACCCGCTTGCGGACTGGCTTTCCCTTCGACCGCCGGCATCGTGGCGAACTCGGATGGGCGGATCGATCATACGTCCGGAACGACATTGGCCGGGGCGTCATGGAAGACGGGAACGATGGGTGACAGGAACGATGCCGGCTCCCAACTCGTCGCGAACGAACGCGCGAAATGGACGGCGACCTGCGTGAACGGGGTCGCCATCGCCGTCCTGGCGGTCGGAGGTCTGGCACCGCTCTTTGCCCAACGCGCCATCGCGGCGGGTCCGCCCGGACAGCCTTGGCTGACACCCGTTCTCTCGCTGCTTTGCATCTGCGTCAGCGGAGTCCAACATTGGGCTGCAAGAGGTTTTTTGCGGGAACTCCGGTAATGGACACCCACACCCTGACACTACTGCTGTTTCCCATCGGCGCCCTGGCGCTGGGGCTCGGAACGCTGTGGTTCGCGCGTCGCGCACACTGAGGGGCGCAACCCTACGGACCTCTCCACCGTCGGATGACCAGACGTCCCCGGCAGCGTCTCGAGCGCACGATCCGATGACGCCGTGGCTTGAATCGGATCGCTCATGCGGCTTGCCAATGGGTCGTCGCGCCGAGGATGCACCCGGGGCGCTCGCGCACTGAATCAGAGCGCCGTCGGCACGATCACCGATCCTCGAATTTCGGCTTCCTCAGTTCCGCCTGAAGCTTCAAGACCTCGTCGATGCTCATGGAGCGGCTGCTCCAGTTCGTCTCCATGATGTTGATGGCGGTGAAGCTGTAATGGGCCTTGCCGCCATAGGCGTCGAAGGCCGTCCCGTCCGGGTCCGGCGCCACCGGCTTGACGTAATCGACCCGGTAGGACGGGTGACCACCCTTGCCGGTGACGGCGATGCGGACCGAGGCGTTGCCGTGCCGCTTCTGGCAGAAGCGCATGTTGGTGAGCAGCCGGCTCAAATAGGCGTCGGCCTCCTCCAGGTTCGGAACGACGTCCGCGAGAGTCGCGTCGGAGGGGAGGTTCGTCTTCTTGATCATGTCGGCCCGTGGGGTTGGTGGCGCACCATAGGCACACCCTCCCTTCGATGCGAGACCCCGCCCGGCCGAGCCGGGTCAGCCGGCGACGAGTTCCCGCGCCGGCGCGGTCCGGATCGGAGACGCCGCCACATCCGCCAGGATCTCGTAGGAGCGCAGGCGCGCGGCGTGGTCGTGGATGGCGCTGGCGACCATGAGTTCGTCCGCCCCGGTCTCGGCGATCAGGTCGGCGAGCCCCCGGCGCACGGTCTCGGGCGAGCCGACGATGGCGCGGGCGAGCATCCCCGAGGCCTGCCGCTTCTCGGAGGGCGACCAGTAGGTCTCGATATCGTCGATGGGCGGCGGCAGCAGGCCCCGCGTGCCCCGGAACATGTTGGCGAATTGCTGCTGCGCCGAGGTGAACAGGCGCCGCGCCTCGGCGTCGGTCTCGGCCGCCACGACGTTGACGCCGACCATGGCATGGGGCGCCGTCGACTGTTCGGACGGGGTGAAGCGCTCGCGATAGACGGCAAGCGCCTGGAGCAGCGCATCCGGCGCGAAATGCGAGGCGAAGGCGTAGGGCAGGCCGAGCATCGCCGCCAGTTGCGCCCCGAACAGGCTGGAGCCGAGGATCCAGAGCGGCACCTTGGTGCCCGTCCCCGGCACCGCCTGGATGACTTGTCCCGGCTGTGCGTCGCCGAGCAGGGCCTGGAGTTCGAGCACGTCCTGCGGGAACTGGTCCGATGTCTCGGGCGAACGCCGCAGGGCGCGCAAGGTGCGCTGGTCGGTTCCGGGCGCCCGGCCGAGGCCGAGATCGATCCGGCCCGGATACAGGGTTTCCAGGGTGCCGAACTGTTCGGCGATGACCATCGGCGAGTGGTTCGGCAGCATGATTCCGCCGGCCCCGACGCGGATGCGGCTCGTGCCCGAGGCCACATGGCCGATGACCACGGAAGTCGCCGCACTGGCGATGCCCACCATGTTGTGGTGCTCGGCGAGCCAGAACCGCCGGTAGCCGAGGCGTTCGGCGGCCCTGGCGAGGTCGAGGCTGTTGCGCAGGGCGTCAGCGGGCGTCGCGCCCTGCGGCACGAAGGCGAGATCGAGAACGGAGAGAGGGATCATGAATCGCGTGTCCGTTTGCATGAGCGACCGGCTCGCGCCGGCCATGAACGTCCCCACCCGGAAGAGATCGCGACGCCGCCGCCGCTTCGCAACCGGGCCGCCCGGCGCGGGAGCCATGCGTTCGGTCCGGCTCCAAAACGATCCTCTCGTCATCCGACCCGCGACAGCCTCGCGGTACGACCTATATGGCTGGGCCTCGACCTCCCGCCCCGAACCCGAGCAACGCCACCGTGTCTCCCGGATACCTGCCCTTCGCCGGCGCCCTCGATCTCCCCGCCTATACCTGTGACAATTGCGGGTTTTGGCAGCGCCATTTCGCGCCGCCGCCCTCGTGCCCGATGTGCCTCGACGCACGTCACGTGGTGCCGCAGAAGGGCTGGCAGTTCTGGAGCGAGCGCGAGGCGCAGGAGCGCTTCCCCTGCCATTGGGAGGAGCTGGAGCCGGGCATCTGGCGCTTCTGGAACGATCCCGTCTCGGGCATCGGCCCGAGCGCCTACCTGATCCAGACGCCTAACGGGAATATGGGCTTCGAGGCCTGCCCGGTCTTCAGCGAGGCGGCGCTGAAGCACATCGCGTCGCTTGGCGGGATGCAGGTGCTCTCGTCCTCGCACCCGCATGCCTACGGGGCGCTGGTGCAGTTGCAGGACCGGTTCGACCCGGAACTCTGCCTGCCGGCCGCCGACTTCATCTGGAGCGCGGCGTTGCAGGTGTCCTGGCCCTACGATGATTTCCTCGAACCGCTCCCCGGCCTCGAACTGCACCGCACGGCAGGGCATTTCGACGGCCACGCGGTCCTGTTCGACCGATCGCGAAAAATCCTGTTCTGCGGCGACGCCCTGAAGTTCGAGCTCGACCCGAAGGATTTCCGCCGGGCCGAGACGATCTCGGCCCACAAGGCCTTCGTGCGCGGCGTGCCGCTCACCACCAACGAGTTGCGCCGCTACCGCGACGTCTTCGCCCAGCTCGACTTCACCCAGACCTGGACGCCGTTCGAACCGGCCGCCAATTGCGGCCGGGCGGAGGTGCTGGCCCTCATCGACGGCATGCTGGCGACCCGCCCGCATGCCGCCCCGGTGAGGCTCGACAGCCTCCGGCGACAGGTCGCCCCCGCGTAGGTCAGCCGCGCATGGATCAGGAACGCTTGGCGGTCTGGCCGAACATCACCTTCTTGGCGTCCTCGCTCATGGTCTTGCCGTGGTCGGGGTTGACCTCTGGCGCGCGGGCATAGGCCGCCTTCGTGCCGGGACGCTCGGCGATGGCCGTGAACCAGCGCTTAAGGTTGGGGAAATCGTCGAGTTTCTGGCCCTGTTTCTCCCAGGGGACGATCCAGGGGTAGGAGGCCATGTCGGCGATGGAATAGGCCGGCCCGGCGACGAACTCGCGGTCGGCCAGGCGCCGGTCGAGGACGCCGTAGAGCCGGTTCGTCTCCTTGACGTAGCGGTCGATGGCGTAGGGGATCTTCTCCGGCGCGTATTGTGAGAAGTGGTGGTTCTGGCCGAGCATGGGGCCGAGCCCGCCCATCTGCCAGAACAGCCATTGCAGCACCTCGGCCCGCCCCGGCAGGTCGGCGGCGATGAAGCGCCCGGTCTTCTCGGCGAGGTAGAGCAGGATCGCGCCCGATTCGAAGAGGGTGATCGGAGCGCCGCCCCCCGGCGGTTCGTGATCGACGATGGCCGGCATCCGGTTGTTGGGGGCGATGGCGAGGAAATCCGGCTTGAACTGCTCGCCCTTGCCGATGTTCACCGGCGTGATCGTATAGGGGAGCCCGGCCTCCTCCAGGAACATCGTCACCTTGTGGCCATTCGGCGTCGGCCAGTAATGCAGATCGATCATCGAAATTCCTTTCAGCGCGCCGCGATTGCCGGGCCGCGCCGAAGGTCGAGTTGGCGACCGGTGGCACCGAGGTCAAGCCGCGCCGTTCGCTCGAATGCGACGGATTCTTAGGCCGATCGATTCATGGTTCCCGTGCTTGCATGATCGGACGCGGCGACACACCAGAGGGAGACCGGCCGGATGATCAGCGCGACGTCGATCAGCAGCGGCGGGATGGCGGCGGCCTCCCAACGCTTCAGCAACGCGGCGGAACAGATCGCCACCATCGGCACGAGCCTGCCCAGCCCGACGCAGGTGGACTTGTCGAGTTCGGCCGTCCAGCTGATCGAGAGCAAGGCGGATTTCGAGCTCAACACGGCGGTGTTGAAATCGACCCTCGACACCGAGAAGCGCGTCCTCGACATCCTCGTGTAGCGTCCCGCGCCGCCAAGCAGGCTTCGCAGAAGTGCCCCCCGGTTCTGCGACAAAAACCTGCGACACAGCAAAGAGCTAAGCAGGGTGAAGCGTTGGCCTGCCAACGTGGAGCTGCTTAGGCATCGCAACCCCATTCATCGACGGAGGCCCCTCCCGATGACGATCACGGTTTCGCTGAACTCGCTCGGAGTGCTGAAAGCCCTCGACGTGGTGACGACCGCCCGCATGGAGGCCCTGCGCAATCGGGAGACAGAGCCGAAGCTCGTCTCCGTCAATGTCGGCGCGCCCACCGCACCGACGGTGACCGCCCGTCCGACAGGTCAGGACCGTATCGTCGACGTGATGGTCTGATGGTGTACCGATAGCCTGAAAATTAACCGGCCATGATGCCAAGTCGGCGGCAGGTTAGAGCGAGATCCAAGACGTGACCATCAATCGTCGCAGCGCCTCGCGGAAAGGTGCGTTTCGCATCGGGGCGCTTTCCTTCGCGGGCGAGCGGTCGGATATCGATTGCCTGGTCTGGGACCAGTCCGAAACCGGTGCCCAGATCGAAGTCGAGCTTCCGGACGAGGTTCCGGACACATTCATCCTGGTGATGACCGCCTACGCCAAGCCGCGCCTCTGCACCGTCGTCTGGAGACGGGAGCGCAAGCTCGGCGTCGCCTTCTCCGTCTGATCCGCATCGCCGTTCGACAGGGGAGGGGCCGCGGATTTCGGCTCTCATCCACCAATCGTGGCGCTTATCGCTGCGCCGCGCTTGCTGTTTGCTCCCAAAAACCGTACCTCCGCTCTGCGCGCGAGCGTGTCGGGGTGTAGCGCAGCCTGGTAGCGCATCTGGTTTGGGACCAGAGGGTCGTAGGTTCGAATCCTATCGCCCCGACCAATCGCGAGCGTATCGGCCGTTCCCTCCTCCAGGAGCTATCGACCCCACGATGCCGAGTGCCCGAATCTTCCAGCCCGCCAAGGATGCCTCGCAATCCGGTACGGCCCGCACCAAGGCCTGGCTGCTGGAATTCGACCAGAGCTCTCCGCGCGACACCGACCCCCTGATGGGCTGGACCGGATCGTCGGACATGCTGCAGCAGGTCAGGCTGTCGTTCGAAACGCAGGACGAGGCCGTCGCCTACGCCACCCGCAACGGCATTACCTACCGGGTCGAGCAGCCCCAGAAGCCGGCCATCCGCAAGGGCTTGTCCTATTCGGACAATTTCAAGTTCAACCGCACGGCTCCCTGGACGCACTGACAGTGCCGGCGCGCCGTGGTTCGGGCGCTCCGCTCAGAGCTGAATCAGGATCGTGACCGCGCCGAAGATCAGGACCGACGCGACGGCGACGGCAAGCAAAATCAGTGCGGCGCGGGATTCGCGCATGTCATCTTCGGTCATTGAGCCCATGCTACAACATCGGGTGACAATCTGGGAGTGAGCCTGAGAGGGCTGATGGTCGATCGATAGCGGCATGAGACCTGCTTTTCAGATCGGAATGGACGACATCCCTCACATGCTATAGCGGACCTTCCTATGGGTGATGTCGTGATCGCGGCGCAGAAAAACTCAAGGGATCGTGCAGCCATGACATTGGGAGTGGTTGCACATACGATCCAAAGGACGATCGGATTGATTGCAGGTTTCGTAAGCGTCATTCGTTCCCATACCGACTATTGGGCCCCGGGGATCAACTGGGGACGATAGCCCCATCTATTCATCAAGGTGTCATATTCTAGAACTGTTAGGCGACAGTCGATCAATTTACGCCGTAAGGTTATGACAGATGGGTCTCGATACGAAATTGATGAACACTTCGATTAGTACGGAAGCCACTGCATCGCCTGCCAATGAGAGCTATCGCCGGACAATGCGCAAGCTGAAAGGTTTCGCTTCTGCGGGGCGCTGGCTCAAACTGCTCCTGGCCGCCAAGAGGAGCCAGAGCCCAGTCGATCATCCCTATTTTCTCGATTATCAATTGCGCGCTGCCCTCGAGCTCGGCGATGAAGCAGAGATTAAACGTTGCTGTGCCGGGAGCCGACAGATCGACGATGCCGATCGCGTTATCAAACTCGCGTCACTGATCACGAAGTGGAAGCGACCACTCGACGCCGCTGAAATCCTAAATGGGCTTCCTCCTGATTTTAAATCAGACAAGGCCCAGCAGCTCGCGGTGCGCCTCAAGAAGATGCCGCAGGACCGCGTCACACGCCGCGAAGTCCGTCGGCTGATCTCAAGATTCATAGCGCCGCGAGCTGCACGAACCGAAACCGTGACACATCGTTTCCCCACCGACTCGGAAAATTTCAGTGTGCCCCCGTCGCGTATCGAGGTCGTGCGCCTCAAAGGGATCGAACCGGAGATCGAGGAACTCGTCAAGACGCTGTTTACCAAGTTCGAAGTGCGTCTCGAACAAAAGAAATTTCCCGTCGTCACGGAATACAGAGACGTTTTCACCAACGAATTGGGAATGATCTGGTCGGCGGACGGAAGCGTCTTCCAGGCAACGACCGGCGCTGGACCAAGCGTGACCGACCCGACATCCGTCCCCCTCTTCGAAACAGCCTTCAGCTGCGCCGGCCGGCACAAAGGCTATTTCGAGTGGATCGTGCGACGGCTGAGCGGCCTCGCCTGGCGCCTCGACCCCAGCACGCCCGACTGCCCGATCCTGCTCCGGAAGCAACATCTGAGCTTGGCCAAGGACGCGCTCGGAGCGCTCGGCATTGCAGAAGAAAAGATTATAGCAATTGAGGGCCCGGTATTCTGTCGTCGGCTGTATGTGGGATACGGGGAGATCGGCGTACTGCCTCGAAGGGATGCCTTCCAGAGCACATACGGTGCCCTTATCGCCGCGGCGGAACACCAGAACGATCGCGAGATGCCCCGCCGCTTCTATATCTCCCGCCGCGATTCGGCACGCCGGTCCATGGCCGGCGAACTGGAATTCGAGACGGCTCTCGCCGAACGCGGCATCACACCAATGGTGCTCAGCGAGCTTGGCTTGCTCGAGAAAATCAATCTCTTCCGCGACGCGGAACTGGTCGTCGGCGCACATGGCGCCGGTTTGTCACATCTTGTCTTCGCTAAGCCGGGCGTGAGGGTCCTCGAGATCGTGCCCACGACGCTGGCCAAATCCAAGATGCTGGGCGTACAGACGTGCTTCACGCGGTTGTCGGCCGTCTACGGACATCATCATACGTTCGTGCTTCAGCCCATGAACGCAGCAACGTCCGAGTGGTCGCCCAATATCGCGGATATCGATAGGGTGCTGGCCGCCGGCTGATATCACTCAACAACCTTTCTGTTCAGACATATTTCGAGGAGTGACTATGAAGGCGATCATTCTTGCCGGC
The DNA here is from genome assembly GCF_020662345.1 of Methylobacterium sp. W2. GTDB lineage: Bacteria > Pseudomonadota > Alphaproteobacteria > Rhizobiales > Beijerinckiaceae > Methylobacterium. The sequence goes on along the minus strand of NZ_VMOA01000026.1, from coordinate 23,820 downwards.
GGGCTCGGCACCCGTCTCAGCGAAGAAACATCGGTGAAGCCGAAACCCATGGTGGAGATCGGCGGCCGGCCGATCCTGTGGCACGTCATGAAGATCTATGCCGCCCATGGCGTGAATGATTTCGTGATCTGCTGTGGCTATAAAGGCTATGTCATCAAGGAATACTTCGCCAACTATGCACTCCACAATTCCGACATGACCATCGATCTGTCGAGTGGCGAGATGGTGTTCCATCGCCGCTGGGCCGAGCCGTGGCGTGTGACGCTGGTCGATACCGGCGAGGAATCGATGACGGGCGGCCGGTTGCTGCGGACGGCGGACCATATCCGCGACGAGGAGGAATTCTTCTTCACTTACGGCGACGGGCTGGGCGACGTGGACATCACCGCCAGCCTCGCCTTCCATCGCGAGCACGGCCGCCAGGCGACGCTCACCGCCGCCTACCCGCCGGGTCGGTTCGGTGCCCTGGGCATCCACGACAAGGTCGTGACGAATTTCGAGGAGAAGCCCAAGGGCGACGGATCGATGATCAACGGCGGCTTCTTCGTGCTGTCGCCCAAGGTCATCGAGCGCATCGCCGACGACCTGACGGTCTGGGAGCAGGAGCCCCTGCGCGGCCTCGCCAGCGACGGGGAACTGATGGCGTTCGAGCATCGCGGCTTCTGGCAGCCGATGGATACGCTCCGCGACAAGCACATGCTCGAAGGCCTGTGGGCGTCCGGCAAGGCTCCGTGGAAGGTGTGGGCATGAGCGCCGCAGCCAGCGCCGCAGCCGAACGCGGTGGCGCCGCGTGGTGGCGCGGCAAGCGTGTCTTCGTCACCGGCCATACCGGCTTCAAGGGCGCGTGGCTGTCCCTGTGGCTTACCCGCTGGGGAGCCGAGGTGACGGGCCTGTCCCTCGCCCCGCCGACACAGCCGAGCCTGTTCGACGAGGCGGAGATCGCCAAGCGGATGACGTCGCATATCGGCGACATCCGTGACGCCGAACTCGTCAAGCGCCTGGTCGCCGAGGCGCAGCCGGAGATCGTGCTTCACCTGGCGGCCCAGCCCCTGGTGCGGTTGTCCTACCGCGAGCCGGCCGAGACCTACGCCACCAACGTCATGGGCACGATCCATGTGCTGGAGGCCGTCCGGGCCACGCCGTCGGTGAAGGCGGTCGTCTCGGTGACCAGCGACAAATGCTACGAGAACCGCGAATGGCCCTGGGGCTATCGCGAGAACGACCCGATGGGCGGTCACGATCCCTACAGCAGCAGCAAGGGCGCGTGCGAGATCGTCATCGCGTCGTGGCGCAAGTCGTTCTTCTCGACGCCGGATTCGGCCCGGGTCGCCTCGGTGCGTGCGGGCAACGTCATCGGCGGCGGCGACTGGGCGGAGGATCGCCTGGTCCCCGACATCCTGCGGGCCTTCGAGGCGGACAAGCCGGCCGTGATCCGCAATCCGGGCGCGACCCGGCCGTGGCAGCACGTGCTCGAACCGATCGGCGCCTATCTCCGCATCGCCGAGCACCTGTACGAGGACGGCCATGACTGGGCCGAAGGCTGGAACTTCGCCTGCGATGGCGACGACATCCGCCCGGTCGGCTACATCGTCGACCGGATGGTGAAGCTGTATGGCGGCTCGGCAGGCTGGGAGCTGGACAAGGACGGGCATGTCCACGAGGCGCATGCCCTGTCGCTGGATTGCTCGAAGGCCCGCCAGCGCCTTGGCTGGCGGCCCACATGGCGCCTGGACCGGACCCTGGAGCGGATCGTCGACTGGTCGCAGCGTCGGCTGGCGGGCGAACCGGTCGGTGCCTTGAGCGAGGCCGAGATCGACCTGTTCCTGGCCGATATGGCCGCGCGCCCGTAACGCGGTGCGGCTCCGTTCGGATATGGCGAGGTTGGATGTGGCAAGGAGGCCGGCACGGTGCGGGTAGCGATAACCGGAGCGTCCGGCTTCCTGGGCAGGAGGGTGACGGCCGCCCTCGTGGCGCGGGGCGACGACGTCGCCCTCCTGGCCCGGCCCTCCTCGGTGCTCGAAGCCGACGGAGCCTCGATCGCCCGCTTCGCCAATGCGGATGAGGCGGCACGGCATCTGGGTACGCTCGCGCCCGACGTGCTGATCCATCTCGCCGCCGCTCAGGGGCGGCGGGGCGAGAGCGCGGCGACGATGGTGGATGCCAACGTGACGTTAAGCGCGGCGCTGCTCGGGGCGATGGGTGCCGGAACGCTGTTCATCAACACCGCGACGACCCTGCCGCCCGCGGTGAACCTCTACGCTCTGACCAAGCGCCAATTCGTCGATCTCGCCCGCCTGCTCGTGACGCAGGGTCGAACCGGCGTGCATGTGGCCAATGCGGAATTGCAGATGATCTATGGTCCGGGCGACGATCCGGACAAGTTCGTTCCCGGTCTCGCCCTGCAACTGGTCGAGAACCTGAAGCCGCTCGTGACCACGCCGGCCACGCAGCGCCGCGATTTCGTGCATGTGGACGATGCCGTGGCGGCCATCCTCGCCCTGATCGATGCCCGTGGGCGGCTTGCCCCATGGCAGGATGTACCCCTGGGATCCGGTGTCGCGGTGCCCCTCGGTGACTTCATCGAGCGCGCCATCCGGGCGAGCGGCTTCGATCGGCCGTGGCAGCGGTCGCTTCCTCCCCGCGCGGGGGAGCCGCCGGAAATGGTGGCCGATACCTCCGTCCTGCGAGATCTGGGCTGGACCCCTCGCATGGCTCTCGACGACGGGATCGCCCAATTGATTGCCGACGCACGCCGCCGCTTGGGCGCCGCCGGGGCCTAAGCAGGTTTCGCAGAAGTGGCCCCCGGTTCTGCGATAAAAACCTGAGCCACCCCGGGAGCCGGGACGGGACTGCCGGGGCGGACCCGTCCCGGCGCACGAAATCCTTACAACCGCGCCAGAAGTTCGGCCTTCTTGGTCGTGAATTCCGTCTCGGTCAGCACGCCCTTGCGATGGAGTTCGGACAGGCGCTCGAGGGTCGAGATCACGTCCCCCGCGGGGGCTCCGCCCTGATGGGATTCCGGCTCCGGCGAGGGGCGCGGGCGGTCTTCGGTGCGGGTCGGCGCCGCGATCGGGTCGGGGTGGAACGGCTTTGGTTCGAGGGAGCGTTCCGGGGTGGGGGCCACGCTGACCCGCTGGAGCGATTCGAGGTCGACGTAACCGTTGCGGCCACTGAAGCGGAGGCTCTGGGTATCACCCTGCTGCTGCGAGACGCCGGAAATGTCGTAATGCCCGGTATCGTAGAGCACGAGGGTTCCGGCCGTCTCCACCGCGAGCAACCGGCTATCCGGGAAATAGGCGTAGCGCATGCTGTTCTGCGAGCCCGACGTCGCGGGTCGCCCCAGTTCGGCGGGCCACCAGTTCGCGGATGACGAGCCGTCGTCCCAGCCGCCGGGGGGCAGGGATTGAGCCAGATCCGAGCAGATCGCGGCCACCCGCGACTTGAGAGTGGCGTCGAACATGTTGCCGATCATGGTCATGCCGCCGGACGACCATTGGCCGAACCCTCCGAGTTCGGGATGGTTGAACTGGGCCATGGTGCCGTTGCCCGCTTCCAGGGCGCGCATGAGATGGCGCACGGCGTCGATGCTGACGCCGTGCCGGTCGGCGACGGTCTGCAGAACGGAAGATCTGTCGGGCATGGGCTGGCTCCGGGACGGCGACGATGTCGAACGCGGCAAAGCGACTCGTTCATAGTAGGCACCTGCATAGTACGGCACCTGCGCGAAAAGGCGTCTCGCACCGCAAAAAGTTTCCGCGCCGGCGGACCCTACGGTCAAGCATGAACGTTCACTCGCCAGAATTCATGCCGTCGGGCTCCGCCTCAGGCAGCGAGCCCCCCCTGGAGTGATCATGGTCGCCAAGAACCCCCCGATGACGCAGGCTGCCGCGCAGACCAAGGCGGTGCGATCGCGCATCAAAGAGGGATCGCCCTATCCGCTGGGTGCCAACTGGGACGGCCTCGGCGTCAACTTCGCCCTGTTCTCGGCCCATGCCACCAAGGTCGAGCTCTGTCTGTTCGACGATGCCGGAGAGCAGGAGCTCGAGCGGATCGAGCTGCCCGAATACACCGACGAGATCTGGCACGGCTACCTGCCCGACGCGCGGCCCGGCACGATCTACGGCTACCGGGTCCACGGCCCCTACGAGCCCAAGGCCGGGCATCGGTTCAACCCCAACAAGCTGCTCATCGACCCCTACGCCAAGGGTCTCGTCGGCTCCATCACCTGGAACCCGGCCCTGTTCGGCTACCAGATGGAGACGGGTGACGACCTCACCTTCGACGAGCGCGATTCCGCGCCCTTCACCCGTCGCAGCCGCGTGATCGACCCGGCCTTCACCTGGGGACGGGACCGCAAGCCGCATGTGCCGTGGGAGAAGACGATCTTCTACGAGACCCATGTGAAGGGCTTCACCAAGCTGCATCCGGCCGTGCCCGAGAAGCTGCGCGGCACCTATGCCGGTCTCGGCAACCCGGCGGTGCTCGACTACATCAAGAGCCTCGGCGTCACCTCGGTGGAGCTGCTGCCGGTCCATGCTTTCGTGCAGGACGATTATCTCCAGGAAAAGAACCTGGTGAATTACTGGGGCTACAACACGATCTCGTTCTTCACCCCGGCGCGGCGCTACGCGGCGGTTCCGGACTTCGCCTTCTCCGAGTTCAAGGAGATGGTGGCCCGGATGCATGGCGCCGGCCTCGAAGTGATCCTCGACGTGGTCTACAACCACACCGCCGAGGGCAACGAGAAGGGTCCGACCCTGTCGTTCAAGGGCGTCGACAACGCCTCCTATTATCGCCTGATGCCGGGCGACGAGCGCTACTACATCAACGATACCGGCACCGGTAACACCTTCAACCTGTCACATCCGCGCGTCCTGCAGCTGGTGACCGATTCCCTGCGCTACTGGGCGACGGAGATGCGGGTCGACGGCTTCCGTTTCGATCTCGCCACCATCCTCGGTCGCGAGCCACACGGATTCGATGAGGGCGGCGGCTTCCTCGATACCTGCCGGCAGGATCCGGTGCTGAACTCGGTCAAGCTCATCGCCGAACCGTGGGATTGCGGTCCGGGCGGCTATCAGGTCGGCGGCTTTCCGCCGGGCTGGGCCGAGTGGAACGACCGGTTCCGCGACGACGTCCGCGGCTACTGGCGCGGGGATTCCGGCCTGTTGCCGAGCCTCGCCTCGCGCATCACCGGATCGGCCGACAAGTTCAACAAGCGCGGGCGCAAGCCCTGGGCCTCGGTGAACTTCCTCACCGCCCATGACGGCTTCACCCTGAACGATACGGTCTCGTATAACGAGAAGCACAACCTCGCGAATGGCGAGGACGGGCGGGACGGCCATTCCCACAACCTCTCGAACAATTACGGCGTTGAGGGACCGACCGACGACGAGGCGATCCGCGCCGTCCGCACCCGCCAGATGCGCAACATGATGGCGACGCTGTTCCTGTCGCGGGGAACGCCGATGCTGCTCGCTGGCGACGAGTTCGCCCGGAGCCAGGGCGGCAACAACAACGCCTATTGTCAGGACAACGAGATCTCCTGGCTCGATTGGGAGGGGATCGATGATGCGGGTCGCGACCTCGCCGAGTTCACGCAGCGCCTGACGATCCTGCGCGAAGCCCTGCCGATCCTCACCCGCGGCCGCTTCCTCTCCGGCGCCTATGACGAAGACCTCGGCGTCAAGGACGTGACCTGGCTGAGGCCCGACGGCGAGGAGATGTCCACGGAGAACTGGACGGATGGCGGCGCGCATTCCATCGCCGTCCTGCTCGACGGCCGCGCCCAGGCCTCCGGCATCCACCGCCGGGGAGGCGATGCGACGCTCCTGATCCTCTACAACGCCTATAGTGACCTCGTCTCGTTCACCCTGCCGGGTTCCGTCGGCGGCGTCGGCTGGACGCGGCTCCTCGACACCAACCTGCCCGACAGTCAGGAAGTCGGCACCTGGGCCATCGGCGATCGCTACGAGGTCACCGGACGCTCGATGCTGATGTTTGTCTTGAAGCCCGAGGAGACCGGGGACGGCGAGGCCACGGAGATGGAGCGCTCCTACCAGCACGTGATGCAGGCCTTCGAGCGCGCCAATATCGAGAGCGTGCGCTTCGCCCCGCCGGCGAAATAGACCTTCCATGCCGGTGACGACGCAGGTGGATGATGTGCCTGCGTCGTCATCACGGGAATCGTCAAGGAAACGGATGCGATGCGAACCGTTGTTCTATGCTGACCGTCCCGACTTCCATGGCCAATCAATCGACCGATGATGATCAACCCTCCCGAGACACGCCCCGCAGGTGATCCGCCGCGCGCGAGAACCGGGGCGGTCTCGGAGATCGCCGACCAGACCAGCGACATCTTCTTTACGGCGGTCGAAGCGACCCGCATGCCGATGGTGGTCACCGACCCGCGGCAGGACGACAACCCGATCATCTTCGTCAACGACGCCTTCGTGGCCATGACGGGCTATGGCCGCGAGGAGATGGTCGGCCGCAATTGCCGCTTCCTCCAGGGGCCCGAGACCGACTCCGCGACCGTGGCGCAGCTGCGCGAGGCGATCCGAGGCAAGAGGGAACTCGCCATCGAGATTCTCAACTACCGCAAGGACGGGTCGACCTTCTGGAACGCGTTGTACGTGGCGCCGATCTACGACGCGGCCGGAGAACTGGTCTATTTCTTCGCCTCGCAGCTCGACGTCTCCCGGAGGCGGGATGCCGAGGAGGCCCTGGGCCAGGCGCAGAAGATGGAGGCGCTCGGCCAGTTGACCGGGGGCATCGCCCACGATTTCAACAACCTTCTCCAGGTCATCGTCGGCTACGTCGATATTCTTAGCACCGGTCTCGATCAGCCGGACGCGGACCGGAACCGCCTGCGGCGGGCCACCGACAACATCCGGACCGCCGCAGAACGGGCCACGACCCTCACCCAGCAGCTCCTCGCCTTCGCGCGCAAGCAGCGTCTCGACGGCCGCGCGGTCAATCTCAATGCCCTGGTGACGGGCATGGAGGACTTGGCCCGGCGGACCTTCGGAGACGCGGTCAACCTGCGCCTCGACCTGCGCGAGGGTCTCTGGAATTGCAGGGTCGACCCGGCGCAGGCGGAGGCTGCCCTTCTCAACATCCTCATCAACGCCCGGGACGCCATGCCCGATGGCGGTGACCTTGTCATTTCCACGGACAACCAGGACATCTCCGCAGACCCCTCACGCGGGTCGGGGCCCCTGAGCGAGGGGCGCTACGTCACCGTGACCGTCACCGATACCGGAGCGGGCATTCCACCCGCGATCCTGGCCCGGGTGATGGAGCCGTTCTTCTCGACCAAGGACGAGGGCAAGGGAACCGGTCTCGGTCTGTCGATGGTCTACGGATTCGCCAAGCAATCCGGCGGCGCGGTCCAGATCGACTCGGTGGAGGGCAAGGGCACGAGCGTGCGCCTGTCCTTCCCGGCCGCCGCCGAGGACGACCGGCAGCCCGCGCGCGTAGTGCCGCAGCCGGCCGACCGCCAGGGCACCGAGACCATCCTCATCGTCGACGACCGGGAAGACGTGGCCGAACTGGCGCGCACCATCCTGCGGGATTTCGGCTACACCCTGTTCATGGCCCGGAACGGCCGCGAGGCCCTGGACATCCTCGATTCGAACGGCTCGGTGGATCTGCTATTCACGGACCTCATCATGCCGGGCGGGATGAACGGCATCGTGCTCGCCCGCGAAGCCAGGCAGCGCCAGCCCCACCTGAAGATCTTGCTGACCACCGGTTACGCCGAGGCGAGCCTGGAGCGAACCGATGCCGGGGGTTCGGAGTTCGATCTCCTGAACAAGCCCTATCGCCGGACCGATCTGATCCGCCGCGTTCGCGCCATCCTCGACGGTCCGGGCGGCGACAGCTGAGGCAGCGGCGCGGGGCCCGATACGGGAGGCTCGCCATGCCGCAGGGTGACAAGTCGAAATACACCGACAAGCAGATCCGCAAGGCCGATCACATCGCGGAGTCCTACGAGGCGCGCGGCGTGCCGGAGAAGGAGGCCGAGGCCCGCGCCTGGGCGACCGTCAACAAGGACGATGGCGGCGGCAAGCATCCGGGCGGATCGGGGAGGGGGAAGTCGAGCGCCCATCCGGCGGCCCACAAGGGCGGCGACAAGGGCGGCAAGGCGTCCGTCTCCCGCACCACCGAGCAACGCTCCGCCTCAGCGAAGAAGGCCGCCGCGACCCGCAAACGGAATGCCGAGGCGGCGAGGTCGGCCTCCTGACGGGGAAGGGGCCGTACGACACCGATATCTCAGCGATGACTGTCCGTCTCGCTCCGGCCAGTGCGCATTCGCTCTCCACGCAAGCGGGGCTGCGCTGTTCACACATCTCGCGGCCAGCGCGGGCTCCCTCTCCTGGAAGGAGAGGGAGCCCCGTCGCGTCTCGTGTCGAACCCTCTCGGATAGGGGAATGACCGTCGAACAGATGTATAAATCCGTAGACCTACATGGAGAGGGGGGAGCTCTCACATCGTCCGGCTGCATGCCGCGGGACGATGCGCACATCATCCTCACGCCATGGCGGTCTTCAGGTTCGCGTCGACCTTGTCGAGGAAGCCGGTGGTGGAGAGCCAGCGCTGGTCGGGGCCGACGAGGAGGGCGAGATCCTTGGTCATGAAGCCGGCTTCCACCGTGTCGACGCAGACCTTCTCAAGGGTGTTGGCGAACTTGGCGAGGTCGGCATTGTCGTCGAGCTTGGCGCGGTGGGCGAGGCCGCGACTCCAGGCGAAGATCGAGGCGATGGAGTTGGTGGAGGTCTCCTTGCCCTTCTGATGCTCGCGGTAATGGCGCGTCACCGTTCCGTGCGCGGCTTCCGCCTCCACGGTCTGGCCGTCCGGCGTCATCAGCACCGAGGTCATCAGACCGAGCGAGCCGAAGCCCTGGGCGGCGGTGTCCGACTGCACGTCGCCGTCGTAGTTCTTGCAGGCCCAGACGTAGCCGCCCGACCATTTCAGGCAGGAGGCGACCATGTCGTCGATGAGGCGGTGCTCGTAGGTGATACCGAGCGCCTGGAACTTCGCCTTGAACTCGGCGTCGAACACCTCCTGGAACAGGTCCTTGAAGCGCCCGTCATAGGCCTTGAGGATGGTGTTCTTGGTGGACAGGTAGACCGGATACTTGCGGGCGAGACCATAGTTCAGCGAGGCGCGGGCGAAGTCGCGGATCGAGTCGTCGAGGTTGTACATCGACATGGCGACGCCGGCGCCGGGGAACTTGAAGACTTCCTTCTCGATGACGGTGCCGTCGTCACCCTCGAACTTGATGGTCAGGCGGCCCTTGCCGGGCACCTTGAAGTCGGTGGCGCGGTACTGGTCGCCATAGGCGTGGCGGCCGATGACGAAGGGCTGGGTCCAGCCGGGAACGAGGCGCGGCACGTTCTTGCAGATGATCGGCTCGCGAAAGATCACGCCGCCGAGGATGTTGCGGATCGTGCCGTTGGGCGAACGCCACATCTCCTTGAGCTTGAACTCCTCCACCCGCTGCTCGTCGGGGGTGATGGTGGCGCATTTCACGCCGACGCCGTGGCGCTTGATCGCCTCGGCCGCATCGACGGTGACCTTGTCGTTGGTCTCGTCGCGGTGTTCGACGCCGAGGTCGTAATAATCGAGGTCGAGGTCGAGATAGGGGTGGATGAGCTTCGATTTGATCTCGCTCCAGATGATCCGGGTCATCTCGTCGCCGTCGAGTTCGACGACCGGGTTCGCCACCTTGATCTTCGACATGATCCTCAGAACCTTTCTCATCACGCGGCCGGGGACGGCCGCGCTCCCGCTGCGGCGGTCATAGCGCGCTGCACCAGGACGCGAAAGCCGTGCCCCTTACAGAACGCGCGGGGCGTCGGCGGGCTCGAAATTCGCCGATCCCCCTGGACATCCGGCGATGGGGCGGGAATGTGCGGGCCATTCCGACATCGAGAAGGACATGTCCATGAGCGAACGCATCATCCTGCGGGCCGGCGAGGCCCTGGTCGCCGGCGGCCCGCCCAACACCGCCTCCGAGCCGGAGGTGATCATCGGTGAGCTCGACGGTCCCGTGGGCACGGCTTTGGCCACCCTCACCGGCGATCAGGTGGTGGGCCATTCCCGCGTCTTCGCGCTCCTCAACACCGACATCATGGTGCGGCCGGTGACGCTCTGCGTCTCCAAGGTCAGCGTCACGGAAGCCAAGTACACCTCGATCCTGATGGGGACGGTGCAGTTCGCCATCGCCAACGGCGTCCTCGACGCCGTGCGCCTCGGCTACATCCCCAAGGAGAAGGCCAACGACCTCGGCATCATCTGCTCGGTCTGGCTCAGCCCCGGCGTGATCGAGGCCGAGACGGTGGACCACAAGGCCCTGTTCGAGATCCAGCGCAAGGGCATGACCGAAGCGATCCGCAAGGCCATGACCAACGAGCCCTCCATCGACTGGCTCCTGGAGAACCAGGACAAGATCATCCACAAATACTACCAGATGGGCCTCGACGGTAAGATCTGAGCGAGTCTACGAATCGCGGAGGAGCCGAAGCGCTCGCGGCTCCTCCCATCTTGTCGAAGACGGACTATGCGGCCGGGCCGCTCCATGGCAGAGGGCGACGATGATCGCCCCCGTCGTCATCCTGGTCGAACCGCAGCTGGCCGAGAATATCGGCATGGTCGCCCGCGCCATGGCCAATTTCGGCCTGTCGGAGCTCCGCCTCGTCGCCCCCAAGAACGGCTGGCCGAAGAAGGGCGTGCGCGAGGCCGCCTCCGGAGCCACGCATGTCCTCGACGGCGCCACCGTGCACGCCACGGTGCCGGAGGCGATCGCCGACCTGAACTATCTGCTCGCGACCACGGCCCGCGAACGCGGGCAGATGAAACGCGCCCATGCCCCCGACGAGGCCATGGCGGATGTAGCTGCACGGGCGGGACAGCGTGTGGGCGTGATGTTCGGCCGGGAGCGGATCGGGCTGACCAACGACGAGGTGTCGTTGGCCGATGCCATCGTCACCTTTCCCGTCTCCCCCGATTTTCCGTCCCTCAACCTCGCGCAGGCGGTGCTCCTCGTCGGCTACGAATGGCGCAGGGCCTCGGGCCAGGCCCGACTTCCCTTCAGCGGCGAGATGCAGTCGCCGCCCGCCACGCGGGAGGCGATGGCCTCCCTCGTCGCCAGCCTGGAGGCCAGCCTCGACGCAGGTGGATTCTACCCGCCCGAGAAGCGGGACGTGATCGCCCGCAACATGCGCGACATGCTCCATCGCATGGCCATGACGGAGCAGGATGTCAGAACGTTTCGCGGGGCGTTGCGGGCCTTGACCCGAATGAAGGCGCAGAACTGACAAATGTTGGCAATCTAGTCGGTTCTTAACGCCTGTGCGACGATTGCGTGCGAGGGTCAGGCGCCATGTGGAAGCATCGACTCAACGCCATCGGCGGCGAATTCGTCTCGGTCGAACGGGAAGCCGCATTCCAAGCGGAGCGCTTCTCCGAAACCCTGCGCCATGCCCGGCTGGTCTTCCTCTGCGGCGTCTTCCTCAACACGCTCTTCCTGCTGAGTGACTGGCGCTTTGCGGGGCAGACCCATTTCTGGGTCGCCGTCCCGGCCCGGGTCTGCGTTATCCTGATCTCCCTCGTCTGCCTGCTGGCCTCCAGGAACATCACCCGCTTCGGCAGGCTCCAGGCGTTGATGGTGACGTGGGAGATCATCGTGGCCGGATGCGTCGCGGCCCTGTGCTCGTCGCGGTCCGACATCGCACTCTTCGTCATGCTCCTGCTGCCCGCGATCTACATGATCGTCGTGCCGACGCGTTTCCTCTGGAGCGTGACGACCAGCGCCATCGCGTCGGTCGCGCTGACGGCGGGCTATCTCCTGCCGGGGCCCCTGCCGTCCACGGCGTTCGGGATCTGCCTGGCGGTTCTGGTGTCCAACGTCGCGATGTTGCTGTTCGTGGTGCGGTCGAACCGCCTGAGGCGCCTGGAATGGACGGCGACCCAGGCAGAGCGTCGCGCCAATACCGAGTTGGCGGAAAGCCGGCGCCTGTTCGAGACGATGTTCAAGGCGGTGCCAATTCCGATCGTGGTCTCGCGTGCGGATGACGGCCAGATCGTCGATGCCAACGACGCCGCGAGCCGCTTCTACGGGCTCGACGACGGCGAAGCGCTGACCCGCTACAACACGCGCGACCTGGTCGACGGACCGACCCGGCGCGTGATCCAGGCGGAACTCGACCGGAACGGAACGGCCAACGAAATCGAGATCACCACGGGCGCCGCCGGCCGGGTGCGGCGGGACGCCTTGTTGTCGGCGGTGACCGTGGAGATGGACGGCGCGACCCGGGTGATCTCCAGCCTGGTCGATATGACGAGCCGCAAGGCGGTGGAGGAGCGTATCCGCCTCGCTGCCCAGCGGGACGTCCTCACCGGCCTGCCGAACCGCGCTCTGTTCCAGACGACCCTCGACGCCGCGCTGAGCAAAGCGGAGGCGTCCGGCCAGCGCGTCGGCCTGATCCTCATCGATCTCGATGCGTTCAAGGAGGTCAACGACACCCTCGGCCATGACGCGGGCGACGCCCTGCTGAAAGAGGTGGCCCGACGCCTCGGCAACACCATTGGCGAGCACGATCTCGTCGCCCGGCTCGGCGGCGACGAGTTCGTCGTCATCGCCCTCTGCGAAAAGGATCGCCACCAGTCGAGCCGGCGCATCCACGCCCTGTCCCGGGCGATCCTCGACGTCCTGAAACCGGCGATGGCCGTCTCAGGGCGCGCAGTCTCGCCCCGCGCCAGTCTCGGCCTCGCCCTGTTTCCGGAACACGCCACCAATCCGACGGATCTCTTCACCAACGCGGACCTTGCCCTCTACGCGGCCAAGGCGGCCGGACGAAACCGCGCGACGCTGTTCGTTCCGGCGCTCCGGGCGGATATCGAACATCGCGTCTCCGTCGCCCGCGAGATGCGGTTGACGCTCGAAGTCGGCGGTCTGATTCCGTATTACCAACCCAAGATCAGCCTCGCCACCGGTCGCATCGTCGGCTTCGAAGCACTGGCCCGGTGGCAGCACCCGACCCGCGGCCTCCTGTCCCCGGCGAGTTTCTCGACGGTCTTCGACGATGCGGAGATCGGGATCGCGGTCGGCCATGTCCTCGCGCGCCAGATCTTCGCCGACATGGCCGGATGGATCGCGCAAGGGTACGAACCCGGCCGGATGTTCCTGAACCTGTCCTCGGCGCAGTTCGCGCAGGAGAATCTCGCCGAAAGCCTGATCGCCGATCTCTCCGCCGCGGGGCTGGCCCATGACAGGATCGGCGTGGAGGTGACGGAGACGGTGCTCCTCGGCGGCCATGGCGACCGTGTTTCGGCGGTCCTGGCGACCCTGCACCGCGCCGGCATCCGCGTCGCGCTCGACGATTTCGGAACCGGCTACGCCTCCCTCACCCACCTGAAGCAATATCCGGTGGACGAGATCAAAGTCGACCGCAGCTTCGTCCGCGATCTCGAACGGGATGCCAACGACGCTGCCATCGTCACGGCAGTCGTGCAGCTTGGTCAGAGCCTCGGCCTCGACGTCACCGCCGAGGGCGTCGAAACCGAAGCCCAGGCGGCTTTCCTGCGCGAGCAGGGCTGCGTCTATGCGCAGGGCTACCTGTACAGCAAGCCCATGCCGCAGAGCCGGGTGCCGTGGTTTCTCAACAAGCATGGCGGCAGGGCCGCCTCCCTGGGAGCGGCGACCTCGACCGAGCTCAGATTCGCCTGATCAGGCGGCGGCCTGATCGAGGGCCTGGGCGATATCGGCGATCAGGTCCTCGACATTCTCCAGACCGATGGAGAGACGGACGGTCTCCGGACCGACCAGGGCCGCTGCCTTGTCGGCCGGGCTCAACTGGCGATGCGTCGTGGTGGCCGGGTGGATCGCCAGGGATTTGATCTCGCCGATATTCACGAGATGCGAGACGAGCTCCAGGCTCATGATGAACTTCACCGCCGCCGCCTCGCCGCCCTTCAGCGCGAAGGTGAAGATCGAGCCCGGGCCCTCCGGCACGTAGCGCGCGGCGAGTTCCTCGCCCGTCTGGCCGGGGAGGGCCGGATAGCTCACCCAGTCCACGGCCGGATGGTCCTTGAGGAAGCCGGCCACCGCCTTGGCGTTCGAACAATGCCGCTTCATCCGCAGAGGCAGGGTCTCGATGCCGGTGAGCGTCAGGAACGCGTTCATCGGCGACAGGCCGGGGCCGAGATCGCGCAGGCCAAAGAGTCGACAGGCCACGGCGAAGCTGAAATCCGGGAAGCGGTCCGAGACGACGAGGCCGTCGTAATCGGCCCAGGGCTCGGTGATGAGGTTGTAGCGCCCCACCGCCGCCGGCCAGTCGAACGTGCCCGCGTCGCAGATGATGCCGCCGATGGTCTGACCGGAGCCGCCGAGGAACTTCGAGGTCGAGTGAAAGACGATGTCGGCCCCGTGCTCGATCGGCCGGATCAGGGCCGGGGAGGCGAGGGTGTTGTCCACCACCAGGGGCAGGTTGTGGCGCTTGGCGACCTCGGCGATGCCGGCGATGTCCATCACCGTGGCACAGGGATTGACGATCGACTCGCAGACGATGGCCTTCGTCTGCGGCGTGATCGCCGCCTCGAAATCGGCCGGGGTCAGGCCCTTGGCGAAGAGCGGCTTGAGGTCGTAGCGCGCATCGAGGCGGTTCATCAGGCCCAGCGAGCCGCCGAACAGGCGCGGCGAGGCGACATAGGCGTCGCCACTCTTCATCAGCGTCATCAGCACGAGGAGGAGGGCGGACTGGCCCGACGAGACGGCCACCGCCGCCTTGGCGCCTTCCAGCGCGGCGACCCGGCGCTCCAGGGCGGCCACGGTGGGGTTCGAGCCGCGCGAATAGGAGAAGCCGGTGCGCCGCATGGCGAAAATGTCGGCGGCCTGCTCGGTGGATTCGAACACGAAGCCGTTGGTGAAGTAGATCGGCTGGACCCGCGCGCCGGTGGCGGGGTCGGGCGCCGCGCCGGCATGGACGGCCTGGGTGGCGAAGCGGAGCGGGCGGGTCTCGGTGGCCATGATGGGCGTCGCGATCTTCAAGAAGAGAGAGGTCAGGCAGCGCGCCTGGCGAAGGCCCGCAACGTCCGGACCAGGGTGGTGGGCGCGTAGGGTTTCGGGATGAACCGCGCGCCGTCGGGCATGTCGTGCGGCCCGGGCGTGCCCATGCCGGAGACGACGAGGACGGGAATCGTCGGCCAGCGATGGGCGACGAGGCGGGCCAGCGCGAACCCGTCCATGGAGCCCTGCGGCATGTCCACGTCGGTCATCAGCAGGTCGATCTCCGCGTTGCGTTCGAGGATCGTCAGGGCCTTGTCGGCCTGCGGCGCTTCGAGGACACGGAAGCCCGCATCGACCAGGGTATCGGCGGCCTCCATCAGGAGAAGGCCGTCGTCTTCGACGAGAAGAATGACCGGGGGCTCGCCGGAGGGCTCGAAAGGTTCATGCGTCATGCGAAGCGAACGATCTCGATGGGGGATTGGTTCGCGGGGTAATCCCCGCCACCGTGAGGGTCAAGCGTCGCAGGCGCAAGGCTGCCACGCACGACCATCTCCAATGAAATCAAGCGCTTAACGCCGCGTCGAGATCCTCGATCAGATCCGCCGGGTCCTCGATGCCGATGGAAAGCCGCACCACTTCCGGCCCGGCGCCGGCGGCGGATTTCTGCACGTCGGTGAGCTGGCGGTGGGTGGTGGAGGCCGGGTGGATCACGAGCGAGCGGGTGTCGCCGATATTCGCCACATGGGAGAACAGCTGCAGGTTGGCCACCAGCTTCACCCCGGCCTCGTAGCCGCCCTTGAGGCCGATGGTGAACACCGCGCCCGAACCCAACGGCGTGTAGCGCCGGGCGAGCTGATGATACTTGTCGGTCTCCAGCCCCGGATAGCTCACCCACTCCACCGCCGGATGGGTGCTGAGATGGGTGGCAACCTCCAGCGCGTTGTCGCAATGGCGCTGCATCCGCAGGGGCAGGGTCTCGATGCCGTTGAGGATGAGGAAGGCGTTGAACGGCGACAAAGCCGGGCCGAGATCGCGCAGACCCAGCACCCGGATGGCGATGGCGAAACCGAAATTGCCGAAGGTCTCGGACAGCACCATGCCGGAATATTCCGGGCGCGGCTGCGACAGCATCGGGTAGCGGTCGTCGCCGGCCCAGGGGAAGGTGCCGCCGTCGACCACGAGGCCGCCGATGGAATTGCCGTGGCCGCCCAAAAACTTCGTCGCCGAATGCACGACGATGTCGGCGCCGTGCTCGAACGGCCGGATCAGGTACGGCGTCGCCATGGTGTTGTCGACGATAAGCGGGATGTTGTGGCGCTTCGCGATCACCGACAAGGCGGCGATGTCCGTGATGACCCCACCAGGATTGGCGATGGACTCACAAAAAATCGCCTTGGTGCGCGGCGTGATCGCGCGCTCGAACGAATCCGGATCGTCGGTATCGGCCCAGACCACGTTCCAGCCGAAGCTCTTGTAGGAATGGTTGAACTGGTTGATCGAGCCGCCATAGAGCTTGTTGGCCGCCACGAACTCGTCGCCCGGCTGCATCAGCGCGTGCATGGTCAGGAATTCGGCGGCATGGCCCGAGGCCACCGCCACGGCGGCGGTGCCGCCCTCCAACGCCGCGATGCGCTCTTCGAGCACCGCGTTGGTAGGGTTGGTGATGCGCGAATAGATGTTGCCGAAGGCCTGCAGCCCGAACAGCGAGGCGGCATGGTCCACGTCGTCGAAGACGAAGGACGTGGTCTGGTAGATCGGGGTCGCGCGGGCGCCCGTGGTGGCGTCGGGGGCGGCGCCCGCATGGATCGCCAGCGTGTTGAAGCCGGGGATACGGTCGGTCATGGACATCCTCCAGGGGCCGGCGGCACGAACGGCTTCCGTTCTAGCGCCTGTGCCGGGCCAGACGGAAGAGGAGACACAGCCTCGTTCCGCTTAAACGAACAGAAGTTCTTTATGGCGGACGATGGGCGTGGGTCAAGGGTGAGCGGTGTCGCGAGCGGTGTGCGAGCGTCCCTCCCCCCTCTGCGGGGGAGGGTGGTCGCGGAGCGACCGGGAGAGGGGACAACGCGTCCGGATAGGGCGCTCCCCTCATCCGACCCGCTAACGCGGGCCACCTTCTCCCGCAGAGGGGAGAAGGGGATGCGCAGGCACGATCCTGCACGAATTCGCATGGCACTCGCCCGCACCTGCGGTTATAGCGCCGCATGCTCCAGCCTGCTCCGCCCCCGCCCGTCTCCGCCGCGAAGATCCTCATCGCCAGCTTCGTCGGCACGGCGATCGAGTTCTATGATTTCTACGTCTACGCCACGGCCGCCGCCCTGGTGATCGGGCCGATCTTCTTCTCGGCCGACGATCCCTCGGTGCAGACGCTCGCGGCTTTTGCCACCTTCTCCATCGCCTTCATCGCGCGGCCGCTGGGGGCGGCGTTCTTCGGGCATTTCGGCGACCGGGTCGGGCGCAAGGCGACGCTGGTGGCCTCCCTGATGATCATGGGGGTCTCCACCGTGCTCATCGGCTGCCTGCCGACCTATGCCACCGCCGGATGGTGGGCACCCTTCGCCCTGTGCGTCCTGCGCTTCGGCCAGGGCATCGGCTTTGGTGGCGAATGGGGCGGCGCGGCCCTGCTGGCGGTGGAGAACGCCCCGCCGGGGCGACGCGCCCTCTACGGCATCTTCCCGCAGCTCGGCGCGCCGGTGGGCTTCATCACCGCCAATCTCGGCTTCCTCGGCCTCGCGCTGGCCCTGACCCCGGCCGATTTCCAGGCCTGGGGCTGGCGCATCCCGTTCCTCGCCTCGGCCGTGCTCGTGGGCGTCGGGCTCTATGTCCGGCTGAAACTCACCGAGACGCCGGTGTTCAAAGCGGCGATGGAGAAGGCCGGCCCCGAGCGGGTGCCGCTGGCCGTCATCTTCACCAAGTACCTCCGAGCGACCCTGCTCGGCACCTTCGCCATGGTGGCCTGCTACGCGGTGTTCTACCTCTCCACCGTCTTCGCCCTGAGCTACGGCGTCTCGAAACTCGGCTTCGACCGCCCGACCTTCCTGCTGTTCGAATGCGTCGCCGTGCTGTTCATGGCGCTGGGCATCCCGCTCTCGGGCTGGGCCGCCGACCGCTACGGCCGCCGCCCCGTCCTCCTCACCGGCCTCGCCTTCACCGCCTCGCTCGGCCTGCTCCTCGGCCCGATGCTCGGAAGCGGGCAGGGCGGCCTGGTGCTCGGCTTCCTGTGTCTGGGCCTTTTCGCCATGGGGTGGTTGTTCGGGCCCATGGGCGCCCTGCTGCCCGAGCTCTTCCCCACCCGCGTCCGCTACACCGGCGCCTCGGTGACCTACAACCTCGCCGGCATCCTGGGCGCCTCCGCCGCGCCGTATCTGGCGCAGCGGCTGAGTGAGTGGGGCGGGATCGGTTGGGTCGGGTTGTATCTCGCTGTGGCGGCTGGGGTTAGTTTTGTGGCTGTGGCGCTGATGGAGGAGACAGGTGGAATGTCATTAAAGACCGAAGCACGAAATAATAATTAACTTCAGCCGCACTTATTCAAAAAAATTTACCCCACAGATATATCTCACAGAAAATCATACAGTTAGGAGTTCGCTCGCTTTCAATTACAACCTATTACGTTATATTGCTATCCACGGCTGCGTGAACACGAAACCGACTGGTGGCCGCAAAAGCATAATTGGTAGGGAATAGCATGTCCAACCGTCACCAATTACTGACCGCTATTTCTTCAGAAATAGCGGATTATAGGAACGGAGAGATTAAAAGGCTAGACACTGAGCATGTAGACCGATGGGTTCGTCAATTCCCAGATAGCGCGCAAGATCCTATACTTTTAGAAATGAAACATGTTTTAGAAAATACTTACATAAATAAAAAGAACTTCAAAGATTTCATTTCATCTGTAATATCCAATAAAAATCTTGCAGGCGATGATCCATCTATTTTTTGGCGCGGGGTAAAGTTTCTAGCTTTACAAACTGCAGGTAACAGCCAGCGAGTTATGCTTGAGATGTTTGATAATACGCTGCAATCCAAATGTGGGTTTGGAATTTCGGAATGCGGCGAGGAACCCCATACCTTTTTATATCTGGACGATCTAGTATATTCTGGAGGTCGAACAAAAACGGATATAACCAGATGGATACGGGAGGAATCCCCCAAAGAAGCAAAATTGGTTATCTTAACACTTGGAATTCACCTACTTGGTAAATATTTTGCGGAAACTGATATCAATAAAGCTTCAAAGGATTCCGGAAAAAGTATAAAACTAGATTGGTGGCACGCAAAAAGCATCGAAGATCGCAAAGCGTATATGAATAATTCAGATGTGTTAAGACCCACCACTATTCCAGCAGACATCGAGACAAATAAGTACATTACAGAACTTGGCCTTGACCCTGTTCTTAGGGCGCCTGGACAGGTTGGCGGCAATAAATTCTTCTCATCAGAAGAAGGTCGTTTTTTGCTTGAACAGCAATTTTTAATTAAAGGAGTGCAGATTAGAAAGCAGTGTCCATACTTAAATGAGTATATGCGCCCCCTGGGTAACAGCATGCTGAAAACTACAGGCTTTGGCACTATGGTCGTGACTTTTAGAAACTGCCCAAACAATGCCCCACTAGTACTCTGGGCTGGCGATCCATGGTATCCACTATTCCCACGCAAGACAAATTAAACATGCCCCCATCTAGATTTAGAACATACATTCGTCACGAAGCCATATGCTTCCGAAAGACCTCGGAAGCATATGGCGGTCTATCTAACATGGCGCCGGGCTTTCCTATAAAGATTAATGACATTAGTATTCGAACTTCTGAAGCACTTTATCAGGCATGCAGATATCCTCACATGCCCGAGGTTCAACGTACAATTATTTCTGAGGCCAGCCCGATGACTGCAAAAATGCGGTCTAAACCATTCAGGAAGGATTCGCGAAGGGATTGGGAAGAAGTAAAAGTACCAATAATGAGGTGGTGCCTGCGTAAAAAGCTATTTTGCAATTGGGATAAGTTTTCTAGACTTCTAATATCTACTGACAATAAACCGATAGTCGAAGATTCCTCAAAGGACAGTTACTGGGGCGCTATACCTATAAACGGAAACATTCTAGAGGGCGAGAACGTCCTTGGAAGATTGTTGATGGAAATTCGAGAAAAAATAAACAATAACCCGGATTATTTTACTACAATTCTTACACCACAAGTTTCGAATTTTGTTCTTCTCGGAAATAAGATTGAAGATCAATAGCAGACGAACACAACCAATGAACTGCCAATCAGATAAATAGGTCAGTATTCACCCCCGTTCAATCGTCAACCGCTGAACCCCCTTACCCCCCAAAACCGGCCGCTTCGAACTCAAGATCCGGGAATTCACCCCGGTCCAGCCGATCTCGCCCGAGATCCGCCCGTACTCGATCTTGGGGCAGCGGTTCATGATCATCGTGATGCCCGCCGCCTCGGCGCGGGCGGCGGCTTCATCGTCGCGAACGCCGAGCTGCATCCAGACGATCTTCGGCCGCACCGGCAGGGCGAGGGCTTCGTCCACGAGGCCACCGGCCGCGTCGGAATTGCGGAAGATCTCGACCATGTCGACCGGGCCGGGGAGGTCGGCGAGGCGGGCGACGACGGCCTTGCCGAGCAGCATCTGCCCGGCGAGGCCGGGATTGACCGGGATCACGTCGTAACCCCGTGAGAGCAGGTATTTCAGCACGATCCAGCTCGGCCGGGCCGGGTTCGCGGACGCACCCACGAGGGCGATGGTCTTCGTCTCCGTGAGGAGCCGGCGGATCAGCGCATCGGGGTAGCGGTCATGGCGCGAAGGATCATGGCGGACGGCGACGGGGTCGGTCATCGGGACTCTTGCGTGACGGGCTCGCAGACTTGTCCGCCATCGCGCCCCGTGCTGCAAGGCGAGCCATGACGACTGCCATGTCCCTGCCTGAGACCATCGCCTTCCTGGAGCGGGACTTCCCGCAGATGAACCATGACGGGCGCGTCTTCCACCTGGAGGCGGTGGGGCCGCTCTCCGCGCGGATGCGCCTCGACCATCACGAGCGCTTCCTGCGCCCCGGCGGCACGATCTCCGGCCCGGCCATGATGGCGCTCGCCGATTACGCCCTCTACGCGGCGATCCTCGCCAATATCGGCCCGGTGGGCCTCGCCGTGACGACGAACCTCTCCTTCAACTTCCTCAGGAAACCCGGCCCCACCGGCCTCGTCGCCGAGGCCACGCTCCTCAAGCTCGGCAAGCGCCTCGCGGTGGGGGAGGCGCAGCTCTTCGCCCCCGGCTCGGACGACCTCGTCTGCCACGCCACGGGGACGTATTCGATCCCGCCGGAGCGGTGAGTTCTCGCGTGACCTCATGATGAGCGCGGGCCCCCTCTCCTGGAAGGAGAGGGACAGGGTGAGGTGTGTGACCTTTTCGGAGATGGACCACACCTCACCCCAACCCTCTCCTTCCAGGAGAGGGAGCCCGTCGCGCCTCTGCATCGACGCTTCACGGTCAAGGGAACGGCCTTGGGGCAGACATGCGTATCCGGTCCATGCACGCGGAGCAGGCGGGAGAGGGGGCGATCTCGCCGGAGATGGTGCTCCCCTCTCCCGACCCTCGCTCACCTCGTTCCTTCTCGCGGGCAGCGCGGGTCCCCTCTTCTGGAAGGAGAGGGACAGGGTGAGGTGTGTGACCTCTCCGGAGATGGACCACACCTCACCCCAACCCTCTCCTTCCAGGAGAGGGAGCACGTCGCGCCTCTGCATCGACGCTTCACGGTCAAGGGAACGGCCTTGGGGCAGACATGCGTATCCGGTCCATGCACGCGGAGCAGGCGGGAGAGGGGGCGACCTCTCCGGAGATGGTGCTCCCCTCTCCCGACCCTCGCTCACCTCGTTCCTTCTCGCGGGCAGCGCGGGTCTCCTCTCCTGGAAGGAGAGAGACAGGGTGAGGTGTGTGACTCTTCCGGAGATGGACTACACCTCACCCCAGCACTCTCCTTCCAGGAGAGGGAGACCGGCGCGCCTCTGCATCGACGCTTCACGGTCGAAGAAACGGCCTTGGGGCAAACATGCGTATCTGGTCCATGCACGCGGAGCGACCGGGCGAGGGGGTGACCTCTCCGGATAGGGCGCTCCCCTCACCCGACCCGCATTCGCGGGCCACCCTCTCCCGCAGAGGGGAGAGGGGTTATCCGTTGCGGTATCCTGGTACCGCAACGTCGAAATGCTTCATCCGCTTACGGTTTTTGCCATTCTGGCTGCATCGAAACACCTTGACGACTCACCCGTTGCGCCGTATTGCAGCCTCCAACGCCGCTGCGTGTCTCACGTGGCGGCGCATCGTTTTGCAAGACATCATACGGAACGCCACGGGATGAAGACCTTTTCTCTGAAGCCCGCCGACGTCGACAAGAAGTGGATCATCGTCGATGCGGAGGGTCTGGTCGTCGGCCGGCTCGCCACCATCATCGCGATGCGCCTGCGTGGAAAGCACAAGCCTTCCTACACGCCCCACGTCGATTGCGGCGACAACGTCATCGTCATCAACGCCGAGAAGGTGAAGTTCACCGGCCGCAAGCGCGAGCAGAAGGTGTATTACCACCACACCGGCTACCCGGGCGGCATCAAGGAGCGGACCGCGAAGTTCATCCTCGACGGCCGGTTCCCCGAGCGCGTGGTCGAGAAGGCCGTGGAGCGCATGCTCCCCCGTGGACCGCTGTTCCGCCAGATCATGGGCAACCTCCGGGTCTACAAGGGCACCGAGCATCCCCACACCGCCCAGCAGCCGCAGGCGCTCGACGTCGGCAGCCTCAACCGCAAGAACGTGAGCGCTTGATCATGGCGACCCTCCAGTCCCTCTCCGACCTGAACCGCGCCAACGTCGAAGATCCCGAGAACGCGGCTCCCGTCCACGTTCAGAAGCTCGACGCGCAGGGCCGCGCCTATGCCACCGGCAAGCGCAAGGACGCGGTCGCCCGCGTCTGGATCAAGCCCGGCAACGGCACCGTCGTGGTCAACGGCCGCGCCGTCGAGACCTACTTCGCCCGTCCGGTGCTGCGCATGATCCTGCGCCAGCCCCTCACCATCGCCAACCGCGTCGACCAGTACGACATCACGGTCACGGTGCATGGCGGCGGTCTCTCCGGCCAGGCCGGCGCCGTGCGCCACGGCCTGTCGAAGGCGCTCACCTATTACGAGCCGGAGCTGCGCGCGCCGCTGAAGCGCGAAGGCTTCCTCACCCGCGACAGCCGCGTGGTCGAGCGCAAGAAGTACGGCCGCAAGAAGGCCCGCCGCAGCTTCCAGTTCTCGAAGCGCTGAGCGTTTCGGTTCTCTCAGATTTTGGAAAGGGCGGCCTCGTGCCGCCCTTTTCGTTTGTCGCGACACAGTCAGAGGTCATCCGATGCCCAACGTCTTCCGGCGCGTTCACGCCCCCGTCGTCACCGCGGTCACGCTCTGCCTGTCGAAGGTCGGCGACGAGGTGAAGGGCGAGGTCAAGCTCGCCGACGGACGCCAGTTCAGCACCACCGGCGTGATGCCCATCGCCCAGGCCTTCGGCATCGCCGTCCATGTGGCCAACGAGGGCGGCATGGAAATCGTGGTGATCGATCCGCAAAGCGCCTGGAAGCCGAGCTGGGGAACGCTCGAGGGCTGATGGCGGTCGAAACCCCGCTGCGTACCGCATGAAGCCCCGTCGCGTACCGCTCGAAAGCCCGTCGCGTACCGCATGAAGCGGGGGTCCGATTCCGCAGGGCGGCCGTCGCCAATCCGGTGGAAACACCGTAGTTTCGCGGCATGAGCCAGCCGACGACCCCCTCCTTC
>NZ_VMOA01000025.1 GCF_020662345.1 Methylobacterium sp. W2 | reverse complement strand
ACGGGAATGTGCCCGGGTGGAGGGCGGACCGCGGGGGCAGGGCGTTGCATCCCTGGCGGGCATGGCCGAAGACGGAGCGCGCGAAGGCGCAGCGAACGATGACACGAGGCGCGTCGGCATATCGATCACGGCCCGTCGCCGCCCTGACCCACCCCTCGATCCGATGAAGCGAGTGCGATCATGATGAGTTCGACGTTGAGGTCCGCCCTGGTTGTCGGGATGCTCGCCGGATTGCCGGTGACGCAAGCCTCCGCCGCCGCCGGCGGTCGCATCGGGGCCTGCAAGCAGGAGGTGAAGGCCAAGGGCCTGAAGGGCGACGAAGCCAAGACGTTCATGAAGTCCTGCAAGGTCGATGCGCGCAAGGCGTGCAAGGAGCAGGCGCACTCGGCCGCTTCGGACAAGGCCGAGCGGCATGCCCTCATCAAGTCCTGCCTGAAGGGCGGCGCCGCGCCCGGAGCCGCCACCGCCCCGGCCGCGCCGATGGCGCCCAGCTCGACCGTTTCCCCCGGCCCCGGTAGCGCACCGGCGGCGACCCCTCCGGCTCCTAAGCCCTGAAGCGCCAGACGCTGCTGCGCTTGATCTCCGCATCCTCCAGGGACCGGCTCACCGGCACCTCGTAGGTCGCGAGGATGTCGAGCCGGTCCCTCTGCAGGTAGGAGCGGCCGGGATCGCCGATGAGGATGGTGGCGCCCTGCTCGTGCAGGGTGGCCAGCCAGTCGGTGACGCGAAGGGCGATGTCCCGCTCGTAGAAGATGTCCGCCACCAGGATCGTCGTGACGCCGAGATCGGCGGGCCGCGACCCGATGAGGTCGTCGGCGACGGGGGTGATCCTGTCGCCCACCCCGTTGACCCCGGCATTGAGGCCGATGGCGGCGATGGCGAAGGCATCGAGGTCGCTCGCCGTCGCATGGGTGGCGCCGGAGAGCGCCGCCGCGATCGCCACCAACCCCGAGCCGGAGGCGAAATCGAGGATGCGCTGCCCGGCGACGAGGTCCGGGCGGTCGAGGATATGCCGGGCCAGGGCTTGCCCTCCCGCCCAGGCAAAGGCCCAGAACGGCGGCGGCAGGCCGATGGAATCGAGCTCGTCCTCGGTCTTCTGCCACAGCTCCGTGGCCTCGTCGGCCACGTGCAACACGATCTCCGGCGCGTGGGGCACGGGCAGGAGCCGGGTATTGGCGCGGATGAAGCCGATGGGATCGACCGAGGGCGTCATGAGCGCAGGAGATCCCCGTAGAGGCCGGCGACGGCCTGCATCACCGCCTCCTCGGTGAAGCCCCCCTCGACGATGCGCTGCCGCGCGGCCTCGCCCATCCGCGCCACGAGGAGCGGATCGGCGGCGAGCCGGACCAGCGCGGCGGCGAGGCTCCGCGCGTCGTCGGGCGGCACCAGCAGGCCCTCGATCCCGTCGCGAACCAGCGTCCGGCAGCCGGGAACGTCGGTGGTGAGGAGGGCGCGCCCGCAGGAGGCCGCCTCCAGCAGCGTGCGCGGCAGGCCTTCGCCGCCCCGCGAGGGCAGGCATCCGACATGGTGCTCCGTCCACACGCCGGTCACGTCGCGGGTCGGGCCATGCCAGGTGACGCCGTCCCGGCTCCACGAACGCAGGGTCGCTTCGGGGATCGCCCTCCGGTTCGAGGAATCCGGCGCCCCGTAGAGGGAGAGCTCCACGGCTGCGCCCTCCGCACGGGCGAGGCGCATTGCCTCCACGGCTTTGTCGATGCCCTTCGACCACAGCATCCGCGCCACGATGGCGACGCGCAGGGGCGGGGAGGGCGGTTGCGGGCCCGGTGAGAACTGGGCCGGATCGATACCGGCCCCGCCGACGATGGTGACCGCCGTGTCGGCGGGATCGAGGCCGAGGGCCTGGGCATCGTCCGGGTTCTCGAACAGGAACCGGGTCTGTTTCGAGGCGAGGGGGCCGCGGATCAGCTGGCGCAGGGCGAGGCGGCCCATGCGGCCGGCGACGTCGGCGCGCGCGCCCATCAGGCCGAGCCCGGTCAGGGCGTAGACCCGGCCTGAGATGCCCGCCATCGCCGCCGCCGTCCCGCCGACGAGGATCGAGCGCAGCGCGATGCAATGGACGATGTCGGCCTTCAGCCCCTTCAGGATCGCCGCGAGCTGGCCCGCCGCATAGCCCGCCGCCATGGGATTGAGGCTCGAACGTTCGGCCTCCAGCGCGACCACCCGTGCGCCCGTCGCCTCGATGATGGCCCGGTGTTCGCGCACGCGGGTCACCACCGCCACGGACAGGCCCATCGCCACGGCGGCCCGCGCCATCGGCAGGAAATGCGAGGCGAAGAACCAGTCCTCGGTAACGACGAAGACGAGCCGCTTCATCGGCGCGGAGGAGGGCGAAGGGGACGGCGGAGGGGACGTGGCCATGACAGGCGCTGTAGCACGCCGCCGCTCCGGGGGGAGCCGGACGGGAGACCGGGGGCGATGAAGCGTCCTGCCGAGACATCGCGCCGCCGGCCCGGCTCGGAACGCCGCCCGTGCCCCGCCGGTTGACCGGTCCTGACACTCGACGGGAGGCGGAGGATGGCGGCGGATCGCGAAGAAGACGGTGTCGTCGCCGATCCCCGGGATGCCGCCATCGAGGCGGGGCTGACCTATGTCGATGCCGACCGGCCGGGGCTCACGCGGCGGAAGAGCGGAACGGGTTTCTCCTATCGCGATGCCAAGGGGAAGGTCGTCCGCGACCCGAAGATCCTGCGGCGGATCCGGTCCCTGGCGATCCCGCCGGCTTATACCGACGTCTGGATCTGCCCCCGCGCCAACGGCCATATCCAGGCCACGGGCCGGGACGCCAAGGGACGCAAACAGTACCGCTACCACCCCGATTTCCGGCAGGCGCGCGACTCGACGAAGTTCGAGCACATCATGGCCTTCGCCGATGCCCTGCCCGCCATCCGCGCGCGGGTGGACGAGGATATGGGCCGTCGCGGCCTGTGCCGCGAGAAGGTGCTGGCCACGATCGTCCACCTGCTCGAAGCGACCCTCATCCGCGTCGGCAACGACGATTACGCCCGCACCAACAAGAGCTACGGGCTCACCACCCTGCGCGATCCCCATGTCACCGTTGCGGGCGCGGAGCTGACGTTCCGCTTCAAGGGCAAGAGCGGCAAGATGTGGAACCTGTCGGTGAAGGACCGGCGCGTGGCCCGCATCGTGAAATCCTGCCAGGACCTGCCGGGCCAGGAGCTGTTCCAGTATATCGACGATGCGGGCGAGACGCGGGACGTCACCTCGGCCGACGTCAACGCCTATCTGCGCGAGATCACCGGGCAGGAGATCACCGCCAAGGATTTCCGGACCTGGGCCGGAACCGTGCTCGCGGCCCTGGCCCTGCAGGAATTCGAGGCGTTCGACAGCGAGGCCAAGGCCAAGAAGAACCTTCGTGCGGCCATCGAGAGCGTCGCGGCGCGGCTTGGCAACACGCCGACCATCTGCCGCAAATGCTATATCCATCCCGAGGTTCTCGATGGCTACCTCGAGGGTGCTCTGCTCCTTCAGGTGGCGGATGCGGTGGAGGACGAGTTGCGGGAGGATATCGCCCGGCTGAAGCCCGAGGAGGCGGCGGTTCTCGGGCTGCTGCGAGCACGTCTCGACGCGGCGAAGGGCAGGGTCTCGGTGAAGGCCAAGGGCACGCCCAAAAGGGGGAAGGCAGCGCTGCGCAAGGTGCGATCCGGTCCGGCGGAATCCGGGGCTCGGGTCGCCGCCTAGGTTGGGCCGCGCCGGCGGAAGGGGGAAGGGGGAAGGTCTTGCCCCTCATCACGCCGACGTCTGTCCACCCATCTCGCAGGGCGGCCGGCCCGTCCCCCCGCACTCCCTCAGTGGCGCGCCATCGTCTCGATGATGGTCTTGTGGCCATGGTGGCCGGACTCGCCCTTGCCCTGGCGCGGCGTCTCGCTCTCCACCACGGGGGCCAGACCCAATTGCCGGGCGAGGCAGACGAGATCCTTCAGCCGCCCGGTCTGGGTCTTGCGGCGGAGGTTGAGCCGATGCGTCTCCACGGTGCGGACGCTGAGGCTGAGGCGGCGCGCCACCTCCTTGTTGCTGAAACCGGCACTGAGGAACCGCAGGATCTCCGCCTCGCGCGGGGTCAGCCCTTCGCCGGCTTCCACCGGGCCGGGTTCCGGCGTGTCCGCAACGCCTGCATGAGCCAGCCGCACGATCGTCGCGCTGATCTCCCGTGGGGTGGCCGATTGCGCCACCACCGCATCGGCACCCGCCTCGAGCAGGTTCCGCAGGGTCTCGGCGGGGAGGCTCTGGAAGGCCGCCAGCACGCGCAGGCTCGGATGACGCTTGAGCGCGGCGATCCGGGCGAGGGCGCTCTTCGACACGGTCTCGGGCAGGAACACCAGGGCGACGACGCTCTCGGTGCCCGGACCGCCCAGGGGCAGATCGGCCTCGCCCACTGTATGCAGGCTGGGCTCATGCTCCAGGAAGGCCCGCAGGACAGGCCCGAGCCCCACCGGTTCGTCGACGATCAAAACCCCCACGGCCTGGTTCATGCCGCTCCCCCCTCTGTCCCATCGCGATACATCGCGGTCGGGCTGGTCAAGAGCAGTTCAAATCCCGTTCCATGGGATTATTCGTCGAATTCGGGCGACGCCCCATGAATACACGGGCGTATTCTATGAAAACAGGCCCGAAAATCGCGTCATCTCGGTTAACGCGGGCGGATGCGCGGCCATGGCCCGAGGGCGCCTGTCTCGATCAGGAACAGCCCGGTTCGAAATGGGATTGGGATCACCCCGCCCGGGCGAGGACGAGGTCGGCGGCGGCGGAGATCACCCGGTTGCGGCCCGTGGTCTTGGCCTCGTAGAGGGCGATGTCGGCGCGCTTGATCATGGCCTCGATCGTGTCGCCCTCGCTCCATTGGCTGACCCCGAAGCTGCAGGTGAGCCGGATCGGGGTACGGGCGCCGCGGATGCGCAGGGATTCCACGAGGCGGCGCAGCCGTGACGCGACCGCCTCGGCATCGGTCGCCGGCCGGTGCGGAAGCACGATGCCGAACTCCTCGCCTCCGAGCCGCCCGACGATGCCCTCCTCCGCGATGGTCTTGCAGACGCTCTGGATCGCCGCATCGCCGACATCGTGGCCGTACTCGTCGTTGATGCGCTTGAAATGGTCGATATCCACCAGGATCGCCGACATGTCGCCGTGGTTCCCCACGCGATCGGCGGCGTCCCGCACCCGCTGCAGGAAGGCGCGCCGGTTGAGGAGGCCGGTGAGCGGGTCGGTCTCTGCGAGGCGAATCAGCTCGCTCTGCATGGTCGTCAGGCGGTCCGCCGCCCGCATGCGGGCATGCAGCTCCTCGGCGCCGGGGGGCTTCTCGATGAAATCGTCGGCGCCGCTGTCGAGGGCCTCGGCGAGATTGCGGGAGTTGCGGGCCGAGGACATGGTGATGACGTAGAGCGGCCGGTTCGTCTCGGCGATGAGACGCGCCGACCAGCACAGTTCGAGGCCGCTCAAGGGGCGGACTTCCAGGCTCGTGATCAGGACCCGCACGGTCGGCGTATAGGTGACGAAGTCGAGGGCCGCCTGTGAGTCGGTAAAGACATCGACCGTATGGCCCTGCGGCTCGAGCATGCCGGCAACGACCTTCAGGACAACGCGGCTCGTATCGACGATGACGATATGCATGTCCTTGGTCGCCCGCCCCGAAATCTTATGGTGTTCGTCAGCATGGCGGCGACAGATTAACATGTTGCCAAGACGACCCGCCCACATGAGTCCATCCGGGACCGGGTGGGGAGAGGAACGCCGTACGGCTGGCCTCATCGGACGACAGGGCGCCGACACCCCGTTCATCGACGGTTGAACGGCGCGCCCGCGGCTGGTAGCTAGCGCATCGGGCCGGATTAGCTCAGCGGTAGAGCAGCGGTTTTGTAAACTGATGAACCGCCTAACACTCCCCAGCACATTCCTTATTCCCCGCAATACCTTACACTGCCTCTGACGGCGCAAACCTATACACCTGTGCCGGATTTTGTGCGGTGCTGTCCTTCGCAGCCTGGGCCTCCTCGGCGGTCAGGAAGGCGAGGTAGATCTCGGTGACCTTCAGGCTCGTGTGGCCGAGCTCCTGCTGCAGCGTGTAGATGCTGCCCCGGCCGGAGCGCAGGTAATCCACTGCGAACCGATGCCGGAGGTCGTGGAAGCGGAAACGCCGGAACTCCCGCCCGTTCTTAGCCGCCGCCTCGGCGAGCTGCCGGCCGTACAGGCTGAAGCGGGTCGCGACGTTGACGAAGGGCCGACCGTCCGAGTGCCAGAACGCCGACCGGGTCACGAGGCTCGGCGGGATCGATCGGAACAGGACCACGGCCTCGTCCGAGAGGGAGACCACGCGGCGCTTGTTGCCCTTGCCGTGAACGGAGATTGCCCGGCGCTGAAGGTCGACGTGCCGACGCTCCAGGGTGACGAGCTCGTCCTGCCGGCAGCCGGTGAGTAGGGCGGCCTGGATCAGGAACTTGAAATTCCCTGGCGCGCGCTCGACCGCCATGGCGATGTCGCGATCCTCGGGGAGCACGATTGGGTCCCGCCGCTCCTTCATGCGGCGGCTCTGCATCGCCTCCAGGGCGGGATTGCCCTTGCGCCACTTCTCGTCGACGGCGAACGACAGGACGCTCGACAGGGCGGTGAGGTCGCGGCGGATCGTGGCCGTGGTGACCTTCCGTGTTCGCCGCGCCTTGATGATCGCAGCGACGGTGTCCTCGCTGATCTCGTCGACGAAAAGCCCATCGAGATGCGGGCCGATTGTCTTGAGCGAGTTCAGGTACCGCCGCCATGTGCGGTCGCCGACGTGGTGGGCGATGTAGCCGCTCCAGTCGGAAAGCACGTCCTCCCAGCGCTTGCGGTCGTCGCCAAAGCTCGCCGCGGCGATTATCCGCGCGTGTTCGGCTGCCTGCCGGCCGCGAGCAACGACTGGATCACCTGTCTTGAGGCTGAACCGGTACTCTTTTCCGGCGACCACGAAGCGCGCCCAGAGCGTGCCCCCTCGCCAGTAGCAGCCCTCCGGGGCTTTCTTTCGATCCTTGGACATGGCTCTTTGCTCTCCTGTTCGACGAGCCAGGTCCGAAGCGCCTGTTCGTTGAACGTCCACAGCCGACCAACTTTGGCGGCCGTCGGCAACTGGCGATCTTGGGCGAGACGCTGAACGGTGCGGGGGGATACGCCGAGGATGGCGGCGGCCCTGACCAGTCCGACGCGCTCGGGGATGATCGGAAGCGTGGTCAATCCGGCCTCCCCTCTGCGGGTGGTGCATCGGGCTGCCGGGACGCTTCCGGCACGCTGTCGATGACGTTCTGCATGGCTTCGACGGCCGTCAGGCCGCCCCTGCAATAGAGCTCCTCGGTGCGATCCTGCTGCAGCCGCGAAATCTCGGCGACGAAGCGGGTCATCTTGCCCCTGGAATGGAGCTGGATCGAATAGGCGGTCCAGTGTGGGAGCGTGCGCCGGAACAGGGCGACGGCCTCGTCCAGGCCGGTCCGCTCCCCATCTAGATGAGGATGGGCAAGGGCGGCGAGGACCGCAGCGAGGCCGGCTTCGTGGCCCTTCTGCCAATAGGCAGGAGACGTGTTATCGGCCGGGCGATCAGTCAGATGATGCCCTTGCGTCCCGGCGGCATAAGCAGCCTTCGCCCGTTTGAGTATTCCCTCCTCACCAGTTGGTGGCGAGACGGAGAGGGCGTTCCCAGCGATGTCAGCAATCTCCGCCACGGCTTGCGCGTCCAGCGCACAACCCCTGTCGTTGCTGTAGGTCCGATGCCGGATTGCCTCCAACGCCGATCGAGCCAAGCCTTCGGGATAGGGTGAAACGGAGGCCTGCACCGCCTCCTCGACGCGCGCCCAGATGGCCTGATGCACGGGGAGCAGGTCCTCCCACGCCTCGGCCACGCCGCGCGGACCGAGGGTGTGCCCCGCGAACCGCGCCTCGTAGGCCGTGTGGCCGGGCTCGTGTGATTTGGCGGTCATGCTGCGGCTCCGATGTCGAGCACGTCGGCCTGAGAAACCTTATTAATCAGCACAAAGTACCAAAGCTGGAAGGCGCGGTGGCCGCGTTCGGAATTTCTCGAGAGCCCCAAACACGCTTGTTCATACAAGCAAGGTGGTGCCGCATGTACGAATGGCAGGAGGCAAAGGTTCGGCGGTGGTTTTATTTTATTTGTGTAATATGTGTTCTCTTTGGACTTTGGTTCAATTTCGAATCTTATGTATGTCCTATCCCAAGTGCTCTGCTTGCAACTGAGGCCGCGCTCAAGCCGTCTTGTTTCGAGTTCTGGCTGAACCGATATCAAACTATCATAGGTGCCGGGCTTGCTCTGGTCGCGGCTTGGATAGCAACGATACCAGCACGAGGCCAACTGCTCGAAATGTCCAAGCAATCCGCTGCTACTGCTCGGCAGTCTGCATTGGACTTGGTTAAGGAAATTGAAGTCGAACTCGAGCTTGTGAAGCGACTTAGGATATTTGAATACCAGATGAAGAGAAAGATAAAGCAGTTTCATAATAGAAACTCTTGGCCATCGATTTATGTTGAGTGGCTTGATGAGATGGCTGATATCAGAATGAATTTGAATGTCGTTCATCAGGAGTTTTCTGATTTTGGAAAACGCTACCCTTTTGACGACCTCATTTCCCTGGCAAGGCTTGAGCTCAATGCTGATTTTTATGCAGTTTGGACGACAACCCATGATTTGAATGATGTTTTCAGAAGAGGAACGCGGGGCCCCAAGCATGAGGAGGGTGAGGACGATATTAGTATTGAAGAGGTAGATATTGTATATGCAGACGCCGAGCGAGCAATTATTCAATGGGGATCCGGCCGGAAGTCTTTGGAGATGCTTTTGCAGAGTGCCCTTGAAAGTAAGTGGCTGCAAGTTCGCACCCTTGAACGGCAAGTCCTTGGTGGATGACATCCTGCTGCGGAACGGACTGATGATGAGCGGGCGCGTCATGCGCACGCCTCCGCCCGAGCCTCACGCCGGGCGAGCGTCATCAGACGTTGCCTGACGGAGTGCGCGCGGCGCCCAAGGGCTCGACCCATCTCGCTGTCGGACGCACCCTCGGCGTCCATAGCGAGGATGCGAGCATCATCCTCGGCCGTGTAGGCGCGGACAGCGTGCCCGTTCCGCATCACGACGGGCGGGCGGCCTCCCATAGGGGGAAGCCTCCGAGGGTTAGGCGGATCGATCGCGAGGCGTATGCAATGATACGAGACGGTGGACTCGGAGCACCCGAGCACGCGCGCGATCACCCCGTAGGTGCGGCCGCGCTCGCGCATCTCGATGATCCGCTCGATGTCCTCGGGGTTCAGGCGGCGGGCGGGCATCACGCGTTGCCCTCGACCGGGCCGGCGCCGATCTTTGCGGCGGTGCGGACGAGTTGCAGGACGTCGCGGCGGAGCTGTTCGTTGTCGATCGCCACATAGGCACGCAGGATTTCGACGGCGCCGGTCTCGGCGAGGAAGCCGAACACCTCGCTCTGCCCCTCGGGCTCGCTCTCGCCGAACAAGGCCGAGACCGGCACCTCCAGGACCTGTGCGACCTGCTGCAAGCGTCCGCCGCTGACCCGGTTCGCGCCCTTCTCGTATTTCTGGACCTGCTGGAACGTGACGCCGATGGCCTGGCCGAGTTCGGTCTGCGACAGGCCCTTGGCCTTGCGGAGCGTGGTGATGCGCAGGCCGACGGTGCGGTCGACGTCGGTGGCGGATTTCGTGTTCATGCGGCTTTCCTCTTCTTCGGCTTGGTGGTCTTCGGGGCCTCGCGCTGGTGCGCCCATGCGCGGATCTGCGGGTACGTGACGCCGGTGAGCACCCGCCACGCCTCCCGGCACTGCTCGATGCTGAACATGCCGGTGTGGGTCTCGTCGGTGGTCAGGCTCATCTTGTCGGCGAGGTAGGCGTAGACGCGGGTCCGGGCCGCGCGCTGGATCTGCTTACGCGCGCGGGCGTCCTCGGGCTGGTAGGCGCCGCACTGGTCGGCCTTCCTCCACAGCGGGTCGATCCGGCTGTGATGGAGCGTGATGCGAGCCTTGCGCAGCTCGGGGCCGGCGGGCGTGCCGAGGGCGTCCTCGGTGCCGGGATGGCAGCCGACATAGGCGTTCGGGCACACGTCGCACTTCCAGATCCGAAGGGCGGTGAGGTCGGAGCGGTGCGGGTAGATCTCGGCGCCGTTGGTGAGGCGGGCCGGGGTCTGACAGGTCGGGCAGATCGGGGCGGCCATCACGCGGCCTCGCTGCGATCGCCGGGGAAGGAGTCGTCTGGGTCGCCTGGGAAGGCGTCGTTGTGGTCGACGGGAAAGCCGAGGCCATCGCGATCGTCCGCATCGGATGCCGTGCGATCGAGTTCAGGGAGGATCGGCGCGAGCGCAGCGTCCTGTTGCACCGTCAGGCCATCGCGGAAATCGCGGAGCGATGCGGACCCGAGGGTCGCGGCCTTCAGCCCGGCATCATGCAGGCGCTCGCGGCCGGTCTTCGGCCTGGACTCGTCCGGAGCAGGATCGCGCTCGGGAGCCTTCCCTCCGTCGGGGCCCCTCTCGTCACGAAGCGGCTCGACCCGGTAGGGCTTGCGGCTTCCCTTCTTGTCCGTCAGCGCCATCGTGATGGCGCCCGTGATGTCGGACATGTGGCTGATGCGAATGCCGCCGACATCCACGCCGCCGAACCGGACGCTATCGTCCCGATAGAGCGTCATCCGACGTCCGGCGTAGGCGTTGCCGTCTTTGCCCCATACGCGCACCAGCACGCGCCGCATGGATAAGCCGGGCTTGTACGGCTTGCCGTTGTCGCCCTAGAAGTTGACCGCGATCGGCTGATCCGGCTTGCCCGTATTCGAGACGCGCGAAACCGTAATGGTGCGCGGCCCGCCGATCAGGTCGTCTGCATTGAGCTGGTCGCTCTTCGGAGTGATCGTCCGCGAAAGGTCGGTCACAGCACGATCTCCCGATCCACGCGCACGGTCGGGACGGCGCCGGACACCGCAACAGCCTCGCGGTAGCGGGCCATGGCCTCGGTGAGCTTCGCCTCGAACTTCTCGGCGGCGGTGAGGATGTTCTCCTGGATCTCGTCGTTCGCGTGGACGCGGATGACCGCCATCGGGAGCCCGCCCGAATACGAGATCAGGTCACACCAGTCCCGCTCGGAGACCATCATCCCGGTCTGAACCTGGAGCAGGTATTCGCTTGGGATCGCCTTCGGGATCACGTGGTTGACGAAGGTCTCGACCTGGAACCGCTGGCGCCGGGACTTGATTTCGACGAGGCCGTCGGTGCCGACGAGGCCGTCGGGCGAGTAGCCGAGCGTGAAGCCCCATTTGTCGTTCGTGATGAACCCGACGGTCTCCGTCGGCGCGTAGTGCTGGCTGTAGAGGGTGAGGGCGTCGAACTCGTCCTCCATCCCGCGCAACATGTCGTCGCTGATGTAGTGGGGCTCGACGTAGCCGGTGATGCGCTGGGCGAGCAGCTCATAGAGGTGCGCCCGCTGCTTGTCGTTCTCCGCCACCTTGAAGGTCGGCGTCACGATCAGCTTCGTCTCGCTGGCCGTCAGCATCCCGCGGCGCGCGGCGATCCATTCGTCGGAACCCTGTACGAGGTTGCCGTGTATGCGGACAGAAGAGGCTTTGGCGGCGGGCCCGGGCACCAGGCCCTCGGTGTGCTCAACGATCGTCATTGCTGTTCCTGATCCAGTCGGTGAGGCGGTCGAACGCGATGCCGGCGTTCACGGCGGTCCATTCGCTTGCCACCTCGGCCACGCGCAGGACCGGGAGGAGCGGAAGGCCCATGACGATGCGGAAGCGGCGAGCCATGGCGGCTACTCGGCCGCTGCGAGGAGGCCGCCGGCGACGGCGCCGTCCTCGATGACGATGGCGGCCGACCGGCCGGACTGAACGACCTCGATCCAGACCTGATAGTCGGCGGCGGCCATCTCCGCGAGGATGCGCATGGCGTCCTCGTCGAGGAGCGATCCGTCCTGAACCCGGATCACGCGCAGCTTCGGGTTCATCGCGATGGCGATTGCCACCGACGTCCGCAGCTGCTCGGCGCTCGACGCCTGGTCGAACGGGATGCCGTCGAGGAGGATCTCGTCATCACCGAACCCGATGCCGGGCACGGGAATCTCGGCCTTGGCGATGGCCTCGCGCCGATGGGCGGTCCGGTCCTCGATCGCCTTGGTGAGCGCGGCGGCCTGGGCCTCGACGTCCTTCGCCTGCGCCTCTATGCGATCCCGCTGCTCGCGCTGGGCGACCAGGGCGTTAACGCGACCAGCTTCGGCGATGCGCTGGCGCAGAGCGAGGGTGTCGATCGGCTCGGGTAGCGCCGGGGCGTCGGCGAGCTTCTTGCGCAGCCCGTCCGCAAGCTCCCCGATCCCGTCTGCCTCGGCATCGGCGGCGTCTGCCTGTCGACGCAAATCTGCCGCGCGCCTCCGCAGGTCGTCGATAGTCGCGACATGCGTTGCGACCTGCTGCTCGGTCTGCTCCCGACGGGCGCGACGGCGCTCGATATCGGTGTTGTGCTCGCCGGCGCGCTCCATCTCCTCGACGAGGGCCGCGTCGTCGATCCGCTCGGACGGGGCGTCCTCCGGCAGGCTGATCCCGGCGGCCTGTGAACGCAGGGTGCGCGCGTCGCGGTTCACGTCGGTGCGCTTGGTGAAGTCGGCCTTGTTCGCCTTGTCGATCGCGTCGAAGTCCACGCCGGGGACGAAGCGCTTCAACGCCTCAAGCTGCTCCTTCCCGTCCATGCGGGTGAAGGCCAGCGGGTCGAACGACAGGGCGCCGAGGAGGCTGTCGAGCATGCGCTGTGGCGAGGGATAGCGGGCGCCGTCCGCGCTTTCGACGAGGATCTTCGTGGGGAAGGTGCCGTCTTCCTGGCGCTTGAACGTGCGCGTGACTTTGATCTCGCCGAGGTCCAGGCGGATGCGAGCCTCGTTCTCGCCCTTACGGATCGGCACGGCCTGGATGTGTGACGTGCCGGCGAGCGCCCACCAGATCGCGTCGAGGACGCTGGACTTGCCCTGCCCGTTGCGGCCGGTGATCTCGACGATGTTGCCGTTGGGCGTGATGGAGACGGCTTTCAGCCGCTTCACGTTCTCGGCCTGTAGTTGAAGGATCTTCATGGCTGGGCTCACTCGGCTGCGTCGGCATGGGGGCCAGACCGCTCGGTCTGGCGACGGAAGGCGGAGCTGCTCTCGGCGACCGCATCGAGGTGCTTCGGATCGAGGGGGGCCTCGATCTCGCTCTCAGGGAATCCGGCGCGGACGTTGAGCGCCCGCATCATCTCTTCGGCGAACCAGTCCCGGTCGGCGGGATCGCGGAACACCGGCAGGGCGAGGCCGAGAGACTGGCCGTCGCGGTCGATGACCAGGCCGCGAGAGACGTGATCGAGGCGGAAGGGGCCGCAGAAGCCGATGCGCGCGAGGCGCTGGGCGAAAGGCGTCTGAGGGCGGCTCATGACCAGGTCACCCCCAGCCAGACCGACCCGACGCCGGCCGTGCCCATGAGCGACAGGCCGAAGACCATGAGGGTGATGCCGGTCACGTCCGGCCGGCCGTCGTGGCGCAGGCCACGCTGCACGGCCCGGCGCAGGTCGGCGGAGAGGACCGGCGCGGCGCACATCGCGACAGTGGTGACGATGGCCGCGAGGCCGAGTGCGGTGAGAATGGGTGCGGCCGACATGGCGGGCCTTGCGAGGTTAGAGGGCGGGTAGGTGCGTGCGAGAGCCGGTCAGGCGGCTTCGCGCAGGGCGGAGGCGGCCGGCGTTGCCGCGGCGGCATCAAGGGCGTCGGCGAGGGCGCGCATCTCGGAGGCGAGATGAGCCACGCGGAGACCGGTGCGGGCACGATCGGCGGCGGGCAGGTTCTCGACGATGTGCCCGGCGGTGCGGCGCGCCGCGTAGAACACCTCGGCGAGCATGAATTCCGCCTGGTCGACGAGGGCGGTAGCGACGTCGCGCTTGCGCTGCTCTTCGGTCCAGATGACGCCGGACACGCCGGTATCGGCGAGAGTGCGGGGAGCGGCCGACATCACGCGGCCTCGCGGGGCTTGGCGACCGAACCGGTGACGACGGGCTCGAACCAGACGCGGCCGAAGTGCTCCATGCGGCGCATCTCGACGGTGGACGTTGGCTCGTTCGCGACCGACCAGGACGCACGGTCGTGGGCGATCTTCTCGCGGACCGGCCCCATCGCGGCGCGGATGAAGGCGGCGCGGTCGGGGTAGCCAGCGATGCGGCGCTTTGCGATCAGTTCGGCGAGGATCCGCTTCTCGGAGCGGGCCTGGCGCATGACGATCCGGAACTTGATCGAACCGTCCTGGTGGAGGGTCGGTAGCTCGCGGCGGAGGTGGGTGTGGCGGGACACGTTCTGGCTCCATCACCGTGGGGCGATGGAGAGAACGTAATCCGGTTATTTTACCGGGTCAATGATTATCCGGTAAAGTGACCGGACTTTTTGCCGGTTGGCAGCTTCAGCGGACCGGCAGCGCTACCGGTTATCCACAGGTTGTCACGGAATTTCGCGGAACCCGAGAAATGACTCGACCGGCTGCTATTACGAGAACAGAAAGAGAACATTCAACGAGGGAGTAACCCGTGAGCGCTGAACTTCCAACGGTGAGAGCGCGGTTCGCGCTTCGGTTTCGCTGCGCCAATTGTCGGATGGTCATGTGCCGAGAGCTGACGTCGCCGAACCTGGCGGATGCTCCGGCCGACGTCGAGGAGTTGCTCGATAGCAACCTGCTGAACAAGCAGTATTACCCCTGCGAGGAATGCGACAACCCGGTGTCGACGCTCATAGGCGTGAAGCTGCTGGAGCCCGGCGAGGCGTTCGATCCCGAAGCGGAAGGAGCCACCTCGAAGCCGGCTGCGGCGCCGCTGGGCCGTCCGCGAACGGCAGGCCTACCGACGACGAGGCGGCGCGGCCTTGGGGAGGGAATAGGACGTCCGCCGTACTAGGGCGAGCACCTCGACCTGCTCTCCGCTGTCTGCGTCGGGATCGTCCGGTACGACGATTGGCTTGAGGGCCTTGTTCGAGGACCGAGGGTGATACTCGGTCCGCCTTGGATGCAGCTCCACCTGTTTGGCGGACCATTCAATGGTCTGTCCGCCATCCCGCGTCCGCTGAACGATGACGATCGCGCCGTCGATGAGGGGGAGACCGGTATCTCCAAAGTCGACGCAAATGAGGGTGTCGCCGTCTAAGATTGGGCGCGGCTTCAATTCGTTGAGGGAGTCCCCTTCGACCGTGAAGGCCACCTGCCGGGCATTCGGAAATTCTGGGTCTGGTTCGTCGAAGATGTATTCGGTGTTCCCGTCCTCGTGCTCGATCACTTCGCGGAATACCCCGGCAGCCACTTTCCCAACGACGGGGATGGACCCCGGGCGCCGCGCCTCGCTCACGCTATCGAAGATCGCGGATCCATTCGAGCCTTCGGCCAGGTAGCCGACCGTCGTTTGTAGGACAGGCGCAAGGGCCGACAGCGTCGCCATCGTGAGGCCCTGCCTCCCACCCGTTTTTACGGCTCGGCGGAGATTGCGGATCGCATCAGGCTTTTTGGCTTCGGCCGAAGCAGCGTCCGCCGACAAGCCGACCGCCTTCAATCGCTCCTCGATGCGCGCGAGAACTGCTGCTTTGTCCATGATCGGTACGGTGACCGAACGCGACCGGCCGTTCATCCGGTAAAACGACCGTTGACAATTCCGGTAAGTTGACCGATTCCTGAGGTCATGACCGCGATTGACCGCTTCCTCCTCGTCGCCAGCGCCTATCGCCAGCTCAGCGGGCTGAAGACGACCGCATTGAGTTGGCGGCTGTTCGGCGACTCGAAGAAGCTCGGCGCTCTCGAGAGCGGCGCCGATATTCAGGTCACACGCTACGAGAAGGCCATGCAGTGGCTGTCCGATCACTGGCCGGACCCGCAGGGATGGCCGGAAGGTGTGGATCGCCCCGCAAAGAGCGAAGTCGCTACGCCCGAAGCGAGCGCCGCGTGATGCGCGTGATCCTCGCTCTCGCTCCTTTCCTCCTTCTGGCCGGCTGCACCGACGCGGAGGGCACGCGCGACGTGCTCGAGGCAGGCGGCTACTCGAACGTCCAGATCGTGCCCCGGTCGAACTGGCTGGTGTCGAGCTGCGGCGAGCGGGATTCCTACGCGACGCACTTCACTGCGCAGGGGCCGACAGGCATCCCCGTCGAGGGTGTCGTCTGCTCGCAGGGCAGTTGGGGCAAGGGCGCCACGATCCGCATCACGAAGGTGCATCGGCGCTTCGACGGCCCGGCCGCTCCGCAGTCGGGAGCGCGCTGACATGGCCGCGCTCGTCCTCGCCTTCCTGGGGCTCATCCTCGCGGCCGGCGCTGTGTGCCTCATCGGGGCGAGGTTCGCGGCATGACCGGCCCCCTTTCCCATCGCGCGGGATGTCGCCCCGCGATCGCGTCCGGCGTCACGTTGTTTTGCGTTTCGACCGCCGGACGCGTCCCAATTCGTAATCGCGCCCGTCGAGCCGCCCTTCCGGCTCCGGTGCGTGAGCGTGCCGGCCAGAGCATCACAAGGCCTCCGGCCGGCACGTCCCCTTTCGTCTTGCTCGATCGCCCATGCCGCCAAGCCGTCGATCGCGCCTGTGTACTGCGTAACCCGTCCAACCTCCTGCACTCATCTATCCCCCTTGCTGCACTCATCTTGAAGCACAGGGGATCTGCGGAATGCTGGCAAAATCGGAGCAGGGGCGTCGCATGATGACGGCCGAGGAAGAACTTGCGTTTGTCCGACCACACGCCGTTCGAGCCCTCGAGGCTCTACGCGTCCGTGGCCACTCGCAGATGCACGCCTACGAGGCGCTCGCCAGCCTCATCGGCAAGTCGCCGACGTGGGTTCGCGGCGTCATCGGACGAGACCCCAACATCGGCGTTCGCCTGCGCGACGCCATCAACCTGACCCGAGCCTACGACCGGCTCTGCAAGCGCATCGAGGCCGCGGCTGACGCCGAAGAAGCCCGCATCGCAACCCTGACGGAGGAACTCCATGCGGCTCTTTCAGCTCGCGGACCGGTGGCACCGTCGGCGTCGACAGCGCCTGTCGCTCGAACGGCAGCTTCGGGAGGTCCAGGACGCGCGGCCTCAACCGCACTGGTCCGCTCGCATGTGGCGGCGAATCCGCGAGCGCGTTCGCGGGCTGCTCTGGACGTGAACGACCTGCCGCTGTGGCGGGCAATTGAGGGAGAGTGAGCATGGACAAATTTACGAAGAAGCCGGTGACGATCGAGGCCTTCCAATGGACCGCCGGACCGGACCAACTCGACGACCCGATCTGGATCTGTGACGCGATCCGCGCGGGGATCGTCGAGTTCGAGAACCGCGGCCTTCCTGATGTGGCGATGCTCATCAACACGACCGAAGGGCTGATGACGGCTCGCCTCGGCGACTGGATCATTCGCGGCGTCGAGGGCGAGCTCTACCCCTGCAAGGATTCGGTCTTTCAGGCGACCTATGCGCCGGCAGGAGAGGCACAGGGGCTGCCGGTCGCCGGCTACCGGCCGCAGAGCGCAGGGAACATCGCGCTCGGCAACGCCAACAAGGCGATCGAGGAGCAGGTCCTCCGCGTGCTCGATGGCCTCGCCGCTCGCCCTGAGATCGACAAGCCCTGGCTCGCGATCGGCCGGACCGACATCGAGAAGGGCTTCATGGCCGTGAACCGGGCCGTCTTTCAGCCTTGTCGCGTGACGCTGCCCGATGACGCTGCCGAGCCGCCCCGCGTCCCCCGTCTCGGCGCGCAGGACACCCGCTCGCGCGGTGAGCCGCGCCCGTAGGCCTTCCCCCGAATCCTCCCCCTTCGCGGTCGTCGACCGCGTCGCTCCCTCCCCGAACCTGAGAGGTCACCATGGCCAGGAAACTGAAGGGCGCGACGCCCAAGGTCATCAAGACGACGGCAGCCCAGCTGCAGGACGCGATCCGTGACGCCGCCGGCGCTTCCCAGCGCGCTGCGAACGCGAACTCGAACAAGTCGACGGCGCTCTCGGATTACTGCGCGAAGAGCGGCCTTCCGGCGAAATCAGTGAAGCTCATCCTCGACTGCCACAAGATGGAGGACGTGAAGCGGAGAGATTTCGTCCTCGGGTTCCTGATGGCTCACCAGATGATGGGCTGGGGCGAGCAGAGCGACCTGTTCGACGACGTCGGCAAGATGATCTCGGAAGCCACTGCCGCTGCCGAGGCGGACGAGAAGTCCCGAAAGGGCCAGGCGCAGGGTTCGCCCGGCCTGCCGCTCGAGGAGGCCGAACGAGAGTTCACAAAGAACAACGCGAAGGCCAGCGCGAAACGCGAGGCCAAGGCGACCACGCCCAGCGAGGCCATGCGCGACAGCACGGCTGCCGGCGACGCCTTCCTGAAGGAGCAGACCGCGAAGGGCGGAAGGAACGCCCTCCCCGGTGCCCCGGCGCTCGGCAATGGGCCGCAGCGTCAGAGCGCGTCCGTCGAGTAGGACCGCAGTACCGCCATGTCCAACCAGATCGTAATCCGTCTCGAAGGCGACCCGCGGGGCAAGGGCCGGCATCGTGCCCGTGTCGTTGCTCCGCGGGGCGGCAAGAAGCCGTTCGTCCAGGAATACCCTGACCCGGAAACGGCACGCTACGAGGCTGCCCTGAAAGCGGCCGCCGTCGACGAGATGGTCGGACGCCTGCCGCTGGTCGGCCCCCTCGTGGTGGTCGTCTATGCGTTTATGCCGATTCCCACGAGCTGGTCGCAGGCGAAGAAGCGAGAGGCGCGCAACGGCGTCATCCGCCCAGTCGTGAAGCCCGATTGGGACAACATCGGAAAGGTCTGCGACGCGCTGAACGAGGTCGTGTGGGGCGATGATTCTACCGTCGTCGATGGCAGTGTCCGGAAGTTCTACTCGGACAAGCCCGAGCTGGTGATCACCGTCGAGCCATGGGTTCCGGCGATCGCCACCCTCGGCGCTTCTGCTCCTGCTTTGGACGAGGCCGCCTGATGTGGCCTTTCGGCGCCCTACCCCCGTTCGGCTTCGACATGCTCATGGTCGATCCGCCGTGGTCGTTCGCTCTCCGCTCCGACAAGGGCGAGGCGAAGAGCGCGCAGGCTCAATACGCCTGCATGACGCTCGACGAGATCAAGGCGCTCCCCGTGGCGCAGCTCGCCCGCGGTGACGCCTTTCTCTGGCTCTGGGCTACGAACCCGATGCTCCCACAGGCGCTCGCCGTCATGGCCGCCTGGGGCTTCACCTTCACCACGTCCGGCACGTGGGTGAAAACGACGACCGGCGGCAAGATCGCCTTCGGTACCGGTTACGTCCTGCGCTGCGCCTCCGAGCCCTTCATGATCGGGAAATTCGGTCAGCCACACGCTGGCCGGTCCGTCCGCAGCGTGATCATGGCGCCGATCCGCGAGCACAGCCGCAAGCCGGACGAGGCCTATGCTGCCGCCGAGGCGCTGATGCCGTCCGCCCTGCGCCGCGCCGACCTGTTCTCGCGCGAGTCCCGTCCCGGCTGGACCGCCTGGGGGAACGAGACCGGACATTTCGATGAGCCCGCCCTCATGGCTGCGGAGTAGGCGCCATGGCTCGGTACAACATCCTGCAACCGACCTCGCCCGTGCCCGTCTCGCGGCTGGCTGCCGTGGTTGGTGAGGCCGCCAAACGCTGGTGGGACCTCTACACCCGCGCCCGCGGCGACGATCAGTACAAGTGGTTCGACTGCGACCTCGCGCTCGCCGAGGCCGGGGTGCTGCTCAACGACCTCGCCGAGATCGAGCAGGCGAAGGGCGAGGGCTACGTCAGAGAGATGCTCCGTCGCGAACTCGCGCCCGTAGAACAGAGGGCTTCGGCATGAACGAGCCCCTCGACCGTCCCGGCTTCCGCCCCAACGTCGTCCCGATCGAAGAGTATCGCGGCGATTACGGCCGGACGCCCACTGCCCCGGCCGCCATCGCCGCGCCGATCGCCACTGTCGAGTCCGAGGCCGGGCTCATCGGCTGCATCATGCAGGCCCCGCACGTCTTCCCGCTGGTTCAGCACCTGGTCGCGGCCGAGCACTTCTTCGAGGAGGCGCATCGGGCCATCTGGCAGGTAATGGGCGACTTGGTGGCCGCCGGCGATACGCCGAACGGCATCAAGGTGAAGGCTGCGCTCGGTGCGACCAACCTCGCCTTCGATCTCGGCGGCCAGAACGTGCTGTCCTACCTCGGCCGGCTCGTGGTCATGGCGTGCACGCCGATCTCGGCGCCGGAATACGCACGGACGATCCAGCAATACTGGCAGCTGCGGGAGCTGGCGGCCGTCACGAACAAGGCGGCCGACGGCTCCGGCTTCGTGCCGGGCCCGCACCTTGAACGGGTCTATGCACGTGTCGACCAGATCCGCGCGTCCTTCGTCGATCGCAAGGTGATGTCGGTCACGGCGGACCAGGCCGGCGACGAGCTGATCGCGGACATCACCGCCGACCTGCAAGGCCATGGACGTGTCGTGCCTCACACTCGCGTCGCGGCCTTCGACAAGGAGATCGGCGGCGGCCCTCAACCCTCGACGCTGATCACGGTCGCAGCCCGCACCGCCATGGGGAAATCCATCTTCGGGGTGGAG
The DNA here is from genome assembly GCF_020662345.1 of Methylobacterium sp. W2. GTDB lineage: Bacteria > Pseudomonadota > Alphaproteobacteria > Rhizobiales > Beijerinckiaceae > Methylobacterium. The sequence continues at coordinate 54,942 of NZ_VMOA01000025.1, read as the reverse complement.
CAGGCCAGCGCGATCGGCCGTCAGGGTCACGTCGCGATCTACCACTCGCTCGAAATGACCCGGAAGCAGATCCAGGCCCGTCGGACGTCGAGCTGGCTCTTCGATCGCGGGACCCGGCTCGCCTACGAGCAGATCATGCGTCGGCGCGGGCTGTCTCAAAGCGAGGCCGATCATGTGGCCGAAGCGGTCTACGAGATGCGCGGCGAGCACTTCCACATCGAGGACGGTGGCGGGCGCACCATCGGCGACATCGCCGCCGCCTCCGACCGCTTAGCGAACTCGTATGCCCGCAAGGGTGTGCCGCTCGGCATGGTGGTGATCGACCACGCGCACATCGTCCGGCCGTCACGCGCCTACAATCGCGAGGACGAGGGGCTGAAGGAGGTCGCCGACGGCGCGCTCTCCCTGGCCAAGCACCTCGACGTGCCGGTCCTGCTGCTCGCGCAGTGCAACCGGAACACCGAGGGGAAGTCCGTTGAGGACCGTCGCCCGAGCCTCGCGGACATCCGCGGCGCCGGTGCGTTCGAGGAGAACTCGGACGCCGTCGCGTTCCTCTACCGGCCTGCCTACTACATCGAGCGGTCAGGCAAGTATCGCGAGCAGAACCCCGAAGCGCTCGCCGAGCACGCGGGCTGCCGGCACCTCCTCGAAATCATCATCGACAAGAACCGGATCGGTCGCGCGAACCACATCGTGCGCGCCTGGATCGACCCGGCTCTGAACGCGATCCGCAACCTTCAGTCTGGGGCCTGAGTCATGCCGAGAATCCGCAGCATCCATCCGGGCATCTTCACCGATGAGGCCTTCATGACCGCGTCGATGCAGGCTCGTGTCCTGATCATGGGCCTCTGGTGCGAGGCGCACGACGACGGGGTTTTCGAGTGGAAGCCCCTCACGCTGAAGGTCCGGCTGATGCCGGCGGACAACGTCGACGTCGCCGCTCTGCTCGAAGAGTTGAAGCGCCTCAATTTCATCCGGCCATTCGAGGCGAAGGGTAAGACCTTCGGCGTGATCAGGAATTTCCAGAAGTACCAGCGACCAAAAAAGCCGAACCGGTCCGGAGTTTTTCCCGATAAACTGCTCGGTTACGCGCGTGGTGACGGAACAGGTTCCTCCATAGTTGAGGACGAGTTCGGTACCGGTGGGGAACCAGTACCCCCCGGAGAGGAGGATGGAGGAGGAGGGGGAATAGGAGAGGAGGATGGAGGAGGTACGGATGCGCAGATGCGCAGCCCGGGCACGGTCCAGGCTTCGGCTTCGCCGGTCCGGAAGGGCACCGACGAGCTCGGCCCCTGGCTGCGCAGCCTCGTGGGGACGGAACCCGTCGTCCAGGACCTGCGCACCCAGCCGATCGAGGAGCTTCTCGACGAGGGGCTGACCCGCGACGATGTCGAGGCAGGGATCGCGGCAGCCATGGCGGATCCGGGATTCCGGCCCCGTAGCTGGAAATCCCTCGTGGGCTGGGTTCGTCGGTCGGCGAAGGATCGCCTCGAGGCTGCGCCGAAGCAGGTCCGCACCGTGTCGGGCATCCAGCGGAAGCCCACCACCGTGACGCCGGAAATGATCCGGGCCCAACAGGTCCACCTCGCCTCAGAGCACTTCCGCGGTCACTGGTCGGACGCCTGGCCGAACCACTGCCGCCCGGGCCATCCCGACTGCACGACGCCGGACGACGTCATCGAGGACGCCCGGATCGCCGTGCAGATGGAGTCGCTGCCCAACCCCAACATCGCCCGCGAAATGGGCTTTGCCCCGGACCGGTTTTCCCGGTTCCAGTAGGAGATCCATGCTCAGCCGTCCCGAAGGCCCCGATCCGCCCCGGCAGTACCCCACGACCCTCGTCCGCCTTTGGCTCGTCGCCGCCTGGGCGGGCCACAGCGAGGCGGACGCACAGGCCGGCCCGAAACCCGGGGATGTCCGGGTTCAACGCTGGCCAGAGATCTACGTGGCGGACTGGCGGATGAAGGCGCAGCTGAAGGCCTGGCTCAATGCGCAGGTCGGACGCGAGCCGAGCTTCCGGGAGGCCTGCCGGAATAATGGCTGGAACCGGGACAGTGCCATGCGGGGTGTCGACATGGCCATCGATCTGATCTCGATCGAACTAAGCAGGTAGCCCCCTATAAAAGCAATCGGCGAAATTATGGTGATCGTATCCAATCGTCTTGTTTGCGATAAATTGCAGAAATACACGCGATGTCTTAAGAATGATCAAACGCCTGATGCTAACGCAACAGCTTGTGTTTCAAGTCTGGTAAGTGTTCTGCTAATAATTCTGTGCTGATTTATGCTCCAGCTTGGCGCGTCAAACCGCTGCTGGCGTGCAATATTTGTAATCATATCTTCGTGCGCAAAATTGCATCTTTTAGTCCAAAGGTCGCCTGTCGACGAGCGTAATCGGTCTAGTTCGCCGGGGTGTTGTCCCTCGAACTGGTTCTCCAGTTTCCGCATGAGATGTTCACCAAGAACACGAACCAGCATGGGCCTGAAGTGTCTACCGTAATCGAAACCAAACGTCTTCCCTACTACTTCGCTTCGAATCCATACGTGATCATTGAGGCACCTACTGTCAATGGCGAGAATTATTCTGTCCTGTTCCGTCTCAAGCCAGCCGCATAACTCTAACAGGGCGAGCTTTGACAACAATTTTGGGCGCTCGGGTCCCACGCTTGGCTCATTATACCACGTATCTAGCGTCGCTAGTGTAGCCGATATCATTTGTCAGCGCCCAAACGCTTCAGTGGCTTCGGTCAACCGTCGCTGAACGTTTTCGACGCTCGATACCGCGTATCTAGCGCCTTCCGCGAAAGCTGGCATGCTCAGCATAGCGTAATACTTAGTGTTCAAAGTTTCTTTTGATATTGTTGAAAGCGCTAGAGAATGCTCAACTGATGCCACAAGGACAGCTTCAATTATTGCCAGGGACAGTTTGCCTGACTGATCTTCCAAGGTTGTTCTGGTTATCGTTGCGGCTTTCTTAAGTTTCGCTATTTTTTCTGCAACTATTTCAGGGGATGCTTCCGCGTGATCGTGCATATAATGATTCAAGAAATCCGCCAAATTCCCTTCATAAGATTCAAGACGCTCGGAAAATGCAAGAATACGCAGTAGTATCTCAACGGATCGGAACCTATTTACTGAGCCCCAAATCCGAGCTTTTACTACCTGCCAATCAGCGTGCTTGTTATCAAAATCCTTAAGTGCGTCATTGAATGCGCCTGTGTAAATGCAATTCCTTATTTCTTGATTATTTAGTCGTACTCCACCGGAGTTAAGGCGATGGAATATTGTAAAGAGGTAACGCATATGCTCGCGTTTTGTGTAGTCGCAACGTATCACCGTGACTGGTATCGTTACATTTTCGACGGAAGAGTAGAGTATTGAATGATCCTCGGGGCCCATTTTCAAGGCGGTATTTGTGTTTCCGCGTAGAATTGGGTGGATGTCGTCAAGAGATGAAAGTTGCCACTCCGTTTTTCCAAGAAAATCTGTAATTGATGTCATGCGCTGAAGACCGTCGATGACCTTCCAGCGCTGAGTTTTTGGATCCAAGCTAAAACACATGCTGGGAATTGGTAGCTGTTTAACTAATGAATCAATAAAACGAGTTCTTTCTTCTCGCTTCCACACAACATCGCGCTGAAAATCGGGCTGTATTTCCATTCTTCCACTTGAGAAAAGACGATACAGATCGGCGCAGGACCGAACTTCATTATATGCAATGATATCAACCGGTGGCACCGGTTCACTGGAATCAGTGCCTTCGAATGTTGAAGCTTCTTCGGGGGGCAGCTCCACTGTAGAAGCGTCGATCGCCTCGTGCTCGGCGGGGAGATCGGTCATTCGTTTCCTCCGAAGATATGTAGGCGGTGATTGCTGGAGCCCGCGCTCATCCGGCTGATAAGACGCAAGGCAGCTAGCGCCGCTTTTTCGTGATGCTAGGGCGGTACGCTTGCACGAGCTAGAGGCTTTGTAGACAGCGATTCGCTAAAAATGCCGATAAAAGCGAATGGTGCATATGTGAAAGAATGGGATGGTGGCAGCCACGCGCGTAAGGGCAGTTCTTTGGGGGACGGATATGTCCATTTGAGCAGTGAGCCATGGATTGACTTTCGTGCCAGAGCGATCTGAGGGAGCAACATGGGCCCGGCGATACGGATCGGACCTGTACAGGGGCACCACCGTGACCGCGTCGGCCAAAAAGTCGTCCAGCACCACCCGTAAGACCGCGACCCGCGTGGCGCCGTCGATGCGGCGTAACAAGAACATCCGTCTCGCCCCGATCACGGCTCGGGATGTCGAGGTCGTCGAGGGTACCGGCACGTTCCGCGATCCCTACGACGCGAGCGCCTTCGTCACCACCACCGTCAACCGCCGCGTCGACGTCCTCGCCGCTGAACGTTCCGCCGGCCGCATCACGGAAGCGCAGTTCCTCGTCGGCCGCTCAATGCAAGCCATGTGGGAGAAGCAGCTCGGCGTCCGGCACGGCAGCAGCTGGGACAGCACGATCTTCAGCCCCGGCTATGCGTCGCTCAACACCGCCAACGGTCTCACCATCGAAGACATCCGGATGCTCGGCCGCATCGAGACCGCCAAGGCGGTGAAGGCCATGAACGACCGCGCGGCCCGCGTGATCGGTGATAGTGGCATGCGATTCCTCCGCGCCATCCTGGCCGAGGGCTTCAGCTTCTCCAGCTACGCCGAGGCCCGCGGACGCGGTACCAGCGAGCGCGCCTCCTCTGACATCGCCAAGCGGTTCCGCTGGCTCCTCGACGAGCTGACCGAGGCGCAGCAAACCGCACACGGGCCGGCGCCGGTGGTGCCGCAGGATCGCTATTCGGAGCGGGCGAACTACTTAAGCGATTTTTTTTGCTCCTAGCGTGTAATTGTTTTTTATAAGGCGCCAGAAAAACGTTTCTGATAGTGACCCTAGAAATACGCGTAGTTACTTTAGATGTGACGCGTATGCGTCGCATCTACAAGCAGTTAATGTTACGTATTCGCCTGTATCATATAAATTCCATTATTGTACATTGTTACATCATAACCCATTATTTGATATCTAATCATCTCACCAGTAAGATGGAGTTCGGTAACTGTGACATTATACGCATTCGCGAGACGGAAAATTTCCTTCTTTGAAGCATTCATAAAATGGAAGTCGCTCATACTGGACCCTTCTGATTTCATGAAGCGTGCCATTTCATTGTTTATCTTCTCTAGAATGAACGGGATCGGGTGGCCTTCTCCGATAGTTGTGGAATGAGACTCGCTAACAACCTGTGGGCGGCTTTCTAAGAGAGAAATTCTTTCAGATAACTCAGCAATGTATCTCTCTTTAGGGTCGGAGCTGGATAAGAATTTGAAGGTAGCTTGCGCTTGAGTTATAGGGTTGCTGACTTTATATGTGCTTTTGAGCACTTCAAGGACTGCTAATTTTAGGCGAGATCTTGATGATTCAATACTCTGCCAATCGGTTACGTCCACAAAGATGGTGTCATGGCCTTGGTTGTCAAACGGAAGCTTGGTGCCCGTCTTAGCAATATGGATCGTCGCTTTTTCAGTCGAGTGGCGTATTCCCAGCTCATAGAAGACATTTGGATTAAGCTCGGTTAGGTCTGCGATTACAAGCTGAGAATTAATCAAGTCATGAATTATTCGATCGCCAATCATTCCCGGTCGCGCGTCGTCATCTGCGCGTCTTACCTCAAAACCAAAATTTTCCTCGTGTAGCACATGCCGAATAATTAGATGCAAAAGCATGTCTGAGTGTTTGCGTATCTCCGAGCCACTGGACCCAATTGGCCCAACTACGAAGCACATTGGTTTGGTGCTGCCGTGCTCGTTCTCGGACATGCGTGAACCCCTATCTGCTGAATGCTCGCAGCCGCTTATACGCATTCATCGTAATCCATACAGAGCACTCTTGACCCGACGGGCAATCCGTTGCAGAAAACCACTGTCCCGAGACGCACGCCCGCAGCCGCAAGGCCCGCGGGCGTTCTCGTTTCCGGACTTGGGAACGTAGCTCAGCTGGATAGAGTACCTGGCTTCGAACCAGGTGGTCGCAGGTTCGACCCCTGCCGTTCCCGCCAACCCATCTCCGTCCGCGAACCGGCTCAACAGCTTAGGCGTTGAGGCCGAAGACGTGCGCGGACAAATCTGCCATGATCGGAACCCGATGACGACGGATCGCGAGCAAGCCGAGCGGGTCGCCGACCTTCTCCGCCATGCCGACCGCCTCCGGGTTCCGGGGCATCGGCACACCGTCGAGACGTCGCTCTGTCAGATCGACGAGCTGCGCGCCGGCCTTCGCCGCCTTTACCGTGACCTGACCGGGACCGAAGTGCCGCGCGAACCCGCGCCGCGCCGTTCGGTCCTCGGCTCTTTCCAGGCCGGATCGATTCCCGGCTCCCGCACCGTCGTCGCGTTTCGCGGTCGGCCGAAGCGGGTCGCGGCGAGCGCCTGATTAGAAGCCGAGCTGATCTAAGGCTTGTCTCGTCGTGATGATGCGAAGGAAGAGCGTTTCGCCCTGCGCAGTCTGGTGGGCGACGCTCCAGCCCTCGCCAAGTTCCTGTAGCAGTGGGTCGGGGTCTGTGCTGCCGTAGGCCCGGATCAGCTCCACATCGGAAACGGCGAACTGATCTTGGCCCTGCCAGAGGCCCGAGACGAACCTCGTCAGGATGAAGTTGAGGGCGTGGGCGGAGCTCCGTTCATCGCTGGAAGACATCGTGATCCTTGGGGGCCAAACGACCCCGATCGCTCTTTTCCTGCAGGGCTATCGACCAACCTACCCGGCGCAAAAATGTGCCGAAGATTTTCGGGCCTGATCGGCTCCCGGCCACGATGAGCCGGGATGCACGGTAACTGCCCTTCTCAAGCATCCAAACCAAGGATTTCGACATGTCGGGAGGCGCCATTATCGTGCGCCCGACGGCGCTCGCCCTCGCCCCGGCCGACGCGCTGGACGAGGCCGCCGCCGGGTTCGCCGCCGCCTCGAAATCCGACGCGACCCGCCGGGCCTATGCCGGTGACTGGCGTGACTTCACCAGCTGGTGCGCCGAGCAGGGCGTCGACACCCTACCCGCCACCGGTCGGACCGTCGGCCGGTACGTCACCCATCTCGCCGGCCTCGGCCGCTCGGTCTCGACGATCGATCGCCGTGCCGCCGCCATCGCCGCCGTTCACCGCGCCGCCGGGCACACTGCGCCGACCGCCTTCGAGGAGGTCCGCACGATCCTGGCGGGCATCCGCAACACGCTGGGCCGCCGGCCGGCGAAGAAACAGGCCCTCACCGCCGACCTGGTGGCGAAGGTGCTCAAGCGGATTCGCGGGACCGATCTCGCCAGCGTCCGCGACCGCGCCCTGATCCTGGTGTGCTTCGGCGCGGCGCTCCGCCGGTCCGAGCTCGTCGCCCTCGACGTTGCCGACCTGGAGCGCCACCGCCGCGGCCTCCTCGTCCGGATCGCGAAGAGCAAGACGGACCAGCAGGGGCAGGGCCGCACCGTCGCCATCCTCGACGGCAGGCTGAAGATCCCGGCGGCCGTCGCCGCGTGGCTCGACGCTTCCGGCATCACCACGGGCCCGGTCTTCCGTGGCGCCGATCGCGGCCGGCTCTCGGCCGACCGTCTCACCGCCGGGCAGTTCGCCCGCATCCTCAAGGCTCGCTGCGCCGCTGCCGGTCTCGATCCGGAGGCCTTCTCCGGTCACTCGCCCAGGCGCGGATTCGCGACCACCGCCGGTGATGACGGCGCCGACCTGCGGCTGACCGCCAAGCACATGCGTCACGCGAAGCTCGAAACCACCCTCGGCTACATCGAGGACGGGGAGCTGTTCCGCGAGAACGCCGGCAAGGGCTTCCTGTGATGGGCTACCGGATCGAACTCGCATCGAGCGTCGACACCGCTCCTCTGTTCGCAGCGCTCGCCGGCACCCGCCTCGTCTGGACGCCAGAGCGCGACCAGGCCCTGACCTTCGGCGCCTCCACGCAGGCCTGGGACTTCGTCGTCGCCCAGTCCCTCCCCATCGTTCAGGTGCGCTGATGAGCCCCCGCGCCTTCCTGCTCTGGCTCGACGGGTTCGCCCTCGAGGTCGTGGACGGTCACCCGACCGCCGCGCAGTCTGTCGAGGTCATGGCGATGCTCGCCACCGTCGAGCGCGAAGCGAAGACCTGGCTGCAGATCACCTTCATCCCCGGCGGCGCGGTGCGCACCGATGAGTACACCCTGAGGACCGACGCATGACGCTCACCGCCGCCGCTCTCGTCGACCTGGTCGAGGAGCTGCTCACCAGCATGGTCGGCCCGACCGTCGCCACCGCCGAGCGCGCCGCCGTCGACTTCGAGGCCTTCGCTAGCATCGCGAGCAACTCGCTCCGCGAGCGCATCGCCACCGTCATCGCGGACGAGATCCGCACCCGCTCCGACCAACACGAGCACCGCCGTGCCGCCATGCAGAGGTTCCGCCTGTGACGTACATCGCCCTGCTCCGCTGCCTGATCGGCAAGCCCGTGCCCCGTCCCGCCAAGCGGCCGGACTTCCCGCCCATGCGGGTCATCCGTCTCGGCCGCGAGCTGACCCGTGGTGAGGCCGCCTGATGCCCCGCCTCTGCGCTCTCCTCGTCCTCGCCGGCGTCGCCCTCTCCGCGATGCGCCCGCGGCCGCCCGCCCCGACCGCCTGGGGCTATCCGATCTCGCTGACGGTGCACTGATGACCAACACCGCCGCGCCCTCGCCGCCGCCGGTCAACGATCTGTGGCGCATCCCGGCCATCCTCGCGATCGTCGGCGCCATCGTGCTGTGGGTGCATCTGTTCATCCACCCGGCGAAGGCGGAGACCATCGGCTACCGCATCGAGGCCGAGGCCTGCCGCGGCACGGTCTGCCACCCGCTCACCGCCTCCCCGCGCGTTTGGGGCGGGCTCTACACCTGTCAGGGCCGGGCCGCCAATATCGAGCGCTTCGGCCTGCCGAGTGACCCGCTCGTCATCCGAGCCCGCTGCACCGCCATCTACGGGATGCCCAGCGCCTGACACCCCACTGCTAACAAGGCGCGAACAATGGCTTTCCAGCCCGGTCAGAGCGGCAACCCGAGCGGTCGCCCGAAGGCCTCCGCACGCGTCCGTGATGCCGCGCGCGAGCACACCGAGGCCGCGATCAGTGTCCTCGTCTCGATCATGAGCGGCGAAGACACGTCCGCTGCCGCCCGCGTTGCTGCGGCATCCGCCATCCTCGATCGCGGCTACGGCAAGCCGACCCAGCCCATCGACGGCGATGGCGAGGGTGGAGCAATCCCGACCGGCCTGACCATCACGTTCCTCAGGCCGACCGATGACTGACGTCCAGTTCCCGGAGAAGCTGGCCTGCCTGTTCGAGCCGGCGCGCTACAAGATCGCCTACGGTGGGCGCGGCGGCGCGAAGTCCTGGGGGTTCGCCCGGGCGCTGCTGATCCTCGGCGCTCAGCGCAAGCTTCGCGTCCTCTGCGCTCGCGAGTTTCAGAACTCGATCGCGGAATCGGCGCACGCCCTCCTTGCGCAACAGATCGACCTGCTCGGGCTGGCCGGCCTCTACGAGGTCCAGGGGAAGCGGATTCTCGGGTCCAACGGCACTGAGTTCATCTTCAAAGGCCTCCGGCACAACATCTCGTCGGTGAAGTCGACGGAAGGCATCGACGTCTGCTGGGTCGAAGAGGCTCGCACGGTGTCGAAGTCGTCCTGGGACGTCCTGATCCCGACCATCCGTAAAGAGGGTTCGGAGATCTGGATCAGCTTCAACCCGGAGCTCGAAGAGGACGAGACCTATAAGCGGTTTGTGAAGAGCCCGCCGACGGGCGCGGTGGTGGTCAAGATCGGCTGGCAGGACAATCCGTGGTTCCCGGCCACGCTGAGACAGGAAGCGCTCGACCTGAAGGCGCGCGATCCTGCCGCTTACCTCACGGTCTGGGATGGCCACTGCAAGGTGGTGCTCGACGGCGCGATCTACGCCAATGAGATCATGGCCGCGACGGAGGCGAACCGCTTCACCCGCGTACCCTACGACGGCACGAAGCCCGTTCACACGTTCTGGGATCTGGGCCGCGCTGACATGACCGCGATCTGGTTCGCGCAGGTCGTCGGCTTCGAGTTCCGGATCATCGACTATTACCAGAACCGAGGCCACGCGCTCGGGCACTACCTGAAGCACCTTCAGACGAAGCCCTACGTCTATGGCGACCACTGGCTGCCGCACGACGCCACGAACGAGCTGCTCAGCTCCGAGCGCACGATCGCCCAGCAGATGGCAGACACGGGCTTCGCGGTGAAGATCACGCCGAAGATCGGCGTCGCCGAGGGCATCAACGCCGGCCGCACGCTGTTCTCGCGGTGCTGGTTCGATGCCGAGGCCTGTGCCGATGGCCTGCAGTGCCTGCGAAACTACCGGTACGATGTCGACGCCAATACCGGGCAGTTCTCGAAGAACCCGCTGCACGATTGGGCCAGCCACGGCGCCGACGCCTTCCGGTATCTCGCTGTCGCGCTCCAGGAGCCGACCAAGCCTCTCAAAATCAACATCGGCGCCCGGCGTGGCGGCGGTTGGATGGGTTCCTGATGGCTCAGAAGCAACCGAAGCGCCCCGCGCGTTCGCCCTCGGAGAAGCCCGAGGCGAAGGAGGAGCGCGGCCTCGACACGATCGTCGACGTCGCGATGAAGCGGTGGCGGCGTGCCGACGAGGCCGACCGTGACAACCGGATGCTCGCCTACGAGGACCTGGAGTTCGTCGAGATCCCGGGTGCGCAGTGGACGACCGAGGCGAAGGCGATGCGCGGCGATCGACCGTGCCTCGAGTTCGACCGTATGGGCACCACCATCGCGCAGATCACGGGCGACATCCGTCAGATGCGCCCGGCCATCAAGGTCGTGCCGGTGGATAGCCGCGGCGACCCGAAAACGGCCGACACGATTGCCGGTCTGGTGCGCTACGTAGAGAACCGCAGCGATGCCCCTGCGGCGTACTTTTCGGCCGCAGATCAGCAGGTAACGGCCGGAATCGGCCATTGGAAGGTGATGACCGAATACGGCTCCGACAGCACGTTCGAGCAGGAAATCCGCATCGCGCCCGTGCCCGACGGCGTTGGCGTACGCTGGGACCCGGATGCGGTGCTGCCGACGCGCGAGGATGCCCGCTTCTGCTTCGTGCCGCTCGACATGAGCCGGGACATCTACGAGGAGACCTATCCGGACAAGCCGGCGGCCGAGATCGGTGACGCCGACCTGACCACGCGCGGGCTCGCCGAATGGGCGACCACCGACACGGTGCGCGTTGCCGAGTATTGGGTGAAGACCCCGCAGAAGAAGCGCCTGGCGCTGATGCCGGACGGCGAGATCCTCGACCTAACCAACAAGGCGGACGAGGACTATGCCGAGAAGCTGTCGATGGCCGAGACCGCCGGCGCGCGCATCGAGGAGCGGGATGGCCACAAGGTCGAACGCTACATCCTGAGTGCCACCGACGTGCTGGAAGGCCCGACGCCCTGGCCCGGCCGGTTCATCCCGGTGGTGCCGGTGATCGGCATCGAGATGACGATCGGCAAGAACCGCGTCCGTCGCGGTGTCGTCCGCAAGGCCAAGGATGCGCAGCGCGCCTATAACTATTCGCGCTCGACGCAGACCGAAGTGGTGGCGCTGCAGCCCAAGAGCCCCTTCGTCGCGACCGTCGCCCAGCTGAAGGGCTACGAGAACGTCTGGGAAACCGCGAACACGGTCTCGCATCCGTTCCTGCCCTACAACTCCGACCCGCACGCGCCGAACGCCCCCCAGCGCGTCCAGCCGCCTGTGGCCAGCGCCGGCCTCGCCGAGCTGACCCGCGAGGCTGCCGAGGACATCAAGGCCGTGACCGGCGTCTATGACGCCTCCCTTGGTGCCCGCTCGAACGAGACGTCGGGCAAGGCGATCCGGGCTCGGCAGCAGGAAGGCGACGTCGGCTCGTTCGTCTACATCGTCAATTTCAGCCGCGCGATCCGCCACACGGGCGCGATCGTCTGCGATCTAATCCCGCACATCTACGACACGAACCGCACGCTCCGGATCGTGGGTGAGGACGGCAAGGTCGACCGCGTCGAGATCAACAAGCCCGAGGGCATGTCCCTCGACGATCAGCCCGAGGCGATCCGCAACGACGTGACTGTCGGCGCCTACGATGTAGCGATGGAGATGGGCGCGTCCTACACGACCCGCCGCGAGGCCGCCCTCGATGGAATGATCTCGCTCGTCCAGGCCGCCCCCGACGTCGCACCCCTCGTCATCGACCTGATGGCGAAGGCGCAGGATTGGCCGATGGCCGACAAGGTCGCCGAGCGCATCCGCACGATGCTGCCGCCGGCTATCCAGGCGAAGGAGGCACAGGAAGCCGGCGAGCCGCCACCCGCTGCCGTGCCGCCCTCGCCGCAGGAACAGGCCGCCATGCAGGCCCAGGAACGCCAGGCGCAGCTTGCGGAGGCACAGCACGAGCTCGACGGCGCCAAGCTCCAGGTGGAGCACCAGAAGCTCCAGGCCGAGATGGCGAAGATCCAGGCCGAAGTGGAGAAGGCGCAGCTCGATCATCAGGCGCGCATGGCCGAGGCCGTGCGTCCGTCCGAGCCCGTCGCCGGCGCTGCGCCATCCGCTCCCGTCGAGGATCCGCGCATCGACGCCATGGCCTCCGCGCTCCAGCAGCTCGGCGACATGGTCACGATGCTGATGGAAGAGATGACGCCCCCGGAGGCCGGCCCGCCCGACGATGGGATGGGCGACCCGATGAGTCAAGACGGCCCGCCGCTGCCCGACATGATGCAGCCGGGCGAGATGCCCGCTGAACCGACCGGCGCGCCTCAGGGCGCCCTTTCTTTTGACCCGAGCGCGCTGGGCGAGCCCGCGGCTCCGACGATGGTGTCGTGATGAAAGCCTTCCGAGCAGTCCCGAATGGGACGATCCGTCTCCAGGCCAACACCGTGCTCAACGCTGCGCCGACGCTCGCCGGGTTCCCGGCCGGCGGCGGTGTCCAGGTCCGCATGTGGAATCGCGGCTCCGTAGCCGTGTCCGTCGAGTTCGGAGCCCACGCCAACATGCCGCTACCTGTCGCTCCCGCCGGCGGCGCGCCTGGTGCTCAGTCGCTCCCGCCCGGCGCCGTCGAGGTCCAGTCCCTGCAGTCGGATCAGCGCCACGTAGCGATCCTGGTCGCCAGCGGCGCGCCAGACGTAGAGTTCACCATCGGCGAGGGTCTTTGAGATGATCAAATCCCTTGGCGGTGCTCTGCAATCGGTCCTTCCGTTCCTGCCGTCGATCGTCCCGCTCACCCCTGGTGATTGGGCGGTAACCTACGCAACGCAGACCGGAGTGATGATCACCGACGGCCTTATGGCCGATATCGAAATCACGTTGACCTTTACTCCGACTTTCACGACGGCGGCGACCGGGGCCCTGCGTATCCTGGGCCATCCCATCCCGTTTGCTTCGGCTGCGGCCGACATCAATGTCACGAACCACACGGCGAACATCACCTATCCGAGCGCTGGGACATACCTGGTCGGACGCATCACCACCGATCTCTCAGCCATCAATATCGCAGGGCTGAAGACGGCAGGGACGCCTGGGCTGGTTATGCCCGCGCAACTTGTGAGTGGCGCTGTTCACCGTTTCGATCTGGCCGGGCGTGTTCGCATCGGCCCGGCCTAGCGTTACAACCCTGATACTTGATATCCTGTCCAGGTCTGCAATGGGTGGATGAACGACAGTAGGGTCCCATCTCCTCGCGTCAGGGACCCCGTAAGCAGCAAGCTTTCTAGGTCTAAAGTAGTGACACACTCTACTGGCGTGCGACCGGAGGTAGTGTCCGCCTTTGAAAGACTCTCTAGTGGTGCTATGACCGTTTGTCAGACCGGCGATGTCGCAGGCACGTAGGGCGCCTGCCGCCTGCGTCTTGCTGATTTGGGCCCCGAATCGGAACTTGAGGTCTGATTACTCGATCTCGTCAAAAATCGGCGAATTGTCTCCGGCAACCTCTCTCACTAATGCGTCGAACTCTGCCCCTCCATGCTTTTCCCTTGCTTTAGCGTAGATAGATAGCCTGCGAATTAGGTTTCCACGGAACGATGAACAGTATTTGTTCAATCTATCATGAGATAGCATCGCTCCATCCCAGATCACGGCGTAACATACAGAGCAGGCGGGTGCTGCGAAACATGATTTGCATCTATTCTCAAGCATGTCGGCGAAGCTGATTGCGACCCCGTCTGTGTCCACCTCGCTGCGCTTAGAAATATCTCCAATCTGAAGACCCTCCGTTCTTTCGCATACACCGACGGAACCGTCCGTGTTGATGTATAGGCGTTCCCCAGGAGAGCACGAGGTGAACCCTTTCCGTTCGTTTTGAACGCTTTTACGCTCGACGACAGGGTGAAGATAGTTCTTGATGAAGTCACGCAATAGAGGACGTCGTCTTAGACTTTCAACCTCATCGGTCAGTATAACTCGCTCTGCCCAATCAAACAGCTCGTCGCGGATAGTGTTGCCATCGACATGCATGCTGCCGCCGGAGTTGGACGCAATTGAGAAGCGAATGTGCTTGATTTCCCCAAATTCTGTTGCAAAGAAATTGTCCAGCTCGTCGAAGTCGCAGCCCGTCACAACGCAATTAATACCTATACATTCACGGTAATATGCCTCATCCAACGCTTTAAAGCGAGCCATGTTCGCCATAATTTTGTCAAATGTGCCCATGCCGTTGTGAGTTGGCCGATGACGATCATTGATTTCTTTGGGCCCGTCGCAACTTACAAGAATTATAGCCCGTCTATCGATAAGATAATTTGCAATCTTATCTGAGCAGAGTGTCATATTAGTTGTGAGAGCAATAACCCCCGACCAGTCAGATCGAGCTTTCTCTACTTTTGATACAATCGCCGCAATGTCTTTGAACCGGTAAAGCGGCTCGCCCCCATAGAAACAAAGTGCCGTCCTGCTGCTCAAATGAGAGATTGCGAACTCTGTTGCCTTATCCAGGCGCTCCTGCGGAAGACCCGAACCAAAAGGCGAATGCCCACGAGCATCATTTTCTGGGTAAGGACAATAGCCACATACTAGGTTGCACTGTTCAGTAATCGATACTTTTATGGTTACAGGGTCTGTTTGCCCACCCTTCAGAGCTGGCCTCATATTTTCTTTTCGTGCCTTTCCATAAATTATTCCGTTTATCTCTAGTTCTGCATCTGGGTTCGCCTCAATATGCGATCTCAATGATGAAATTACGCCAGCGTCAGCGCGTATCAAGTCTCCTCGCATGCCATCGTAGATGTAATTCTCGTGCGGGAACTGCCACATGCTTCTCTCCAAAGTAAAAACGCCACGGTCTCTCGACCGTGGCTGGCTACTTAGATAAACGAGGCGACGGCCCCGAGCACACTGGAACAGTTGCAAAAATCCAGAAGTTTTCCCTCCTCAACCTTCGTTCCCTTAAGGACATCATCAACTGGAATAGTTATGATTATTTTGTCGCCCTTCTTTTCGATGTGTACGTTGCCATCCGAGTTTGCATTTATTTCAGTCATGGCACGCTCCCTACTGCTTCCTTCGAATCATGGAAGCTCCTGAATATTTCAACGGGAAACTGGTGCTGTCAACTGCGGATGGCATGTTGACTATTAGGGTGTAGACGGGACTATTTAGATTTAACAAGAGAGCCGCCTTTAAATCGAGAATGGGCGGGCAGCGGAAAGTCTGCTTGTAGACCGGTGGTGAACTTGAACTCCTCACCATCAGCCGAAGCTGTCGGACGAACGACTAATGGCCGCTTCCAGGAAGGGCTTGCTGCGGCCTCGACAAC
The DNA here is from genome assembly GCF_020662345.1 of Methylobacterium sp. W2. GTDB lineage: Bacteria > Pseudomonadota > Alphaproteobacteria > Rhizobiales > Beijerinckiaceae > Methylobacterium. The sequence continues at coordinate 39,116 of NZ_VMOA01000025.1, read as the reverse complement.
CAGGCTGGATCGAAGGCGGAGCGTTCGCTTCGGAGCAAAAAGTGAGCGTCCGTTTGCGACCCATCCCGGTCGTCGGCCTTGGCCTCAATAGCCTGGAAGCCGACCTTCCGAGGGTCGGCTGGGGGTAAGAAGCGCACGAGGCCGGCTATCGGATTTGTAACAACGGCACTTCCAGCTTGACCCGACGGGCAAACTCCGCGCATTAGCTATCCGTCGCGAGACGCGCGAGCCGCAACAGGCTCCGTCCGCACCCCTTTCCATCTTTTGACCGACGCGCCGCCGCCTCCCGCGGCCGAAGACGCGCGTCCGTTCCCCTTCACGCAGGCCAGCGATCCGCGCAGGCCGCGATGATGCCCCAACCCGTCCCGCTCGCGCGTGGCGGGTTTTTCTATGGACGACACACATGGACGAGGACCTGATCGTGCTTGGCGGGCCAGCGGAAGCGCAGGCTGCAGGCGCAGAGACCTCGGAAGCGGTGGACGCTTCCATTCCCGGCCAGCCGGCCGAGGGTGACGCTCCTGCCGCGACGCCAGGGAAAGACCCGGCCGAACCTGCCGCTCCCGCTCCGAAGCCCGAGGGCGAGGAAGAGGGCGGCGAGGACAAGCCCAAGAAACGGTCCGGCATTCACCGGATGCAGGAGAAGATCGCGCGCCTCGAAGCCGAGCTCGCAACCCGCAGTGCGCCCGTGGGCGACAGCGGCGACCGTGCCAAGGCCATCGAAGCCGAGATCGGTGCTGCTCCGAAGGAAACCGATTTCGACGATTACCTCGCCTATGAGCGGGCGCAGCGTCAGTACGACGTGCGTCAGGCTCTGGCCGAGCAGCGGATTGCCGATCGCGAGGCGCAGGCCTCGACCCGGACCGCGCAGGCCAAGCGCGAGGCGATGGACGCCTTCAACGACAAGCTCGACGACGTTCGGGAAGCGATTCCCGACGCCGACAAGGTCCTGAAGGCGGCCGCAGAGCATGAGGTGAAGCCCCACGTCTCCGAACTCGTCGTCGACAGCGAGAAAGGCGGCCTCCTCGCCTATTACCTCGCCAAGAACCCCGCCGAGCTGGCGAAGCTCAACGGGATGAGCCCGATCCAGGCCGCCAAGGCCGTGGGCGCGCTCGAACATCGCCTGACCCTGGCAAAACCCAACCGAACCCCCTCCGCCCCCGCCCCCGCGAAGCCGGTCACCGGTGGAGCTGCGCCCTCGTCTCCCGATGCGGAGATCGATGCGTGGCTCGCCAAGACGTACGGCACCCGCGGGTCCGCTCGATAAGGACCTGAATCGTCATGGCAAACCAGTTTCTCACCGCCAATGTGATCGCCAAGGCTGCGGTCAAGATCCTCGACAACGAACTCGTCGCCGCCTCGAAGGTGTTCCGCGGCTACGAGAACGAGTTCGGCTCGACCGTGAACGGCTACGAGAAGGGCTCGTCCGTCACCATCAAGAAGCCCCCGCAGTTCGTCGTGCGCGACGGCGACGTGGCCGCTCCGCAGGACATCACCGAGGGCACGACCTCCGTCACCGTCGACAAGAAGAAGGGCATCGATCTCAAGATCACCTCGACCGATCGCACCCTGTCGATCGGCGAGCTGTCCGAGCGCGTCATCAAGCCCGCGATGATCACCCTGGCGAACCAGGTCGATCAGGACGTGATGAGCCTCTACTCGTCCGTCCCGAGCTGGGTCGGCACCCCCGGCACCACCATGGGCAGCTATGCCGGCTTCCTGCGCGGCACGACCCGTCTGAACAACGGTTCGGTCCCGAAGGATAGCCGCTTCTGCATGCTGTCGCCCGACGACGAGTCCGGCCTCGCCGCTGCGCAGTCGACCTTCTACAACGACAAGCTCGTCGCGGACGCCTACCGCGACGGCGCCGTCGGTCGCATCGCGCAGGTCGACACGTACATGAGCCAGAACGTGCCCGTGCACGTGACCGGCACCCGCTCCAACGGCACCGTCGCCGGCGCGAACCAGGGCGTGACCTACACGCAGGTCCTGGCCAACGGCGTGGCGGTGAAGGACTTCGGGGGCCAGATCCTGAACATGGCCGGCCTCGGCGCTGCCGGCACCCTGGCCAAGGGTGACGTGTTCACCATCGCCGGCGTGTTCGCGGTCAACCACGTGACCAAGCAGGTTCTCCCCTACCTGCGCCAGTTCACTGTGCTGAACGCGGCCGTCGCCGACGGTTCGGGCGCCGCTGCCGTCAACATTGCACCCGCGATCATCGCCACTGGCGCCTTCGCCACCGTCTCTGCGGTTCCGGCCAACGGTGCTGTGGTCTCCTGGGTCGGTGCGGCCAACACCCCGTACGTCCAGAACATCATGGCCCATAAGAGCGCCTTCGCTCTGACCTGCGTGCCGCTGGTGAAGCCCGACGGTGCGGTGTCCTGCGAGCGCGAGTCCTACAAGGGTCTCTCCGTCCGCCTGATCCCGTACTACGACGGCACCAACGACGTCTCGAACTGGCGTCTGGACATCCTCTACGGCGTGAAGGCCGTCGACCCCCGCCTCGCGACCCGCATCAACGGCTGATCGGGTTTCACCTCCGCTAAGACGAAAGGGCGCCCTCGTGGCGCCCTTCGTCGTTCTGGGGCCGCGCGTCCCTTTCCGCTCCTGACGAAGGGCCTACGATGGACCAGACCATTCCGACCTGGGGCTACAAGTCCGACGGGTCCGCCGAGATTTTCGACCTCGCTCCGGGCGAGGGACTGCCGGAGGGCTGGGAAGCCTCTCCGACCTGCATCGTCGATCCTGCCTTCGCGACCGCCGAGGCGCTGACCGCCCGCTCCGAGGGCCGCGTCTACGTCCCGCCGGCGCTCGCTGCCGCCGTCGCCGATCCGGCTTCTGGTGTCCTCGACGAGCTGGCCAACGCCGTCGCCGAGAACGAGCGCCTGCAGGCCCTCATCTCGACCGGGATGGCAGAGAACGAGCGTCTGATCGGTGAGATTGAGGACGCCGAGGCCGGTCTCGAAGCCGCCGCCGGCGAGATCGTCTCACTGAAGGGGCTTCTCACCAAGGCACAGGAAGACGGCGGGTTCGCTGTCTCCGAGCGCGACGAGGCCCTCGCCAAGCTCGATGCCGTCACCGCCAACCTGACGCAGGCCCGCGCCGACCTCGACGCCGCCACCGCACCGCCCGCCGCCAAGAAGGGGGCTCGCTAAGCCATGCCCCGCACGCGTCAGGATCTGATCGAGCTCGTTCTCCAGAACCTGGGCGTGCTGGCGGCTGGCCAGTCGGCTGCGGCGGAGGACCGCCAGACGGTCAACGCCCGCGTCGACCCCAAGCTGTCCGAGCTCGGCCGTCGCGAGGTATTCGTCGGCTTGAACGCCGATTCCCTCGACGACGCCGTGTTCCTGTACGTGGCGGATATCCTGACCTTCGCCTGTGCGACGCCGTTCGGGATCTCGGGGGCGAAGCGCACCGAGCTCGCGCAGGTCGCAGCCGAGGCCGAGGCGATGCTCAAGGGCATGGCGCGGCAGTTCTCGACCACGGCAGCGGCTGACGGGTTCGATATCGTCCGCACCGTCCTCGAAACGCTCGGGGTGGTGACGGTTGGGCAGGACCCATCCGCACAGGACCGCGGCGTCGTCTCCGCCCGTATCGCGTCCATGCTCGCAGATCTGCGCGCGCGTGAGATCACCACGCTTACCAACGTCGACGACGCCGAGGTGGCTCAGAAGCGGCATCTCGCCAACATCCTCACAGCGGTGTGCGCCCCGGCCTTCGGTATCACCGGCGCTGCGCGGGACCAGTTCACGTCGGTTGCCGAGGGCGCCGAGCGGCTGCTCAACGTGATGGCCCGGCAGTTCGACACGGGCGTCGCCACCAACGGGACATTCGACCTCGTCCAGGTCACGTTGGAGAACCTCGGCGCCGTCGCGGTCGGTCGTACCGCCTCGGACAAGGATCGCAGCATCATCACCGGCCGCGTCGGTGCCGTGCTGGCCGACCTGCGCAACCGCGAGGTGATCTCGATTGCCTCGGCCGCTGATGCCGACGCTTCGACCCTGCTGCAGCTCTCGGTCATCCTGACCTCGGCCTGCGCCATGGCCTGGGGCCTGCCGGCGGACGTGCGCAGGGCTCTGAAGGAGGAGGCGCTCCTCGCCGAGGCGGCACTGCAGCGGCAGACCCGCCAGCTCGATTCCAGCACCGGCACGAGCGGCACCTTCGACTTGGCGCAGACCGTCCTCGAAATGCTGGGCGTGGTCGCTGCCGGCCAGACGGCCACGGCGAAAGACCGCTCCGTCATCACCGCCCGTGTCGCGGTGCTCCTCGCGGATCTGCGCAACCGGGAATTGATCGACCTGCCGTCGATCGCGACGGTGGACGATTCGACGAAGCTGCATCTCGCAGCACTCCTCGCCGCCCGTTGCGCCCGCCTGTTCGGCATCCCCGACGCCATGCTGCAGGGGTTGAAGGCGGAGGTCGCCGACGCGGAAGCCAGCCTGCGTCTCATGGCGCGTCAGCTCGACACGGGCACGGCGACGTCCGGCGAGTTCGACCTCGTCCAGAACGTGCTTGAGCAGTGCGGCGTCGTCACCGGCGGCCAGACCGGCAGCGACCAGGACCGCACCGTCGTCGAGGCGCGGATCCCGGTGCTGCTCGCCGAGCTGCGCCGCCGCGAGATCATCACGCTCGCCTCGATCGACGTGGCGGACGAGGGCACCCTCCTCCCGCTTTCGACCCTGCTGGCCGGCAAGTGCGCCGCCCTGCTCGACGCCCCCGATGCCGTCGTCCAGGCTCTGAAGGGCGAGCGTCAGGACGCCGAGACTGCCCTTCGCCGGATCGCCCGTCAGATCGATACCGGCTCGGCCGTGTCCGGCACCTTCGACATCGTGCAATCGGTGCTGGAGACGCTCCAGGTCGTCGAGGCCGGACAGACGGCCTCGACGAATGACCGCGCCGTGGTCTCGGCTCGCATCGCACCTGTCCTCGCCGACCTGAAACAGCGCGAGATCATTGCGATTCCCTCCATCGCGTCGGCGGACGCGGCGACGCAGCTGCACGTGGCCGCGATCCTGGCGCTCGCCTGCGCCGTGCCGTTCGGCGTGCCAGCCGACCCGTTCCGCGAGCCCGCCGGCCGCGCCGAGGTCTCGCTCCGCACCATGTCGCGCCAGTTCGACGGCGGTATCGCGACCTCGGGCACCTTCGACGTTGTCCAGGCCGTGTTGGAAAGCCTGGGCGTGGTCGTTGCCGGCTATACCGGCTCGGCCAAGGATCGGGCGGTCGTGTCGGCGCGTATCGCTCCGACCCTGGCGGACCTTCGCTTGCGTGAGATCGTCAACATTGCCTCGATCGCGACGGCCGACGACGCCGTCCTGATCCATCTCGCGACCATCCTGACGTCGGCCTGTTCGCAGGCCTTCGGGATCGGCGTCGAGACCCGCACCCTGCTCGCCGGCGAGGCCAAGCGCGCCGAGGCCGCCCTCAAGGCGCTGGCTCGTCAGCTCGACGTCGGCACCGCGACCTCATCCGTGTTCGATCCGGTCCAGGTCGTGTTGGAGATGCTCGGCATCGTGGCGGCCGGGCAGACCGCGACCGACAAGGATCGGGCCGTCATCACCGCCCGCGTCCAGCCGAAGCTGCTCGAGCTCTACAGCCGCGATATCTGCGGCGTGCCGGACATCTCGCTGCTCGCCCCCGAGCTGCAGAGCGCCTTCGCGCAATGCCTCGCTGCCGATTGCGCCCTGTCCTTCTCTGAGATGGCGCCGGCGCGCGTGGCGATGCTGGCGGCCATGGTGCCGGCGGCCGAGCAGCGGCTCCGGTACGCCTCGTTCGTCTATGACGTCCGTCCTGCGCTGCGCACCGAAGCATTCTGGGGCCGTCGCTGCGGGTACGCCGTCTGATGGCCGCGATCGCGTTCCCGACCTCGTCCCGTCCCGGCCTCTCCGCCGAGGAGGGTTCGGGCCGACTCATCAACGCCTTCGTCGAGCAGCTCGGTGACGGCAGCCGCGGCCCGGTCTCGATCCGCCGCGTGCCGGGCCTCGCTCGCTTCGCCGATACCGGCCTGCGCGGTCCCCGCGGCATGCGGACCCTCGGCGACACGCTCCTCGCTGCCTACCGGGACAAGCTGGTCCAGATCCGCGCCGATGGATCGGTCATGCCGCTCGGCGACCTGCCGGGCACGCGGCGGATCACCATCGCCCGCAACAACCGGGCGCCGGTCCCGCAGACCGTGTGCGTGACGGAGTATGGGACCTACACCCTGACCTCGAACGGCATCCCGACGCCGCTCGCGATTCCCGGCTCGTTCCCGGCGCCGAACTCCGTCGAGTTCCTGCTCGGCTGGTTCTTCTTCACCGGCGGCGATGGCCGCTGCTACGCATCAGGCCTGAACGACACGACGTTCAACACCCTCGATTACACGACCGAACAGGCCCGCCCGGGCGGCCTGATGCGCGCGATCGCGTTCCGGTCCGAGCTATTCCTGTTCGGTCCTCAGGAGATCGGCGTCTACGGCGGTCCGGCCAATCAGAACGGCTTCCCGCTCTCTCGTGTCACCGGCATCCCGCGCGGCCTCATCGGGCCGTGGGCGGTCGCCGGGCACGAGGAAGGCTGGTCGAACGAACTGATCTGGGCCGGTGATGACGGCGTCGTCTATCAGCTCTCCGGGTACGCCCCGAAGCGGATCTCGAACCACGACGTCGAGCGCGATCTCGCCGCCGCGGCGAAGATCGATGCCACCGCGATCGAGGCCTCGGTCCATCTCGTCGCCGGGCACGCATTCTGGGCGATCTCCATGCCCGGCCGGACGTGGGTCTACGACCTGACCACCGAGCAGTGGCACGAACGGGCCAGCTACGCGGAGAGCCGCTGGCGGGCGACGCAGTCGGTGAAGGCCTTCGGGCGCTGGCTCCTTGGCGATCGCCTCGGGCCCGGCCTGCTCGAGGTACGAGAGGACGTGTTCCAGGAAGACGGCGCGCCGCTGCGCTTCCGGGTCGAATCCCTGCCCGGAGCGTCCTTCCCCCAGCGTGTCGCCGTGCCCCGCGCCGACTTCGATTTCGTGGTTGGACGCGGTCGCGCCGGCGGCGGTGACACCGTGGAGACGCCGGAGGTCCTGGTGTCGTGGTCGGATGACGGCGGGGCGGTCTGGTCCAGCCCGCTCGTGCGCTCGCTCGGCCGGCAGGGTGAGACCCGAGCCCGCGTGAACCTGCTGCGCACGGGGCTCACCGGCATCCAGGGCCGCACCTGGCGCATCGACGTATCGGACCCGGTCTATGTCGCGCTGCTCGGCGGCGCGATGGCGGTGGAGACCCGCACCGAATGAGCAAGCCCACCCTTCCGAACGCCTCGACGCTCGCGCTGGCACCCGAGTGGTTCCGCTTCCTCGCTGGCCTCCTTGCTTACGCCGCCGAGCTCGAAGCCCGCATCGCCGCGCTCGAAGCGCGATAGGAGTCCGTCATGGCATCGATCTTCTCAGGCCGCGCCGGACGCCTCGCCGCGATCGCGCAGGAAGCCGCCCTCGTGAAGGGCCAGGGTCAGGCGAACGACGCGCTCGATACCGCTTACGGTCAGGCCTCGAACGCCTACGGCCAGGCCGGAAACATCTTCGGTGGCCTCGCTGACAGCTACGGCGCCGGCTCCAAGCTCTACCAGGACGCGTTGGGCGTGAACGGCAAGGAAGGCGCGGGCGCCGCGCAGTCCGCCTTCACCTCAAGCCCCGGCTACAGCTTCAACCTCGACCAGGGCATGCAGGCGCTCCAGCGCACGCGCGCCGCCTCCGGGACCCTCGCATCGGGCAATGCCGATACCGACGCGATGAAGTTCTCGCAGGGCCTCGCCTCGCAGGACTGGAACAACTGGCTGTCCAATCTCAGCGGCCTCGACACGAAGCGCTACGGCGCGACCACGGGCGAGGCCGGTACGTTCGGCCAACTCGGCAGCGCCGCCCTCGGCGTCGGCCAGGCCAAGGCCGGCATCGCGACCCAGACCGCGCAGGGTATCGGCCAGGCGCAGTCCGCCGGGCTGCTCGCCGGTCAGCAGGCGGCGGGCAACCGCTTCCAGGCGCTCATGGGTGGCGCGAACTTGATCTCGAACCTCGCCGGCAAGGCCTTCTCGATCTTCGGCGCTGGAGCCTGACATGAGCGGCGGCCTCAACATCTACGGCATGATCTCCGGCATCGGCGACACGTTCGACAAGTCCTACGAGGCCGGGTTGAAGGCCAAGCAGGACCGCGACGCCGGCGATCTGTTCGGCAAGATGATCGGCATGCAGAGCGCGGCCTCGGCCGCCCCGGCGATCACCATGGGCACGCTCGGCCAGGATGCCGGCCCGAAGGTACCGACCTTCGCCGGCGCCGGCGGCGCGATGGGCGATTACCTTGCGACCACGCGAGCGAAGGAATCTGGCGGCAATGATCTCGCTGCCAATCCGAACAGCACCGCGAAGGGCCGGTACCAGTTCACCAACTCGACGTGGCAGAGCGTGGCGAGGGCGCACCCCGAACTCGGCCTGCAGCCGGGCGGGTGGAGCGATCCGGCCCAGCAGGAAAAAGCGATGGCCGCCTTCACCAGCGACAACGCCAACGTGCTGTCCAAAGCCGGCATCCCGATCGACCCGGGGAACCTGTACGTCGCTCACTTCCTCGGCGCGGGCGGCGCGCAGAAGTTCATTCCCGGCGCGATCAACAACCCCGACGCCCCGGCGACGGCGTTCGTCACCCCCGGTGCGGCGCGCGCGAACCGGACGATCTTCTTTAACCGCGATGGCTCGCCCAAGACTGCCGGCGAAGTCTATGCCGAGCGCACCGGTCGCTTCGTGAACCGCGAGCCGGTGGCGACCCCGACCCTGCCCGCCGGCGGCGCGGTCGCTGGCGTCCCGAGCATGATGTCGGCCGGCGCTCCGGCGACGATGCCGGTATCCCCCGCTCGGCCGACCGGCGCCCGCGTGCCGACGTTCCTCGGATCGCAGGCGCAGGGAGGTTTCGACCCGAACGCGCTTCCTACGGCGCCGACCGCTGTGGCGTCCGCGCAGGCCTCCCCGGAAGCCGATATGCCGGTCGCTGGCGCGCAGCCCGCACAGTTCCAGATCCCCGGTCAGCCCGCGCCGGCCGCCACGCCCGCACCCGCTGCCGCCCCGGTGGCGCAGGGCTTCGCAGGCATGGGCGGCGGCACGTCCCGCATCTCGCCCGAGCAGGCCGAGATCCTGAAACAGGCGTGGCGCAACCCCAACACCCGCGCCATGGCGACGTCGGTCTATCAGTCGATCTTGCAGGGCAAGGACAGCCCGTGGAGCCTCCAGGACGTCAACGGTCAGTCGGCCTGGGTGAACAAGCAGACGCAGGCGATCGTCCCCGTCGGACAGGCGAAGCGCCAGACCGCGACCGTGGGTAACAGCGTCATCGACCTGTCCACCGGCCAGCCGATCTATTCGGCCCCGGAAAAGGACGACAAGTTCACGTACCAGTCGATGCCCGGCGTCGGCATGGTGGCCCTGCACCCGAGCGACCCGAGCAAGTCGCGGGTCATCATCGCCGGCCAGCAGCCGCGTCCGTTCACGGACGATGAGCGTCAGGCTTGGAGAGTGCCGCAGGACTCGTCCGTCGGCATGGGAGCGGACGGCAAGCCTTTCACCATCGGCGGCGCGAAGACCGAGGTGAAGATCGACACGAAGGGCGCGGGCAAGTTCGCCGAGAAAGCGAACGAGATCCAGGCCAAGCGTTACGGCGAGATGGTGGACGCTGCCGATCGCGCTGTGCCGCTCCGGGCGGACATCGACACGTTGGCCAACCTCGGCGCCCAGATCGGCACCGGGAAATTCACTGAGGCGCGGGCCGGCCTGGCACAGTACGCCAAGGCGGCCGGGCTCGATTCTGTCGCGGACGGTCTCGTGGGCGGCAAGCTCGGCGAGATCGAGGCATTTGGTTCACTCGTCGACAAGCTGACGCCTCAGATGCGCGTCCCGGGTTCGGGCGCCACCTCGGATCGTGAAGGGGCGTCGTTCAAGAACTCGCTGCCGTCGCTTCTGAGGACCCCCGAGGGTAACGCCGTCATTGCTGACACCTTCCGCGGGATGGCCGACTATCAGGCGCAGGTCGGCGATCTCGCGGGCAAGGCCCTTCGCGGCGAAATCAGCCAGTCCGAAGCGGACCAAGCGATCAAGACGCTCCCGAGCCCGTACCAGCGGCTGAAGGAGTATCAGGGCGCGCAGAAGGCCGCACCATCCGAAGCGGACTCAAGCTCGCTCCCCAAAGGCGAGGCTCGCGAGGCTCTCCCAAAAAGCTATAGCTCCGATCGTGCCGTCTTCGAGGCCAAGAAGGCGGTCTCGAGCGGCAAGGATAAGGGTGCCATCGCCGAGTGGCTGAAGGCGCGCGGTATCGACCCCAAGCGACTGGATCAGTGATGCCTGGCCTTTTCGACGATTTCCCGGACGCGCCGAGGGACACCGGCAACACGACCACGCCGAAAGGGCTATTCGACGATTTTCCGGACGCCAAGCCGGCCGAGGGCACGCTCGCCCGCGTCGGTACCGCAGCGAAGGGCCTCGGCCGTGCGCTCGAGACAGGTGTCGACCGTGGTGTGGCGGGTCTCGGCGGCCTGCCGAATGCCGTGCTTGGGCTGGCTGATCACCTCATGGCTCCCGCGGCGCGGGCCATTGTCCGCGCAACGGGCCGGACCCCGACGAGCGAGATGCCCGGCGGCGACACGCGACCCTTGATCGCCGATGGATTCCCGACTCAGGAAACCGTGTTGTCAGGGATGAAGGCGGGGAAAGAGGTCTACAAGCCTCAGACCACCGCCGAGGAATACGCCCAGACCGTGGGCGAGTTTCTCCCCGGCTCGTTCGGTCCCTCCGCGATCGCGAAGGGCGGCGCCGAGGTCGGCAAGCAGATCGCGAAATTCGCCGTCGCGCCTGCGCTTGCCAGCGAGACGGCGGGACAGGCAACGAAGGGCACTGCGCTGGAGCCGTGGGTTCGTGGGGGCGCTGGGCTCGCTGCAGGCCTCGGCGCTGGCGCCGTCGGACGGCGCAGTTCGGCAGAGCGCATCTTCGACCGCGCTGCCGGCACGCTGAAGCCCAACGAGGTCACGCAGATCCAGTCCCTGGTGTCGGATGCCTCTGCTCGCGGTGTGCCGCTGTCATGGCCGGAGGCGGTGCAACAGGTCGTCGGTCCGAACCGGCTCGGTGACGTGATGCGCGTCGTCGAGGGTGAGGGTGGCATGGCGGATTTCTTCGCCAAGCGGCCGGGGCAGATCAGGACCGCCGGCGGTGAGGCTCTCGATGCCGTAGCGCCGGCCGTCGCCTCTCCTGCGCGCGTGGGCGAAGCGGTTCAATCCGCCGCGAGGTCGGCCGTCGCCGGCACGCCGGAGGGGCAGGCCGTCATCCGCGCGACCCAGGGCGCTGGTCCTCGTGTGACGCAGGATCAGGCCGGGCAGGTCATTCAGCGCGAGATGCGGTCCGTCGCAGATCAGCGAGAGGCAGCCCGATCAACACAGGCCGCGACCGATTACACCGCGGCTCGTAACGCCCCGGAAAACGTTGGCATCGAGCGCACCATCGAGGTGGAGCGCCCGGGCGAGCCGATCGTCACGCAGCCGGCCTTTTCACGCCCACAGTTCGAGTCCGGCGCGCCCCGCCCTGCCGAGGCGTTCGAGCGACCTGGTGCAATCACGGACGATCCGAACGGGGTCAGCCTTGCCCGTTTCATCGCCAAGAATGGCGGTCTGCGCCTGGATGGCGATGCGGCAGCGACGGATCTCCACCGCTTCATGGTGCCGGGTGTCGGCAAGGTTGCGCGTCCGGACGGCAAGGGCCTCGACAATTTCTGGCGCGAGCGGCTGATCGAGGAGGGTTACTTCCGTCCCGATGCCGATGGCGGCATGGCGCGTGACATCTCCTCCGAGCTGCTGCGCAAGCTACAGAACGAGCAGCGCGGTGTGCCGTCCTACCCGCTCGACAGTGCCGGTCGCCCGAAGGGCCGCGCCGCCGGCGGTCAGGCTGCCGACGACTATGCGAACGCCCGGTCGCTGGCCGAGAGCCGCTTCGACGAGGATCTCGCCCGCGTAGAGGTCGACCCGAAGGGCATCCACCCGGACATCCGCGAGCGTGTCGTCGGCGCGCTGATGCGGGGTGAGGAGACCGACCCGCTGAAGGCCTACGAGCGCACGATCGGCGCCATGAAGGGCCCGCTCGACCCGTATGTGAAGTCGACGACCGTCACCGAGACGATTCCCGATGTGCGGTACGGCCAGGTGAACCCGCAGGCAGCGCTCGACGCGATCGACACGCAGATGCGCACGGCGAAGGGCGACGTGCGCGGCGCCCTCGTCCAAACCCGCAAGGATATGTTCGGCCCCGGCGGTGAGACCGATCTCAGCGTCGAGGGGCTGCTCCACGCTCGCGAGCGCCTGGATCAGGCCATTTCGTCGGCCCGGGAGCTCGGCGACGCGACGAAGGTCCGTGACCTGATGATCGCTCGCTCGACGCTCGACGGCCAGCTGAAGGCGGTGCCGGAGGTGGCGAAGGCCGACGCGAACTTCGCTGCGAACTCGAAGCCGATCGAGCCGTTCACGGGCAACGCCCCTCTCGGCCGCGTGGTCCAGCAGGATCCGCTGACGAAGCGCATGGCCACGCCCGCCGAGCAGGTGCCGAGCAACCTCCAGGGCGCAACTGCGGCCCGCGAGTTCTTGGCGAATGCCACCCCGGCGGCACGGCGCGCTTTCCAGGACCGGGAGGTGACCCGCATCCTGGATCAGGTGTCCGGCGGCGAGGGAGGCGCCTCCGCCTCTCGTCTGTCCGCCGCGATGCGCCAGAACGAGGACGTCCTCGCGCAGTTACCGGAAGCCCGCTCGCGCCTCCAACGGCTCGCTGCCGCGTATCGTGGTCGCGAGGCCGTCGAGCGCTCTCCCTTGGGCAAGATCGCCGAGCGCCCTGACGCGAAGGCCGCGATCAAGGTCCTCTTCCCCGACGAGGTACTCGAAGGGTCTGCGCAGGACATCACGAAAGCGGTCCAGGGCCTGGTACGAAGCGATCAGAAAGCAGCTCGCGAGCTCGTCCGGATCTATCTCGGCACCGAGTTCACGAAGGCGACGAAGCGTCTCCAGTCCGGCCCGAACCAGGCCGGCGGCGCGAAGTTCGCGGCCGTGATCCGGGGCAATGCCCTTGAGGCCGAGAACCTGTCGGCAGTGCTCCGGGCGCTCCCCGGTGGCGAAACCCTCAATTCGGGCTTCTCGCGGTTTCTCGACATCATGGAGGCGACCGGCCAGCGTCAGGGCATTGGCTCGAAGACGACGTTCAACACCGCCCTGCGCGAGGAGTTGAAGGATGGCGGGCTGAAGCGCGAGCTCGCCGGCGCGGCTGCCACCGGCGGGTTCAAGCTGCCGACGCGCATCATGAACGCGTTCGACAACTGGCAGGCGGGAAAGAACGTCGAGGAGCTGTCGCGGCTATTCACGACCCCGGAGGGTGGTCGGCGGCTGGCGCAGCTCGCCAACGCCAAGCCGGGCGCCTCGACTATCGCGCTGCTCAACCGCATCGTCACCCTCGCGACGCATGGGGGACAGTCCGGGACGGCGGAGTCCCTTCGCCTTCCGGGCCGCCCAATCCCATAGGTTCACGATCACGGCGGTGGCGAAGGCGACGAGCAGGGTCCAGATGGCGAGAGCGACGAGGATCTCGACAGGGCCTCTCGGCGTCTGCCTTGCGATATCGTCTCCGAAAAAGCTCATCCACATGAGCCCGCCGATCGCGGAAGCTTGTGCGATCATCCAGAGCGGGCGGAAGAGGCTGCGGGGCAAGGGTCAGTTCTTCTTGCAGGGAAACGTGCGAACCAGGCCACGGAATAGCACGTAGCCGGCCCAATCGCTCGCCTGTTTCGGATCGAGCTCAACCTGCCTGCGCAGGATCTCCTTGTACTGACCGGTGGTGACGGTCAGGTCGCCGGGGACGCAGAACGGAGGGCCGGCATCGCCGAACTTCGCTCCCGCCATTGTCCACTCGATCCCGTTCCCAAGCCCGCGCAGGTACGTCCAGCCCTCTGAGCCTTCCGGGCTCGCAAGGATTGCCTCAGCGGTAGGCTCGGCCATCGCCTGCGCCGGGATCGATAAGACGGCGAGGGTCAGGGCGACTTGGAGCCATCGTGGCATGGCTACAATTTCTCGGCTGCTGGTCGTACATCAGGTCGCTGGCGGACTGGTGGATCAGCCGCGGGTGAAGCGTGTGCTGCTTTTGCGGCTTCAGCTCGAGCGGTCACGATCCGCTCGACAAGGCGCCCACGCGTGCCAGCTGTGATGGGCGCAATCACGGCCTGTGCTGTGTTCTTGCTGTAGCCGTATGCCGCCACTGCAACGTCAACTTGCTCTGCTTCATAATGAGCGCATCGGCTCATGATGACGTTTGCTAGGGTTTCGGCACCTTCGCTGCTGTATGGGACAATCCCTATCATCTCCCGCTCGATGCAGGCCGAATGCTTGATAGAGGCTGCGTCCAGAAGTTTTCTCTTTGAAGCTTCGGCCTCGGGATTGCTTGCCGCAACTGCCGGCGGAGGGACCGGCTGAGCACGAGTGACAGGTCTTTCGGGAAGCCTCACGCGCTGCGCTAAGTTTTTCGGCAGTTCACTTCTGAAAGCCCCGTGCAGATACCGAATGCCTTCGCCCGGCTCGAAGGTTACATCGATTGCTCGGAGCATCTGTTGCACCGACCGCTCGCAAGACGCTGAAGTTGCAGCTGAGGCTTCGAGCCACTTTTTCCTGCGGGCAAACTCGGAAGCCTTGGCGCTTCCTGGTATTGCGCCTGCAATGCAGTCGTATGCTGCCAGAACGAAAGGTTGCACCTGCGCGCGAGCGGCAAGTCCTTCTGCCTGGGTCATTTCGGTCCACGGTTTTGCCGCTGCGCTTCCCGTCGCAAGCGCGAAGGCAAGGGTGCCGTATAGAACCCAGCGCATCGTCCAGTCTCCGTCCCCTTCACGTCAGCGGGGCATACCCGACGATAGCAGTTCGGCGGCGTTTCGGGAAAGGACCCACGCATGCAGATCGAATTGCATGGGCCGTAGAGCTGGACCTTGAGACGCGGCTGCAATGTGATGCGCCGCGCCCTCCGAGCAATGATCAGTACGGCGACTTAGTCCCGGCCGCGCCCGTATAGGGGTTCGTGTTCCCGCGCGTTGACCAGTTGTCGGACTTGGAGCCGTTCGGGTTGGTCGCGTGCGCGGGCGCGACGTAGGTCCCGTTGGAGCGGCTGTAGCCGGACACAGAATGGCTTCCGCCGTAGCTGTGGCCGCCGCCGCTGCCTCCGCGAGCCAGGGCGGGTCCGAAGGATGATGCCACGATCAGGACGGCAGCCGAGATTGTGCTGAAGGTCTTCAAGGTCATTTCCCCGGGGGCTCTGATTCGGCCCTGGGAGAAGAGTAGACAGGCTGCCGAGTCGCCGTCGATAGCGTTGCAGAAAGAGGTTGTGCATTTGCGGTCGGCTTCAGCGCAGACTGAGAATGACCTGAAACCAGCGGGGCATGCGGGGACGATAGCAGGCGCCAGGCATACTCGTGGGGTATCTCAATACCGCACAGCGCTGATAAAGCGTCTTGGCGCCGGATCTGGCTTTCTGAGAGCGTCCTTGCTTCGGTGGAATTCATTGCACACCGAAAATGTGTATTAAGCATTCCAGTGCATTAATTCCTCCGACAGCGGAACAAAAACGATGGTCCGGTTTGGGCCTGTCGCTGTCGTGGAGAGAGCTGTGGCCATCCGTGACGTATCTATCCGCGCAAAGCTGATTTTGGCTTTCACGTTTCTTTTGATGTTTCTAGGCGCGCTAAGCGCGGTGGGTCTCTACAGCTCATCCAGGCTCAATGGTCTACTTGTCGACGTACAGACAAACTGGATGCCTAGCGTCCGGACAGCAGGCCAGGTTGACGCCCTGACGGGTCGGTATGTCACCAGCTTGATGCGGCATATCCTAACTGACGATCCGGAGACACTTTCGGGAGTCGATAAGGATCTCAGTGAACGCGGCGAAAAGATCGAGCAAGTTTCCAAGGCTTATGAGGCGCTGATCAGCTCACCCGAGGAACGGACACTATTTGAAAATTTCACGCGTGATTGGCACGCGTTCACTGCATCGGTAGAACCGATCTTGTCGCTTTCCCGCAAAGGAGAGAAGGCCCAGGCCCTGGCCATTTACGAGGCAAAAGGGGTTCCCCCACGGCGCAGTGCTTCGGTAGCCCTCGATAAGATCATTAAGCTCAATCAGGATGGCGCAACTCAAGCCCAGGCAGACAGTCAGGCGACATACGCTCAGACCAAGATGGTGCTCATCGGCGCCGGTCTGCTAGCCGTACTCCTTGCTATTGTGTTGGCAGTTCTGATCGTACGGAGCATCTCACGGGGTATCGCCTCCGTCGTCAGCCCGATGAAATCGCTCGCAAATGGCGATCTCACCGTAGGAATCCCGCATCAGGGCGCAAAGACTGAGATCGGCACGATCGCGGATGCGGTGCAGGTGTTCAAAGACAGCCTCATCCGGATGCAGGCTCTCGAAGAGGAAACTGTTAATGCCCGCGCCGGTGCTGAAGTGCAGCGCAAAAAGGGCATGCGCGACATGGCCGACGGTTTTGAGCAGGCGGTGAGCGGCATCATCGGTACCGTTACAGCCGCTGCCACCGAGTTGCAGGCAACGGCGCAGAGCATGGCCGGAACCGCGACGGAAACCGCCAACCAGTCCATCACAGTTGCCGCAGCCGCTGAAGAGGCATCCACGAACGTCAACACCGTTGCTGCCGCAGCCGAAGAACTGGGATCGTCCGTCCAAGAGATCAGCCGACAGGTTGATAGTTCAGCGATGCTTGCAAGGGAGGCTGTCAGCGAGGCAGGTCAGACGGCAGTTCTCGTGCAGGAGTTGAGCACCACCGTTGCCAAGATTGGTGACGTCGTAACGATGATTTCAAGCATCGCTTCGCAAACGAATCTGCTTGCCCTTAACGCAACTATCGAAGCTGCCCGGGCCGGCGAGGCAGGACGAGGGTTTGCTGTCGTTGCTGCCGAGGTGAAAGAACTAGCTAATCAGACGGCCAAGGCAACCAGCGACATCTCCGCTCAGATCGCTAACATTCAGGGCTCGACGGGCGATGCAGTGTCCGCCATTGGTCGGATTACGGCTCGTATCCAGGAGATCAGCTCCGTTGCGACGATGATCGCGGCAGGCGTGGAGGAGCAAGGCGCGGCGACCCAGGAAATCGTACGCAACGTGTCTCAAGCTGCCGTGGGTACAGGGGAAGTCACATCGAACATCTCTGGGGTGGCCAATGCCGCTGAGGAGACGGGCGCCGCCGCGACGCAGGTTTTATCCTCTGCATCGGAGCTTTCACGGCAGTCGGAGCACCTCAACGCCGAGGTAGGGCGGTTCCTGGCAACCGTACGTGCCGCGTGAAGCAGGGATGAGATAAGCGGCTGCGGCCCACAGCAGGATCTTACCAGATTACTGCGGGCCGCAGCCCCAGCCTACGAAGACCAATCTTTTACCACTTGACCCGACGGGCAATTCATCGGAAACCGCCACCGTCGAGAGACGTGCGCGAGAACTCCGCCGCCCGACCACGGCCCCGCCCTACCGCGGGGCTTTTTCATTCCAGCACCTTTGACGCCGGCCGCTCAACCAGGGCGGCCGTTTGCATGTCAGGAGCCCCGCATGCCGGCTTGGCCGCGTTCCCGCACTCAGGTGCTCGACGGCTCCGGCCGGCCGTACCTCGACCTGAGGGCGAACTTTTTCGCCGGCGGGACCACGACGCCGCTCGTCGCCTACTCGAACCCCGGACTGACGCAGGCGCACCAACAGCCCGTCGTGGCCGATGCGAACGGGCGATTCCCTCGCGTCTACCTGCCGGACGGGCTCTATGCCGAGCAGGTCCTCGGCACGAATGGTGTTGAGCTCTGGTACGACGACGGCCTTGGGGTCCCGGCCCCGGTCGTAGACCCGGTCGACCCGACGCCGCAGCCGGATGCCACCGCATTCTTTCAGACCGGCGACACGAAATGGCGCCCCGACGGCGCGATCCTACCGGGCTGGGTCCGGATGAACGGCAACCGCATCGGGAACGCCTCCTCGGGGGCATCGGAGCGCGCCAATGCCGATACGCTGAGCCTCTTCACGTACCTGTACAACAACTTCGCCGATGACATCGTTTCGGTCAGCGGAGGGCGTGGCACCTCGGGGGCAGCGGCCGATTTCGCCCTCGGTAAGACCATTGCCATTCCCAGCATGCAGGGGGCGTTGGCCGGCGGCCTCGATACTATGGGCTCAACGGCGGCAGGCCGCATCCAGACAGTCCGGACCATTAATCTCACCACGGGGTCGGCCACCGCGACGGTCCCCGACATCTCCAGGGTCGCCCCTGGAATGTACGTCTACGCTCCGGGGGTCTCCGGCGGGACCTTCGTCACCGACATCATCGGGAATACCGTCACTCTCTCGGCGGCGGCGGCCTCGGGAGGCAGCGTCACTGCCCGCTTCGCCGTTATGAACGCAGAACGCCCCGGAGAGATCGGCGGCGACTCGCTCTCCTACCTCAATAATAGGAACCTGCCCGTCGCCATGCCGGGCGGGACGACCACTTATGACGACCCGCCTCGGACGTATAAAACGCACGACACACTGCATCGGATCGCGAACGGAGACGGGGGTACGGCCTCGCCGTTGGATTCGATGTGGTCAGGGGAGGCCGATGTCTCGTCCAATCTCCCGCCCGTCACCCTCGGCGTCACGATCGTCAACCCGGACGGCGGCCGGCCGTTCTCGAATTTGCCGACGATGCGTCTCGGCACCTTCTACATGAAGCTGTGAGGGCGAGCCGATGGCCTTCCTGAACAGCCTCGGCACGGTCTCGCGCGGCGGGCAATGGCGGTTTCGCCGTGTGTTTCGCTCCGCCTATGCCGACGGTCGCCTCGACCTGTCCGACAATGGGCTGATCGATTTCCGCCGCGTGTCGCTGGTGGTCCTGACCGTGACGCCGCGCCCGCCCTTCGATCGCGGCGGCTGCTGGGACGGGGCGGTTGACCGTTGCGACGGCCCTGCCCCCGTCCTAACCGCCAGTAGCGCCGACCGCTCGCTCGTCATCGTCAGCCGCGGCCTCGTCGAGGCGCTCTTCCCCGCGTCGGCCATGAGCCGGGTCCGCCCTGGCCTCTACGACGTCCGCCTTGTCCTCACGATCGGTCCGGAGACGGCCGAGATCATGGCCGAGCCCGTCGAGATCCGCTGATCCGACCGACCGTCTGACCCCGTTCCGCCCGCCCTCACCCGGCGGGCTTTTCCATGCCCGGAGCGCACCCGCATGCTCGGCTCATCTGGCCTGCCCGTCTTTCCCATCGACGCCGAGTCCGGGCGAGGCATCGACGTCTCGCGCCACGGCACGACCTTTCGGTTCGACATCGACGACCACGCAATCGTCACCGGCGGATCGGGCTCGCTCTTCACCGTATCGACGGAGCCCGGTGATGCGGCCCTGAAGCGTGGTCTCGGCTTCCTTGCCCAGGCCAACCACGACTTTACCGGCGCGCCACGGATCGAGGTCGACGACGCCGTCGCCAAGCCCTGGCTCGACATCGAGGGCCAGCCCCTCGCCCAGGTGATCAAAGGGCGCCTCTACCGGGTGGTCTACGACCCGATCGTTGACGCGTTCCGTTCGGACTCGCCGGTCCTCATCGCGAACGATGATCTCGTCGAAGCGCCGGAAGGCACGATCAAGGGCAATGCCGGCGATGGCAATGCCGACCTGACCGGCGAGGAGGTGCGCCTCCTCATGGAGCTCGACCACGTCGCCAACAAATCCGAAGCGGAGATGGTCGCGGCGGGCCCGATCTCGGACGCGCTGGCCGAAAAGGCGATGAACTCGGATCTCGCAAAGACCCGCGCGGACCTGGTGAAGTCGATCGCCGAGAAGGCATCGCTTGCCGACATCGCGGCAGCCGTCGATCCCCTCGAGGACCGCGTCGATAACATCGAACGCGCCCAGAGCTCGGACCGCATCACGCGAGCAACCTGGGCCGAGATCGCACCTCTCGTCCCCTCCGCAACGACCACCTACGAAGTGCTCGTCGGCGACACGGGCCGACACGCGGGCATCGCCAGCGAGTTCGGATACGACGCCGCAACGGGCACCGTTCCGAACCCCGGCGTCTACGCCGCCCTCGGCAATCCCCTCGCCATTCGCCGCATCGGTCCCCCCGGCTCCACCGCCGCCGCGATCGAGGTCGGCAAGTCGATCGTCACGACGACGCTCCCTATCAGCGATCAGTTCGGGCTCGTCCTGAAGAACCTGACCACGGGCGAGCTCGCGGACCTCACCCATCCCGACAGCATCCTATGGATTCAGGAGGTCGCCTTGGCAGACCGCTTCCCGTTCGACTTCAACGCATCCGGCGAATTCGGGAAAGCGCCCGTCGACGCGGTCGCCCAGCCGCTTGATGGCGCCGGCATCGGACGCCTGTCGTTCAAGAACCAGTCCGAAACGGCTTACGCGACGATCGCTTTCGGCAAGGATGCGGAGCATCTCGGTTCCGGCTCCGACACCTATGCCCCCGGCGCCGGGTATACCTACGATCCCCCGCCTTCCGGGCGGGTCTCGGTCGTTACGAACGGCGATGCCGTCCCCGTGACCCTGCGCTTTTGGCGCTCGATCAACAAGGATCCGAACTCGCCGGCCCGCGCCGCGAAGCACCTGGCACGCTACGGCGGCGGCATGTCCGACGCACGCCGCGCTGGGATCGGCGACTTCTACCTCGGGCTGCTCGAAAGCGGCTGGATCGATATGTGCGCGAAGGGCGGCTCGATCTGGGTCGGGCGTGCGCCGAACAACTTCGACGGGCTGATCGATTGGGCCCATCCCGACCGGACCTTCGGCCGGGTGGTCATCAACAGCTCGACGCCTCCGGACACCTCGTTCGCCGGAACAGTGTTCAATGGCAACAACGCGATCGACACGCTTGTCACGCCCACGACCACCTCCGTCAACAAGCACAGCCTGTTCGTCGCGGCGGACCAGGCCGATGCCGGCAGCGCCAAGGTCGCGACGGGCAACAGCGGCATCCGCGTCGCCCCCAACCGCACCGGCACCGTCACCACGCTCTACACCGGCGGTGGATCACTCCTCGTGACTGCAGGCGGACGCGGCGGTCTCCAGGGCTACACCCGGTCGAACAACGCCGGCATCCGTTTCTACAAGGATGGCACGCTGAAGTCGGACATCGCCGAAGTTGCCGATGACGCGACCCTCGGCAGCCCGACGGTCTACATCGGCGGCCTGCATGCACTGAGCGGCCTGACCTTCGGCTACACCGGCACGCTCGAGTTCCAGGCGCAGACCTACGACGCCGTGCCGACCGACGCGATGGTCGACAAGCTCACGTCGCTCCTGGCGACCTTCCGCACCGCTGTGGGGGGCTGAGCCATGGCGATCGTTGCAGACGTCGACGTCTTCATCATGGGCACGGGTGGCGCGGGGCTCGCCTGTGCCACCCGGCTGCGCAAGTTCGGCCTCACCGTCGCGTCCGCCGACGAAGTGGCATCGCCGGGCGGCATGCTCATCCATCTCGGCCTGCCCGACTATGTCGGCGTTGGCGCCACTACGGACACGCTGACTGGCGTCGGCCGGCAGTTCTTTATTGATTGCGAAACGGCCGGCATTGCCGATGGTGCGGTTGTCGGATCGCCGGCGGACAACACCACCACTCCTCCGACGCCCGAGGTGCGGGGCTACGGCCGGCAGTATTCGGACCTCCCGCGCCGCTTCTTGCCGGAATGGGGCCGCTACGCCCGAGACCGCATGCTGGCCGGGGTGGAAAAGTTCTGGGACATCGAAATCGCTGGTATCGCGATCGATCCCACCACGAAGCTCGGCAGCGTCGTCACCTTCACCGACGGCCGCCAGATCCGCGCCAAGCAGTTCGCGTCAGCTTCTTACGAGGCACAGCTCGGCCGAGCCGCTGGTGTAGCTTACACCTACGGTCGCTCCGAGAACCGGGCGACCTTCAACGAGGATCTGGCCGGAGCCTACAGCAACAACCGGAACACGCTGCCGGCGGCCTTGCTGGACGCGAAGGGCAATATTGTCCGGGGCAACCAGGGCTACACGATTGTCGCCGAGGGCAAGGGCGACCTGCGCAATATGGCCTTCAACTGGCGCATGTGCCTGTCGCAGCATCCCCAGCGACTGCCGTTCCAAAAGCCGACCCGGCCGGATGGCCAGCCATTCCGCGAGGCCGACTTCGAGGATTGGATCAGGGAGCGCGGCTCGAAATATACCAACATCGAGAATATCACGTCGGGGCAGTGGGTCGATGCGAACCACATGACCACCAACGGCGGCTCCCAGTGGGGCTCGCCGATGGAATATCTGCGCTGCAAGACGAAGGCAGAGCGCCAGCTATACTGGGCGTGGCACTACTATTTCACCGCCGGATGGTTCTGGCTGGCTCAGAACTCCGACCGGGTGAACCCGGCACTGAAGGCGAACATGGCCCTGTGGGGCCTGCCGCATAACCATAACGTCACCGAGTTCTACGGACAGCGCGGCTGGCCCTCGCACCTCTACATCCGCACCGATCGCCGCATGCTGTGCTCGGGCAAGATCTCGTTCGAGAACATCGGACGCAGCGCGCGCGGCAAGGTCATCGAGCGAATGGGCCAGGGCGGCTATCACGCCGACAGCCACGCCAAGTGCCATTCGACCCTGCCGGGGGGCGGCTACACCCAAGACGGCGACATGCACGACGACGTCCAGGATGGGCGCTCGTACTACTCGATCCCCTTCGATGCGCTGAAGCCGCCGCCGGGCATCATTCGCAACATGCTGGAGCTGCACTGCACGGCGGTGAGCGAGATCGTCAACTGCTCCTTCCGGATGGAGCCGACGTACATGTCGACCGGCGAGGCCGGGGCCGTCGCCCTCTTCGTCGCCGTCCGCGACGGCATCCCAGTGTCCGAGGTGCCTTACGCGAAGATCAAAGCACTCACCGATAGCCTGGGGTTGAAGGTATGAGCGGTCCATTTCCTGGATTTGGAGGGGCCGTCTCCGGCGGCTCTGTTGCGGTCTCGGTCGTTGGCCGAGGCGTCGTCTTCAACGTCGGCGGCGCCAAGGATCTAGCGCAGCTCATGGGCATGCCGATCCACGGACGCGGCGGCATTCGCATCGAGAACAACGACGGCATCGATGGCCCGCTCACCATCTGGAACATGCCCGACGGCGTGCTGATGACCGCCGAGGGTGTCGACTGCTCGACCACGAACGACATCGAGCTCGGTATGGCCACGCAAGAGGGCCAGGATACCTACATCATCGACACGGTGACGTTCTGGGGCGCGACGAAGCCGCCGACCGTCCTGCGCGGTAGCGTGTGCTCGATGACGAACCGGGGTGGCGTCACGCTTGTGCCGACCACCGTGGACTTCTCGGCACTCACTGCGCCGGATCTCTGCCTTGACGTCCCGACCGTCCCCCCCGGTCAGCCGAAATTGGCTGCTCGGTACGCCCGCCTGCTCTGGAAGCCGTCTGTTGTCGAGAATATGCGGATCAACATCGCAGTCTATCGGCGGCTGCTCCGCCAGAGCGAAGTGTTCTAGCTCCGTCGAGGATCCCAACCCATGGCCCAGACCCGTCATCTCATCATCGACACGTCGAAGACGCCGAACGTGGTCGTCGACAAGATCACCTTCGAGACCGACCCGGAGTCTCCGAATTACGAGCGGCTGTGCGCGACGGACGGGTTCCACGTCGTAGCGTCGGACATCGGCGACGTCGGTTGGACCTGGAGCGAGAACGACGGGCTGAAGGCCCCCTGAGGCCGGCCTCCCGCTTCGTCTCTCCTCCGCCGCCTCCGGGCGGCTTTTTTGTGCCCTGATCCTGGAGCTCTGCATGACCTCGTCCATCGACGCGGGCGCTTTCGCGCGCCTGGATCGCGACCGCTTCTTCGCGTCGATCCGGTCCATCTTCGGCTCGTTTACGCAGGATCAGGTCGACGGGCTGAACCGCCTGATCGACGCGTTCCTGCTGCACGCCGTGCTGCTCGACCGCCGGCACCTCGCCTATATCCTGGCGACAAGCTTCCATGAGACCGGCAAGCGCATGATGCCGGTGCGCGAGGGCTTCGCGTCCTCGGATGCTGCGGCTCGGAAGGCGGTGGCGAGCCTCTATGCCAAGGGGAAGATCAGCCGAAACTATGCCCTGCCGAACTCGCGCGGCCTGTCGTTCTACGGCCGCGGCGACGTGCAGCTCACCTTCGAGGCGAACTATGCTGCGATGGGCAAGCTGCTCGGGATCGACCTTGCCGGGAATCCAGACCTCGCCCTCGATCCCGCTACCTCGGCCTGGATCCTCATCGAGGGCGTGACGCGCGGTGTGTCGATCAAGGGCGACTTCACCGGCAAGGCGCTCGAAGACTGCATCGCCGGTGATCGCTGCGATTACGTCGGCGCCCGCCGCACCGTGAACGGCATGGACAAGGCCTCAACGATTGCAGGCTATGCCGTGCGCTTCGAGGCCGGTCTCGTCGCCGGCGGGATGCCGCTGGCCGCCGCCCGCCTGCCGGGCGCTCTTGGCGCCCCGATCAAAACCGGATCAAGTTCTAGTCCGGTTCCGGCGCCCGCTAAGTCATTGCCGGATAAAGCCCCGGCTGCGCCCGTGGCCCAGCCGATCAATTCCCCGTCAAATGTAGGCCAGCCCGTCCCGCTCGGCTTCTGGGCCCGGCTCCTCGCATCCCTCCGCACCAACATGGCAAAAGGAGCCTGACCCATGGGCGCCCTGATCACGATCATCCCGATGCTGCTCCAGTTCCTTGGCCCCGCCCTAGAAAAGGTCATCCCCGACGCCGGCAAGCGCGCCGAGGTCCAGGCCGAGTTTCAGAAAGCGGTGCTCGACAACCAAACCGCGCTGAACCAAGCCATGGCCAGCGTCATGACGGCCGACGCCGCCTCGGAGGGCTGGCTCTCGCGCAACGCCCGGCCGATGGTCGTGGTCTGGGGCCTGTTCATGGTGACCTACGTCGGCGTGATCTCGCCGATGTTCGGCCTACAGAAAGAGGTCATCGCCGCGCTGGCCGCCACGCCGGACAACCTCTGGAACCTGATCTCGATCGGCATCGGCGGCTTCATGCTCGCCCGGACCGTCGAGAAAGGCCTCTCCGCGATTACCCCGAAACCCGCCCGGTAGCTCCCCTACCCCTCCCCTCATGAGGGGGGAGGGTCGCTCCAGCGCGACCGGAATACCGGCGTGCCACCGCGCCCGTGGGGGCTTGCATCATGGACACCTCATTCCTCTCGCCCGGGCCGATGACCTGGGCCGGGTTCATCGCGTTCGCGCTGTTCCTGGTGGCGGTGCTGAAGGCGGTCGACTGGATCGCCGGTAAGCTCAAGACGCGAGAGAAGGAGGCTGTCAGCCCTCTGGTGCTCGACCTCGCCTCGGTGAAGCTCAACGTTGAACGTCAGGGCGACGCTCTGAACGCCTTCAAGGTTGAGGTCGCGCAGAAATACGTAACCGGCGACGTCATCACCCGGCTCGAGGGGCGGATCGACGGCATGGTGTCTTCGGTTCGGGAGGAGATGCGCGCGACGCGCTCCGAGCTGCTCGAAGCGGTCCTCCACGGACGGTCACCAAGATAGTTTGCCCGTTGTTCACATCACTCAACGTGTACACCAGCGGACTTGTCACCTCTGCCTTTCGACGTGTGTCTTTCCTGCAAAATCTTGCTCTAACCACCTGCTAAACTCGGTCTCAAATATATTACGAAAAATTCCGCATAAATACTTGTATTGGTCGGCGTCGTATTGCGTTATGTCGCCAGAATTTGAGTTCCGAGCAATTATGTACAAATCGCCAATTTTTCTATACAACCTATATACCTCTTCATGGTCGATCTTCATTAACTCATAATATATGAAATCCGATGGGTTTTTTCGTCTCTCTAGTGGCACGATGGCGATCTTGTTTTTAATATAATCATCGATGCTCAAATATTCATGTTCGATGATGTCTTTTGGACTTTCTGCTAAGGGCTTTGTCGGTATCTCAGGCTTTTCGGTAATCAGTTCGAGATGCTCAGCGCTTCCTAGAGGTGGCGTTGTTGAGACAGCGTTCGCAACATTTTCTGCTGTAGATACGGCATCGTTAACTTCCGCGCTGAAAACAGCTTTCCCTCCCCCGGGGAAACTGAACTCGCTTATCCGCCTTGCCAACGAAGCGAGTTGCGCGCGGAGCTGGTAAATTAGAAATGCAACGACCGCAGGCCACGCCAGTGAGCCGACCATCGTCGTGAGAGAGCTTATCAAGCTCGAAATAAACTGAAGCCAATCCAACCGTCTGCCCTCCCTGCGTCCGCAGCGTTAAAGCTCATGATGCGCACGCTACAGGGGATCCCGTCCAGCCCGGCCGCCGTCAGGGCGCGCCGGGCTTTTTCGCGTTTGAGGCTCGGACCGCGTTCCACGGCACGACGATGATAGCCGCGGAGGCGATAGGGCCGAGGGCGATCAGGGCGATGTTCGTGCGGCTCATTCCCGTGTTCCTTCCTGTGCCGACCTGATGTGCCGACCCCCGGTTTCGGCGGGGATCGGCGGATCGAGCCCCTACGAAGGGGATCGAGAACGGGCGGGGAACGGAATGTGCCGAGTCTTGTGCCTTGACGAAGCGCCAGCAAACGTCTTTAAAGTCGCCCCTGACGCGACTAAACCATGAATTTCTTCAATGGTTTCAGAGCGAATGCCGGATTAGCTCAGCGGTAGAGCAGCGGTTTTGTAAACCGAAGGTCGGGGGTTCAATCCCCTCATCCGGCACCATTCCCCCGTCGCTGAAGCCTGTCGGATGCGCATCCCCGGGGCCGGACCGAAGGCGGATTTCCTTAACGATAACGCGCCATGAAGAGGCGGTCGGAAGATTTAGGTCGTCCGGCCATGTCGGCACGTCGGGAACGAGGGCAAAAACCCATGCGGATAGGTGTTGCGGCGGGTGTGCTCGCGGCGTTGAGCGTCGGGATGGCGGCTCATGCACAAGGTTACGCCCGGGGCACCGAGGACGGTGCCGAGCGCGGCGGCAACATCGCCGGCCCCCTGGGCGCGGCCGTCGGCAGCGTGATCGGCGGGGCGGTCGGGACCGCCAACGAGATCCTCGGGATCGATCGCCGGGAGCGGTTCAGGATCTACACGCGCGGCGAGCGGCGCCCGTCCTTCGCCTACCGCGGCAAGGTGCATGTCGGCGCCGTCCTGCCCGAGGGTGGTGTCGTCTATTACGACGTGCCGCCCGAATTCGCCCTGAAAGGCTACAATTACACCGTCGTGAACGATATCCCGGTGCTGGTCGAGCCGGGCACCCGCCGGATCGTCGAGGTGATCGACTGAGGACGGAGCGCGCCCGCCACGGCCCTTCGCCTCCGTTCCCAGGACGACCGGCTTCGCCATCGCCGCCGATGGCGAACGCCGTCGCGGCGCAGGGCCTCCGGTGACCGGCTCCGAGGCCCCGTGCGACGGCGTTTATGCGGCGGACATTATCAATTGACAGTCGCGCCGCATTGAAGCGGGAATAGAAATCCAGTCCTGCTGTTGCGGCAGGCGTGAGACTGTCTCCGACTTCTGGTCGAGGTGTGGTCATGGACCGTTGCGGCACCAGTCACCGGGTGAGCGGCGAAGCGTCCGAAAGGCGACGCAACCGACATCGTGTTCGGTATCGAGTAGGGTGGACCCATGGCTGACGACGTCTCCAACCGAGAACCCACCATCGGTCACGCCATGACGGCGGCGGATGCGATCGAAGCCCTGGTCGTCGATGACGAGCGGTACCGCCTGCTGGTGGACAGCATCGTCGATTACGCCATCTACATGCTCGATCCGCAGGGACGGGTGGCGAGCTGGAACCGCGGCGCCCAGCGCTTCAAGGGCTATACCGACGCGGAGATCATCGGCGAGCATTTCTCGCGCTTCTACACCGACGACGACCGGGCCATCGGCCTGCCCGGCCGGGCTTTGCGGATCGCCGAGACCGAGGGGCGGTTCGAGCAGGAGGGCTGGCGCGTCCGCAAGGACGGCAGCCTGATGTGGGCCCACGTGCTCATCGATCCGATCCGCCGCGACGACGGTACCCTCGTCGGCTACGCCAAGGTCACCCGCGACCTCACCGAGCGACGGGCCGCCCTGGCCGCCCTCGAACGGAGCGAGCAGCATTTCCGCCTGCTCGTCCAGGGCGTGCGGGACTACGCCATCTACATGCTCGACCCTCTGGGAAGGGTCACGAGCTGGAATCGCGGCGCCCAGCGCTTCAAGGGTTACACGGACGACGAGATCATCGGCGAGCATTTTTCGCGCTTCTATACCGACGAGGATCGCGCCTCGGGCCTGCCCGCCCGGGCGCTCCGGACCGCGGCCACCGAAGGCCGTTTCGAGGCCGAAGGCTGGCGCGTCCGCAAGGACAGGACCTGTTTCTGGGCCCATGTCGTCATCGATCCGATCCGGGGCGAGCATGGCGAGCTGATCGGTTTCGCCAAGATCACGCGGGACGTCACGGAGCGGCGAAACGCCGAACGGGCCCTCGAAGACACCCGCGCGCGCTTCGTCCAGTCGCAGAAGATGGAAGCGATCGGTCAGCTCACCGGCGGTGTCGCCCATGATTTCAACAACCTCCTCGCCGTCGTGCTCGGCAATCTGCATCTCGCCCGCAAGCGCCTCCCGCCGGATCGCAAGCTGCTGCAGCTGGTGGAGAACTCGATTCAGGCGGCCGAGCGGGGCGCCACGCTGACCAAGCGCATGCTCGCCTTCGCACGCCAGCAGAAGCTGGAGACCGGCCCCGTGGACGTGCCGGACCTCGTGCGGGGCATGGCCGAGCTGCTGAAGGGCTCCATCGGATCGGGCATCCCGGTCGACACGCGGTTCCCCCCGGAGCTGCCGTTCGCCAACGTCGATGCCAACCAGCTCGAACTGGCCCTGCTCAATCTTGCCGTCAACGCCCGCGATGCCATGCCGGAGGGCGGCAGGATCACCATCGCCGCGCGCGACGCGGTGGTCGCCCCCGACGAGGTCCCCGGTCTCGGCCCGGGTCGCTACGTCTGCCTGTCGGTCACCGATACGGGGGACGGCATGGACGAGCAGACCCTCGCCCGCGCGACCGAGCCGTTCTTCACGACCAAAGGTGTCGGCAAGGGCACCGGGCTGGGCCTCTCCATGATCCACGGCTTCGCCGAGCAGTCGGGCGGCCGGCTGCTTCTCAGGAGCGTTCCGGGCCAGGGCACGACGGCTGAGCTGTGGCTGCCCGAGGCCGAGGCCGGGGACGCGGCAAAGGCGACGCCGGAAGCGGTCCTTTCCCCGTCCGCGACGAGGCCGCTGAGGGTGCTGGTGGTCGATGACGACCCGCTGGTCCTCATGAACACGGCGGCCATGCTGGAAGATCTCGGTCACGTGGTGAAGGAGGCGGCGTCGGGCTCGCAGGCCCTGCACGTCCTCCGCTGCGCCGAACCGTTCGATCTCGTGATCACGGACCAGTTGATGCCGGGCATGAACGGCACGCAGCTCATCGCGGCGATCGGCCGGGACTATCCCGGACTGCCGGCCATCCTCGCGACCGGCTACGCCGACCCGACGGAGGGCGAGCACGCCGATGACGTGCGCCTGACCAAGCCGTTCGGGCAGGAGGAGCTGTCCCGCGCCATCCGGACGAGATTGCAGGCCGAACGCCGGATCCTGGCGTTCCGGCCGGTGGCGGACGACGCCAGCGGCTCCCCCGGCGCGATGACGGCCGTGGCCGGCTCCTATCTCGGCTGATCGGACGAGAAAGCCGCAATCGTCGTGACCTCGCGCGAAAAGGCCCCGATGAGGCGAACTCATCGAGGCCTGGCATGACGTCTCGGATCGACGGGGTTCTCAGAACCCCAGGGCGACTTTCAACGAGCCGACGATCGTCGCGATGAGGCCGACGGCGAAGACGCCGATCATCGCGTAATTGAACGGTTTCAGCTTCATCGGCGAACCCTCGTCGACCGATCAGCAGCGGTTCCCGCCGGAAGTCTGGCCATATTGCTGGACCGGGAAGTTCTGCTGATTGGCGTTGCCTTCGGCGGCCGAACTCATCGGGCAGGTGGCCGGGTTGCGCGAGAAGACATCACCACGAGACTGGAACGAACCCGTCGTCTCGACATCGTAAGGCGAGAACGCCGTGTAGCGGGAGGGACGATCGTAGGCCATCGCCGAAGAAATCGAAGAAACACCAAGAACAAGGGCAGTGGCGATGGCGGCAATACGGGTCTTCATGGGGGTGACGTGGCTCCTATAAGCTGCAGATCCGGAATGAGGTCTGCTTGTTGCTGTTGGAAATGAATATGGGGCGCCATCTCCATTCTTGGCGTGCTCGCGCGCACGCGCTGTCGCGGATTATAACGCGCGCCCAGATCCCGGCCGACCCGCTCAGACGACGAGGCGCGCCTCCACCAGATCGATCTCCCGGACGAGCCGCCGCAGCACCACGTCGTCGATCGCCTCCGAGCGGCGCAGGCGATAGAGGGCCTGGCGCTCGGCCTCGATGCCGGCGAGGCGCAGGCGCTTCTCGGTGAGGGCGAGCTGCTTGATGCGGCTGACATCCTTTCGCGGCTCCGCGGTCGCCGCTTCCAGGCCCTCGTAGCGGTCCATGGCGCGGGCGCTGGCTTCCACCGCGATGGAGGCATCCTCCTGCTCCTCCACGAGCCGATGCTGCAGGGCCTCGATGGCCTTCACGGCGTCGTCGCGCGCGGCGGCGCGAGCGGCGTCCTCCTCGGCATCGTGGCTGGGCTCGGGGGGAAGCCGCAGGCCCCGCAGCAGCGGCGGCAAGACCGTGCTCGCGAGGAGGAGCGAGGTCAGGATCACCCCCATGGCGAGGAGGATCGAGAGGTCGCGCGCGGGAAACGGCGTGCCGTCCTTCAGGGCGAGCGGCAGGGTCAGGATGCCCGCGAGGGTGATGGCGCCCTTGACGCCCGCCAGGGTCGTCGCGGCCACGAGGCGCAGGGTCGGCGTCTCCCGCCGATCGCCACTCCGGCGCGCCTTCATCAGAACGAACTGGAGCGAGATCCAGACCCAGACGAAGCGGATCGCCATCAAGCCGGCGGTGATGGCGAGGATCCAGGCGACGAGCCAGCCGGCCCCCTGGACGTCGGCCTGCTTGACGGCCTGTCCGAGCACCTCCGGCAGCTGCTCGCCCAGCAGGACGAAGATCGAGCCGTTGGCGGCCAGGGCCACCGTGTCCCAGACGGCGGTGCGCCGGACGCGGGTGGCCCCGAGGCTGCGCCCCTGGATCTCCACATAGGTCATGGCGATGCCGGCCGCGACGGCGGCCAGGATGCCGGAGGCATGGACGTGCTCGGCGGCGAGATAGGCGCCGAAGGGCGTGAGCAGGCTGAACAGGATCTGCAGGCCGGGATCCTCGCCCGTGCGCCGCCGCAGCAGATCCTGGGCGCCCATGAGGAGGAAGGTCGTCGCGGCGCCGATGCCGATTCCGCCGAGCGCGAGCCACACGAAGGTGGTCGCCGCCTGGGGCAGCGAGAAGGTGCCCGTGAGGGCGGCGGCGATGGCAAAGCGCAGGCAGACGAGGCCGGTGGCGTCGTTGAGGAGGGCTTCGCCTTCGAGGATGTGCATGAGGCGCCGCGGGACCGGGGCCTGCGCCGCTACCGACGAGACCGCGATCGGGTCCGTGGGTGAGAGGACGGCCGCGAGGGCGAAGGCCACCGCCAGCGGCATCCCCGGGATCATGCCGTGGATCAGCGCGCCGATGCCGAGCACCGTCAGGACCACGAGGCCCAGCGCGAGGGCCAGCACGGTCTTGCCGTCACGGAACAGGTCGCGCTTCGGGATGCGCCAGCCATCGAGGAACAGAAGCGGCGGCAGGAAGACGAGGAAGAAGATCTCGGGGTCGAGGGCCGTGCTCGGCAGCGGTCCGAGAGCGAGGGCCACCCCGATGGCGATCTGGATCAGCGGCAACGGCAACGGAAGCAGGCGGCCGAGGGCGCCGCTGACGAGGACGGACAGCAGCAGGGCCAGTACGACGGTAACGCTTTCCATTCGCCTCTTTCATGGTGGAGTCGGCGGCGGTGTCGATGCCTCGGCGGTGTGGCGCCATAGGGGCGCGATGGCGCGTCGTGGCGATCATCACCTGCGAGGCACCGTAGGGCGGAGCGGCGCCAACCTCCTCGGATTACCCGCATCGGCGATCGCATGACAGTGATCGATGTGACGGTCTTCGACGTCCGCCGGGAGGAAAGAAGCCGAAATCGGGCGGGGTCTCAGTCTGAATTTTTCAACTAGTCGGGCCGTATAATCGCTCGTAGCTCCTCGATCGAAAGAAGGCCGCCGCGGTAATGAATCATGGCATGACAGTTCGGACAAACCGGCCGTAGGTCGGCGATGGGATCAACTATGTAGTCTTTCGCGATTTTGTGCAAAGGCCTTAAGTGATGAACATGGATAAAGTTGGCGCCATATTCTCCGTATTTATTAGTAAATTCGAAATTACAGGCAAAACATTTGCAGCCATAATGTTTTATGCATTTTAATCTTGCCGATTTGTCTCTCTCATATTTGTTTACAAGAACCTTTTTCTTTGCCCCCTCGTGAATTTCCGCCTCTCCATCAAGCTCATCCGGGTATATATTCGCTTTCATTCGTAAGTTTGGTGACTGCCATACAGATATCCATCTGTTGCCCCAACCAGCGGGAGCCTTCCGACGAGGTAGCTTCAGAACTTTCTGTTTGTCCGAACGAAAATCAAGCTGCCTTCCCATGAAGCCTGCAGCAGAAAATCTGTTACCAGACCCCTTTCCGCCGATCTTATACTGCTTAACAATTTCGGCCCATTTGGCTGGGTATTCTTCACTGAATGCCTTAATGAATTCCTTTGATGAGAATGGGACGCTTCCAAATCCAGCTATAACGGCATCAATTTCAGCGTTAGCTTCCGCAGGAGGCTTTTTGCTTGCCATCATTCCTCCAAGCCAGCGGTATCTGGCGAATTGTTAGAGCGAGGCTTGTTCCGCGGCGAGGGCGCTGCGGCCTCGACCAGCTCCGCCAAGTCTTCCATGCTCCAAACCGATCCGACACGCCAGCGACTATAGCCGGGCTCATCAGGTGCTTCTCGTGCATCTTCACGAAGTTGTGCCAGATCGTGTAGATCGCCGCCATGTGAGCGTAGTTCGCGAATTTCTTGGAGGAATCGTTTGAGACGCGGGTGAACCACATTTCCTTAGCATCCGCATCGTGAGGTTTTGACGCTCCACGCATGACGTGGAGATGTGCGCTTCATCAGATGGCCCGCCAGATCGCTCATGAAGGCGTCGGCGTACTCGACGTCACGTCCGCCGACGAGGCAGTACACGATTAGCTTGGAATCGGCGTCGAGGGCCGTCCATGTCCACACGTCGCCTGCGCCCTCAGGAGCGGCCTTGGCGGTGGCGACGTTCTTCGCCTTAGCGTAGCAGTAGGACCAAATCTCGTCGCACGGGACGCGCTCGGCAGCGACGCCACGTACGCTCTGATCGTGGAAGCCGCACACGCCTTACCGGCATCCTCAAGCAGCTTCCGCGCCGTGTTGATCGACACGTACACCACGCTGCTGATCGACCGCATGGAGGAGCCCTCGCAGAGCATGCTCAGGATTTGGACGCGCTTTGCGAGAGGCAGCTTGTTCTTGCCTCTCTTATCTGAACTTTTATACTTGGCTTCAAGCAAAAGGCTCATTGAATAAGCCGCAGTGTCGGTCGCTTCTGCCCCCGTTCCTCCTTCGGCCCAAGCATGTCGTTCCCGTACATCCGGTCAAATTCGGAAGTTGATATAAACAGCGCCTTGGCAAGCTCGACGTTTGAGTAGCCAAGTACGTTTGTATGATAATCGATTAAGCGGGAGAGCTTCTTTGGGTACTCTTTCTTGGGCTCATATGGCTCAGACTTTCTATATCCAAGCTTACTCATCTCTATAAAGAATGATTTTTTCTGATACGGTGTGATCATATTCAGTCGGTCTGCCCTCATTGCTATTGATGACATCGAAACTTTCCAATGTCTCTTTAAATTAGCTATCTGCCTAATATCAAATTTTGATAGTTGAGCTCTGATATTTCTGGCTGGAAGCAAGAAGGATCCCGCAAATATATCTGCCTCGTCTTCCATAACTTCATCTTCGAGTAAAGTTGTTGTATGCAACACCATATGGGCTAGTTCATGACAAAGCGTATGTCTAATACGATCTGCGGGCGCGTTCATGTTGACGAAGAATAAAACCGGCGTTCCGTCTATCCGCTGACTCACAGCATCAATGAGATCATTATCGAAGTTGCAAGGAATAACGACGCCGCCATTCTCCTCAAGTAGATCAGTCACGTTATCGATCGGGCCATCCGGCAGCATCCATTGTTCACGCAGATGCCGGGCGGCGTCCTCAACACTAAAAGGACGGGCAACAAAGCCCTGATACTCATTCCTATCTATCTCTGGAATAAACCCATTCGCTCGTGCGTCGTAGGAGCGGAGCAGTATACGCAAGTGAATGCGTCTGATATTCATCTCCGCGATCATCCGGTCTAACGGCTTTTGACCGAGCTTTTTCCTGCGCCGATAATGGAACGGTGGCATGCCATACGGGCGACCCGTTTCATAGAAAAACTCGGGTGTGTACTTGAGAACGCTAGCAAGTTCGCTGACGAACTCGCTAGGTGGCTCGCTCATGCCGGCTTCGGCTTTCGAGATAGTACCTTGCGCAACATTCATTTGGTCGGCAAGCGCCGACTGTGTCAGCCCGCGCGAGTCTCGCGCAAGCATCATCATGTAACGGTTGAACTGTTCGACTTGCTTCATTTTCAAAAGAGCCGACGCTGCCGCTGCACTTCGTGCCACGCGGTCTCGCCTGCTTCCCGGTTCGCTTCTGGTATGATGGCAGCGCACCAGATAACGCCGCGTTTCGTCGGTAGGGAGATCTGCGACCGCATATAGCCCATGCCGGTAGCGTCGAGCAGATACCCAGCCGTCAGCCTCGTGGGTTCGGCCGGTATGCCGGGGATCTGAGCGCCGCGATCAAACGCTCGCGCTTGGCGCGTTTGGTAATTCGAGGATACGCCGTCCTCGTCAGTCTTTTTGAAGCGCACGATCACGTTGACTGGGTCGATCTGCCAGAGGTTCTGCCCCCGGACCTCCCTGTGATTGACGCCCGGCAGATCGTCCAGCAACCGGTGCGCCTCGGCGAGAACGTGGCGGTTCGTGCAATGCGCCTGAGCGCTCGCATCGTGATCGACCACGAGGTTTGCCGGATACGTCTCGTAGGTAGTGTGCCCGTGGCGGAGGATGTCATCGAACAGGGGGAGGTAGGGCGTCAGGGCACCCATGATCGTATCTATGTCGGTTTCCAAGATCGTGCTCCGCGGATGAAGGTCATCCATGGATCCTACGCCCGACCACGACAAAAACCAAGAAAAATATTCCGAAAAATATTCCGGTGCGTTTTAGTTGTGGTGCTCTCAACGCTATTTGGCAACACCAAGCGCAATCTCGCCTGTCGGTCCGGCGTTATGTTCACTACTCGAAATCGTGAACCCCCAGGGAGAAAGCGGCCCGCGCTCCGCATCGGCCTCCCAATCTGCCTCACCAGCAGGCAGAATGCCTATCGAGATTGCAAATCTCGACCCGGCCTGTAAAACTCAATCTGGTATACCAGATCCGCAGGCCTGTAATGGCGGCGGGGATCGGCTGGGCGGGTGGTCGCACGGGGGAGAACGAGAGGATGTCCAACATCGCCGGTCCTGGACGTCGTCTCGGCGACCTGCTCGGATCTCGGCTGTTTCGGCCGATCCTGGCGGGTGCGACCCTGCGCGAGCGTCTCATCGCCTGCCTCGGTGCTCTCCTCGGCATCGCGCTCACCGGCCTCGTCAGCGGCTGGATCGTCGGAGAGGGGCCGCACATTCCCCTGATCGTCGCCCCGATGGGAGCGACCGCGGTGCTCCTCTTCGCCGTGCCGGCGAGCCCGCTCGCCCAGCCCTGGCCGATCATCGGCGGCAACACGATCTCGGCTCTGATCGGGGTAACGGCGGCCTATTTCATCCCCAACCCCGTGCTGGCCATCGGTGTCGGCGTCTCGCTCGCCATCGCGGCGATGTCGTTCACGCGTTGCCTGCATCCGCCGGGCGGTGCCGCCGCCCTGACGGCCCTCATCGGCGGGCCGGCCATCGCGTCGTCCGGCTTCCTGTTTCCCTTCGTCCCCGTCTGCCTGAACTCCCTCATCCTGGTCGGCCTCGGCATCGCCTTCCATCGCCTGTCCGGGCGCACATATCCTCACGTCCCGGCCGCTTCTCCCGCCAACCCCCACGGGACGGCCGACCTGCCCCCTCCGCTCCGCGTCGGCTTCAATGCCAGGGACGTGGACGCGGCGCTCCAGTCCTTGAACGAAACCCTCGACATCGACCGGACCGACCTGGATCGGTTGCTCCGTGAGGTCGAGAGCCAGGCCATGGCCCGCGCCCATGGGGAGCTCGACTGCGGCGCGGTCATGTCGCGGGACGTGGTCACGATCGGCCTGAACGAGTCCGTCGCGAAGGCGCGCGATCTGCTGCTCAAGCACAACATCCGGACCCTGCCCGTGGTCGACGGCGCGGGGCGGCTCGCCGGCACGCTGGGCCTGCGCGAACTGGCTTTGCGCGGCGACGGGGCCATCGCCCAGGTCATGTCCGCGGCCAGGACCGCCATGGCGGACGAGCCGGTGCTCTCGCTGGTGGAGCCGCTGAGCAACGGGCGCACGCATGCGGTGGTGGTCACGGCCGAGGACCGCAGCATCCTCGGCATCGTCACCCAGACCGACCTGCTGGCGGTCCTGATGCGCCTGGTCTCCACCAAGGCCCAGGACCCCACCGGCCCGCAGATGCCGTGAGCGGCTTGTCGGAAGGCATGGCCCGGTTGTTGCGTGGAGAGGGTGTTTCCTCCCACCGTACCAGCACGGGTTCGGGCCGATGCACGACACGCCGATTCTTCTCCACCTCCTCTACGCGATCCTGATGGCGTCGAGCATGATGATCACGTGGCAGGTCCACCGGCTCCTCGGCCGCGCCTGAGAGCGTCGGCGGCACGGGGTCGAACCCTCACCCTCCGGCCTGAAGCGCCGCCGCCTCGTCGGCGAGGTTGGCACGGGCGGCACTCTCCAGGCGGTCGTGGAAA
The DNA here is from genome assembly GCF_020662345.1 of Methylobacterium sp. W2. Lineage (GTDB taxonomy): Bacteria > Pseudomonadota > Alphaproteobacteria > Rhizobiales > Beijerinckiaceae > Methylobacterium. The sequence continues at coordinate 2,024 of NZ_VMOA01000025.1, read as the reverse complement.
TGCCCGGTCTGGTAGAGACGGGGCCGATCGAGAAACCGATCGAGCACGCCCGCGCGACCGATCCTCCATGCCGCGTCGGGAACCATCGCATATTCCCGCCGGATCGCCGCCGCATAGGCGTCGTAGGTCGCTCGCGGAGCGCCGAGCACCGCGAGGTCGAGATCGAGCATCAACCGCGTTTCCGGGGCCTCGCCGGGTCCGTGAGCGGCGGTCGCCCGGATCATCGCGACGGCCGAGCGAATGCAATCCCGGCCGAGGCCGGACCCCGAGCAGGTGACGAGCAGGTCGGCGCTCCGCGCCTCGTTGTCGGAGCGGGCCGGATCGTAGACGGCGTCGTGGAAAGAGATGGCGAGATCGATGGCGTCGCCGTCGAGCCCCGAGATGTCCGGCAGCCCGCGCACGGCATCGTGCCCCGCGAGCAGAGCCCTGACATGGGGCCAGCCATGGTAATGCCGCGCCGCCTCGCCGTAGCCGGCATCGAGCGCCCGCCATGCCGCCTCCGCGCCGGACCCTCCCACCGCCCGTGTCCAGACTCCGTCGAACCGTCGGCGCAGGGTTTGGTCCATGCGGAACCTCGGTTCGGAAAGCGGGGGCGATGGGGGCGTGAGGTCCGTTGCCCACAGCCCGCTTTCGACCGGGCCTCGCCCACCTGTGTGACCGGAACGCGGCGCGGTTTGCCGTGATCGGCGCAACGCCGCGCCGATCCGCCATGGTCGCGTCACGCTCGAGATAGCTCAAGAGCTTGCCCGATCACGCTTTTTCCACGCGATCGGGTCGCTGCCGACCCTTGCGCGTGGCGCCATCCGTCGCCACGACGACACACGCCGAAAGCCCGCCGCATGGCGCTGGGAAGCGGGGTCGCGTCCGAGCGAAATGCCGGCGCGCGCGACCAGTCCCTGCCGTTGTCAAAGGTTCTTTTCGAGAACCTTCACCACGGCATCGACCCGGTCCTTGTAGTCGGCGACGTTGGAGAAGGGCCGCCAGTTCACGTCGAGGGTGCCGCCCTCGAAAGTCAGCCCGTTGGGGTAGTTCGAGGCCGGCGCGGTCTTCTCGTCGAACCGGATGCGGATCGCCTTGAGCTTCTGAGCGAGGGCGTCCCGGCCCATCTTGTCCTTGCCGACCTCCTTCAGCCCGGCGGCAATGGGTTCGAAAATCGTCTTCCCGAAATAGCCCTCGTCCGCATAATATTTGGCATCGCCGGGGATCGTCAGCTGGTCCCAGGCGACCTCCACCGGCACGGGCACGCCCGCCGCGTCCTGGATTGCCTTCTCGTAGGCGGGGTAGCGGTCCTGGCGGTAGGCGGCGATCGCCCGGCGCTCGGCGAGGCCCACGGTCGGCTCGGCCCAGGCCGCCGATGCGGAGAGCAGGACGAGGGCGGTGGCTTCGAGAAGGTGGCGGCGTGACATCATGCGGCGGTTCCTTCGTGGTGCGGCGGCCCCGGATCACGGGCCTGGGGTAACGGTTCTATGGCCGGAGCGGGGAGCCTTCAGGAGGCCGCCTGCCGGTTGCGGATCATCCCGGCGATGCCGAGCACGATAACGGCGGCCATCGCCCCGTTGATCGCCAGGAAGGTGAGGGTGCGGTTCCACAACCGGTCGAGGCCGAGATCGGTGGTGACGAGGTCGGGACGGCCCGCATCGGCCATCACCCGGATGCTGTAATCGCCCACATGCAGGCCGGTGAACACGTAGTTCACCCGGCGCGCCACGGTGCCCGTGGGTGTGCGCAGGTTCAGTGTCGCGTCGCAGATGTGGATCACGATCTTGGCGCTGCACTTGCCGTCGGTCACCCGCGCGTCGGCGACGGGATGGGCCGTGTCGCGGACCTGCCAGTCCGAGAGCAGCGGCGGCGCCGTGTAGACGAGGCAGGCGCCCAGGAGGCCGGCGAGCGCCGCGAGGCCGAACAGCGTCCAGAGGATGTTGCCCCAACCCTGGCGGGGAGGAGGAAGGCGCAAGGGTTCCGGGCTGTTCGCGGGAGCGGTCATGGGTGCGGGCCTCACGTGGCTCTGGCGTCGGGGGTGGGAC
>NZ_VMOA01000024.1 GCF_020662345.1 Methylobacterium sp. W2 | reverse complement strand
GACCCCACCCCTGGGACCAAACATCGTAGCGCTCGCCACCCACCCTCATCATCAAAGGAATCAACCATGTTGAAGCTGAGCCAGCCTAAGACCGAAGCGACCTGGATCGACCTCATGGAAGGCGTTCGCCTCCAGATCCGCCCTCCGTCGATCGCCCAGATCCTGCTCAGCCGCGAGGCTGCCGGCAAGGCGTACCTCGAAGAGCGTGAAGCGGGGTTGCTGGACGAGGCCAGCGACCTCCGCGCCACGACCGCGATGGTGATCCGGTACGCCCGTGCCGTCATCGCTGACTGGTCCGGCATCGGTGACGTGAACGGTGACCCTGCGCCGGTCACCCCGGAGAACATCGACGCCCTGATGGCCCGTTGGGACGCTTACGAACGCTTCGACCAGATCGTGTTCACCCCGACCCTCAACGCGAACGCGGCCCAGGCGGTTGGGGCCGCAGCCTGACACCGACCACATAGAGGAGGCGGACCATGGCCAATAACATCGCAATCCGCCTCGGCGTAGAGGGTGGAGCAGACGTAAGGCGGGCATTCGAAGATGCCGGCGGCGCCGGCCGGCAGGCGTTCGACGGGGTTGCAGCCTCGATGGACAAGGCCGGGGTGGCAAGCGACCGCCTCGCTCAGAAGACCCGCGAAGCGCAAGCCGCGGCTCGTGCGGTGCAGGCGGCGGCGAGCGCATCGGCTACGACCGGCCCCACCTCAGGCTCCGGCCAGCCGGCGAACGCGCCCGGCTTCAGCCCCGCATCCCTCCGGATGGCTGAGCGGGTGCGGGCGGAGGTGGACGCTGAGTATGCCCGCCAGATCAAGCTGGCTCGCACCGAAACGGGCATCAACACCGGGTATCGAGCCGGGAGATACGACGACGCGGAGCGCGATCGCCTGCGCGCCCTGGCAACCGACAAGTACGGGTCAGCGGCCAATCAGAACAGGCGCCTTCGTCAGGATGAAGCCACCAACCTGATGTATCAGGGTGGCGACATCGTGGCCCAGCTCGGCAGCGGGTCGGGTCTCGGCATGATCGCTCTGCAACAGGGCCCGCAGGTCGCGCAGATTTTCGCGGGTCCGGGCGGCGCCAGTATCAAGGGCGCTGCGGCGCAGGCGAGCGAGGCGGTGTCAAGCTTCGTCTCTCGCATCGGTCTCGTCGGCGGCGCTATCGGCGCCACCACGGCGGCGGTCATCACCGGAGCGGCCGCATATGCCAGCTACCGCTCTCAGCAGCACGAGGTGGAGATTGCCACCTCCGGCATTGGTCGGGCGTCTGGCGCCACTGTCGGCGCGATCAACGCCATCGCCGAGGCGCAAGCCGGGGCTGCGGGCATCTCGCGTAGCGCCGCCCGCGATCTCCAGGCGCAGTTCGCAGGCACCGGCCAGATCGGCACGGAGATGTACGCCGGCCTGCTCGCCAGCGTGCGCGATTATGCGACCGCGACCCGTCAGGATCTGCCGGAGGCCGGCGCTGCGCTCGCCGAAGTGTTCGGCAACGGTGATCTTGCGAGGGGCGCACAGACCCTCAATGCGCAACTAGGCTTCCTCGACGACGCGACGCTCCAGACCATCACTCGCCTCCAGGCACAGGGTGACCGCCTCGGCGCGCAAAAAGTGCTTCTGGACGCCTATTCCGGCAGCGTCGCGGGCGCCACGCAGAAGCTCGGGTTCTTCGCCAGGCAGTGGCAGGACTTCAAGACCACCACCAGCAACGAAATCGACGGAATCGGTCGGTTCATCGACCGGGGCCTCGGAGGCGGTGACGCCGAAGCCCGCCTCAAGACGCTCCAGGCGCAGCTGAAGCGCAACGAGGGCTCGAGGGGCGCGCTTGGAGGGCTTCTCGACCCGCTGTTCAACTATGACGCGGGCGTCATCAAAGAACAGATCGCGAAGGTCCAGGCCGAGATCGACAAGGCCACCAAGGAGGGCGGGCAGACGCAGGCCAACCAGCGCTCGTTTGCGGTCGGCAACCTCGTCCGGTCCCTCAACCCGGAGCGGGAGGAGCTGAAGAAGCTCACCAGCGAGGGCGTACTCCTCCGCAAGGCCATCACCGATCCGATCGCCTGGGGCTTGAAGACCGACCAGATCGACGCCGCCCGGCGCGCCTTTGGCGACGTGAGCACGGTGGTGAAGAACCTTGTCGAGGACATGGACAAGTTCGGCAGCCGGGCCGTCGCCGCGCTCAATCGGACGGCCGACTTCAACCTGAAGACGGTCGGCTACGCTCCCGGGGCGCAGGCCGTGGCGGCGACGAACGACAAATACGACCAGCTCCTCCGCGACGCTAAGGAGGCCGACCGGGCCGGCATCGAGACGGCCCGTCAGAAAGAGCTGGAGACCCTTCGGCAGACTTCGCTGCTTCAGCCCGGCAACTACTCCACCAGCGTTCGCGACATACCGGAGCAGTACCGGGACCGCGTGTCGTCGGCGGCGAACAGTGCTGGTATCGACGCCAGCCTCCTCGCGTCCGTGTTCCGCCAGGAGAGCCGCTTCCGACCGGAGGTCATCGACGGCAGCAAGCTCAGCCCCAAGGGCGCAGCCGGGCCCTTCCAGTTCATGCCGGGGACGGCGGCGCAGTACGGCGTGAACCCGCTCGATTTCGCCAGCGCGGCCAACGGTGCAGCGCGCCTTATCCGCGACCGTCTGAAGGCTCGCAACGGTGACGTCGCCCTTGCCCTGGCCGATTACAACTGGGGTCAGGGCAACGTCGATAGCGTGGGCGGCGACCCCGCCCGATTCCCGAAGGAAACACGCAAGTACATCTCCGATGTGACCCGGCAGACGCCCGGCCTTACCGAGCGGGTACAGGATCTCGATGCGAACGCCCGTGCGGTTCAGCTGGCCACCGACAACCTGAAGGCCAACACCGAGCTCTACGGGGTCAACGGCCAGAAGCTCGAGGCCACCACCCGCGCCAACGACATGCTCTCGCAGCAGATGGCGCGGGGCATCCCGGTCACGGATTCGCTGCGGGCCAGCATCCTGCAGTTCGCCAACGACACCGCGAGCGCGGCGCAGAAGCAGCGCCTTGTCCAGTTCGCGGGCGACAGCACGTTCGAGCGAGAGCAGCTGGGCCGGTCCACCGGTGAGCAATCGGCCTATGCGAACGCGCGGCGGGTCGTCGGCGACACGTCCAGCGACGCGGCCCGTGCGGTCATCGAAACCGTCCGCATGAACGACACCTTGCGGGAGACGAAGAGCATCGCGACCGACGCGTTCGGGGGCCTGCTCACCGACCTGCGCCAGGGCCGGGACATCATCGGGTCTATCTCGAACCTCACCGGGCGATGGGCCGACAAGCTGCTCACGACGGCGGCGGACAAGTCAATTTCGGCTCTCTTCGCCGGCGGCAGCGGCACGGCCAGCGGCGGTATCGCATCCATGCTCGCCAGCGCGAAGTCGTTCCTCGGCTTCGACCAGGGCGGCTACACCGGGCCCGGAGCCCGCCTGGAGGCCGCCGGCATCGTCCACAAGGGCGAGTTGGTTTGGTCCCAGGACGATATCCGCAAGGTCGGCGGCGTCGCCAACGCCGAGGCTCTGCGGAAAGGCTTCCGAGGCTACGATCTCGGCGGCTTCGTTGGCGACATGCCAGGGCGTCCCGTGTTCCCGAGCGGTGGCACGGGTAAGCCCGCCCTCTTCATCGGAGCCGCCGCATGACCGCCAACGCCATGTTCGTGGTGGAGGACGGCATCGTCGTGTTCTCGGACGGTGCTGCCTATGACGAGACGGGCACCGTCCGCCAGATCCACGACAAGCAGCTCATCCGCGTCGACATCGACACCGTCATCACCTGCTCAAGCAGCGGTTCGGGCCTGTCCCTGCTCAATCTCGCCATGAGTTCGGATGCGCCGCGGGGCTTTGATGACGTAGCGGACCAGATGCCCGGATGGTCGCGGGAAGTGCATGCCATGATGATGGCGGCGTTTCCGGAGCGCGGCGAGACCGAGAACTGGGCCATGTACCTCTGTGGCGGGTGGTCGGAGCGCGCACAGGCGTGGAAGGCGTTCTTCATCATCACCATGCCAGGGTCGTTGCTGGGGATGCAGTGTGAGGCGCACACGCCCGTGCCGCTCGTTTCTTACACCAAGCCGGCGGCGTCCGCCGAAGCCCTCGAGAAGGTCGGGCTGCCGACTGATCTGCGAGCCCTGACCGGGCCGATCGATCCTCACGATCTCGGCCTCCGACTGATGATGGCCCTGCGCCACACGGAGCAAACCGAGATCCATGGGCCGGGATCGCGCTCCGGCTACATCGTCGGCGGATTCCTGCAGCACACCCATCTCAGGCGGGGCCGGGCCGAGACGCGGATCGCCTATCGCTGGCCGGACGAGATCGGCCGTCCCATCGATCCCTCGGGCGACCCGCCCTTTACGATCGAATATGGCACCGCGCCGGCCTCGGCGATGGAGGCTGCGGAATGAACATCGTCCAACGCGCGAAGGCCAACGTCGTGATTGCCACCCTCCGGATGAGGTGCGGCGACGCGGAGGTGTTCGAGGTTCTGCAATCGATCGCCAGAACCGATGCGGACTTCGTGGCGAAGCAGACCGCGCCGACGGTGATAGGGGTGCCTGCGAGCCGTGAGGCCGAGGATATCGTGGAGCGAGCCCTCGAAGGCTACATTCGGGACCGGACGGATGGCTTCCGCCGGGACGGGGCCGATGAGAGCGCGACGAACGCCTATAGCCTGGCGTTCGTACTGGCCTTCCACGACGCCATTGACGAGGCGGTGGCTCAGGCTATCGGAGCGCCGGCTAAGACCCCATCCGGCTTGCCTGCGATACGCTAGCCGTGCTGAAAGTCGGACACGTGGAACTTGCTCTGGTTTGTCATCATCTCCAATACCGCGCTAGCAGCCGGCGCTATTGAGTTCCCGACGAAAGAGGCTTGCGAGGCTGCCGGGCAGGAAATGCAGCGCGTAGCCTTGCGTGCCCAGGAGCCGACGACAGCCCGCGTGCCGTTGGCCGCTACATCATGCATTCAGAGGGCGACCGGCAAGCCGTAGGGGGCAGACTGGCTCACATGTTAGGCGGTCATCCTCATTAGACGAGGAACTGCGATCCAGGCACGACCGCTATCATCCTTGCTATCCCAGCCCACGATCGCCGCCACCGCCTCCACTTTGGGATGCACCAGTGCACACTCACGCTGCAAGAGTGTTAAATTGGATGGAGCAGAAATTGCCACCGATGCCCCTTTAAACAGCAAATTTGCAGTGTTCAGAAGGCAGCTCGCGTCGGGGATATCCGTCCTGCATAGTTAGCCACCTGCGTTAAGTTGCGACAGGGCAACACCTGCTTGGAACCTCTCTGGCATTCACGATTCCGAGTTGCCCCCAGGAACCCGCTCAGACAAAGTCATTTTGCGCCGGAAGCGATGAAGGTGCGAGCGAACGAGTTCAAGCGGGCGGTCAGCGCTCGTCAAGTCAAAATCAAAGATGACGCCGTAGGGGGCCAAAGAGCTCTCCCCAGTAGTTGTCTGTCCCTCGGGTCTCGAAGCTTTTGGAGATATCAATGAAGCTCTTGAAGAGCTCGCTCCTCGGTACCGCCGCAGCCTTTGCGTCGGTCGCTGGAGCACACGCAGCCGACCTTCCCGTGAAGAAGGCCGTGCCGATCGAATACGTCCGCGTCTGCTCCGCCTACGGTGCCGGCTTCTTCTACATCCCCGGCACGGATACCTGCATCCGCCTCTCGGGTCGCGCCCGCCTCGACATCGGCTACCAGCCCACCTCGTCGCGATCTTCTCTTGGGAACGCAGGCGACACGACCGGCTATATCGGTCTCGCCCGCATCAACGTCGATGCTCGCACCCAGACGGCCTACGGCACCCTGCGCGCCTTCACCCGTATCCAGTTCGCCTCGCGCACCGGAGCAGTTGGCGGCCTCCGGTCCGGCACCCAGGAGCGCATCGGCTCGGCCTTCGGCGCCACCGGCCAGGATCAGTCCGGCCGCGCCCAGCAGTTCGTGAACACCGATAAGGCGTTCATCCAGTTCGCTGGCCTCACCGCCGGTCGCGCCTCCTCGTTCTTCGACTTTTACGCGCACGATTTCGAAATTACGGGCGCTACAGCCAACTCCGACGTCCAGTCCACCAACCTGTTGGCCTACTCGGCCAAGTTCGGCGAAGGCTTCTCCGCCACGGTCTCGCTCGAAGATCCGACATTCCGTCGTAACACCATCTACTCTCAGGAATCGACTACCGTCGGCGCACCGTCTCGCGTGCTGCTCGGAACAGACGCGTTCGGAAATCCGGCCTTCACGACGGTTGACGTTTCGCAGCGCAACCGTATGCCCGACTTTGTCGGCGTTCTGCGTTACGACGCAGCCTGGGGCTCAGCGCAGCTCTCCGCTGCTGTAAAAGAGCTTAACACGAGCAATGTCGCTAATGCAGCGACCGTCATTGGAGTACCGAATGGCGGGCTCTTTGGTGTAAATAACGTTGGTCCGGCATCACGCGCGACGAGTGATTACGGCTGGGCAGTACAAGGCGGCGTGAAGATCAACATGCCGTTCATTTCCCCCGGCGACACTCTTTACCTTCAGGGCGCTTACGGTGAGGGAGCAACCCTTTACACTGGCTACTCGTCCTATAACGGCAGCTATGCTTCTCGCGTTAGCACCATCAGCGCAGCGGCATTCGACCCTTATATGTCTGATGCTACGTACAACCCCCTGACTGGCAAGATCGAAACCTCTACCAGCTTTACGGTTGTCGGTTCGTTCCTTCACTACTGGTCGCCTGAGTGGCGTTCGGCCGTGTTCGGCAGCTATGGCGAAATTAACTTCGCTCGCGGTGCCCGGGAGGCCAATGCCGCAGCCTATGCCGGTTCTACTTTTGCTGGCAACGCAAGCACGAATAACTTCGTTGGTGCTCCCGGTACCCGCTCTTTTGCGCTTAGCCCCACCCTGCGCGACAATTACCAGTTCGTTGCAGGCGGTAGCTTGATCTGGTCGCCGGTGAAGGATCTCGATATCGGCGTAGAGGGCTTCTACACGAGGGTTGGCGTTAAGAGCGGTCGCGTGATCGATCAGTACAATAACGGCAATCTGAGCGCTGTAGCCATCAATGCAGGAGCGGCAGTCCGCACCGTTACGTATGATGACACCTTCCAGGTCCGCGCCCGCGTACAGCGCGACTTCTAAGCTTACCCTCTAAACTAAGAACTGGCGCTCAATTGACTGTGCGCCCATTCTTCGAGAATACGCGAGAGCGTACTTGTTGGCCCGGCTAATCAGCCGGGCCTTTTTGTTTCAATAGCTACTAGAATCTGCCCTCGCTTGAACCGACTGGTGATGCTGGCGCTATGTCTATCCTGAGGTGGGAAGTACGACTCTGAGCGCCGCGCAATGGACTGAGCTGGAACCCTTAGGCTCCGGACTCATAACCAATAGCTGACGGTTGCAGCGATGCAGACGGCGGCGAGATAGTGGGTTGCGAGCCTGTCGTATCGTGTGGCGATGCGACGGAAGTCCTTGATGCGGCCGAACATGCGCTCGATGGCACTGCGGCCCTTGTAGAGGACTGGCGAGAAGCACGGCTTCCAGCGCCGGTTGGACTTTGGCGGGATGTTGGGAGCGGCTCCCGTCGCCTCGATCTGCCGGCGGATGGCATCGCTGTCGTAGCCTTTGTCGGCGAGCAGGATACGGCACCGGGGCGAACGCTCGAGGAGCAAGGCTCCTACCTTGCAGTCCGCGACCTGTCCGCCTGTCAGCAGGAAAGCGAGCGGGCGGCAGAACCGGTCGGTGAGCGTATGGATTTTGGTCGTGCGCCCGCCGCGCGAGCGGCCGATGGCCTGATTGTGCTCCCCCCCTTTCCGCCGGATGCGCAGCGATGCGCCTTCACGGCCGAGGAATCGATGGGCACCTGCGAGGGTGGACCGCCAGCCTTGGCCAGGGTCTCGAACAGATGGGTCCAGACGCCCTTGGCCGCCCAGCGCCTGAACCGGTTGTAGAGCGTCTTCTTCGGACCATAAACCTCGCGAGGTGCATCCGCCCAACGCCCGCCCGACTTCAGCACGTGGATGATGCCGCTGATCACCCGACGGTCATCGACGCGCTCCTTGCCTCGCGTATCTGTCGGTAAGTGCGGCTCAATCTTCGCAAACTGTGCGTCCGTCAGCCAAAACTCGTCCATCCGCTCCTCCTTCCCGACAAAGGAATCACAGACACTCCTGCCAAGCCAAATTTATGGGTCCGGAGCCTAGTTGAGACCTGCCGGCCCAAAGCCCATCCACGACCAGCGGACCTGCAGCGCGCGATCTTAGCGACCCTCTGACGGGGCCAAGTGGTGTGCTATTCCTGAGGATCGGGGACCCATGTAGCGGGCAGCTCAGATGTTCGCTGACGCGGCCTTCGGGCTATCCGCTAGTTCCGTGCCGGCGTCTGGGGCGGCTGCTCGGCCGTGTGCAGGAGCGGGGCGTCCAGCGGGGCATCGTGCTCCTTGACGGTACGAACGCGCGCGCTCATCGATCAGCGGCGGGTGTCGCCAAAAGGAAAGATCTGGGCCTGAGCGAGATGCTAGTGAAACACTTGGCCGCTCACGTGTGAGCTATGGCACCAAGGCCTTCGTGATCGCGGACGAGCTAGCTCGCGCCATCGCTTTCCTCTGGCGCCCAGTGAGGCACATGAACTGCTTCACGCAGTCCCCTCGTTCGCTCAGCGGCCATGTGTACCCGAATGGGGTGTCGGAGACCGTGGCTACACCAGCAATGCCCTTCATGAGAACATCTGGAAGATGAACGCATGGCGGGCGATCCCGCCCTAGCACCACGAAGCGCCCGTTGCCTTCTGGAGCTGGATCTCCAACAACCGCTACCAAGTTGGACGGCTCTGCGACAAGATCGAGGCGTGATGCGCCACCTGCTACGAAGGGGCCGGCCTCAGCTTCGCCGACGTCCTTCGCTTCGTCGCAGCCCTCGACTGAATCAAGCCGTGACACTTCGTAAGCATCGCGGACATTTATTCCAGCTTTGCATTTGCTCTCACTCCAAGCCGCTTCCGCATTTGACCATCCTCAAAAAGCATGGCCTGGCGATTAGGCTGCGGCTCGCCAGTCGGAGCAAAAAGAACCTTCGGCGCATCGCCCCCGAATAGAATCAGTCCAACATTGTCCAGCCCCAGCTCATCTCTCATGTTCTTGAGATGCTCCGTCGGTGTCCACCCGGACAAGCACCAGTAATATCTAGCAAAGAAGCTTGCTTCAACTGCGGCTTTTAATACTGCTTTGGTTGCCAAGTGAAGATTCACATCCCCATAAAACCGCAACCCTTCAAAAGCGGCTAGCCGAAACCGGCTGCCTTCATGGAATCCGACAACAAAGTTAGGATGCGCGTATGGATAGCGTCCCGGCCAGGTCTTCAACGGTTGGACCCCCGTTATCCGTTTGCCTCCCAATAGATCCTTGAGCATTTCCTGGTCAGACAAAGCATCAAACAAACCTTGTATGAACATACGAGACGAGTGATGGCCCGCGCTCATTGAGGAAATTTTGCTACCCTCATCATGCCGAAGCTGTTCATAAACTTGCTGCAGATCTCTCCACGTCATCGACTCTGTGCCGCGAATTATTTCAAGCGCTTTATTTGGATTTGCTTTTGCAATACGCGCTACAACCTCTAGATTTGACATTGGCCAATTTAGAGCATGATCCGGTGCTTTGTTTGCAGCTATAAAAGATTCTAATTTGGCATATGTTCGCTGTGCCGTTCTTAGTTGGTTGGTGGTGTATCCAGTCAGTTGAGCCGCTACTTCGATCCAGGGCCTACCATGCACGTCTAGAGAACTTGGTCCGGTCAAATCACCTAGTGCCTTTACGATTTGTGGCCATGGCACCTCCCGTGACCGCGCATCCGTTAGTACCTGCACGGGGTGGTTTGAAGCCATTATCGTCTCCGCTGTATCGCCAGCTTGAGGTCTACCAGACTGCGAAACAAATTTGTCTGAGCGATACGAAACACTTTCCGCGACGGCCTACGCATGCCATCGGACGAATCATGCCAAAGAAGCCCACCCAATTCGCGTTCCTAATCGCGATCCGTCAGACTGATCAAACCGACCTTGTCTATGCAATCTTGGCGTGGACGGTGGAGGAGGCAATCGAAGTTGCTGCAGCACAAGCGCCGAAAGGGTCCGCGCTACGCCACGTCGGCTCGTTGAGCGCTCATACGGTCAAGCGCATCCAGCTCAAGAGTGGAGAGGCGCGAATTATCTAACGCCGGCATCTTAATCACTGCCGTTCAAACCGATGAGCCAAGATTTCCGACGTTCATTCCGGGCGCAGCTTGGCCTCAAACGCATTCTCGGTAAGGCGGCGGAATGTCCCTGTCCGGTGAAGCTCTCGGATTTCGGCGGAGCTCAATCCTGGCTTCAGATGCAGCTGATTCGTGCGCTTTGCTTCCGCAGCGCTTCCGCAAGGCTTCGAACGCCAAGAAACAAATCAGCTAAGTTATTGAAAAAATTGGCGCACCCGACACGATTCGAACGTGTGACCTTTGCCTTCGGAGGGCAACGCTCTATCCAGCTGAGCTACGGGTGCTGACCGTGGACGACACCTAGCCCAAGCCGTGCCTCCGCGCAACGGTCTCGTTGGCCATGGGACGCCCGAAGGAATGCCTGCATGGCCCTCCTTGGCCGACGATTACACGTTCGACGCGTGCCGGGTGCGCGGAGGGAGTCTTTCCTGAGCTGGTCAGGGCGACGGGACCGCGTTCTAGTTGGCGCCTCGCACGAAAGCGTAGCGTCCGACGGAGACGGCCCCTCCGCGATAGCGCACGCTTCCGACGCTGGCCGAGGGCGTTCCGGGACGGTGGTGCCCGGGTTGGATGGGATGTCCCGTGCTGTCGGGATGGCGAGGCGACAGGGCGAGCAGGGATTGCCTGAGACGGACCAGTTCGGCCCTCAGAGCGGCGTTCTCACGCTCGATCGCCCCGAGATGGACGACGCCTGCCGGCGGTAGGCCGCCGAGGCGTCGGCGCCAGCGATAGAACGTCCCAACCGAGATGTGGGCCGCTTCGCAGATTGTGGCGACGGGTATGCCGTCCTCCGCCTCCTTCAACAGGAAGGCGACTTCCTGATCGGTGTGTCGGGATCGACGCATGGACAAGCCTCCGCGATGCGAGATGGCGATGCGGCCTAGGCAAGAAGCGCACCGGTGAACGGGAGTCGCGATCGGCCGCCGCTCGTGGTCATTCTTGGTAATTTTGACGTTTTGCCCGGCATCGAGCCTGCTTCGCAGGCTGTTCGCCGAGGTTTTGCGCAGACAGGAGGGCATGTGCAGCCCATTTGACCTTCCACCGAGCCATCGGGAATCCGACACTTCGCCTCGAGTCAGGGGAAGGTGCAGAGCCCATGGTCGATGTCACGAGGCGTCATTTCATCGGGACCGCGGCGGCGCTCGCCGCCCCCGCCCTCATCCGCCCGGCATGGGCCGCCGACACGGTCAAGCTCGGCTGCCTGTTCTCCTCCTCGGGCACGATGGCCAATATCGAAGGCCGACTGAACCATGTGGTGCGCATGGCCGCGGACGGGCTCAATGCGAAGGGCGGCGTCAACGGGCGCCGCATCGAGGTCGTGACCTCCGACCCCGCCTCGGATTGGCCGCTCTACGCCCAGATCGGACGGCAGATGCTGCAGCAGGAGAAGGTCGCCGCCCTGTTCGGCTGCTGGACCTCGGTCTCGCGCAAATCGGTCCTGCCGGTGGTGGAGCAGAATGACGGGCTGCTGTTCTATCCGCTCCATTTCGAGGGCGATGAAAACTCGAAAAACATCGTCTACGTGAACTCGCCGCCGGCGAGTTCGGTGCTGCCCGCGGTCGATTACCTGATGGGTGCGGAGGGCGTCGAGGCCAAGCGCTTCTTCATGATCGGCTCCGATTACGTCTGGCCGCGCACGATCAACAAGCAGCTGAAGGCCTATTGGGCGTCGAAGGGCGTCGCGGCGACCGCCTGGCGCGAGGAATACGTGCCGCTCGGCTTCTCCAACTTCCAGACCCTGGTGAACCAGATCCGGAGCTTTGCCGCCGAGCCGGGCGGCCAGCCGATCGTCGTGCTGACGGTGGTGGGGTCGTCGATTCCCGACTTCCTGCGCGAATTCGCCAACCAGGGCATCCGCGCCACCGATGTGCCGATCCTCGGCCTCGACATGGTGGAGGCCGACCTCGAAGGGCTGGATACCGCGCCGCTCGTCGGCCACCTCAATTGCTGGGCCTATCTCCAGGCCGCCAAGGCCGAGGCCAATACCCAATTCCTCGGAGACTGGGCCGCCTACGTGAAGGCCAAGTCGGTGCCCTTCAGCGCCGACACGGTCATCGATCCGATGGTCTCGGCCTATGACAGCGTCCAGCTCTGGGCGCTGGCAGCGGCCAAAGCCGGGAGCTTCGACGTACCGGAGGTCCGAAAAGCCTTCGCGGGCCTGAGCTTCGCCGATCCCTCCGGCTACACCCTGACGATGACGGGGGAGAACAACTACGTCGCCCGCGGCGTCTTCATTGGGTCGGTCAACGAGAAGCAGGGCTTCGACATCCTCTGGCAATCGCCCGACGCGCCCAAGCCCGTGCCGTTCAGCCCGTATGGTTGAGGGCGTGAAAGCCTGGATCTGCGGTACCTTCCTGCTCCTCGCCGGTCTGGTGCAGCCGGTCCTCGGGGCGACGCCCGGCCTCGACCGCGCCGGTTTCGCCGTCAGCCTGTGCGGCGATGGCGTCGCGCAGACCAGGGCGCTGGATGCGCTGATCCGGTCGAGCGGCGAGGAAGCGGTCGACGATCTCGCCGCCGCGGGCATCCTCCTGCGCGGCTTGCTGGAGAGGCGCCTCGTCTGTCTCGGCGACACGGCCGTCCTGCTCGACAAGGTCGGAGCATCGGCCGGGCGTGAGGTCGGAATCGGCGCCGTTCGTTCCACTGAAGGCGGACGCTCGCCGGTGCTCGGCCTGCGCCAGCGCGCCCTCACCGAGACCGCGCTCGGCATTGCGACGCTGGTGGCGGGTGAGACCGTGGAGCTGCGGTCCAAGGGCCTGGCAGCCGTCGAGCGACGCATGGCGGGCGTGCCCGATGCAGTGCTGCTGCGGGCGCAAATCAATGAGAGTGATGCCGGGTTGAAGGCGGCGATCGGCGTCGCGGCCCAGGGGGCGGCCCTGTCCTCACCAGACCCGATGCGGCGTCTCGCGGCGATCCGCGCCGTGGCCGATGCGCCGTCGGGCGCCGCGGTCTCGCGGCTCTCCGCCCTGAGGAGCGATCCGGCCTATGGCGCCGACCCGGCCTTCCGCGCGGCTCTCGATGCGGGGATCGCCCGGGTCGAACGCGCGGTGTGGATCGGCAACGGTCTCGCGCTGCTCTACAATGGCCTGAGCTTCGCCAGCATCCTGTTCATGGCCGCCGCGGGGCTGGCGATCATCTTCGGGCTGATGGGCGTGATCAACCTCGCCCAGGGCGAGTTCATCATGGTCGGCGCCTATGCCGCCTACGGCGTGCAGGACACGTTCCGACGCTTCGCTCCGGGCCTCCTCGATCTCTACCTCCTCGCCGCCATCCCCGTCGCGTTTCTCGCCGCAGCACTGGTGGGGATCCTCATCGAGGCGCTGATCTTGCGCCACCTCTATCGCCGGCCGCTGATGAGCCTGCTCGCCACCTGGGCGGTGAGCCTGTTCCTGATCAATCTCGTCCGGGTGGTCTTCGGATCGCAGAACCTGCAATTCGCCATGCCGTCTTACGTGAGCGGTGGGGTGCCGCTCTATGCCGATTTCATCGTCACCTGGAACCGGCTCTTCGCCATTGCCTTCGCTACTGCCACCCTGGCGCTGACGTTGCTGATCCTGAAGCGCACCCCGCTGGGCCTCGACATCCGGGCGGTGACGCAGAACCGCGACATGGCGGCGTGTCTCGGCATCCGCACGCGCCGGGTGGACCGCCTCGCCTTCGGTTTCGGCTCGGGACTGGCCGGGCTCGCCGGCGTCGCCCTGTGCCCGATCTACAGCGTCAATCCGGGCATGGGTGCGACCTTCATCGTCGACAGCTTCATGGTGGTCGTGCTCGGCGGCGTCGGCACCGTCGTCGGCACCCTGGTCGCGGCTCTGGGCATCGGCGGCGCCAACGTGCTGATCGAGCCGTTCTACGGCGCGGTCGCCGCCAAGGTGATCGTGCTCGCGGGCATCATCCTGTTCCTCCAGCGCCGGCCCGAGGGGCTGTTCGCCGTCAGGCGGCGGCGATGAGCGGGGCAATGGAAACCTCGTCCATGGCGGCGCCCCGCCGCCTCGTCCCCGATCTAGGGGGCGATCCGCTCCTGGCGGCGGTGATCGGCCTCGTTCTCACCGGTGCCCTCGCCCTCGTCCTGCTGCAGCCCGCGCCTTACCTCGTGAACATGGTCGGGCAGCTCGCGGCCTTCGCGATCCTCGCCGTCTCCCTCGATCTGGTCTGGGGCTATCTCGGTATTCTCAGCCTGGGGCACGGCCTGTTCTTCGCCATCGGCGGCTATGTCTGCGCCATGCACCTGCTCTCCCACGCCTATGCTGTCACCGGCGTGGCACCGGACCTGATGCAGTTCATGGGCTGGAAGTCGCTGCCGCTGTACTGGTTCGGCTTGGCGAGCGCGCCGTATGCCCTCGTCGTGGCCCTGGTCCTGTCGGCCGCCATCGCCTTCGTGTTCGGCTATGCCTCGTTCCGCTCACGTGTGAACGGCGTCTACTTCTCGATCATCAGCCAAGCCCTGGTCTATGTCGCCATGCTGCTGATGTTCCGAAACGATACGGGGCTCGGCGGCAACAATGGCATGACCGGGTTCCCCCTCCTGTTCGGCCATCCCATCGGCGCGCCCGGCATGGTCACGGGTCTGGCCGTGGCGACCCTCTTGGCCCTCGCCCTGGTCCTCGCAGGCGCACGGGCCCTGGTGGTCGGCCGTATCGGCCGGAGCATGCTCGCCTGCCGCGACGACGAGGCCCGCCTGCGCACCCTCGGCTACAGCACAACACGGCTCAAGCTCGGGATCTGGTGCCTCTCCGCGACGATCGCGGCCTTGGCTGGCATCCTCTACGTGCCCCAGGTCGGCATCATCAACCCGCGGGTCCTGAGCCCCGACCTCTCCATCGAGATCGCGGTCTGGGTCGCCATCGGCGGGATGGGCCGGCTCGGCGGCGCGGTGATCGGCGCCGTGGCGGTCAATGCCCTCAAGTTCTGGCTGAGCGCCGCGATGCCGGAGGCCTGGCCCTTCATCCTGTCGGGTCTGGTCCTCGTGGTGGTGCTGGGGCTGCCGAACGGCCTCCTCGACCTCGCGACCCTGCGCCCGAAGCCGACCTGGCTGCGCCGCGGCGGGGGGCTCGGATGAGCGCCCTGGTCATCGAGAACCTGAGCGTCGTATTCGGACGGTTCCGCGCCCTGGACGGCCTGTCCCTGGCCATCGATCCCGGCGAGGTTCGCGCGGTGATCGGGCCGAACGGCGCCGGCAAGACCACGCTTCTCGACGCCATCACCGGTATCGCCAGACCGACCTCGGGCCGCATCCTTCTCGGCGACGACCTCGACCTGACCCGGCGCTCGGAGGCGCAGATCGCCCGCGCCGGCGTGCGTCGCAAGTTCCAGAAGCCCAGCGTCTTTCCCGCCCTCACCGTGCGCGAGAACCTCGAGATCGGCTGCGGCCTCGATTGTCCGGCATCGGAGCGATCCGACCGCGTGGCGGCCTCCCTCGCCGAGACCGGCCTGGAGGCGCGGGCCGACACCCTCGCGGGCTCCCTGGCGCATGGGGAGAAGCAATGGCTCGAGATCGGCATGGTGCTCGCCTCCCGGCCGAGGCTGGTTCTCCTCGACGAACCCGTGGCGGGATTATCTGATGCCGAGACCGTGCGCACGGCCGACCTGATCCGGTCCCTGCGCCGTCCCGACCGGGCGATCCTGGTCATCGAGCACGACATGGCCTTCGTCGAGGCCATCGCCGACCGGGTCACGGTGCTGCACGAGGGCCGAACCCTGTTCGAGGGCGGGATGGCCGGTGCGCGCGCCGATTCCCGAGTGATCGAGGTGTTCCTCGGCCGATGAGCGATGTATCCCCCTCCCCTCCGCCCGGCCCACTGGGGCTGACCGTCTCCGGCCTCGACCAGCATTACGGCAGTGCGCAGGTCCTGCGGAACGTGGACTTCTCCATCGCGCCCGGCGCCTGCTTAGCGGTGCTTGGCCGCAACGGCGCCGGCAAGACCACCCTCCTGCGCTGTCTGGCCGGGCTGATCCCGACGAGCAGCGGCCGCATCCTTCTCGGCGATATCGACATCACCGACCTGTCGCCGGACCGGCGGGCGCGGGCGGGCCTCGCCATCGTGCCCCAGGGCCGCGAGATCTTCGCGGACCTCACCGTGGCGGAGAATCTGCGCGTTGCCGCCCGCGCGCATGGGCTCGACCGCTCCGATGCCGTGGACGAGGCGGTCGCCCTGTTCCCGGCCCTGCGCGGCCTGTGGAACCGGCCCGGCGGCAACCTCTCGGGCGGCCAGCAGCAGCAACTCGCCATCGCCCGCGCGCTCAGCACCCGCCCCCGCCTCATCCTCCTCGACGAGCCGACCGAGGGCATCCAGCCCTCCATCGTCTCGGCGATCGAGGCCGTGATCAAAGGGCTCCGGGGCCGGATCACCGTGCTCCTCGTGGAGCAGTATCTCGAATTCGCGGTCCGCCTCGCCGATTCCTTCGTCGTGCTCTCACGCGGCGGCGTGGTCGAACGGGGCACGCGGGAGAGCTTGGACCACGCCGCCCTCGCCCGGCACATCGCCGTCTGACCATCCGATCATCGAAAGGATTCCTCATGTCGACGCATCACGAGATTCCCGCGACTCCCGACACAATGGTGCTCGGCTATTTCGACGCCGACCTGCCGCCGGTCCTGGAGATCGAGTCCGGCGATACCGTCACGCTCCATTCGTTTCCGGCCGGCGGCAAAGAATCGCTCCACCCCGATCCGGCCCGGGTGCCGGCCGATTATCTCGCGGCCCTCGACACGCTGGCCCCCGGCCCCGGGCCGCATTTCGTCACCGGCCCGGTCCATGTCCGCGGGGCCGAACCCGGCGACGTACTCCAGGTCGATATCCTCGATCTGAAATTCCGCATGGATTGGGGCTTCGTGGCGATCCTGCCCCTGCTCGGCACCCTGCCGGACGAATTCACCGATTACGAAACGATCCATCCCGACATCGACGTCGCCCGCGGCGTCGCGATCCTGCCCTGGGGCGCTGAACTGGCCCTCGATCCATTCTTCGGGATCATGGGTACGGCGCCTCCCGCCGCCTGGGGCAGGGTCGGTTCTCCGGTCCCCCGCGCCTTCGGCGGAAACATGGACAACAAGGAGCTCAAGGTCGACACGTCGCTGTATCTGCCCGTCTTCAACCCCGGCGCCGGCTTCTATGCCGGGGACGGCCACGGCGTGCAGGGCGACGGCGAGGTCTGTATCACGGCCCTTGAGACGGGCCTTTCGGGCACATTCCGCCTCACCGTGCGCAAGGATCTCGGCTATGCGTGGCCCTTCGCCGAGACGCCCACCGATCTCATGACGATCGGTCTGCATGAGAGCCTCGACGAGGCCATGCGCCAGGCGGTGCGCGAGATGGTCCGTCACGTCTGCGCTCGCAGCGATCTGACCCGCAATCAGGCCTACATGCTGTGCTCGTTGGCCGGCAATCTGCGCATCACGCAGACGGTCGACGGCAACAAGGGCGTCCACATGCTGCTGCCGAAGAGCGCCTTGTCCGCACCGGGCTGAGCCTGCGCATCAGATTCATGCCGGGTTGAATCCGATCGAGCTCGGAAACGCATCCGCCAGCGTCCGCCGGTCCCGGACCGTGACCCCGCGTTCGTCCATGAAGGCGGGAAGACGGCGCGCGGCCTGGATAATGCGGTCGCGGATCGCCTCGGCCGTCCTCAATGGAATCTTCAACGGGACATGCGCATCGAAGGCGCGGTCGGGGTTCCATTCGGGACCGATCCCCCGAGCCGGCGCGCAGACATGGCGTCGCTGGCCCGGATGGGGAACGAGATCGAACACCGGCGCGATCTCCCAGCCCCCTCCCCGATCCAGGAAGCCGTGGTTGCGCAGATGATCGTCCGTGTTGTGAAGCGTGGCGTTCAGGATCAGGCGTTCGAACATCGCCTCGGCGGCCCCGCGCACGCCAATCGCCTGCGCCGCGGCAGCGATATCGAGATAGGTGTGGTCGGTGCCGTATCGCATCGAAGGCTGCTTCAACAGTGTCGCGGCGCTCAGGTAGGCGTAGGGCCGCATTTCCTCTGAGCGATCGAAACGGCGGACGAACAGGGCGGCACGTCCTCCGGCCTCCACGATCTTGCGTTCCGGCACAGGCAGGCCGGCAGCCTCGGCCACATCGAGACAGGCCGACTCGACTCGAGGATCGTCGAAGCGATCGGTCGCCGCGGGAAATTTTGCGATCCAGTCCCTGCCTGCGTCCCGGATCCGCGCCTTCGGACGCGCGCCCCCGACATCGGCGCTCCCTCGGAAGAGAAGCTTGAAGTGGTGCCCGTCGGCATCTCCCGCCTCCACGGCCGCGGCCGCCGCCATCAGCGCTTCGAGGTCGTCGTTCTCGCGCGGAAGATCGAGCAGCGGTTCGGGCCCTGGAGCCCAGGTTGCCGGTCCCTCCGGTGTCGGTCCGAAGGCCAGATCGCCGGTACGCCCCAGACCGCCGAGCGCCAGGAATTCCGGCATGCTCAGGGAGAGGGAAGGAAAAGCCCGCACGAGCACGTCCTTGCCCCAGCCGTCAGGCCCGACATCGTGGAAGACCAACGGAACCTCTTCGGGGGCCGCTGCCACCGATCCCCGGCGCAATGGCAGACCAATCGGATCGAGGGGCGTTTTTTCCGAGCGCGCGAGGTAGCTCGCTGCGTAGACGAACCGGCCGAGCCGCTGATGGCCGCCGCCCTCGAAAGTCAGTTCACCGGCCGGGATGTAACCGCCTTCGCGTGCCCGAAACACGACAAGCCGGTCAATCCGGCCAGTTCTAGAAATCCGCCACATCGGCTCGTCCCGTGGCCCTCTGTCGGCCAGAGACCATCGCCATTCCGTCGCCGATCGGGTCCGCGGCGAGAAGAGCTCCGATCCTGTCGGTGTAGCCGAGCACCGTCATGGCCTTCAGGAGTGTTCCCACCGTCACTCCCGGCCGCCCCTTCTCAAGAGACACGACGGACAAGCGCGCGACGCCCATACGCTCGGCGAACTCCGCCTGGGTGATGTTCCGGCGAAGGCGGGCGAGCCGGATGGAGGTCGCGAGCGCTTCGAGGGCGTCCTGTTCGGCACCCGAGATGATGGCCTTCGTCCGCATGATCTCTATCCCATACGTTGAAGCCGACAATGTATGGAATAACGTACTTTTACAAGCGCCAGGCAGACGGGCAACCGATGCCGATCATAGGATTCGCACGATCCTTTGAGGAGAAGTACGCCCTGTGGTACGGCTGGATGACCGCTGGCGCGTTCCCGTCTCGCATAGCCGACGGGAGGAGCCGCGCACCTACCCCTTACCCTCCACCACGTCCGATTTGTGCGGGCGCAGTTCCGGCGCGCCCTGGTCGATCTCGGCCTCCACGGGGGCCGAGCGGCTTTCCACGCGGGTGCTGTCGACGAAGATGCGCGCTTCGCCCTCCTTCAGCCCGAGGCTGCGCAGGGCGTAGAGCGTCATCCCGTAGGCGAGTTCGCGCTCGGCCATGAGGACGAGGCCGACGCCCTGCTCCTCGAAATGGCGCCGCTCGCCGTCGTTGTGGGTGCGTACCAGGGTGTCGATGCCGGGATTGGCCTCGCGGGCGAGTTCGACGAGGCGCCGCGCCGTATGCGGCTCGGGCGACGCGATCACGATGAGCTTCGCCTGTCCGATATCGGCCGCTTCGAGGATGCCCGGCGCGGTGGCGTCCCCGAACACCGCCTCGACGCCGTCCTTGCGCAGGTCGAGGACGCGGCGGCGGTCGCGGTCGATCACGAGGTAGGGCATGTCCCAGGTGGCGAAGGCATTGGCGATGGTGCTGCCGACACGACCGTAGCCGATGACGATGGCGTGGCCGCGATGGGGTTTGGCCTCCTCGGTGACGGCCATCGCCGCAGCACCTCGCCGCTCGAACCGGGCGGCGAGATCCGGCCGCTCGGCGAACAAGCGCGTCGCCCGGTCGGCCAGGACGAAGAACAGCGGGTTGAGGGTGATGGAGAGGATGGCGCCGCCGAGGATGAGATCGCGCCCCTCGGTGGGGAGCAGCTTCAGCGAGAGCCCGAGGCTGACCAGGATGAACGAGAACTCGCCGATCTGCGCCAGACTCGCCGCGATGGTGAGGGCCGTGCCGATGGGATGCTTAAAGGCGAGAACGATCGCCACCGCCGCGATGGACTTGCCGAGGAGGATGATGCCGAGGACGGCGAGCACCGAGAGCGGCTCGCGCAGGAGGATGCCGGGGTCGAACAACATGCCCACGGAGACGAAGAACAGAACCGCGAACGCATCCTGCAGCGGCAGGGAATCGGCGGCCGCCTGATGGCTCAGGTCGGATTCGGCGAGCACCATCCCGGCGAAGAAGGCGCCCAGCGCGAAGGAGACCCCGAAGAGTTCGGCCGAACCGAAAGCGATGCCGAGCGCCAGGGCGAGGACCGCCAGGGTGAAGAGCTCGCGCGAGCCGGTGCGCGCCGCCTGATCGAGGAGCCAGGGCACCACGCGGCGCCCGCCTACCAGCATCACCAGGGCGAACACCGCGACCTTGGCCAGCGTCAGCACCAGGGTGAGCCAGATGTTGCCGTCCCCCACATGGTGGGCCGCGCCGTCGCCAACTCCCCCAAGGGACGGCGCGAGGGCGGGGAGCAGGACCAGGGCGAGGACCATGGCGAGATCCTCGACGATGAGCCAACCCACCGCGATTCGGCCCTTGTCGCTGTCGAGGAGCCGACGCTCCTCCAGCGCCCGCAGCAGCACCACGGTACTCGCCACCGACAAAGCGAGGCCGAAGACGAGGCCGGCGCCGATGCCCCAGCCCCAGAGATGCGCCAGCAGGCCGCCCATGGCGGTGGCGGCCACGATCTGCACGATGGCGCCCGGTAGGGCGATGGTACGCACCGCCATCAGGTCCTTGATCGAGAAGTGCAGCCCCACTCCGAACATCAGCAGGATCACGCCGATCTCGGCGAGCTGGCTCGCGAGCTGGCTGTTGCCGACGAAGCCGGGTGTGTACGGCCCCACGAGCACGCCGGCGAGGAGATAACCGACCAGGGGAGGCAGCCGCAGGCGTTGGGCCAGCATCCCGCAGGCGAAGGCCAGCACGAGACCGAGGGCGATGATGGCAATCAGCTCTGTCGCGTGCGGCACGGGGCTGTCGTGTCCTCGTTTGGGAAATTTCGCGAAAACGGTGAGGGCAACGGCTGCCGAGGGCAAGCGCCGAATGGCGGCTCGTAACCGCTGACGGGTCGAAAGTCCGTGCCTGGGAGCACGCACCGTGCCGAACGGCGCTCCGGCAGCTCCCCCGGGGTCTTCTCTGTACGCTGTAAGACCGTTCTATTCCCTAAGCGACCGTCGGGGACGCTGCATGAAACCCTCCGCGTGCCGGAAGGTTGTCGGAAGGAATTGTATTCACTTCTCTTCCCGTAGGACGAACCGCCGATGGCCGAACCACATCACGAACCGGCGGGAGCGGCGGGCCCTGAGCAATCGGGCTCCACCCTATGGACGCTGGGGCTCGTGACCGCGCTCATCGGCCTCGTCGTCCTGCCGAGGAAGGGCGCGCGACCCTCTCGGCCCGGGTCATCGTCGGACGATTCTCCCTCCGCCCCGCGCACCAGCGAGCCCTCCCCCTCCCATGAGGGAAGGGACGCCAAACAGGTCGCCAGGACAGAGTCTGAACGGGGACGCCAGGCAGCCAAGCCTTCGGAAATCCCGGCCAAGGGCTGGAAGGATATCGGACTGCGGGTCTTCCACGATGTCGGCGAGAACAACCTCGTCTCGGTGGCGGCGGGGGTGACCTTCTACGTCCTCCTGGCGATCTTCCCGGCCATCGCGGCGCTGGTCTCCTGTTACGGGCTGGTGGCGGATGTGGTCACCATCAACGACCATCTCCGCACGCTCCAGGGCGTCATCCCGTCCGGCGCCCTCGACATCATCGGCGAGCAGGTGAAGCGCATCGCGGAGAAGGGTGACACCACCCTGGGCATCACCTTCTTCACCGGCCTCGGCCTCTCGATCTGGAGCGCCAATGGCGGGATGAAAGCAGTCTTCCAGGCCCTCAACATCGTCTATGAGGAGCGTGAGACCCGGAACTTCTTCTGGCTCAACCTGCGCTCGCTCGGCTTCACCGCGGGCGCCCTGCTGTTCATCGTCCTTGCGCTGGCGGGCATCGTCGTGGTGCCGGCAGTGATCAACGTCGTCGGGCTCAGCGCCGAGGCCTGGTACATCTCGCTCCTGCGCTGGCCGGTGCTGCTGCTGGCCGTGCTGGCCGGTCTCGCCCTGCTCTACCGCTACGGCCCGAGCCGGGATGCACCGCGCTGGCGCTGGGTGACCTGGGGCAGCGCCATCGCGGGCGTGCTCTGGCTCGCGGGTTCATTGGGCTTTTCCTGGTACGTCTCCAATTTCGGCAAATACAATGAGACCTACGGCTCCCTCGGCGCCGTCGTCGGCTTCATGACCTGGATCTGGATCTCGACCACGATCGTGTTGCTCGGCGCCGAGATCAACGCCGAGATGGAGCACCAGACCGAGATCGACACCACGGTGGGACGGGAACAGCCGCTCGGCACCCGCGACGCACGGATGGCCGACACTGTGGGCGCCGCGCGCTGAGCGGCACCCACGTTTCCTCACGACCGGATCAGCCCTTGTAGCTGATCCGGTAGACGATGCCGTGCTGGTCGTCGCCGAGATACAGGCTTCCGTCCTTGGCAACCGCCAAGCCGAAGGGCCGGGCGAAACGTGACCAGCCGCTCGGGCCGCCCTCGGTGAGGAAGCCCGACACGAACGGGGTGATCGATGTTGGCCGGCCCTTCTCGAAATGCACGCGCAGGACCTCGTAGCCGCTCGGCGGCTTGCGGTTCCACGAGCCGTGCATGGTGACGAAAGCGTCGCCCCTGTACTCCGCCGGGAACTGCGCGCCGTCATAGAAGGCGAACTGCATCGAGGAGGCGTGTGCCGTCCAGGTGAGGACCGGCCGTTCGCTGTCCTTGTCCCACTGCTCCAAGGAGCTCTTCGGGACTTCGCGATAGAGATTCTTGATCCCGGCGCCGAAGATGTAGGGCCAGCCGTACTTCTTGCCCGCCTCGATCTTGTTCAGCTCCTCCGGCGTTTCGTCGTTGCCGAGCCAGTCGACGCCGTCGTCCCAGCCGTAGAGGGCCTTGGTCCCGGGCTCCCAGGCGAAGCCGATGGTGTTGCGCAAGCCCGAGGCGACGATCTCCCGGCCCGACCCATCCGGTTTCATCCGCACCATGGTGGCGTTCTCGGGGTTGCGCTCCTCGCACTCGTTGCAGGTGGAGCCGAGGCTCGCATAGAGCCAGCCGTCCGGCCCGAAGCCGATGGTGCGGTTGGGATGCTGGCCGGCATCGGGCAGGTCGGAGACGAGCTTGGTCTCGGGGCCGAGGCCGCCGTCGGGCTTCATCGGCGCGGAGAAGATTTCCTTCACGGTCACGTAGAACAGGGTGCCGTCATGGATGGCGAGGCCGTGCACGTCCGGCTTCTTCAGGACGACCTGCCGCTTGGCCGCGTCGGCCGCATCGATCCGGGTGACCGTGCCGGCATCGCGGTCGCTCACATAGAGCGCCCCGTCGGGGGCCACGACGATGACACGGGGTGCGCCGAGATCGCGGGCGAAGGCCTCGATCGTGAACCCGGGGGGCAGCTTCAGGGCGGCGATCCGCTCCGGCGTCGCCTCCAGCGGGGCGGCCTTGACGACATGCGCCTCGATCGTCGCGGTGCCGGGATTCTGGAGCGCCTGAGCGAGAACCGGCAGCGGGGCGGCGGAGAGGGCGAGGGTCAGGGCGAGACAGGTCGAACGGCGGACCGTGATCATGCGGCGGGAATCCGAAGCTGTGGAGGACGATGCTGAAACGCGACCCCGGAATCCGCCGTTCCCGCATGCGACGCTTCCACCCGTATCGGCGAGCGACCGCCCCAATTCCACTTCAGCAAGCCATGGTCTTGCGCTTACCATAGCGAGATGGATTCCCGGACGGCCATCGACATTCTTCGCGCCCATGAAGGCGCGTTGCAGCGGCGCGGCGTCCGGCACGCCGCTCTGTTCGGCTCCGTCGCGCGCGGCGATACCCGTCCCGGTAGCGATATCGACATCGCCATCAACCTCGACGAGGATATCGGCCTCGACGAGGATATCGGCCTCGACGTCTACGGCTATGTCGGTCTCTGCAACTTCATCGACGACCTGTTCCCGGTGGCGGTCGATGTGGCGAACCGTAGAACCTTGAAGGAGCGTGTCCGGGCGCGGGTGGAACGGGATGCCATTCCCGCCTTCTGAGCGCGAGCGCGAGGCTTGCGAGACCATCGTCGAGAATGCCGGGGCTGCTCTCGACTTCACGGCCGGGATGACTGTCGCGGCCTCCGAAGCCGATCAGCGAACGAACTATGCCGTCGTCCGCTGCCTGGAGATCATCTCAGAAGCCAGCAGGCGCCTTAGGGCGGAAACCAAGGCGCGGCATCCCCGAATACCCTGGCGCGATATCGCCGATGCCGGCAACTTCTATCGGCACGCCTATCACCGGCTGGCGCTGGACATCGTCTGGAAGACCGTCCACGACCAGTTGACCGAGATCATCGAGGTCTGCCGCGCCGAACTGAGCAGGCCGCCGGCCCCGTGAGAGCGGGCGACCTGAAGCATCCTTCGCGAGACATTGCCGCCTGATGACGACCAGCGCTTCCGCCCCCGTCGGCCCCGGCGATCAGATCATCCTGGTGGACGGGTCGTCCTTCATCTTCCGAGCCTACTTCCAGTCGATCAACCAGGACCAGAAGTACAACACCCGGCCCTCGGACGGCCTGCCCACGGGGGCGGTCCGGCTGTTCTGCACCAAGATCGCCCAGTTCGTTCAGGACGGCGCGGCGGGAATCAAGCCGACGCATCTGGCCATCGTGTTCGACAAGTCGGAGGGCTCGTTCCGCAAGGAGCTCTTCCCTGACTACAAGGGCCACCGCCCCGACGCGCCGGACGACCTCAAGCGCCAGATGCCGCTGATGCGCGAGGCCGTGCGCGCCTTCGGCCTGCAGCCCATCGAGCTCGAACGCTACGAGGCCGACGACCTCATCGCCACCTATTCGCGCCAGGCCGAGGCGCGGGGCGCCGGTGTCATCATCGTCTCCTCCGACAAGGACCTGATGCAGTTGGTGGGGCCGCTGGTGCGGTTCTACGACTTCGAATCCGGCGTGAAGGGCAAGCCCGGCCATCGGCCCGAGCGCAACCTCGACCTCGACGCCATCATCGCCAAATGGGAGGGCCTGCAGCCGAACCAGATCGGCGACGCCCTGGCGCTCATCGGCGACACGTCCGACAACGTGCCCGGCGTGCCCGGCATCGGCCTCAAGACGGCGGCGGCGCTGATCAAGGAATACGGCAGCCTCGACGCGCTGCTGGAGCGGGCGGGCGAGATCAAGCAGCCCAAGCGCCGCGAGACCCTGCTCGCCAGCATCGATCAGGCCAAGCTCTCGCGCCGGCTGGTGGCGCTGGTGGAGGACGTGCCGCTCCCCGTGGCCCTCGACGACCTGCGCCTGCCGGCGCCCGACCCCTCGAAGCTCGTCGGCTTCCTCAAGGCGATGGAATTCAACACGCTCACCCGCCGCATCGCCTCGATGCTGCATGTGGACCCGGAGACGGTGAAGCCCGACCCCGCCCTGCTGCCGGGCTCGGACGGGGCCGATGCGCCCCCGTTCGAGGGAGCGACGGAGGGCGGCGAGGTCGACCCCTTCGCCAACCTGAACCTGCCAGAGGGCGGGCCAAAGCCGCGCGGCCCTGCCGAGGCGACGCCCTCCTCCCTCGTCGCCACCCGTGCGGCGGAGGGGACGAACCCCATCGACACCACGGCCTACGAGACGATCACCAGCCTCGGCCAGCTCGAGGCCTGGATCGCCGAGGCGCGCGAGGCCGGGGTGGTGGCGGTGGATACCGAGACCGACTCCCTCGACGCCAACAACGCCGCCCTCGTCGGCGTGTCCCTGGCGGTGGCGCCGGGGCGGGCGGCCTATATCCCCCTCGCCCATCTGGAGCCGGTGGCGGCATCCGAGGCGGGCGACCTGTTCGGCGATGCCAAGGCGGCCACGGGGCAGTTCAGCCCGGTCGGCGGCCAGATCCCGATCGATGCCGCCCTGACGGCCTTGAAGCCGCTTCTCGAGGATCCGGGCGTCCTCAAGGTCGGGCAGAACATCAAGTACGATTGGCTGGTGTTCCGGCGCCAGAGCGTCGCCATCGAGATCGCCCCCTTCGACGACACGATGCTGATCTCCTACGTGCTCGATGCCGGCAAGGGCGGGCACGGCATGGACGAACTCGCCCGCCGCCATCTCGGCCACCAGCCGATCAGCTTCTCGGACGTGGCCGGTACCGGTAAGGCCAAGATCACCTTCGACAAGGTGCCGCTCGACAAGGCCACCGCCTACGCCGCCGAGGATGCGGACGTCACCCTGCGCCTGTGGCGGATGATGAAGCCGCGCCTCGTCGCCGAGAGGCGGGTCACGGTCTACGAGACCCTGGAACGCCCCCTCATCCCGGTGATCGCCCGGATGGAAGCGGCGGGCATCCGCGTCGACCGCAACATGCTGAGCCGACTCTCGGGCGACTTCTCGCAGATCCTGGTGCGGCTGGAGGAAGAGATCCAGGAGGATGCCGGCGAGCGCTTCCAGGTCTCCTCGCCGAAACAGATCGGCGACATCCTGTTCGGCAAGATGGGCCTGCCCGGCGCCAAAAAGACGCCGTCCGGCCAATGGGCCACGCCCGCCACCCTTCTGGAGGAACTGGCCCAGGCCGGCCACGAACTGCCGAAGAAGATTTTGGAATGGCGCCAGCTCGCCAAGCTGAAATCGACCTACACGGATTCGCTGCAGCAGCATGCCGACCGGGAGACCGACCGGGTCCACACCTCGTTCTCGCTCGCCGCCACCACCACCGGCCGGCTCTCCTCCT
This sequence comes from Methylobacterium sp. W2, assembly GCF_020662345.1. Taxonomy (GTDB): domain Bacteria; phylum Pseudomonadota; class Alphaproteobacteria; order Rhizobiales; family Beijerinckiaceae; genus Methylobacterium. The sequence goes on along the minus strand of NZ_VMOA01000024.1, from coordinate 50,306 downwards.
CGGAGCCGAACCTGCAGAACATCCCGATCCGCACCGAGGAGGGCCGGCGCATCCGCCGCGCCTTCGTGGCGCCGGAGGGCAGAAAGCTCATCTCGGCCGATTACAGCCAGATCGAACTGCGCATCCTCGCCCACATCGCCGACATCCCGCAGCTGCGGCAGGCCTTCGAGGACGGCGTCGACATCCATGCGGCCACCGCCAGCGCCATGTTCGGCGTGCCCTTGAAGGACATGACCGCGGACCTGCGCCGGCGCGCCAAGACGATCAATTTCGGCATCATCTACGGGATCTCGGCCTTCGGTCTCGCCGACCGCCTCGGCATCGGCCGCGAGGAGGCCAGCGCCTTCATCAAGCAGTATTTCGAGCGCTTCCCCGGCATCCGCGCCTATATCGACGACACCAAGAAGCTCTGCCGCGATCTGGGCTACGTCACCACCCTGTTCGGCCGCGTCTGCCACTATCCGCAGATCCGCTCGAACAACCCGAACGAGCGCGCCTCGGTGGAGCGCCAGGCCATCAACGCCCCGATCCAGGGCTCGGCTGCCGACATCATCCGCCGGGCCATGACCCGGATGGAGCAGGCGCTGCGGGCGGAAAAACTCAACGTGACCATGCTGCTGCAGGTGCACGACGAACTGGTGTTCGAGGCCCCCGAGGACGAGGTGGAGAAGGCGCTACCCGTCATCCGCCGGGTGATGGTCGAGGCGCCGTCGCCGGCGCTGACCTTACGCGTCCCGCTGGTGGTGGAGGCGCAGGCGGCGGGGAACTGGGAGGAAGCGCATTGACGTCGTCCCATGCCCTCACCTCACCTTGCGTCAGCGCAGCAAAACCTTCCAATTCGCTCGGCGGGTTTCTCTAATCCTTCTTCGAGGCCGCTACGCGGCGCCTCGGGATGAGGTTCGAGGACGGGATTCGGTCTCCGCCCGCGTCTCGCTTCGAGGAGGCGCATGCCGAATCACGAAGAGGTGAAGCATGCTGCGCCGCACCACTGCCATGCCCGTCACGCGGGAACCGCCCCGTTAACGAAACGTTCATGCCGGACGAAACGTTCGTTCAACCAAACGCCGTAAAGGCGTGTGAGGACAACCTCCGCCATGATCAACACCAAGCTTCTCGCCGCCCTCGGCTTCACCGTCGCGGCGATCACGACTCCGGCCCTGGCTCAGGAGCCCCTCGGCATCCGTGTCGCCCCGCAGTTCGATGCCAACGCCCCCGAGGCCCGCGACACCTCCTCGTTCCGCGCCGCCGCCCTGCGTTCGGATGCCGTGAGCATCGAGTCGAGCCGCATCGCTCTGGAGCGTTCGCGCAACCCGAACGTCCGCAACTACGCCAAGAACGTGCTGGTCGAGCGTGAGGCCACCACCAAGGCGCTGCTGCCCGAGGGCACGTCGCTCACCGCCGGCGGCACCGTCGTCTCCGACAGCCAGCCCTTCGAGACCCGCTTCGACAACCCGGTCGGCGTCGTCCTCGCCCCGGTGACGATCTCGGCCACCATCGCGTCGCGGATCGTCGGCGGCGTCCTCGGCGGCGTCGGCATCATCGACAACACCCCCGGCGAGCCCGGCCGCCGCGTCGCCATCGGCCCCGAGGGTCAGGCCCGCATCGACCGCCTGAAGAACGCCCCCACCGGCCGCGATTTCGACCGGACCTACGCCCAGCAGCAGGCCCGTTCGGATGCCCGCACCCTCGGCCTCTACGAGTCCTACTCGCGCAACGGCGACAACGCCCAGGGCCGCGAGTTCGCCAACCAGGCGCTTCCCTACATTGCCAACCAGCACGGCCACTCGGCCGTTCTCGCCAACCGCATCGGCGGCTGATCGACCAGCCTGACATGGAAAGGGCCGCCCGATGGGGCGGCCCTTTTTCGTTCGGGCTCAATCCACCCTCTCCCCTCTGCGGGTTACCGGATCCACACACCTGCTCGATGGATGTTCGCTCGATCCAAACGGGTTCGACATGACGCGCGACATGCTCCCTCTCCTGGAAGGAGAGGGCTGGGGTGAGGTGTGGTTCATCTCCGGAAAGCTCACACACCTCACCCTGTCCCTCTCCTTCCAGGAGAGGGGACCTGTGCATCCCGCGAGATGTTTGAACGCCGTAGCCTCTGCGGGAGAGGGTGCCTGCGGAGCAGGCGGGAGAGGGGGCGACCTCTCCAGACAACGCGATCCCCTCTCCCGACCCGCTTACGGGCCACCTTCCCCCGCAGAGGGGGGAGGGAAACCGTTCTGTCACACCGTCTGCTGATCCACCTCGTCCTCGGGCCGCTTGCCCCGGCGCTGGCGGGCGCCGCGGTCGAGGAGCGAGCGGCCCAGCGCACGGAACGGCGCCGTGAGGCGGCGGGCGTCGTCGGCACGCTCCATGAAGCGCTCGCCGTTGCGGATTTCCTTGTCGAGGCGCGCCATGGTCCGCGCCAGAGCCGGATCGTCGTCGTCGAGCCAGACTTCCACCGTGCGGGCGAAGGCGATGACCACGCCCTGAAGTTTGATCCGCCCGAGCGGCCCCTCGGTGTCGATGCCAGCGGCCGCCAGCATGAAACGGTGGGAGTTCAGCGCAACGCCGTTCAGGGCCACGAGGGAGAGTGGGTCGCCGCGCAGGGCGTAGGAGATCCGGCGCAGGGCGTCCTTGTAGGGGGTCATCGCATCCAGGCGGCGCATGAGCACGTCGAACAGACGCTCGCGGGTGGGCTCCTCGGCGAGGTCGGAGGAATCGCCCTCCAGCACCTTGCGGTCGATGATCCGAGACAGGCCGCCGAGCACGGCTCCCTTGGAGGGAAACAGCTCCCGGAACTCGGCCAGCGACAGGCCGGCCTCGCGGGCGATGTCGCCGATCTCGATGTCGTTCCACGGCTGCACGGCGGCAAGCCGCATCAGGGCCTCGACGACGGCCTCGCGCGGAGATTGCCGCGGGGCGGCGACGGCGATGTCGGTTCCGCCGGTCTCATTACCGTCCGTGGACTTCGCACCTGTGGTGTTGGCCATGGTCGTTCGATCCTCGTGTCTGTTCCCTACAATGTAGGTTGCGCAGGCGGATCGGTTAGAGTGCCTCACAAAACTCCCCATCACCGTCGGGTCTCGCTCAGAGCACGACGGCGCAACGGGAGTTTTGCGAGAGGCACTTTGGGGACGCTCAGCCGGAGAGTTCGCCGGCCCTCACCGCCGCCGCGGCGACCGCCTCGCGCATCAGGTCCGGCACGCCGCCGTCGCGCATGAGCACGGCCAGCGCCGCCGCCGTGGTGCCGCCGGGCGAGGTCACGTCGCGCCGCAACTGTCCCGCCTCTGAGGGGCTGGTGGACAGGAGCGCCCCGGCCCCCGCTACCGTGGCGCGGGCGAGACGCGCGGCCATGTCGGCGGACAAGCCGGCGGCCACGCCCGCCTCCGCCATGGCCTCGGCCAGGAGGAATACATAGGCAGGGCCGGACCCGGAGACCGCCGTCAGTGCGTCGATGAGCGCCTCGTCGTCGAGCCATTCCACCGCGCCGACGCCCTTCAGCAGCGCATCGGCCTGATCGCGCTGGTCGGGGGATACGTCGGCGCTCGCCACCGCTCCGGTGACGCCGCGGCCGATGCTCGCCGGCAAGTTTGGCATCGCCCGGACGACGGCCCGGGCGGAGGGCAGGCGGCGGCACAGGTCGGCGATGGTCTTGCCCGCCAGGATCGAGACCACGAGCGTGTGGGGTGCGATCAATCCGTCGAGGAGGCCGGCCGCGCCCTCCAACCCCTGCGGCTTGATCGCGAGGATCAGCGCGTCGTTGGCCGGCAGGTCGCTCGGGTTCAGGGCGATGCCGTGGCTCTCGCAGAGCCGCACCATCTCGGACGAGGCCTGCGGATCGACGACGCAGGTCCTGGCGGCATCGAGTCCGCCCGCGAGCCAGCCCGCCAGCATCGCGCCGCCCATCTTGCCCGCACCCACCAGGGTGAGGGACGCGGGCAAGGCAGAGGAAGACGGGATGGTCACGCCTCGCCTTCGGTCTCGAACAGGACCGCATCCAGGGATTCACGGGCGGACTTGCCGGCCCAGAGCACGAACTGGAACGCCTGATAATAGCGCTCGCAGGCATCGACAGCGGATTTCAGCATCATCGCGCACTGGCTCTGGGTCGGCGCAGCGCCGTCCGTGAGCAGCAGCGAGTGCCGGAACATCACCACGCTGTCGGTGGACCACAGGTCGAAATGGCCGACCCAGAGCTGCTCGTTGACGAGGGAAATGAGGGTGAGGATCTCGGTGCGGCGATGCGCTGGAACCTTGAGATCGAAGGCGCTGGCCACGTGGAGGGCCTCCACGTCCTCGATCCAGGTGAAGGCGACGTGATAATCGGACCAGCGGCCGGCCACGGCCACCGACATCTCGTCGGTCTCGGCCCGGTCGAAGATCCAATCGCGAAGGGAGGCGAGCCGCTCGACGATGTCGAGGGGATGCTCGTTCCGGTCGAGGCCTTCGATGTGGAGTTGGGTCATAGCGGTCCAGGTTGGCGTCCCGGGAGGGGCGCCGATAATGGTGAACGACAATCGATCCCGCTCACGAGTCACCGTTCCCAAGCTGAATCCGCACATAGGCAAGGCACAGCTTGGTCGGCGAGAAGTTGAAGGGTCGAAGGTCGGGTCCGGGGGCGAAGCGAATCAGTGCTTCACTCACTATAGACCGTGGCGGACTCGCGTTTCAAAGCGCTCGGGAGAAGCGGTGAACAGGAAAGCGGATTTCCACCATTCCTTCCTGTGCACAAGCTTGAACCCGACCGGGGCGCCCGAATCAGACCGGCGTGGCGGGCGCAGGCGGCGTATCCTGTGTGCCGAGGCGGCCTTCCAGCGCCGAGACGCGGGCTGCGAGGGCATCGTTCTGGCTGCGCAGCGCCGAAACGAGGTCGCGCAGGACGTCCACCTCCTCGCGCGAGGCGATATCCATGTCGCGGATCAGGCGCTCCACCTGCGCCTTGAACACCGTCTCCGCCTCGCGCTTCACCCCCTGCGCCGCCCCGGCGGCGTCGGTCATCAACCGGGCGAAATCGTCGAACAACCGGTTCGAACCACGGCCCGTGCCGTCCTTAGAGCCTTGCATCGTCGTCTCCCGAGATCGAGGCCCGCGTCGGACATCGCGCCAGCACCTGAGAGGATGAGATAAGAATCGACGGCCCGCGAGGCAATCCGATCCCCGGCCCGTGGGCGAGGAATCGACGATCAGGCGCGCTGGAATGCCGTTCCGCCGGCCCGGATGACACCGTAAAGCCGCCGCGTTGCTCGGCGACGATCCGCCGGACTCAGATCCCGATTCCCGGCGAGGACATGCATGGTCAGGCGACGCGAATTCACCCTTTGCGCAGCCGCCTGGGCGGCGGGGAACTGGCTCGGCGCGGGATGTGCCGCCCGGGCGGAGGGGGCGTTCCGCCAGGACCTCGCCGACCGGTTCGCACAGATCGAGGAGGCGAGCGGCGGGCGGCTCGGGATCGGTCTTCTCGATACCGGCAGCGGCGCCCATGCGGCGCATCGCGGGGACGAGCGCTTCCCCCTATGCAGCACGTTCAAGCTCCTCGCCGCCGGCGCGGTGCTGGCGCGAGTAGACCGGGGCGAGGACAGCCTCGACCGGCGCCTGCGCTACGAGCCGCGCGAGGTCGTGCCGTACTCGCCCCTGAGCGGGCCGAGGGCGGGGGGCGAGGGCATGACCATCGCCGAACTCTGCGAGGCGGCCGTCACCCTGAGCGACAACACCGCCGCCAACCTCCTCCTCGGGACGATGGGCGGTCCCGCCGGGCTCACCGCCCGGATCCGCGCGTTCGGCGATGAGACGAGCCGGCTCGACCGCACCGAGCCCGATCTCAACGAGGCCGCCCCCGGCGATCCGCGCGACACCACCACGCCGCTCGCCATGGCGGAAACGCTCCGGCGCCTCGTCCTCGCGGACGCGCTCTCGCCGGCCTCGCGTGCCCTCCTCATCGCCTGGCTCGTCGGCTGCCGCACCGGCGATGCACGGTTGCGCGCCGGCCTGCCGAAGGACTGGCGCATCGGCGACAAGACCGGATCGGGGGAGAACGACACCGCCAACGACGCCGCCGTGATCTGGCCGCCACGCCGGCCTCCCCTCGTCCTGACGGTCTACCTGACCGGGGCGAGAACATCGCCGGAGGCGCGCAGCGCCACCATCGCGTCGGTGGCCCGGGCCGTCGTCGCCTCCCTGTAAGCGTCCCTTAAGCGCCGATCTGCCAAGCTCGGCCGGAGAACGGATGGCGTGACGATGATCCGGTCGGCTCCGGTGCCGCCTCCTCGTCGCTCGGGAGGACCGGATGATGAGCAGGGGCCGTGAGCATCGCGTCGGCATCGCGCAAGAAAGGGCCGGGGGATCGAGGATCGCCTCGCCTGTCGCACTCGCATTCGGGATCGCCGCCTTGAGCCTCGCCGCCCATCCCGCCCATGGCGCCGACAGGCCGGATTACGACGGCTTCCGCCAGGGCACGTATCTCTCCTATCTCAACGCGGCGGAGGATGGCGCCGAGATGACGCGCTCGCCGCGTCTCGGCCTGTCCTTCGGGGGAGAGGTGCGCCCCGTGCTGATGGATACCGGATCTACCGGCATCGTGGTCTCGGCGAGCCGCATCCCCGGCTTCGAGGCGATGCCGTCGCGGCCGGGGCGGCTCACCTACAGCAGTTCCGGGCGGATCATGATCGGGCGCTGGGTGACGCTGCCGGTCACCCTGGTCGGCCGCAACGAGGCCAGCGTCATCACCGCACCCATCCCGGTCCTCGCGGTGACGCGGATCGACTGCACGGACACGGCCCGCGCCTGTACGCCCGAGACGATGCCCGAGCATGTCGCGATGATGGGCGTCGGCTTCGGGCGGGAGGGCGACGCGCAGAGCCAGAGCACGCCCGACACCAACCCCCTCCTCAACCTCGCGCCCGAGGGCCGGGGAGCTGTCCGGCGGGGCTACGTGGTGACGCGGGCGGGCATCCATGTGGGGCTCACCGGGGCGAATACGCGCGGCGACATCCGCTTCGTGAAGCTCGATCCGCACCCGGACATTCCCGGCGAGTGGCAGGGCGTCCCCGTCTGCATCGCGCTGAACGGGCAGGCGCCCGGTGCCTGCGGCCGGGCGCTCGTCGATACCGGCGTGTCGGTGATGTACCTGACCCCGCCGGGCGAGGCCGTGAACGGTGCCGTCGCCGCCGATGACGACGGCCGGAGCCAACTCCTGCCCGGCACCCGGCTCGGCTTCACTTTCTCCGCACAGGCGGCGGCCTACGACATCGTCGTGGGCGACACGTCCCCCCTCTCCCCGGACAAGGTGACCCTCAACACCCGTCGCCCGGAGCCCTTCGTGAACACGGGCCTGCGCTTCCTCAACGGTTTCGACGTGCTCTACGACGCCGATGGCGGGTATTTCGGGTTTCGCCGGCGATAGAGGCGGCGCGGACGCACTCTTGCGGCCCACACCATTTGCCAAACGTATCCTGGATGCGGGCCCGAAACAGACGTTTACAATTCTAGTCTCGCGATCCCCTTCGAATCCCTCGGCCGAGGCGTCATAAACGGCCACCGGATGGACGAGACATGACGCAGACCACGCCCGCCACGCCCCATATCCTCGTGGTCGAAGACGACCGCGAGATTAGCGCCCTCGTGGCGCGGTACCTGCGCGCCAACGAATGCCGGGTGAGTCTGGCCGGGGACGGGCGCGAGATGGACCGGGCGCTGACGGATGCGCGGGTCGACCTCATCGTCCTCGACCTGATGCTGCCGGGCGAGGACGGGTTGAGCCTGTGCCGGCGCCTGCGGGCGGGATCCTCGATCCCGATCCTGATGCTCACCGCCAAGGCCGAGGAGATCGACCGGATCGTCGGCCTCGAGATCGGCGCGGACGACTACCTCGCTAAGCCCTTCAACCCGCGCGAACTCCTCGCCCGCATCCGCGCGATCCTGCGGCGGGGTGCCGGCACCGAGGCCGCCGGCGACGACGGCGCCCGCCGGCTACGCTTCCTCGACTGGACCCTCGACGTCTCCCTGCGCCAGCTCCTCAGCCCGGACGAGGCCCGCATCACCATCACCGGGGCCGAATTCGACCTCCTCCACGCGCTCTGTCTCCGGCCCGGCCGGGTGCTCTCGCGCGATCAGCTCCTCGACCTGACGCAGGGACGCGCCGCCGGCCCGTTCGAGCGCAGCATCGACGTCCTCATCAGCCGCATCCGCCAGAAGATCGAGGCCGATCCGCGCAATCCCGAGATCATCCGCACCATCCGCTCGGGCGGCTACCTGTTCACGCCGACTGTGACCCGATCATGAGCACTGAGGGGAAGGGCCGCTGGCGCCGCCTCATCGGCCGCCCGCCGCGCAGCATCGCCGGCCAGATCGCGATCCTCAGCGTGGCCGCCATCGTCGTCAGCCATGCGGTAGCGACCCTCGCCTTCTTCCTCCTGCGCGAACCCTGGAATCCGGAGAACCATCCCGGCGTGGCCGCGACACGGCTGGCCACCATCGTGCGCCTCCTCGACGTCGCTCCGCCGGAGGACCGGGCGAGCCTGCTGCGGGACGCGGCGCTCAGCCTGCCCTCCCTCCGGATCCAACCGGCAACGGCGACCTCCGAGCCCCCGGGCACGCTGCCCACCGCCTCCGGGGGCGGACGACCGGACCATCCCATGGTCCGGCGCATGCGCGAGGGGGTCGGCCGCCCGCTCACCATAACCGACCTGTCGCCGCCGGGCCGGAGGGAGCCGGGGAGCGGCATCCGCATCCGCATCCTGACGCCCTCGGGGGCGAGCCTGCAGGCCACCCTGCCGGACGACGACCGGCCGCCCTTCGGCCCCGGCCCGATCGTCTTCACCTTCGTCCTCCTCGGCATCACCCTGTCCCTCATGTCGATCTGGGCGACGCGGGCCCTGACCGCGCCGCTGGCGAAGCTCGCCGAGGCTGCCGACGCCTTCGGCACGGGCATGAACCTCGTGGCCCTGCCCCGGAACGGGCCGAAGGAGGTGGCGGCGGTCTCGCGCGCCCTCGACACCATGCGCGGGCGCGTCCGCCGCCTGATCGACGACCGGACCCAGATGCTGGCGGCGATCAGCCACGACCTGCGGACCCCGATCACCCGCCTGCGCCTGCGGGCCGAGTTCATCGAGGACGACCACGCCCGCACCATGACCCTGCGCGACCTCGACCAGATGAACGGATTGGTGGACGCCGCCCTGTCCTTCATCCGGGACGGCCAGGCGCGCGGCGCCCACAGCCTCGTCGACCTCGCCTCCTTGGTCCAGACCGTGTGTGACGGTTTCACCGATGTCGGCGCCGACGTGCGTCTGGAGCAGACCCGCCACGTCCTCGTGCGCGGCCGGGCGGACGATCTGCAGCGGGCCATCGTCAACCTCGTCGACAATGCGGTGAAGTATGGTGGCTCGGCGCGCCTGACGATGCATCCGTCCGAACAGGGCGTGGCACTGGAAGTGTCCGACGACGGCCCCGGCATTCCCGAGGCCGAGCGCGACGCCATGGTGCAGCCCTTCGTGCGTGGGGACCGGGCTCGGAATCTCGACGAGGCCAGCGGCTTCGGCCTCGGCCTCTCGATCGTGCTCGCCATCGTCGAGGGGCATGGCGGCCGGCTCACCCTGTCGAACAAGGCGCCCCGCGGCCTCGTGGCCCGGATCGACCTGCCCCTCGCGGTCGCTCAAGGAACGCCGCCGCACGCGACCCCGATGCCGAACCATGGAGCCGCCGCACCGGCCGGCGGATGATTCCGGCATCCGGATGTTGCGGAATGCACGCCGAGTGCTTTCTCTCAGAACTCCATGTCGAGTTCTTCGATCTCGTCGGGCTCGGCAGCGGCCGCCTCGGTCCATTCCACCATCAGGGGCCAGGCGAGAATGGTGTCGCGATAGGCCGCGACCTTGCGCGGCAGCGGGACGTCATAGGTCTGGAACCGGGTGCAGACCGGCGCGAACATGGCATCGGCCAAGCTCGGGCGCGTCCCGAACAGGAACGGGCCGTCGTAGCGCGACAGGCAATCCTCGACGATGGTGATGATCCGCTCGATGTCGCCCCGGGCTCCGTTGAAGATCTTGAAATCGGTGTGACGGGCTTTGAGGTTCATCGGCAGCGCCGAGCGCAGGTTGATGAACCCGCCATGCATCTCGCCCGAGATCGAGCGGCAGCGCGCCCGGGCCACGGGATCCTTCGGCAGGAAGCCCGCATCGGGATAGGTCTCGTTGAGATACTGGGCGAGCGCCAGGGTGTCCCAGACCTCGATCTCGCCATGGACGAGGCGGGGCACGAGGAAGGACGGCGACAGGTGCAATAACTCGGCCCGCGTGGATGCGTCGTCGCCGGACAGGACTTCGACCTCGAAATCGAGCCCGGCCATGCGGCAGACCAGCCACCCCCGGAGCGACCACGAGGAGTAGTTCCGGCTCGAGATCGTGAGCGTGGCGACCGGCATGTCCATCCCCTGTTGTCGTTATCCCCGAATGTCCATGGAGTTCTCGGCCCGGGATGGGCCGGGGACATCCAAGTCTCGTGCCGCGCCGCGCCACCACCCGCCGTGAGAGATAAACCTTTCCTGTTACGGGGATGGGACAGTGGTGCATTCTCACAACATTTATTACAGATCGTATTGTGAGCCGATTGCGTTGTGCGCAACCGTGGCTCAGCCTAGTGGGCCGTGAACGACCGTCCGGAGACGATCCGGCAGCCGTGCACGACACAGCGAATGGTTCGCTACCCGATCGTTCGCGCAGGAGTTCGAGCTTCATGCTCTACGATGCCTTCGAAGTGCAGTCCGACCTCGCCCAGCGCACCCGTTCCTGGGGCAAGCTCGTCCACGATGCCGTATCGCCCTGGGTCGGTACCGGGAACGCGGCGCCGATGAACTGGTGGTCGGCCGGCGCCCGGATGATGATGCGCGCCGGGCTGACCTTCGCCCGCCCCGCCTTCGGCATCGACAGCATCCGGGTCGGCAACCGCGAGGTTCCGGTCACCGAGGAGGCGACGTTCTCGACTCCGTTCGGGACGCTGCTGCGCTTCCGGAAGGACATCGATACCGAGCAGCCCAAGGTGCTTGTGGTAGCGCCGCTCTCGGGCCATTTCGCCACGCTGCTGCGCGGCACGGTGCGCACCCTGCTCGCCGATCACGACGTCTACATCACCGACTGGCACAATGCCCGCGACGTGCCCTTGGCCGACGGCCCGTTCGGGTTCGACGATTACGTGGATCACCTGGTGCAGTTTCTCGGCGCGATGGGCGAGGGCTCGCACGTGGTGGCGGTCTGCCAGCCGGCGGTGCAAGCGCTCGCCGCCGCCGCCGTCATGGCGCAGTCGAAGGACATCGCGCCTCCGCGCAGCATGACGCTCATGGCCGGGCCGGTGGATTGCCGCATCAGCCCCACCTCGGTGAACAAGCTCGCCACCTCGAAGCCGATCGCGTGGTTCGAGAAGAACCTCATCGCCACCGTGCCCAAGCGCCATGCGGGGGCGGGCCGACGGGTCTATCCGGGCTTCATGCAGGTCTCGGCCTTCGTCTCGATGAATGCCAAGCGCCACCAGCAGAGCCATGCCGACCTGTTCTGGCATTTCGCCAACGGCGAGACCGACAAGGCCAACCAGATCGAGACCTTCTACGACGAATATTTCGCCGTCCTCGACCTCGCGGCAGAGTTCTACATCGAGACGGTCCGGACGGTGTTCCAGGATTACACCCTCGCCAAGAACGAGCTGACCTATCGCGGCAACCCCGTCGACATGCGCTCCATCCGCAGGACCGCGCTGATGACCGTGGAGGGCGAGCGCGACGACATCTGCGCCGTCGGCCAGACCATGGCGGCGCACGATCTCTGCAGCAGCCTCCCCCCGCATATGAAGAGCCACCACCTCCAGGCGGGCGTCGGCCATTACGGCGTCTTCACCGGCCGCAAGTGGGAGGGACAGACCTACCCGCTCGTACGCAACTTCATCCAATCGCACGCATGAGGATGCGCGTCCGGCTCAGGATTTAGCCGAGAGCGGTTGGAACTCGTGTCCGCTTGGTGTATGAGCCTGCCCCAAGTGAGTTTTCAGCGTCGATTCGAGACCGTCACACACAGGTCCCTCCCTGGAGCGATCCAGGGTATGGGGCTATTGGCGGTTTGCCCTCGTCGGACAGGCGGGGGCGTTCGGAGAGGGCGCCGTCCGACAACCATACGTCTCTAAAGGATCAAGTCCGTTGCAGGTACTCGTTCGCGACAATAACGTCGACCAGGCACTCCGCGTTCTCAAGAAGAAGATGCAGCGCGAAGGCATCTTCCGCGAGATGAAGCAGCGCAAGGCTTACGAGAAGCCCTCCGTGCGCAAGGCACGCGAGAAGGCCGAGGCTGTCCGCCGCGCCCGCAAGCAGGCTCGCAAGACCGCCATCCGTGAGGGCCTGATCGCTGCTCCGAAGCCGAAGCCCCGTTTCGGCGCCGGTGCGCCGCGTCGTCCGGGCGGCTCGCCCTTCGCTCCGAGCGCCGCTCCCTCGACCAACGTCGCTTCGTAAGGCTGCGCGGCCGGTCTTGCACCGGCCGTCCTTCGATCTTGTCACCGACGCCCGGCCGCGGAAGCGGCGCGGGCGTCGTGTCGTTTCAGGCGATGCCCACGGCAGCGGACGCGTGCTCCGCCTCCACCAGCACGTCGAGGGCGCGCCAGGGCTTCTGCATGTAGACCGCCTGTTCGGGCAGACGGCCGGTGCTGCGCTCGTCGTAGCCCGAGGTCAGGACCATCCGTACGTCGGGCCAGCGCCGCTCCACCGTCCGCGCCAGGGCGATGCCGTCCATGGCCCCGCCGAGGCGCACATCGGCGAACAGCAAGGCGACGTTCATGCCCTTGCGCTCGAGAACGCCGATGGCCGCCTCGGCGCTGTCACAGGCGATGACGTCGAGATCGGTCTCTTCGAGAATGGCGGTGGCGAGGTCGCGGACCGCCGCATCGTCCTCCACCACGAGGGCGACGGGGCCATCGCTCTGAGCCCGCGATGCAGCGCCGTCGGTCGAGCGGATTGTGCGATCCATGAGGTCACTTTCCAAGGAATGAGGCCAGGCACGATGCCGGCCCTGCGGGGCGTCGTGCGCCCGGTCGATGATTCGATGATGTCGAGGCTGCCCCGCCGGGCCGGGATCGGCAAGGGTGCCATCCGACGCCACGGCCATGCGCTTTCCGCAACGAAAGATCGGGAACCGCCTCAAAGCGGGCGTGGTGACCGTCTATGATCCCGGCATGCACGAAATCGGGCGCGTCTGCGCATCGCCTGCGCAGACGCACAAGGTTCAGGCATGCTGCAATGCATTAACGATCTGTTCACCGCGAAAGATCGAATGTTACAGTTCAACGACCGTCAAGCTGGATCATGGAACGGTTTCTGTTTCCCGATCCGGGGAGGGGTGCCGAAACAGGGGGTTGTTGCTCAGTCATGTGCCGCTTTCTCGCCTATAGCGGTGATCCGGTCTTCCTGACCGATCTCGTCTGCGCCCCGACGCACTCGCTGGTGCATCAGTCGCTGCACGCCACCGAGGCGAAGACGGAGACCAACGGCGACGGTTTCGGCATCGGCTGGTACGGCGAGCGGGCCGATCCGGGCCAATATCGCGACGTCTGCCCGGCCTGGTCGGACGAAAATCTCGTCAACCTCTGCCAGCAGGTCCGCGCGCGGATGTTCTTCGCCCATGTCCGCGCCTCCACCGGCACGGCCACCACGCGGGCGAACTGCCATCCCTTCGCCCATGGCCGGCACCTGTTCATGCATAACGGCCAGATCGGCGGCTATCACCGCATCAAGCGGCGGATCGAAGCCCTGATCCCGGACGCGCTCTACGAAGCGCGGCGCGGCACCACCGATTCCGAGGCGATCTTCCTCCTGGCCCTGGCCAATGGCCTCGCCGAAGACCCGATCGGCGCCATGGCCGAGACCCTCTCCACGGTCCGCGACCTGATGCAGGCGGCCAGCATCACCGAAGCCCTGCGCTTCACCTCCGTCGTCACCGACGGGGAGACCCTGACCGCCTATCGCTGGGCCTGCGACGGCCGCCCGCCGAGCCTGTACTACCGCCAGACCGAGACCGGCCTCGTGGTGGTCTCCGAGCCCATCGACGATTGCAAGGAGGGCTGGATCGTGATCCCGCGCGGCGGCACGCTGCAGGCCACGCGCGGCGGCACGGTGACGGTGAAGGGCGCCGACGAGGCGCGGGTCCGCATCGCGGCCTGAGACCGCCCCCGAGGGTTGCGACACGAAGGGTTGCGGCGCTGGCGCGAAGGGCGGACAACCCATGCTCCTTCGAGAGCGTGAGCCGCCGATGAACTATCCGGACGTGACCCTTCACATCGCCGGCGCCTGGACGCCGGGTTCCGACGCGCGGACGATCCCCGTCCTCAACCCCGCCACCGGCGACGCCATCGGCACCGTGGCGGTGGCGACGCGCAACGATCTCGACCGTGCCCTCGAGGCCGCCCGTCGCGGATTCGCCGAATGGCGCAGGGTCGCGGCCTTCGATCGCGCCAAGGTGATGCGGCGGGCCGCCGATCTGCTCCGCGCGCGTGTCGACGCCATCGCCCGGACGATGACCCTGGAACAGGGCAAGCCGCTGGCCGAGGCGCGGGTGGAGACGCTTGCCGCCGCCGACGTCATCGACTGGTTCGCCGAGGAAGGGAAACGTGCCTACGGCCGCATCATCCCCGCCCGCGTGCCGGGCGTGACCCAGATGGTTCTACGCGAGCCGGTGGGGCCCGTCGCCGCCTTCACGCCCTGGAACTTCCCGATCAACCAGGCGGTCCGCAAGCTGTCGGCGGCGCTCTGCACAGGCTGCTCGGTGATCCTGAAGGGGCCGGAGGATACGCCGGCGAGCTGCGCCGAACTCATCCGCGCCTTCCTTGATGCCGGGGTGCCGGGTGACGTGCTGTCCCTGGTCTTCGGCGATCCGGCGGAGATCTCGTCCTACCTGATCCCGCATCCGGTCATCGCCAAGATCTCGTTCACCGGCTCCACTCTGGTGGGCAAGGAGCTCGCGGCTTTGGCCGGGCGCCACATGAAGCGCGTCACCATGGAGCTCGGCGGCCACGCCCCCGCCCTGGTCTTCGGCGACGCAGACGTGGAGAAGGCCGTCTCGGTGCTCGGCGCCAACAAATTCCGCAATGCCGGGCAGGTCTGCGTCGCTCCGACTCGCTTCCTCATCCACGATTCCGTCTACGACCGCTTCGTCGAGGGATTCGTGGCGCATGCACGAAGTCTCAGGGTCGGCGACGGGCTCGATCCCGAGACCCAGATGGGGCCGCTGATTCATGCCCGCCGGCGCGAGGCGATGGAATCCTTGGTGGCCGACGCCGTGGCGCAGGGCGCGGAACTCCGCACTGGCGGCAAGCGCATCGGCAACCGCGGCCATTTCTTCGAACCGACCGTGCTCGCCGAGACCCCGCTCACCGCGCGTATCATGAACGAGGAGCCTTTCGGCCCCGTGGCCCTGGTCCAGCGCTTCTCCGACGACGACGCCGCCTTCGCCGAGGCGAACCGGCTGCCCTATGGTCTGGCCGCCTATGCCTATACGCGCTCGGCCGCCCGCGCGACGGAGATCGCCGCCCGGGTCGAGAGCGGCATGCTCGGCATCAACCATCACGGCCTCGCCTTCCCCGAAACCCCCTTCGGCGGCATCAAGGATTCCGGCTACGGCAGCGAGGGCGGCTCGGAGGCGATCGAGGCTTATCTGACAACAAAATTCGTGAGCCAGACGAGCGTCTGAACACCCGCATTCGGTCGGCTCGACAAGCAAAACGCTCCATGGGGCAGACCCCATGGAGCGCTGATGCACGCCTTTGCTCCGGCCCTACTCACGGGAGCTGCTTTAGCGGGTCGCAGGGTCGACGATCTCGGCGACGATGCGCCGGGTCGCGGGAGCACGCGAGGTCAGGGACGGCGTGGTGGTGAGCTCGGAGGCCGGACGCACGGCAGCCGTGACGCGGGCCTGCTCCCGATAGAGGGTAGGGGTGACGGTGATGCGCTCGTCGGCGGTCGCAGTACCAACCAGGGTGGCGGAGGCGAGAGCGGCGAGGACAAGGCTACGAACGGTCATGACGAGGATCCCTCAGGTGTTCCGGGGCCGATGCCCCGTTGCATGAGAGGGATATATTTTGCGGCGCACCATTCATCAAACAGATACGATCGATAGTCGATATCGATAAAATCAATGCCATTGAGCCGATGAGGCTATGCGGTTGGTCGCGACGCGAGCCCTTTCGATCCGATGCCTTTGCCCGACAGCGCGAGGCAGGATGGATCGTCTCACCCTGTCTCGTCATCGGTTGGGCTTGTCGCTCCACCACGGTTCCGGAACTATGTCCGGAGGCCGAGGCGAATCGTCCAAAGAGTTGAGGAACGCCGGCTACCCGCGATGAGGGGGAGCTTCGACGTCGTTCTCAGCCCTGCCATCAATAGGTAGGGGCATCGACCCGTGCGCCCCAGACGTTGAGCGTGCGGATTGCCGGCACAGACGCGGAGCCCGCATTCTCATTGCCCGCCTTGGCGGATGCGTAGGACCGCTTCGGCGTGAGCGAAGCGGTGGTCGACTCGTTGGTGGGGGGGACGGTCGCGGCCGCTTGCGGGCCGGGGACAGTGAAGCGATGGCCCCAGGCGTCGAACGACCTCGCCGGCTCGGCCTTGGCAGGAACGATCGCGGCTGCGACGCCGGCGAGGATGGTGGCGGTGATGAAGGTGGAGCGAGCGGTCATGGTCTATTGTCCTGCGTGGTGAGCCTTCGTCGGGGTTGGGTCTCTGGTGACCCGACGCCTCGGCCGGTTGTGATAACGTTGATATAAACTCATTATCGCAGACTGCGGTGCGCGTTCACACATAGATTGATATCAATGCTATTTCCGTGGGATCTCGGCCGGCTCGGGCTGTACAAAACCTGCGGAGCCGCTATTTGGTTGGTATCAACGCTCCCGAGGAACGTCCCATGACCGGACATCCGGTCCTCACCCCGAAGATCGCGGCCGGGGTCGAACAAGCCTGCTTCAGCTTCGCGGCTCAGAAGGCGGCGCGCGCCATCGGCCGTCGCTATGACGCGGCGCTCCGTCCCACCGGCCTCTCGAACTGGCAGTTCACACTGCTGATGATGCTCGTCCGCGACGAAGCTCCGACCATCGGCGCGTTGGCGCAGGCCCTGTCCATGGATCGCACGACCATCACCGCCAACGTGAAGCCCCTGGAACGGCGCGGACTTCTGACGATCGAGGCCGATGCGGACGACCGGCGCGTGAGACGCATCCTGCTCACCGATGAGGGGCACGCGGTCCTGGCCGAGGCGTACCCGCTCTGGGAAAAGGCGCAAGCCGCTTGCGCCGAGCATCTCGGCGCGATCGATCGGACCGTCTACCGCGCCGCCGTGGCCGCGCTCACGATGTGACCAGGTTCGGCCAGGCCCTCGGGGCGTATCGCGCCCAGAGATCTTCCCACTTTGCTCGAGACATTCGCGAGGCGTGGAAGACCGGTGTTCCTCAGTATCGCACCGTCGCCCGCACTCCGAACACGGCCGCGTTCTTGATCCGGGCGCCATCGGGATCGCGCGGATTGGGCACGCCGCCGCTCGGGCGGAAGATGTACTGGATGTCCGGCTGCACCGTGACGCCGGGTCCGAGGACAGCCTGATAGGTCGCCTCGATCACGGCCTCGCTGCTCCGACGGGGTCCGCTTGCGCCGCCGAAGCGGATCACATCGGTGTCGAACCCTCGGGCGCTGTCCGAGATCCGCGCGATGGCGAAGGCGACCCCGACCGTGTCGTCGGAGCGTCCCTTGAAGAGGCCCTTATAGGCGATGCCGGCATCGGCGTAGAAATCCATGATGTTGCGGTCGGAGGGCGCCCCCGAGAGGCGCACGAACACGCTGGCGCCGTCGTTGGGATCGTCGGGTTCGCGGTAGATGGTCTGGTCGATGATGCCGTAGAGGCCGCTGTCGCCCCGGAAGCGCCGGGCGATACCGGTGGTGGACGGGTCGGCCAGCGATCGCCCTGCCGTGTCGAAGCGCTGGCTATCGAACCGGCCGAAATGGTGCCAGCCCCCCAGCGTCACCGTGCCGGGATCGCCGATATCGCCCTGCGCGATGTTGTAGGCGTAGGCGGCCTCCGCGATGACCAAAGCGGGATCGTTGGTGCGGAAATTCGTGCCGGTGCGGTTGCGGCGCTGCGGATCGAGATCACTGGGGTAAGGCCCCGCCGGATCGCCGTCGAAGATGCCGACCTGCAGGGAGAAGTTCTGGTTGGGCACGTATTTCGCGCGGACCGCCGGCACCGCCAGGGGATAGATCGGCCCGCCGCTCGGCAGCACCTCGGCCATGATGTTGGGCCAGCCGAAGGTGGAGTTGATGAACAGCGTGCCGGTCTGGCTCACCGCGAACTCGGTATCGGCCGCGATCTGACCCACTTTCAGCCCGAACTGCCCGTCGAACAGCTTCTGCTCCAGCCAGAGTTCGTAGAGCCGCGAGGCGGGCAGCGCCTCGATGGCGCTCACCGTGATGAAGTTGTTGACGTAGTAGCGCGACAGGCCGGTGCCGTGGATGAGGTAGAGGTTGGTGTGGAACGCCGCCCCCTGCCAGCCCACCAGCTTTTCGAGGTCGGCATCGAACTGAACGTCGAGGCGTCCCTCGACGATGGCGCCGCGCCGCGCGCCGCCCGTCGCGTTGCCAAAACTCTCGCCGATATAGGTGAGGCTGTATTCGATGCCTTTGGTCTTGAGGAACGAGCGCAGGCCGTAGGGATCGCCATAGGGGCCGAGCTGATCCTGGATCGAGGTGTTGAGGTTGGCCGACGGCTTGGCCGAGGTCACCGACTGCGCCACCGACGTCTGCGGATCGCCGCCGGCGCCGCGGGCTGACCCGATGTCGAGACCTTCCAGAGCCAGACGTGCCTGCCGCGCCGCAATCTCGGCGGCGGTCTGGGCATGGGCTCCCGAAGCGGCAAGGCCCGACAACAGGGCTACGGCGGTCGCGAGAGGAAACGAGCGGAGCATCATCCCTCGGAAGAAGAGCCTGTCCCAGGGCGGCCGCCCCCCTGCCCGTGCTCTATCATGGAGAGCATGACAGAGCTGCAACCGAGCCGAGGGAGCGGGGCGGCCGGGGGCTTTCGCCGCCCGGTGTGTCACCCTGCCCACATCGGCATCGGGGCGGCGCTGTTCCAGGAGCGCCTTACCGGCCGGTCCAGTTCGGCGGACGCTTGGCCAGGAACGCCTCCATGCCCTCGCGGAAATCGGCGCTGGTGTAGCACATCAGGATGAGGTCATCGTCGGGGCGTTCGCCCTCCGCCTCGGCGTCGAGCCGGCGCAGGCCTTCCTTGGTGGCCCGCAGGGTCAGCGGAGCATGGCCGGCGAGCTGCGTCGCGAGTTCCGTCGCCCTGGCGGCGAGGGCGGCGGCATCCTCCACCACCTCGCCGACGAGGCCGACCGAGAGCGCCTCCTCCGCGCCGAACAGACGGGCCGTGAAGATCATGTCCTTCACCCGCGCGGGACCGATGAGGCCGGACAGGCGCCGCAGGTTGGACATCGACAGGCAATTGCCCAGGGTCCGCGCGATTGGAAAGCCGAAGCGGGCGTCGCGGGTGGCGATGCGCAGGTCGCAGGAGGCGGCGATGGCCGCCCCGCCGCCGGTACAGGCGCCGGCGATGGCGGCGATGACGGGCACGCGCAGACGCTCAAGCGCGCCGAGGACCCTGTCCATGAAGCGCTCGTAGCCGAGGGCGTCCTCCGGACTGGAGAAGCCGCGGAACTGGGCGATGTCGGTGCCGGCGGCGAAGGCCTTTTCGCCGGCGCCGGTGATGACGAGGACCTTGATCCGCTCGTCCGCCTCGATCCTGTCGCAGAGGTCGATGAGGCCCTGATACATCGCGAAGGTCAGGGCGTTTCGCGCCTGCGGCCGGTTGAGAACGATGCGGGCGATGCCCGCCTTATCGGTGTCGAACAGGATCTCGTCGGTGGCGCTCATGCGGGGGTCCCATGCCGGACCGGCCGAGGATCGGCCCGTCCGACACAGGTCTTGCCCATCCCGGCCGCTTTGGGCAACCGCGTCCGGCCGAGCGGCGACACCAAGCTTTGTTCCCCCGGCATGGTCAGAAGAGGGCGGGGACGAACATCTCCTGCGGCACCGGCTGGCGGGCGTAATCCTCGTGGCGCATGCGCTCGGGCAGATGCACCGGCGGGTGTTCCACGTCGCCATAGGGGATCTGCGTCAGGAGATGGCTGATGCAGTTGAGGCGGGCCTTCTTCTTGTCCACGGCCTCGACCACCCACCAGGGCGCCTCCGGAATATGCGTACGGGCGAGCATCACTTCCTTCGCCTTGGTGTAATCCTCCCAGCGGCGACGGGACTCGACGTCCATCGGCGAGAGCTTCCACTGTTTCAGGGGATCGTGGATGCGCATGTTGAAGCGCAGTTCCTGCTCCTCGTCGGTGATCGAGAACCAGTATTTCAGCACGATGATGCCGGACCGGACCAGCATGCGCTCGAATTCCGGCGCGGACTGGAAGAACTCTTCGTACTGGTCCGGGGTGCAGAACCCCATCACGCGCTCGACACCGGCCCGATTGTACCAGGAGCGGTCGAACAGCACGATCTCGCCAGCCGCCGGCAGATGCGCCACGTAGCGCTGGAAGTACCATTGTGTGCGCTCGCGCTCGTTCGGAGCCGGAAGCGCGGCCACGCGGCAGACGCGGGGGTTGAGGCGCTGGGTGATCCGCTTGATCGCGCCGCCCTTGCCGGCAGAATCCCGTCCCTCGAAGATCACGACCACGCGGAGCTTCTGGGCCTGCACCCAATCCTGGAGACGAACCAGCTCGTGTTGCAGCCGGAACAGCTCGCGGAAATAGATCTTCCGGTCCATGGTGGGCAGACGAGGCCTGGCATCGATTTCGCTAACGAGTTGCTCAAGGCGCTCGTCTTCGAGCTCCATCTCGAGCTCTTCATCGAAATCGTCAGCCATCTCTCGACGAATAGCCTCGATATCGAAAGGACGAGTCCCGGCGCGAGTGCCGTCCATAATATTGCCTTCCTGATGAATGGGAATCATCCGGACGCTTGGATCACAGCTGCATGACACTACGGCGACCCCCCGTCGGCAACGGCACCATATTCCTTATTTGATTCGCAGAATTCAGCATCGGCCGCCGAAAGCCGGAGAATCGCTGGACTCTCGCTCCGCTTCTGGTATGCGGCGTTTATTGAATCGATACGAGTTTTGCCGATATTTGAGCAGTCAGACAATGAGATAGACTGAATTATAAAGCCCGCCTCATTGTAGATGCACAATAAATATCGGCCAACAGGTTCGGAAAGCTCTTTAATAACCCGATAATAGGAGATAAAGTGCAATGGAACGTTACATAGTCCGTTTCGTCAAGCCGGTATCCCTGGCTGTCATCACGTTCTTCTCGGTTTATTTTCTGACCGGAAGCTCCTTCATTGGACTGACCGTGAGCAGCATCCCGCTGTTGCTTGGCTGGCTCGGCATCATGGAAATGTTCGCCTTCGGCATGGCGGCGACGGTGTTCATCTTTGCCGTCACCTGGGCCGTCGTTCCGGTCAAGATGAAGGTTTTCGTCGGAGATCAGGCCGGAGCCTTCGCGGAAGAGCTTCGCAGGGAAGCCGACAAGGGCATGAACCCCAGAGAGGCCGACAAAGGCGTCAAGGAAGCCGACAAGGGCGTCGTGACCCGCTGAAGATAGTCAAAACCTCGTCGCCCCCTCCTGCGGATCGGATAACCCGCAGGCCGAGTATCGATCGGCGGAGGCGCTCCTCCGTCATCACAGTGTCGCCCAGCGTTGCGATCCAGCGCGATAGTGAGCCGGCATTTTGCCGGCCATGATCGCCGCGACCGCACCATGCAGCACCTTCTCATCGAGGAATCACCCCTGCCGGGGCTGATCTTCGCCCTCACCTTCGACGCGGAGGGACGGGGACGCCAGGTCGGACCGGGGGACGGGATTCCCTCGCTGGACGACCTGGATCACGGCTTTGTCTGGTTCCATGTCGACCTCGTCGATGCGCGGATCGAGGCGCTCATCCTCGAAGGACGCCTCGGCCCGGCCCGGCTCGCCGCCGCGACCTTCGCCCGCGACGAGCATCAGCGCGTCGTCGTGGACGGCCCCCATGCCGGTTTCGTCATCGCCGACCGGGAACGTGCCTTCGACGGCTCGTCGAGCGAGGAGCCGAACGGGCGTCTCCATTGCATCCTCGGCCCGCACTTCCTCGTCAGCGGCCGTCGCCATGCCACGGCCTGCGCGGTGGCCGCCCGCGACGCCGTCTTGTCCGGCACCCTCGTCCCCGGCCCTGCCAAGCTGCTGGAACGCTTCGTCGGCAGTACCGTCGAGGCGCTGATCGCCACGGCCGACCGCCTGTCCTCCTCCCTCGACGCCATCGAGGATGACATGCTCGACGAGGCCAAGGCGGACGACCCGAAGCCCCTTGGGCCGATCCGCCGCCAATCCGTGCGCTCCCACCGGCAGCTCGCCGGGTTGCGGGCGGTGTTCCACCGGCTCGAGGACGAAGCCGGCACGGAAGGAGATCAGTTGCCCGAAGCGGTGGGCGCCATGGCCGCGCGGGTGGTCCAACGCCTGGATTCCCTCCACCGCGATATGCATGTCCTGTCCGAACGCAGCCGCCTGCTGCAGGACGAGATCGCCGCCCGCACCACCGCGCTCACCAACCGCCAGCTCTTCACCCTGTCGATCCTGACGGCCCTGTTCCTGCCGCCGACCCTGGTGACGGGCGTCTTCGGCATGAACACCAAGGGTCTGTTCTTTTCGGAATCCGACGATGGGTCGCTGCTCGCGCTGGGAATCGGCGCGCTTGCGGCGCTCGCCGTCTACCTCGTCATCCGCCGACTCAGTCTCGCCGGCCGGCCCGGTTGATCCGGAACGCGAACGCGCCCACACCCCCTCGATTCATCCGACCACCGGAGCCTTCCCCCGCATGGACTTCTTTCGCCGCTTCACCGTGCTCATGTGCGCGCCGAACTTCGACCCGGACGATCTCGAGGGCGTGCGCGTCCAGCAGATCATCGGCTCGGTGGAAAAACTCGGTTTCGAGGTCGTCCGCGCCCGCCGCGTGGAGGATGCGGCCATCGCGGTCCAGACCGATGCCGCCATCGGCTGCATGGTGGTGGATTGGGGCAAGCGCGGCCTCGACGGCAAGGCCGCCGCCCTCATCAACCTGATGCGCAAGCGCGGGCTGGAAATGCCCATCGTCATCATGGTCCGGCGCAAGCGCCTCGAGGACATCCCCGTCGAGGTCCTCGACTTCATCGACGGCTACATCTTCCTCGCCGAGGAGACCCCGGACTACATCGCCCGCGGCCTCGTGAGCCGGGTCAAGCAATATGCCGAGACCCTGAAGACGCCGTTCTTCGGCGCGCTCGTCGATTATGCCGAGCAGGGCAACCAGCTCTGGACCTGCCCCGGCCATAATGGCGGCATCTTCTACAACCGCTCGCCCATCGGGCGGATCTTCGTCGAGCATCTCGGCGAGGCGATTTTTCGTGACGACCTCGACAACTCCGTCCTCGATCTCGGCGATCTCCTCGTCCACGAGGGGCCAGCCCTGAAGGCGCAGAAGGAGGCGGCCGTCATCTTCGGTGCCGAGAAGACCTATTTCGTCCTCAACGGCACCTCGGCCTCCAACAAGATCGTGCTCTCGGCCCTGGTGGCCGAAGGCGACCTCGTCCTGTTCGACCGCAACAACCACAAGGCCGCCCATCACGGCGCCCTGTTCCTCGGCGGCGCGGTCCCGGTGTTCCTGGAGACCGACCGCAACTGCTTTGGCCTGATCGGCCCGATGTACCACGAGGCCCTCGACGAGGCGGCCATCCGCGAGAAGATCCGCACCAACCCATTGGTGACAGACAAGGAGGCCTGGAAGCGCGAGCGCCCGTTCCGCGTCGCGGTGGTCGAGCAATGCACCTATGACGGCACGATCTACAACGCGCAGATGATCCTCGATCGGATCGGGCATCTCTGCGACTACATCCTGTTCGACGAGGCCTGGGCGGGCTTCATGAAGTTCCACCCGCTGTTTGCCGGGCGCTTCGCCATGGGCCTGAAGGGACTCGACGAGACCTCGCCGGGCATCATCGCCACGCAATCCACCCACAAGCAGCTGGCGAGCTTCTCTCAGGCCTCGCAGATCCACACCAAGGACAGCCACATCCGCGGCCAGACCCGGCGCATCGAGCACCGGCGCTTCAACGAGACCTTCCTCGTCCACGCCTCGACCTCGCCATTCTACCCGCTCTTTGCGTCGCTGGATGTCGGCGCGCAGATGATGAAGGGCCGCTCCGGCGTCGTCCTATGGGACGACACGATCCGGCTTGGTATCGAATGGCGCAAGAAGGTCCGCGCCATCCGCCGCGAATTCGAGGAGAAGGAGGGCGATCCCCTGCGCCGCTGGTTCTTCGACCCCTTCGTCCCGGACACGGTGAAGGGCCCGGAGGGCAAGGTGCCGTGGGAGAGCGTCTCGACGGACGAGCTCGCCAGCGATGCGAAGTACTGGGAACTGACGCCGGGCGCCGCCTGGCATGGCTTCACCCACGTGGCGCCGAACTACGCCATGACCGACCCGAACAAGCTCACCGTGCTCACCCCCGGCTTCGACCGGCGCACGGGGGAATATGCCGAGCACGGCGTGCCCGCGCCCATCGTGGCCCAGTATCTTCGTGAAAACCGCATCGTGCCGGAGAAAAACGACCTTAACTCGCTGCTCTTCCTGCTGACGCCGGGCGTCGAATCCTCCAAGGCCGGCACGCTCATCTCCGGCCTCGTCGCCTTCAAGCGCCTGCATGACGAGAACGTGCCCCTGGAGGACGCGATGCCGGAATTCGTCCGGCGCCGGCCCAATCGCTACAAGGGCGTGCGCCTGCGCGACCTCTGCGCGGATTTCCACGCCTTCCACCGCGAGCACGGCACCAGCACGCTTCAGCGCAAGCAGTTCGAGCCGGGGCACCTGCCCGAGATGGTGATGCCCCCCAAGGAGGCGGTGCAGCAGCTCACCCGCAACAACGTCGATTACGTGCCGATCGCGGAAGCCGAGGGCCGTGTGGCGACGACCTTGCTTCTGGTCTACCCGCCGGGCATCGGCACGGTGCTGCCGGGCGAGCGACTGGACGAGCGGGCGAAACCCATGCTGGATTACTTCAAGATGTTCGAGCGCTCGGCGAACCTGTTCCCGGGCTTCGAGGCCGAGATCCAGGGCGTGTTCCGCAACGTCGATCCCGACGGGACGATCCGGTTCTACACCTACGTCATGCGCGAGAACCGCCCGTGAGTCCGGATGGGTTTCCCACCGCCTCCGATCCCACAGTGATCATCCGGCCATCCTCGGATTCGGACGTGCCGGCCATGGTGGCGATCTACGCCCACCATATCCGGCGGGGCGTGGGCGATGTCGGCGATTTCGAGGAGGACCCGCTCCATCCCGACGACCTCAAGCGCCGCCGCAAGGCCATGCGCAAGAAGCGTCTGCCGCATCTCGTGGCAGACCGCGACGGGGTGGTGGCGGGCTATGCCTATGCCGTGCCGTTCCGAAAGCGTCCGGCCTATCGCTACACGCTCAAGCACTCGATCTACGTCCATCACGAGCACCTGAATGCCGGCATCGGCCGGCGCCTGCTGCCGGCGTTGATCGAGGCCTGTGCGGCCGGCGGATACCGCCAGATGATCGGCTATATCGACGCGCAGAACGAGGCGTCCCTGCGGCTCCACGAAGCCTGCGGCTTCGTCCGCGTCGGCCTGCTGCCGGCGGTGGGTTACAAGTACGGCCGCTGGAGCGACAGCGTCATGGTGCAGCGGGCGCTCGGCACCGGCGCCACCGACCAGCCCGGCACCTGGACGCGCTCGGTGGAGGCGGTGGTGGCCGGGCACGAATGGGTGGGGAAGTAGTCGGCTCTCACACAACTCCCGCTGCGTCATCGTGCTCCGGGCGGGAGACGACCGTTTTCGGGAGTTTCGTGAAGCTGCCAGACCCGGCTTCGGCCTCAGGCCTCTTCCAGCCCGGCATCGACCCGCGCGGCCACGTCCTGCGGGACGTCGAGGGCCTCGGCGAGGCGCTTCAGGAACTCGCGCTCCTACAGGGTATCGGCGTCGATGGCCAGACGCGCCGCCGTGTAGAGGCGCGCGCCCTGCTCTGGTGAATCCACACGCTCGGCGAGCTCGTCGATCTCGGCCGGTTCGGTGAGTTCTTTCTCCAGCCATGCGCGGCCATCCCGGTCGATGCCGGCGGCCTCCACCGCCGCGTCGAGGCGCCGACGCTCCTGCGCATCGACGATGCCGTCGGCCAGGGTCGCGGCCACCATGGCGCGCAGCATGAGGCGCGCCTCGTCCTCGCCGACCTGGTTCAGATCGGGGGTCTCGGATGCCGCTGAGGGACGGAGCGCCCGCAGGGCGAGGCCCGCCACGAGGGCAAGGCCTCCGAGGGCGGCCGTGGCGGCGATGCCGCCCTTGCGTGAGCGCACGAGGGCGTCGACGATCTGTCTTGCATCGGCCATGGTGGTCGTCCTGAAGGCGGGTTGAGGGATCGGATTGGAAACGGACGAGCCCCGTCGCGGGTTCACGATGGGCGGTGCGGTGGACTGAGCACGCCCCGTTTGTCCCGGTCGGAGCCTCCTCGCCCCGGCAAGCGGAACCACACAGCCCGAAGGCAGCCCACGAGAGAGGACCCATGACGATCACGCCCATCGAGTCCCGCCTGTCGGTCTCCGGCCAGCCGAACGAGGCGGAGATCGCGGACCTGTCCACGAGGGGCTTTGCCCTGCTGATCAACAACCGCCCCGATGGCGAGGAGCCGGGCCAGCTGGGCAGTGCGGCCGAAGCGGCGGCGGCCGAGGCGGCGGGGCTCGCCTATCTCCATCTTCCCGTCACCGGCCCCGGCATCACCCATGAGGACGTCGCGCGGTTCCGCGAGGCGGTGGAAGGCGCATCCGGTCCGGTCCTCGCCCATTGCCGCAGCGGCACCCGCTCGCTCACCCTGTGGGCCCTGTCCGAAGTGCTAGCGGGACGTCTGCGCCGCGATGACCTCCTGGCCTACGGCCGGGACCGGGGCTTCGACCTCGGCGGCGCCGTGCGCTGGCTCGACACGCATGGCGACGCGCCCGCCGGGGCGTGAGGTCGCCGGCCTCGGTCAGGATCGGCTAGGTCGGGGCGGCCGGTGGGGGATCTCACGTCCGCCCGCTTCCCGATCCGAAGCCTCGACCGTCTGGCGGTCGACTTCGTCCCGGACGCGGCGGCCCGCCATCAGGATCTCGATGAGGAAGGCAACGATGGCCGCCACCGTGCAGACCAGGGCGATTCCGAAGCAGCCGAATAGGACGGAGGCCGTAGCGGCATCGCGCAAGGCCCCCACGAACAGCGTCAGCACCGCGATGCCGGTCATGATGCTGCCGAGCGAGGCGAGGACCACCGCCACGTCGAGCATGAAGGAGCGCTGGCGCAGATAGGTCAGCTGATACGACAGGTGCGCGGCCTCGTCCGCATCCGCCTTCTGCAATCGGTTGGCACCGTCATCGACCCGGTCGGCCACCCGCCCGAGGCGCGTGGAGAAGACGTTGAGCAGCGTCGCCAGTGCCGTCAGCAGGAAGGCGGGCGCGAGCGCGATCTGAATGACGTGGGCGATGTCGTCGGGAGCGAGGGAGGGACCGGAGGCGACCATGATAGGGCGTTACGCCATGCCGCCCGTCATCGGAAGATGCGCCGTCTCGGGCGTGGCCACGAGTTCGGGATGCCGGGGGCAGTGACATGGCCTCCGGTTTCGACATCATTCCTCATCGGCCGAGCGGACGCCCGGCCCCGGATGCGATGAAGCCCCGCAGCAGGGGCTGCGGGGCTTCTCGAAGCGAGGAGGCTCAGGCGATTCTGCCCAAGCGCAGAGTGTAAGGGCGAAAGAGCTTATTGCGGGCAGCGATGACGCAGGCCGTCATTGCCGAGATAGGTGCCCGTCCGCTGATCGTAGGAGCGGAAGCGCTGGATGCAGTAGGCCACATCCTGGTCGGACCCGCCGACATCCGGCTGAACGTCCACGGCGCCACCGTAATAGGCCGGGGCATAACCACCGCCATAATAGGCGTTGTCGTAGCCGTTGCCGTAATAACCGCTGCCGTAGCCATAGCCGATTCCGGCGCCCGCCAAGCCGAGGCCCAGCCCGAGACCGAGACCGCCATAGCCGTAGCCCCGACCATAACCGCGGTTGTAACCATAGCCGCGATTGTAGCCGTAGCCGCCTCGGTTGAAGCCGCCGCCCCGGTTGTAGCCTCCACCGCCGAAATTCGGCCCGTGGGCGATACCACCGTGCCCGCGTCCACCGCCGATTCCTTGACCGCCACCACCACCGAAGGCGCCGAGACCGCCACCGCCGCCGCGGCTCATACCGCCGCCGCCGCCACCACCACCGAAGGCACCAAGACCGCCGCCGCCGCCACGGCTCATACCGCCGCCACCGCCACCGCCACCGCGGCTCATACCGCCGCCACCACCGCCGAAGGCACCGAGTCCGCCGCCTTCACGCGCATCGGCGGTGGCCGGAAGGAATGCGACCGCGCCGAGCAATGCGGCGGATGCGAGAATAAGCTTGTTCATGGAACACCAGCCTGATCGTCTAGGGGACATTAAAATCGACAACGCGCCGCCGACCGGGAAAGCTCCATTGTGCGCGACCGTTTCAACGTGCGGCAAAAGTCACGCCAATAAAGAACTGTCCTTGCGGATTAAATCCGAGACTACAGTCAACGGCTGGATAACTGCCTGGATCGAAAAGACCGGCGATCCGGGCGGCATGGCGGTCGGCGAGAGGGGCGATCGTTCACTTCAGCGAAGATGTTTCTCCCGGCGATTGACAAAGGCGCGTCAAGCGCAGACTTTCGAATCGTTCCGAGGGGGGCCCCGTTCAGGGGGCTGAGATAGGGCCGCAGCCCTGACCCTTGAACCTGATCCGGCTCATACCGGCGGAGGGACGGGAACTGCGTTTGGGTGTCCGGCTTGGATAGAGCGGGTGCCAATCGTCCTGACGTACCGTTGCGAACCGGATCGCCTCCCGCGCCAGGAGCGAATCCCACATGAACGCACCCGTCCTCCCCAAAGACCTCCCCGGACAAGACCCCGCCAAAGGGCAGCCGCAAGCCGTGACCACCGGCCCGATCATGGGATCGCGCAAGGTCTATGCGAGCGTGGCCGGCCGCGACGACATCCGGGTGCCGTTCCGCGAGGTCACGTTGAGTGATCCGAAGGAAGCCCCTGTGCGGGTCTACGATCCGTCTGGCCCCTATACCGAGACCGATGCCCGGATCGACCTGAATGCCGGCCTGCCCCTGCTGCGCGACCCGTGGATCGCCAAGCGCGGCTACGCCACGATCACGCCGCGCGCGGTCAAGCCCGAGGACAACGGCTTCGTACCGGAGGACAAGCTCGTCGCCCCCTGTCCGGCCACGCGCCAGATCCGCAAGGCCGGCCCCGGCCAGATGGTGACGCAGTACGAATTCGCGAAGGCCGGGATCATCACCGAGGAGATGATTTACGTCGCCCACCGCGAGAACCTCGCCCGCGAGACGATGCTGGACGGTGCGCAGACCGCGCTCGCCGACGGCAACAGCTTCGGCGCGTCGCTGCCCGCCTTCATCACACCCGAATTCGTCCGTGACGAGGTGGCGCGCGGCCGCGCCATCATCCCGGCCAACATCAACCACCCCGAGGTGGAGCCGATGGCGATCGGCCGCAACTTCCTCGTCAAGATCAACGCCAATATCGGCAATTCGGCCGTCACTTCGTCGGCGGCGGAAGAAGTGGAGAAACTGGTCTGGGCGACCCGCTGGGGCGCCGACACGGTGATGGACCTGTCCACCGGCCGCAACATCCACAACATCCGCTCGTGGATCGTGCGCAACTCGCCCGTGCCCATCGGCACGGTGCCGATCTATCAGGCTTTGGAGAAGGTCGGCGGCGATCCGCTGAAGCTCGACTGGGAGGTCTTCAAAGACACGCTCATCGAGCAGGCCGAGCAGGGCATCGATTACTTCACCATCCATGCGGGCGTCCGCCTCGCCCATGTGCCGCTCACCGCGCGCCGGGTCACCGGCATCGTTTCGCGCGGCGGCTCGATCATGGCGCGCTGGTGCCTCGCCGGGCACCGCGAATCGTTCCTCTACGAGCGGTTCGACGAGATCTGCGACATCATGCGGGCCTACGACGTCTCGTTCTCGCTGGGCGACGGTCTGCGCCCCGGCTCCATCGCGGATGCCAACGACGCGGCGCAGTTCGCGGAACTCGAGACCCTCGGCGAACTGACCAAGATTGCCTGGGACAAGGGCTGCCAGACCATGATCGAGGGCCCCGGCCACGTGCCGATGCACAAGATCAAGGTGAACATGGAAAAGCAGCTTGAGGAATGTGGTGAGGCGCCGTTCTACACCCTCGGCCCGCTGACCACCGACATCGCGCCGGGCTACGACCACATCACGTCGGGCATCGGCGCCGCCATGATCGGCTGGTTCGGCTGCGCCATGCTCTGCTACGTCACCCCGAAGGAGCATCTCGGCCTGCCCAACCGCGATGACGTTAAGGAAGGCGTCATCACCTACAAGATCGCGGCCCATGCCGCCGATCTCGCCAAGGGCCATCCGGCGGCGCAGCTGCGCGACGATGCCCTGTCACGCGCCCGGTTCGACTTCCGCTGGGAGGACCAGTTCAACCTGTCGCTGGATCCCGACACGGCCCGGGCCTACCACGACGAGACCCTGCCGAAGGACGCCCACAAGGTCGCGCATTTCTGCTCCATGTGCGGCCCGAAATTCTGCTCGATGAAGATCACGCAGGACCTGCGCGCCGAGGTGCTCGCCATGGAGGCGGCCGGTCAGGTGCTCGGCGAGGCGACGCCCATGAGCCAGGCCGAGCGCGAGGCCGGCATGGCGGCCAAATCCGCCGAGTTCCAGGCCGAGGGCGGCAAGCTCTACGTGGAGGCGGCGGAGTAAGCCGCCTCGCTCTGCCCCCTCGCGCCTCGGCGCGAGGGGGCGTCGTCATGCGCCGCGAGCGTAGCGACTGACGGCAAGGTCCGGCGTGGCGATGTCCGGCGTGCGGCCGGAGATGAGGTCGGCCAGCACCCGCCCCGAGCCGCAGGCCATGGTCCAGCCCAGGGTGCCGTGGCCGGTATTGGTATAGAGGTTCGACAGGCGCGTTCCGCCGACGATGGGCGTGCCGTCCGGCGTCATCGGCCGCAGGCCGGTCCAGAATTTCGCCTGCGAGAGATCGCCGCCGGCTGGGAACAGGTCGCCGACGGAGCGGACCAGGGTCTCCCGGCGCGGTCCGCGCAGAACGGCGCTGAAGCCGGCGAGTTCGGCGGTGCCGCCGACGCGGATGCGGTCGCCGAGCCGGGTGATCGCCACCTTGTAGGTCTCGTCCATCACCGTCGAGACCGGCGCCGCCTCCGCATCGGTGACCGGCAGGGTGAGGGAATACCCTTTCACCGGATAGATCGGCAGATCGATGCCGAAGGGCCGCAGCAAAGCCGGGGTGTAGCTGCCCATGGCCGCCACATAGGCGTCGGCGGTCAGGATCTCGCCTCCAGCCGTCGCCACGCCGCTGATCCGGTCGCCTTCGCTGCGCAGACCCGTGATGGCCGTGCCGTAGCGGAAGACCACGCCGAGGCCTTCGCAGAGCGCGGCGAGGCGCTGGGTGAACAGATGCGCGTCGCCGGTCTCGTCGCCGGGAAGCCGCAGGCCGCCGGCGAAGGTCCCGGCCACCCGCGCCAGGGCCGGCTCGGCAACGATACAGCCGGCGGGGTCGAGCACCGCATAAGGGACGCCGTAGGTGTCGAGGACGCGGGTGTCGTCGCCGACATGGTCGAGCTGCTTTTGCGTCCGGAACAGCTGGAGCGTGCCCTGCTCGCGGTGATCGTAGGCGATACCGGTCTCGGCACGCAGGTCGCGCAGCATGTCGCGGCTGTATTCGGCCAGACGCACCATCCGGCCCTTGTTGCGCTGGTAGGCCTCCTCCGTGCAATTCGCCAGCATGCGGGCGAGCCAGCCGTAGAAGCGCGGCTCGAAACTCGGCCAGACCACCAGGGGCCGGTGGCGCATCATCAGCCATTTCATGGCCTTCAGCGGGATGCCGGGCGCCGCCCAGGGCGCCGAATATCCCGGCGAGACCTGGCCCGCATTGGCAAAGCTCGTCTCGAGCCCCGCCGCCGGCTGGCGCTCCAGCACGGTGACCCTGTGGCCGGCTTTGGCCAGGTAATAGGCCGAGGTGACGCCGACGACACCGCCACCGAGGATGAGGACATGCATGGCCGGCGTTCCGTAGAGGGTCGGGGTAGGGTCCGGAATGGGCTTGGCGCCCCGAGCGGGTTCGCATTGGCGGGCCAACGCGTCACCTCGCTCAGTCCTCACGGCGTGTCGCAGGTTTCAGGCCGCAGAAGCCGCGACCATCGTTGCGAAACCCGCCCAGGGCGTGTTTGATTGGATTTCTCAGCGGATGCTCATGCCAGAGCAGATCATCCCAGCAGACCACCTCATCCTGAGGTGCCCTTTGCTTGAGCAAAGGGCTTTGAGGGAGCCTTCCAGTCGTCTCGCGATCCCCGAAAGCCTCCTTCGAGGCCGCTACGCGGCACCTGAGGATGAGGTAAATTCTCGGACAAACAACATAAACGGCTTTTATAGCTCGCCGGTGAGGAACTGCGCGCGGCCGTGGCCGAAGGACCAATCCTCGTCGGTGTTCTCCACCGTGGAGACCATGACGTCGGCCGGGGCGATGCCGCAGGCGGCTTCGAGCTTCTCGGTCAGCAGCCTGTAGAACAGCTGCTTCTTCTCCTTGCCGCGCGGCCGGGTGATCATCTGGACCACCACCACGTCCTTGGTGCGCGGGATGTCGAGGCCGGTATCCTCGACGATCATCCGCGAGGGCTTGTGCTCCGTGACGATCTGGTAGCGGTCGCCCGGCGGGACGTTGAACGCCTCCAGCATCGCCTCGTGCGCGGCGTCGAGGAGCGTCTTCAGTTCGGAATCGGTGCGGCCTTCCAGAATATCGAAGCGCATCAGGGGCATGTCGGTTCAACCTTTGAGGAGAATGGAGTTGGTCACGGGCCGTCTATCGGGAGAGCGCCGTCCGCCGGTCAGGCCTCAGTGCGGATGAGGCCGCGCAGCATCTCGATCATGCCGGTGATCTCGGCGGGGGTCGAGATGAAGGGGGGACCCATGGCGATGGTGTCGCCGGTAAAGCGCAGGAGGATGCCCTCGCGCAGGCCGCGCTCGAAGATCCGCAACGCGCGCGCGCCGGGCTGGCCCGGTGTCGGTTCGAGATCGACCGCCGCCGTCAGTCCGAAATTGCGGATGTCCTTGATGCCCGGCTCGTCGCGGAGCGAATGGACGGCCCCCTCGAGGATCGGCTCGAGTTCGCGCACGCGGGCAAAGAGGTCGCCCTCCTCCATCAAGTCGAGGGAGGCATGGGCGACGGCCGCGGCCAGGGGGTGCCCCGAATAGGTGTAGCCGTGGAACAGCTCCACCGCCGAGGCCGGCCCGGTCATGAACGTGTCGTAGATCTCCTTGCGGACGATGACGCCGCCCATCGGCACGATGCCGTTGGTGATGCCCTTAGCGAAGGTGATCATGTCGGGGATGACGCCGAGACGGTCCGCGCCGAAGGGGGCGCCGAGCCGCCCGAACCCGGTGATCACCTCGTCGAAGATCAGCAGGATGCCGTGCCGCGTGCAGATTTCGCGCAGGCGCTGGAGATAGCCGAGAGGCGGCACGATGACCCCGGCCGAGCCCTGCAGCGGCTCGACGATGACGCAGGCGATCGTGCCCGCATCGTGCAGCGCCACCATCCGTTCGAGGTCGTCGGCGAGATGCGCGCCCCAGGTTGGCTGGCCCTTCGAGAAGGCCATCTCGGCGTAATCGTGGGTATGGCGCAGGTGATCGACGCCCTGGATCATCGCGGTGGCGAACATCTTGCGGTTGGCTACCATGCCCCCCACCGACATGCCGCCGAAACCGACCCCGTGATAGCCTTTCTCGCGGCCGATCATGCGGAAGCGGCCTGCCTCGCCTCGCAGGCGGTGATAACCGAGGGCGATCTTGAGGGAGGTATCCACCGCCTCCGAGCCGGAATTGGTGAAGAATACCCGGTCCAGCCCGTCCGGCGCCATGTCGGCGATGCGCTCGGCCAGCCGCAGCGTCACCGGGTTGGTCATCTGGAAGGCGGTGCAGTAATCGAGGGTCTCGGCCTGCCGGCGCAGGGCCTCGACGATCCGCGGCTGGGCATGGCCGAGGGGGCAGCACCACAGGCCGGACAGGCTGTCGAACAGCTCGCGCCCTTCGGCTGTCCGGTAATAGGCGCCCTTGGCCGAGGTGATGATGCGCGGCGTCGGGTCGGCCTTCACGTGGCGGTTCGGCGTGAACGGCATCCAGTAGGGCTCGACGTTGAGCTGCCGGTCCGCCGCCTGGTCGATGATCGCATGATCCATGTGTCTCTCCGCCGATCCGCGATGCAAGAACCCGACCCTTGCCGCGCTGCGTTATCGCCCGGCCCGGAGCGACCGACTATCGACAGTTGGCGGGTTGGCACGCGCAGCTGTATCTGTTCACCCGCCGATACAGTCGGATCGCCGAGACCGGTCTCGGCCTACAAAGACGGCCCATGATCAGCCTCGACCCCGCCAGCACCGCTCCCCTCGTCGCCCAACTGGTGGATGCCGTCTCCGAGCGCATCCGCAGCGGAAGCGTGGCGCCGGGCGCCCGCCTGCCCTCGGTACGCAAGCTCGCCGTCCAATGCGGCGTGAGCACGCTCACCGTCTCGAACGCCTATAACCGGCTGGTGGCCGACGGCCTGCTCGAAGCCCGGCGCGCGAGCGGATACTTCGTCTCGGCTCGGCTGCTCGACCGCAAGGCCGCCGTCCCCATGCGGAACCCCGTGCAGATCTCGGTCGATTCCGGCTGGCTGCTCCAACGGGTCTACGAGGAGGACGCCTTCACCGTTAAAGCCGGCTGCGGCTGGCTGCCCGACAGCCACCTGTTCGCCGACGGGATCAAGCAGGCCCTCGCCGCCCTGGCGCGGCGCCCCGACCGGCTGGTCTCGCGCTACGGGCATCCCCTCGGCTACGCCCCCTTGCGCCGGGCGATCCAGCTGCTCCTCGCCCAGCGCAACATCGAGTGCGACCCGGACCAGATCCTACTGACGCACGGGGCGAGCCAGGCCCTCGACCTGACCATGCGGACCTTCCTGCAGCCGGGCGACGTCGCCCTCGTGGACGATCCCGGCTATTGCAATCTCTACCCTTCCCTGCACGCCATGGGGGTGACCATCGTCGGCGTCGAGCGGACCCTCCAGGGGCCGTCGATCCCCGCGCTCCAGGCCCTGGCGGAGCGGCACAAGCCGAAGCTGTTCTTCACCAATACGAGCTTCCACAACCCCACCGGCACGTCCAGCACGCCGGCCACCGCCTACCAGATCCTCCGCATCGCCGAGAAACACGATTTCCAGATCGTCGAGGACGACATCTATGCGAGCTTCGTCGAGGAGACGGCGCCCAGCATCGCGAGCCTCGACCAGCTCGGGCGCGTCATCCACATCAGCAGCTTCTCGAAGACGATCTCGCCCGCCCTGCGGGTCGGCTATCTCGCCTGCAACCCCGAGAACGCGCAGCGGCTCCTGCGCATGAAGATGGCGGCGAGCCTGACGAGCTCGGAGATCTCCGAGAGCATCGTCCACTCGATCCTCACCGAGGGCCAGTACCGCCTCCACATCGCCCGGCTCCGCGAAAAGCTCGCAGCCGAGCAGAAGACCGTCGCCGACGCACTCCTCTCGGTGGGCCTGTCGCTGTTCCACCGCCCCGCCAACGGCCTCTTCCTCTGGGCCGGGTTCAGCGGCGATCCCGACACCGCCGGTCTCGCCCAGAGGGCCGCCGCCCAGGGCATCATGCTCGCCCCCGGCCACCTGTTCCGCGCCGATCAGGAGCCGACTCCGTGGCTGCGCTTCAACGTGGCGCATGCCAACGCGGCGCCCCTGTTCCGCTTCCTGGAGACCGAGCGCCCCGCGCCCCCGTGACTTACGAACCCGGACGGGCGAAAACCGCATTCTCGACGAACCCTGGCTTGAGCGGCGATGACAGACGATTTCACCCTCGACCCGCGCCTCGTCGCCGACACCGTTCCGGTGGGCGACCTCGCCTTGTGCAGCGTCCTGCTGATGGACGACGCCCGGTTTCCCTGGCTGATCCTAGTGCCGCGCCGGGCGGGTGCCAGCGAACTCACCGACCTGTCGGCGGAGGATGCGCACGACCTCATGGACGAGATCCGGATCGCCACCGGCGTGATGCTGGCCCTCGCCAAGCCCGACAAGGTCAACGTCGCGGCCTTGGGCAACGTCGTGCCGCAGCTCCATGTCCACGTGATCGGGCGCTTCCTGTCCGATCCGGCCTGGCCCTCGCCGGTCTGGGGCGTCGGCACGGGACAGCCCTATCCGCACCACGCCCGCGCCCAGATGATCGAGCGCATCGGCGCCCTGTTCGCGGCCGCCTGATGAGCGCCCGCCTCGACGCTCTCGGCTTTTCGGAAAGCCGGCTCATCCGCCATTCGGCCGAGAGCAGCGACCTCGTGCCGATGCCGGACGCGGCGGAGGCGCGGATCGTGCTCGTGGCGGGGGACCGCATCGTCCTTGCCGGTGACACGGCGCTCCTGCCGTCCGCGCGGGCCGCGAGCGCCTGCCACGCCGATCTCACGCTCTTCCTCGGCCGCCTCGACGGCGCTCCGGTCTTTGCCTGCGCGGTCTCGCCGGAGGCCGCCGAGGGGTACGATTCCGATCCCGGTTTCCGCACCACCGATCTGCGCAGCCTCGCTGCCGAGAGCGCGGTGGCGCCGCACGAACTCGGCCTGCTTGCCACGGCGAAATCGATCCTGGCCTGGCATGCCCGCCACGGCTTCTGCGCCAATTGCGGAACCGCCACCCGTTTCGCCGCCGGCGGCTTCCGCCGCGAATGCCCGACCTGCGAGACCCATCACTTCCCCCGCGTCGATCCGGTGGTGATCATGCTGATCCGGCGGGGAGAATCCTGCCTGCTCGGGCGCTCGCCGCGCTTCAAGGAGGGCATGTATTCCTGCCTCGCCGGCTTTCTCGAGCCCGGCGAGACCATCGAGGACGCGGTCCGCCGCGAGACCCTCGAAGAGGCGGGGCTGAGGATCGGCGCGGTGACCTACCACGCCTCGCAGCCCTGGCCGTTCCCGTCCTCGCTGATGATCGGCTGCGCGGCGGAAGCCCTGGACGAGGCAATCACCATCGATCCGGCCGAACTCGCGGATGCCCGCTGGTTCACCCGCGACGAGGTGGCGGCGATGATCGCCGGCACCCATGGCGAGGGACTGACCGTGCCGCCGCCCATGGCGATCGCGCATCTGCTCATGCGCGCCTTCGTCGAGGAGTGCCTCTAACGGGCTGTGGAAACCGATCGCCAGGCCCATGACAGTGGCATTTTTACACCTCTCCGAGAGGGAGTCGGCAACGTCGCGTCTTGGTTAAAAATTTCGGACGGTCGGTCCGAAATTGTGTCTTCCCGGCACTATCCCGGAATCACGCCTTCGATTCACGTCGCTGCCTCAATGGAGGCGGTGAGGGGACAATGGCGAAAATTTTGTTGGGTGTTGGCGCGATGATCGGGCTGATGACCGGAACCGTGGCTGCGGCGGACCTGCCCCGCCGCGCTTCGCCACCGCCCGTCTTCGTGCCCCTGCCGAGCTTCAGCTGGACCGGCTTCTACGCGGGCGTGCAGGCCGGATACGGCTTCAGCGACCGGCAGACCGTCCGCACCGCGGCGACCTCGGGGACTGACAGCGGCACCGATTTCTTCATCGAGCGCTCCGGCTTCGCGTCGCTGTCCTCGCGGCAGCAGGGTTTCGTGGCCGGTGGTCAGGCCGGGTACAATTACCAGCTCACCCCCGGCTCGGGCCTCGTCCTCGGCATCGAGACCGACATCGCCTATACCGACCTCGACGAGACCAAGCGCAGGTCGCGCGGCATCTTCGGTTCGGGCAGCGATTCGTTCGTGGCCAACACCACGCGGCAAAGCCTCGATTTCCTCGGTACCGTGCGCGGCCGCCTCGGTTACGCGTTCGACCGCGTCCTGGTCTACGGCACCGGCGGTCTCGCCTACGGCAACGTGAGCTACCAGAGCGCGACGAGCTTCCAAGTGGCGGGGGTTCCGACCCTCGACCTCTTCGCCGGTGGGATCGACCGTCTCGAGACGGGCTTCGCCTATGGCGGGGGCATCGAATACGCCCTGCCGACCGAGAGTTTCCTCAACGTCTTCCGGTCCTCCGCGGTGACGCTGAAGGTGGAATACCTGCATTACGATCTCGGCAAGCGCAGCGTCCCGCTCACGAGCTCCAGCGGACTCGGCCAGTCCCTGGTGGAGGCGACCTCGCACTTCCGGTCGGAGGGAAGCGTCGTCCGGGTCGGGCTGAACTACAAGTTCGGCTCGTAGGCCAAGTTCGGATCGCAGGCATCGAGAAGAGCTGGGGCGGGGGCCGGTCGCGTCCCCCGCCCCGGAACGATGGGTCAGAAGTCCACGGACGCCGACACGATGAAGGTCCGGGGTGCGCCGACGGCGAGGAACCCGCGGGCGGCGGAGGCCCAGTACGAATCGTCGAACAGGTTCTCGACGGTCGCGCGCACCACCACGGGCTTGCCCATGACACCCTCGAAGGCATAGCGCAGGCCGGCATCGAAGCGGGTCCAGTCGGGGACCGACTGGGTATTGGCCTGGTTGTAGAACTGGCGGCTGGTATGGATGGCCCGCCCGGTCAGGGTCAGGCCGGGGGCCAGCCACGGCGGCAGGTCGTACTCGCCGTAGAGGTTGATCGCCATGTCGGGGACGCCGGGAGCCGCGTTCCCGTCGAACTGCCCTCCGGCGGTGTTGACCAGCTGCGCATCGATGAAGGTGATGCCGCCCAACAGGCGCACGCCCGCGAACGGCTCGCCGAACACGGTCAACTCGGCCCCCCTGTTGCGCTGCAGCCCGCTCACGGAGAAGCGTCGCGTGCCGGGATCGGTGAAGGCGCTCGGCTGCTCGATCTCGAACAGCGAGGCGGTGACCGAGACGGTGCCGAAATCGTACTTCGCGCCGACCTCCTTCTGCCGGCTCACGGTGGGGGCGAAGATCTCGTTGGCGTTGACCGCGGTGACCGGCGCGCTCGGGCCTGCGTCGAGGGACTCGATGTAGTTGCCGTAGAACGAAAGGTTCTCGAAGGGGCGGACGACCAGGGCGATGGCGGGACTGAACCGGCCCTGGTTGTAGCTCGAGGCCAGCGAACCCTGATTGGCCACCGGACGGGTGACGTAGCTGTTCAGCGCGATGTCCTGAAAACGCCCGCCGAGCGTCAGCATGAAGCGATCCTCGCCGAGCGACAGGGTATCGGCCACGGCCACGCTGCGCGCGCTGAGTTCCGAGAACAGGGGTTGCCGGCTGGAACGAGGGTAGATGCCCGTGGCGACGGATCCGAACGGCAGGTAGGTCGGGCTGTAGATGTTGGTCTGGAAGCTCGGCAGGCTGGGAGGAAAGTAGCCGCGCGAAAAGTTCTTGTTCACGGCCTCGGTCGCCGAGATCGCGACCTGATGCCCGATGAAGCCGGTTTGGAAATGGGAGCGCAGCCCGATCTCGCCGGTCAGGCCCTGCAATTCGAGGGGGGCGATGGCGAGGGTGTTGGTGGCTTGGCCGGAGGCCCCCGTGACGAGGTAATAGGAGCTCAGGGAATCCTCGCGGTAGCGGCTGATGCCGCCCGCGGCGTAGATCGTCGTCTCCGGCAGGATGTCGAATTCGACCCGGCTGGCGGCCATGCCGTAGGTGGTGTCGATATATTCCGACGAGCCCGCCGTGTTGCGCCGGTTGTTCGGGGCGCGGGGCACCGCGATGTTCGGCGCGGCCGCGTTGAACAGCGATGTCGGCGCCGTGATGTTCTGGTTGGAATGGTTCAGGTCGAGCGAGGCGCGGAACCTGTCCCCGCGATAATCGAGGCCCAAAGCGGCGACGCCCACCTCGATGGCGTTCTTGTCGAGGGGTGTGCTCCCGTTGCGGTAGGCGCCGTTGAAGCGGACGCCCCATTCCTTGAACGTGCCGAAGCGGCGTCCGAGGTCCACGTGGGTTCCGACCTGGGCATCGCTGAAATAGCTCGTCGTGATCCGGGTGAGCGGCTCGTCGAAGGCACGCTTCGGGATGAGGTTAATGGTGCCGCCGACACGGCCGACGCCGCCGTTCAGGAAGGCGGTCGGGCCCTTCAGCACCTCGACGCGCTCGAGGCCTTCGGTGAAGCTCCGGCGCGCGTTGGCGATGTAGAACAATCCGTCGAAGGCGGTATCGAGGTTGGTGACGGAGAAACCGCGAATGAAGAACGAGTCGCGCTCGCTATAGGGCGGCGCGTCGTTGCGCACCGAGGGATCGTTCTGCACGACGTCGCCCACCGTGCGCGCCTGCTGGTCCGTGATCAGCTTCTCCGTATAGCTCGTCACGTTGAAGGGCGTCTTCAGCACGGAGCGGTTGCCGAGAAGGCCGATCCGGCTTCCCGTCGCCACCTGGCCACCGGCATAGGGAACGGGCGGCTGGCCCACCGTTCCGCTGGACGGGGGCAGCCCTGCGAGCGACGCGCGGTTCAGGCGCTGCGCCTCGACGCTCAACTCGGCGAGGGTCACCGCCCCGGCCGGCTCCGGGCCGAGCTGAACGTAGCTCGGATTGACGAGGGTGATGGTGGACGGGCCCACCGTCCGGTGGGTCAGGCCGGTGCCTTCGAGGATCTTGGCCAGGCCGTCGAGGGGCAGGAACGCGCCGTCGACGCCGTTCGAGCTCAGTCTCGCCGTCAGCTCGGTGGCATAAACCAGCTTGACCTTCGCCTGCTCGGTGAAGGCCACCAAGGCCGTTTCCAGAGGGCCCTTCGGAATGGACAGGGACACGCTGTCCCCGTCTCGCGGGGCCGAGGCTTCGGGAGCGAGGGCGATGATGCTCGCCTTTCGATCTTTGGCCGATTGCGGGCGCTTCGCCTCCTGGCTCTGCGCCGCGGCGGGGACCATCACCAGCATCGACACGCCGGCGAGAAACACCCGCGCGCGCCGCTCCTCTGCAAACCCAAGCTCTCGCGCCGCCATTGCACGCCCCATCCGTCGGTTGAACAAGGACGGTGCGCTTCGCGCTCTCTCGTCCCTTACCAATTGAGATCAACGAGGCCGCGATCTCCTGACGTCGGAGCACCGAATTCTTTTGGCTTGCTACAGCGGCGAGCCGACCAGGACGAGAAGGGGCGTGAGACGGGTGACACGCACGTTCATCGTCGCCGCGATGACGTCCAGGGCATCGTCCGTATTGTGGGGGTCGAACGCCCCGGTGACCCGCCGCTCGCCGGCCGTGGCGTCGATGAGGACGACGCGCCCGTGGCGGTAGCGGTCGAGCTCCTCCAGGACGGCCGACAGCTTTTCGCCGGCAAAGACGAGGCGCCCCTCCCGCCACGCCACGCTCCGGTTCAGATCCACCTTGACGACGCCGAGGGGCGCCCCGTCCTCGCGGCGCACCGCCTCGCCCGCCGACACCAGCATGTGCCGATGCTCGTCCGCCACATCGACGCGTCCTGCGGTGACCCCGACGGGACTGTCCGTGCCGTCCGCACGGACGAAGAAGCGCGTGCCAATCGCCCGCACGCTCAGGCCGTTGCTGCGCACCACGAACGGGCGCCGAGGGTCGGGGACGACGTCGAAGAACGCCTCTCCACGCAGGAGGTCGATCCCGCGTTCGGTGTCGGAGAACCGCAGGGCTACCGCCGTGTCGGTATTGAGGTCGATGCGGCTCCCGTCGGCCAGGACCGAATGCCCGATCTCGCCGACGCCGCTCCAGAGGTCGGAGCGGAACCGGTCGACGAGGCCGAGCTGATGGCCCAGGGCGGCGCACAGGATCGTTGCCACGGCGAGGCCGGCCAGGCCTTTCGGCGGTGAACGGCGCTTGCGGGGGTCGGGCACGTGGCCGAGCCTGTGCCAGAGCGCATCCATCTCGGCGTAAGCCTCGGCATGGGCCGGATCGGCATCGCGCCAGTTCGCGAAGGCCTCGCGGTCCTCGCTCGTGGCATCCGGGGAGGACAGCCGCGCGACCCAGCCGGCCGCGGCCTCGAAGACGGGATCCTCGTCGTCGCCCGACTGTGCGTCGGTCGTGTCGCCCTTGGTCACGGTTCTGCTCTCCGGACCCCATTCCGGCCCGGAGGGGCGGGCCGTGTGTCCCTACTCACTAGGATCAACCAGGGGTCCGTTACCTGACGTCGCGTCTCACAAAAGATCGCGGCAATGGCGGCGGCACTGCAGGAGGGCCTTGATGAGATGCTTCTCGACCATGTTGCGGCTGATGCCCAGACGCGCGGCGACCTCGCCGTTGGAATGCCCGTCGATGCGGGCGAGCAGGAACACCTCGCGGCACCGGGGCGGCAAGGCGTCGATGGCTGCGGCGAGCCGCCTGAGTTCCTGGCGCGCCATCACCTGCCGCTCCGGCAGGGCATAGCCGTCGACGATCTCCGACATCTCCGCGTCGCTGACGGACTGGAACAGCGTTCCTTCGAGCCGCTGCCGGTTTCGCATCCGCAGGGCGACGTTGTTGGCGACCTGGAACAGGAAGGCGGACGGGTTCTCGACGCTCGTGCGCGAGAGCGCCGCGAGCATGCGCAGGTAGGTCTCCTGATGGGCGTCGGCCGCATCGGCGGAGTTGCCGAGGAGGCGCAGCAGGAAGCGCTGAAGCTTCGCGCCTTGGCTACGATGCAGCGCATCCATCGATACCAGCTGCATGACACCAGCTCCCATCACCTCGGGATCACCGCGGGATCGCACAATCTTTCGGAGCTGAAAACAAAGAAGCAGCATAAAAATTATGCAAGCACTTCAATAGTTTATATGATTTCTAAAATAGGCGGCCGATAACAGAACAAGCCTTTGTGTTTCTATCGGAAACATCTTTCGCAGTCGGTCCTCGTGCCAAACCACCTCGCTCCCCGCAGGACGCGAAAGCCCTCCCCCTGTTGCGCTGCGAGCACATCTCCCGGCCATTCGCAGGCCTGGGGCCGGTCGGCGATCACATCTCGATGATCGGGGACGCGGCCCGAGCCCCACCTCGCCCGGCCGGGACGGGAGCCGGGCACCGAGTCCCGCCGCGGCGGCCTACGTGCCCGGCAGAGCGACCGTCCAGGGCTCGTGGAGCCGGACCTCTTCGAGATTGACGCCCGTCCCGCCGCGATCGATCACCAGGAACTCCTGGGGGGCGCCGAAAGGGGTGAGCACCCCGTGCCACGTGCCGACGTCGTAGCAGATCCCCTGCCCCGGCGCCGTGACGAAGGCCTGCGGCGGGCCGGGCCGCCCGTCCTCGTCGGGGCAGACGACGACGAGGAACGGCGCGGCATTCAACGGCACGAAGGCCTGCGCGCCGAGGGGATGGCGCTCGATGAGGCCGACCGTCAGCGGCAGGGGATAGGGTTGGGCTTCGACGAGGCCGATCACCACCCGCGCGCCCTCGCCGATGGCGCGGACCTCCGCCAGATCGTGGAAGCGGCGCGCCATGCCGGCATTCATGGGTCGCGGATCGACGGCCGCCTTGTCGATGACCGTCCCGAACGGGGCGAAGGCCTCGGGCGTGAGCGGCCGGGCGACGATGTGCCGGGCGTCCATCACCCGATCCTGCGCGGCGTCAGGGCCGGGTGGCGGTTGACGTCCTTGTAGAGCAGGTAGCGGAAGGGGCCGGGGCCGCCCGCGTAACAGGCCT
This sequence comes from Methylobacterium sp. W2, assembly GCF_020662345.1. GTDB lineage: Bacteria > Pseudomonadota > Alphaproteobacteria > Rhizobiales > Beijerinckiaceae > Methylobacterium. The sequence continues at coordinate 6,586 of NZ_VMOA01000024.1, read as the reverse complement.
GCGGGCAGAAGGCGCGCAGCCACATGAAATCGCCGGCCTCCACCTCGACCCAGTCGCGATTGAGCCGGTAGACCGCCTTGCCTTCGAGCACGAAGAGCCCGTGCTCCATCACATGGGTCTCCTCGAAGGGGATCGAGGCGCCGGGCTGGAGCGTGACGATGTTCACGTGCATGTCGTGGCGCACGTCGTCGGGGGAGACGAAGCGGGTCGTGGCCCAGACGCCGTTCGTGCCGGTCATGCCCCGGGGCTCGATCTCGGAATCGTGGCGGATGAAGGCGGGGGGCACGTCGATGCCCGGCACGTGCTCGTAGGCCTTGCGAATCCAGTGGAAGCGGGTCGGCTCGTCGCCGTCATTGCGCAACGTCCAAGCGGCGCCGGGCGGCAGATAGGCGTAGCTGCCGGGACGCAGGGCATGCGTGGTCCCGTCGAGGACGAGGCTCGCATGACCGCCGACCACGAACAGCACGCCCTCGGCGCGGGCATCGAGTTCCGGGCGCTCGCTGCCGCCGCCGGGGGCGACCTCCATCAGGTACTGGGCGAAGGTCTCGGAGAAGCCGGAGAGCGGGCGGGACAGAATCCAGGCGCGGGTATCGTCCCAGAACGGCAGCACGCTGGTGACGATGTCGCTCATCACGCCTTTCGGGATGACCGCATAGGCCTCCGTGAACACGGCCCGGCCGGTCATCAGCGCCGTCTGGGGCGGCAGCCCGCCGCAGGGCGGGTTGTAGGAAGAGGCGGTCATGGGCTCGTCTCCAACACGTCATGCGGCCCGTTCGGGCCCTCGTTGTCGCTTGCGCAGCGCCGGATGTCGTCCCGGAGTCTACGCCTTGGCGAGGGGGCTATCGAGCACGGCCGTCGTGTCGGTGGCGACCTCTCCGTTGAGGACGCGGTGGGCCTGCGCCCGGTCGATATCGCCCTCCCAGGCGGCGATGACCACCGTCGCCACGCAATTGCCGATGAGGTTGCCGAGCGCGCGGGCGATGCCGACGAACCAGTCGATGGACAGTACCAGCACCAGCCCGATCACCGGGATTTCCGGCACCGCCGACAGGGTCGCCGCCAGGACGACGATGGCCGATCCAGGGACGCCATGCGCGCCCTTGGAGGTCAGGAGGGCGATGCCGAGGATCAGCATCAGGTGTCCGAAGGACAGGGGCGTGTTGGTGGCCTGCGCGATGAAGACGGTGGCGAGGGTGAGGTAGAGGGAGAAGGCGTCGAGGTTGAACGAGTAGCCCGTGGGGATCACGAGGCCGACGGTGGAATCGCGGATGCCGAGCCGTTCGAGCTTGCGCATCACCTGGGGCAGCACGCTGTCGGAGGAGGCCGTGCCCGCCACCACCATGAGCTCCTCGCGCAGATAGGCCAGCAGCTTCAGGATGCTGAAGCCGGCCGCGCGCAGGATCGCGCCGAGCACGACGAAGACGAAGAACGCGACGCCGACATAGAACAGGGCCACCAGCATCCCGAGCTGCCGCAGGGAGCCGATGCCGTACTTGCCGACGGTGAAGGCGACGGCGCCGAGGACGCCGAGGGGGGCCAGCCGCACGATGAAGCCGATGATCTTGAACAGGACCGCGGTGATCCGCTCGATGCTCTGCGCCAGGGGCTGCCCGTGCTCGCCCAACAGCGCCAGTCCCGAACCGAACAGGATCGCGATGATGAGGACCTGGAGGATGTCGCCCTTGGCGAAGGCATCGACGATCGTGGTCGGGATGATCTTCATCAGGAAGTCGACGGTGCCCGTCACCTGCCCGACCCGGTCGGTGTAGCTGGCGATGGCCTTAGCATCGAGGGTGGAGGGATCGATGTTCATGCCGGCCCCCGGCGCGAACGCGTAGGCGAGGACGATGCCGAGTACGAGGGCCAGCGTCGTGACCGCCTCGAAATAGATCAACGCCTTGAGACCGACCCGGCCGACCTTGCGCAGGTCTCCCGCGCCGACGATGCCGTGCACGACGACACCGAAGACCAGCGGCGCGATCGCCATCTTGATCAGCTTGATGAACCCGTCGCCGAGGGGCTTCAGGGCGACGGCGAAATCCGGCCACACGATGCCGAGGACGATCCCGAGGACGAGGGCCGCGACCACCTGACCGAACAGGGACGCAAAGAAGCGCCGCATGCGAACCTCCAACCGTTGCTTCAGGCCGTTCGTCGCTCCGCGTGCCCGGCCTCGGTGCATCGGAAGGTTCGTCGATGTGGAGGCGGGACGTCCTGCGGAATCATGCAGGAGCGGCATGTCGTCACCCATCGCCGCGCGCAGCATTGTTCGACCCGCGGCGGCCGTCAAATATATCTTTCGTCGCCATTAAGAGCTTCCGCATATGAATGGCGGTCATGGAACTGCGCCACCTTCGCTACTTCGTCGCCGTCGCTGAAAAGCTGAGTTTCACGGCGGCGGCGGAGGCCCTCGGCGTGGCGCAACCGCCGCTGAGCCAGCAGATCCGGGATCTGGAGGCGGAGATCGGAACCTGTCTGCTGGAGCGGACGACCCGCCGCGTTGCGCTCACCCAGGCGGGCCAGGATTTCCTGGTCCGGGCGAAGGCCATTCTCCACAGCGCGCAGGACGCTACCGAGCGGGCGCATGCCATCGGCTGCGGCAGCGTCGGCGTTCTGAATGTCGGCCTGACGGGCTCGATGCTCGCCGGACCGCTCGGGGGACTAATCCATAAATTCCAAGAGACTTTCGCCGGCGTCGACATCCAGATCCACGAGATGTCGCCGGACAAGCAGATCGCCGCGCTGAAGTCGGGGCAGACGGACATCAGTTTCCTGCGCACGCCGCCGCAGGACCCCGACCTCATGAGCGAACTGGCCTGGAGCGAGGGGATCGCCGTGGTCCTGCCCAAGGGCCACGGGATCGTCAGCGAGTCGGTGACCCTGAGCCGCCTCAAGGACGAGAAGTTCGTCTTCTTGCGCCTGCGGGATTCGCTGTTTGCCAAGCACATCCTGCAATGCTGCATCGGCAGCGGGTTCTATCCTCGAATCTCGCAGCAGGCGGTGGAAGCCGCCTCGCTCACCAGCCTCGTGGCGGCGGGATTCGGCGTCGCCCTGATCCCCGAATTCGTGGCGAAGCTCGCTCACGCCAACGTGATCTACCGGCCCGTCGTCTCGTCGATCCTGTCGGCGGATGTCCATGCCCTCTATCATCTGCGCTCGGGACCGATGGCGCAGAACTTCCTGGCCCTGATGCGCAGCGACGCGGAGCGTCTGGCCGCCGAATTGCGGCGGGGATGAAGCCTTGAGGCCGCCGACCGGTGTTCAACATTGGCTAACCAATCGGGCCCACCCTGGCGGCCATGTCGAAGCAAACCGTCAAAACCGCACGATGCGCCCTGTGGCTGGGCTCGCTGGCCCTCTGTTGCGTCTGCGCCTTCCAGCTGATGAAGATCCCCAAGACCGCCCCTCAGCCCGGTCCTCACGCCACGCTCAGCCGCGACCCCGACACGACGGGATCGATCGATACGCGGCCGGTGAAGATCTGCCGACCGACCGTCTGTTAATGACATCCGACCGATCGACAGGGATCGATACCATTCGTTAACCACGGCACCGCACTGATGGGGCAACCCAACTTGCAGGTACCCGAGTGTTCCAGGCCCGTTCGATCGGCATCGAAGATTTCAACGACGACTGCCCTGTTTCGGGCGACGAGCTCGGAACGATCTACCGCGCCCATGCCGACGCGATCCCCGCGCTGATGGCCACCATCCCCGAGCGGACCCGCGCCCGCCTCGCCGCCTTCCTCTATGGCCGGAGCCATACCCGCGAACTCGCGACGCGGGTCGCCGCCTCCTGCCACGCGACCACCCTGCGGCAGGTCGCCGGCGATCTCGGCGACGCGATCCATCGGCAGTCGCGACAGGGCTACGCGCCCCCCACCTATGGCGACGGGCACCGCGCGTCGAAGAAGGGCGTGAGCCTCGCGGGATCAGGGATGACGGGCGGCCATCGCCTCTGACCCGGTGGGACCGGAGGGCGGGGCTAATCCATGCCGCGCGCGGCGCGCCATGCCGCCAAGGCGCCCTCGCGGGCGTCGTAGAGGCGTCGGAGGCGACTTCCCTCCTCGCCCCGTCCCGTGCGCTGGGCCGCCATCTCGTCGATCCTCTCGGAGCCGAACACGCTCGCCAGTTCCGCGATCCACGCCGCGTCGGCGGCGATCAGCTCGGCCTCCGTCGAGGCGAGCACGGGGGTGGAGAAACCCGGGAAGAGGTTGAGATTCATCCGCGCCCCTACGGAGCGACATACAATAAAGTTTCATGCCTCATTCCAGGAGACGGTCTTGCCAGAGGGCGGTCCGGCGCCGCCCTCTGCCCCTCCGTGGGGAGGAATCCCGAAAGGCCGTCTGGATCGGGTGTGCGCCCAGAAGGGTGATTTTTCCTAGGAAGTGGCCTATGTCCATGCCCGTTTGCGCGAAGACGCATCTCGGGAGGCAGGCATCGCCGACGCAACGATTACGCGCGCACCGTCGCACCTGCGCTCGCTGGCCGGCCTCGTGGCCGCCACCGTATTGCTGCCCCTGGCCGTCATGCTGCTCGGCGTCTGGGAGCGGGAGCGCGCCGCCGCCGACTGGGCCGATCTCGATGCGGAACGCCTGCACCTGACGCGGATCGTCCAGGATCTCGAGGCGCGGGAGCCGCGGGACGGCCGCGTCGATTACCGCATGCAGTTCCGCCGCAACGGTCAAACCTATGGCGGCCCCCTCGCCCTGGTTCAGGCCCGCGCGGCGCGCGACGAGGCCGCGACCCTGACCCTGCTGATGGATTGGCGCCGGGTGCTGCCCCCCGTCGTCATCGCGGCCGGGGGAGTCGCGGCGGCCCTGTCCGTTCTCGTCCTCCTGGCCGGCGCCCTGCTGGGATGGATGGGGCGGGCTTCGCGGGACGTGCTGGTGGGGGGCTTCTCCCTGGTGCGACGGCTGCTGCCCCCCATCCTCGCCATCCAGGTCCTCCTCACCGCCGGAGGATTCGTCGCCGCCGTGATCGTTGAGGCCGGCATCCTCGCCAGGCCCGGTCTCGGCAGCGGCGAGATCAAGCTTCTGCTGATCGCCGCCGTGGCTGTCGGGGCCGTCCTCGTCACGGCGGGCGCGACCGTCCTCGGTCTGCGCCGCGCGCTGGCCGCATTCGAGCCCGATCCGCTGCCGATCTTCGGCCGGACCGTCTCGCCGGCGGAAGCGCCCGGCCTGTGGCGGCTCACCGAAGGGCTCGCCGAACGGCTCGGCGCGCTGACGCCGGAGGCCGTGGTGGTCGGCCTCACCGGGGGCTTCTTCGTCAGCGCCGGACCGGCCGTGGTGGAGCCGGGAGGCGAGCGGCTGACGGGCCGCATCCTCTATCTCCCGCTGCCCTACCTCGCCCTGATGCGGGGCGACGAGGTGGCGGCGATCATCGGCCACGAACTCGCCCATTACGCCGGGGGCGACACCGCCTACAGCCAGCGCTTCCTGCCGATCTATGCCGGGGTCGGGCGCTCCCTCGACGCGGTGGCGGAGGGGCATGCCGGATCCTTCGGGCTGCTGACTCCGTCCTTACGCCTCGGCGCCTTCGTGATGGAGCGCTTCCATCTCGCCGTGCGGCATTGGAGCCGGGCGCGGGAATTCGCCGCCGATGCCGCGGGCGCCGGGCCGACCTCGCCGGATGCCGCCGCGCGGGCGCTGCTCCGCACCGGCGCGGTTCAGCCCCGCATCGCCGAGGTTCTCGATGCCGCCGTCGAGAAGCCCGGATCGGCCCCCGCCGATCTCGTCGCCGCCATCCTCGATCATGTGATCGCGCGCGGCCTCGACGACCCGGCCGCACATCTGGAGGCCGAGCAGCCCCACCCCACCGACACCCATCCGCCGACCCGCGAGCGCATCGCCGCCCTCGGCAGGGCGCTCGACGCCGATCTCCTGGCCGCGTCCGCCATCGTGCCGCCGCCGCACGCCCTCGGGCAGCTCGCGGCCTATTTTGCGGACCCCACCGGATTGTGCCGGGCGGCCACGGCGGATTTCCGCGGGGCTGTGGAAGAGCATGACGCGGCCGTGCGGGCGCATCTCGAAGCGACGGCGGCGGCGATCGACGCCGAGGAGCGGGTCCTGCGTGAGAACAGCCGGCCCGGCGCCATCGTCCTGGTGGTCGCCGGCCTGCTCTTCGCCATGGCCGCCCTCGCCTTCGTGGCCCTCGGCTTCCCGGGATTGTCGGCCTGGGAGGCACGCCTCGTGGCGGCGGTGGCCCTTGCCTGCGGGGCCGGGCTGGCGGCCTTCGGCCTGTTCAGGCTGTGGCGGGGCGAGCGGATCACGATGATCCTGCGGCCCGAAGCCCTGGCGATCCCCGGCCTCGACCGGCCCATCCCCTGGGACGACATGGCCGACCTCGACATGACACTGCAGCAGTCCGGCATCGTCACGCGCCTGCTGCTGCCGCCGGAGGCCGCCTTCCCGCAGCGGGTTCCGGGAGGCCGAAAGGTCAAGCTCGACCCCAAGCGCCGCATCGTCACGATCAAGGCCGGCCTGCCGCGGAAGATGACGCTGCAGGACTTCGCCGACCTGATCGGCCGCTACCGGCAGGCGGCGGAAGCACGCCGCGTCCTCGCCGAGGCCGGCTCGTCCCCGGCC